>NZ_JBHRZI010000015.1:0-575851 GCF_042649515.1 Lentzea rhizosphaerae | reverse complement strand
GCTTTCCCCGCCAAACAAGTACGCGGGCCGAGGTGAGAACCAGCGCAAACACCGTCCCATCTCGCAGGACACCGGCAGTGACCTGAGCCACCCGCCACAGGCCAGGGCAAGCCCCCTGTCTATGCTCGTTAACAGTCCGGACACATTGCGGTGCCCGGTCGGCGCGGGCCAGCCGCCCCCGACCACGCCCGCGCCCCACGATCCGACCCTTCCTGGGAGCGATGTCCGTGAGCAACACGAGCCGACCCGTTGTCCTCATCGCCGAGAAGCTCGCGCCGTCCGTTCTGGACGCTCTCGGCGACGGCGTCGAAGTGCGCCACGTAGACGGCACCGACCGCGCGGCCCTCCTCGAGGCCGTGCAGGACGCGGACGCCCTGCTCGTCAGGTCCGCCACCCAGGTCAACGCCGAGGTCTTCGCCGCCACCCGCAAGCTCAAGGTCGTGGCCCGCGCCGGTGTCGGCCTGGACAACGTCGAGGTTCCGGCGGCCACCGCGAACGGCGTGATGGTGGTCAACGCGCCGACGTCCAACATCGTCAGCGCGGCCGAGCACGCCGTCGCGCTCCTGCTCAGCGTCGCCCGCCAGATCCCGGCGGCGCACGAGACGCTGCAGAACCACGAGTGGAAGCGCAGCAAGTTCAACGGCGTCGAGCTCAACGGCAAGACGGTCGGCGTGGTGGGTCTCGGCAAGATCGGTCAGCTGTTCGCGCAGCGCATCGCCGCGTTCGGCACGACGCTCATCGCGTACGACCCGTACGTGTCCGCTCAGCGCGCCGCACAGCTCGGCATCGAGCTCGTGACGCTGGAGGAGCTCCTCGAGCGCGCGGACGCCATCAGCATCCACCTGCCGAAGACGCCGGAGACCAAGGGCCTCATCGGCGCCGAGCAGCTCGCGAAGGCCAAGCGGGGCGTCATCATCGTCAACGCCGCCCGCGGTGGCCTCATCGACGAGGAAGCGCTTGCCGAGGCGGTCCGGGAGGGCCAGGTCGGCGGTGCCGGCATCGACGTCTTCTCGACCGAGCCGACCACCGAGAACCCGCTGTTCAACGTTCCGGGCATCGTCGTCACCCCGCACCTGGGCGCGTCGACCAGCGAGGCGCAGGACCGCGCGGGCACCGACGTCGCGAAGAGCGTCGTCCTCGCGCTCGCCGGTGACTTCGTGCCGGACGCCGTGAACGTCCAGGGCGGTGCGGTCGGCGAGGAGGTGCGCCCGTACCTGCCGCTCGTGCAGAAGCTCGGCACCGTCCTCAGTGCACTGTCGCCGAAGGCGCCGACCAGCGTCACGGTCGAGGTGCGCGGCGAGCTGTCCAATGAGGACGTCCAGGTGCTCCCGCTCGCGGCGCTGCGCGGGGTCTTCTCCAAGGTCGTCGAGTCGCAGGTGACGTTCGTCAACGCCCCGCAGCTCGCCGCGGACCTCGGCGTGAACGTGGACCTGGTCAAGGAGACCGAGAGCCCGAACCACCGCAGCCTCGTCACGGTCAAGGCCGTGCAGGCGGACGGCAGCTCCAACAGCGTGTCCGGCACCATCAGCGGCATCGCCCAGGTCGAGAAGCTGGTGAACATCAACGGCCGCAACTTCGACCTTCGGGCCGAAGGAACCGTGCTGCTGCTGGAGTACCCGGATCGTCCGGGTGTCATGGGCACGGTCGGCACGCTGCTCGGCGAGGCCGGCGTGAACATCGAGGCCGCGCAGATCAGCCAGACCGGCAGCGACGCCGTGATGGTGCTGCGGGTGGACCGCCCGGTCGACACCGCCGTGCTCGACCCGATCGGTGCCGCCGTGGGAGCGCGCACGGTCCGCTCTGTCGACTTCGGATAGTCACGACAAACCGGGACGGGGGCGGCAAAGTCCCCCTCCCGGTTACATCGTCGTTCACAACGAAGTCGTAACAGGCAACTATCTGTAGAACATATTCATACTTTCGGGGCAGTCGCAGACACACGATCAGCGATTAGCGTCGCCACGAGGTTGGCCCGGTGCCGTAGAGGGCGCGGCACATTTTGCATTCGGGTCGGAAGCACACACCTCGGTTGGGGCAACGTTGTGAAGAGACGATCGAGTCTGGTGGTGTTCTCTGCCATCACCACACTGCTGATCGCACCCGCCACGGCACAGGCGCAGAGCGAACCGCTCGCGCAGCCGGTCAAGGGTGCACACGGGCTGGACGCGAAAGCGTTGCAGCTCAAGGTTTCTCCCAGGCTGAACCAGAACGGCAAGGTCACCGCGTTCGTCGCGCTCGACCGCAAGCCGGCCGTCGACGCGTTCGACGAGAAGAAGAGCCAGGGCAAGGAAGTAGCGAAGCAGGCCGCCAAGCAGGCGAAGAACGACGTGTCGGCGACGGTCGACCAGGTCGTCGGCCAGCTCAAGACGGCGGACACCGCCACCAAGGAGCTGTACCGCACGTCCAACGGCGTTCCCGGCGTCGTCGTGAACGCCGACGCGCAGAAGGTGCGTGAACTGGCCCAGCGCCAGGACGTTCTCGCCGTCTACCCGGTCGTGCCGAAGACGCGCCAGAACTCCAACGCCGTCCAGCTCACCAGGACGCTCAACGTCTGGCAGCAGTACGGCAAGCTCGGCGACGACGTGCGGGTCGGCATCATCGACACCGGCGTCGACTACACGCACGCGAACTTCGGCGGTCCCGGCACCGTCGCGGCGTTCAAGGCCGTCGACCCGCGCGCGAAGGACCCGAACTTCCCGACCGCGAAGGTCGTCGGCGGTTACGACTTCGTGGGTGAGGACTACGACGGGTCGAGCACCGACCCGGCGGTCAACACGCCGAAGCCGGACCCGAACCCCATCGACTGCGACGGCCACGGCTCGCACGTCGCCGGCACCACCGCCGGTTTCGGTGAGAACGCCGACGGCAGCACGTTCAAGGGCGACTACACCAAGCTCACGCCGGAAGCCCTCAACGCGATGAAGATCGGCCCCGGCACCGCGCCGAAGGCCCTCATCTACGCGCTGAAGGTCTTCGGTTGCGAGGGCTCGACGAACGTCACCTCGCAGGCGCTCGACTGGGCGCTCGACCCCGACGGTGACGGCGACTTCTCCGACCACCTCGACGTGGTCAACCTGTCGCTCGGCTCCGACTACGGCGCCCCGGACGACCCCGACAGCCTCTTCGTCAAGAAGCTGTACAAGGTCGGCGTCATGCCGGTCTTCTCCGCGGGCAACGGTGGCGACCTCTACGACATCGGCGGTTCGCCGGGCAACACGCCCGAGGCGCTGACGGTGGCGTCGACGCGCGACTCGTTCGTGCTGCGCGACGGTGCCGAGGCAGGCGGCCAGGTCAAGCCGGGTCAGTACAGCCAGAACTTCACCGGTTACATCGGCTACGACAAGACCCTGCCGGTCGTGAAGCTCACCCAGGCGGGCAACCTCGACGGCTGCCAGGCGATCACCGAGAACCTCGCGGGCAAGTTCGTGTGGCTCGAGTGGGACGACAACGACGCGACGCGCCGTTGTGGTTCGGGTGGCCGCACCAACAACGCGCAGGCCGCCGGTGCCCAGGGCGTGGTGCTTTCGTCCACTTTGAACAACTTCAACGCGGGCATCGCGGGCAACGCGACCATCCCGGTGTTCCAGTTCACCGGCGACGCCACCAACCAGGTGCGCCCGCTGCTGGACGCGGGCACGCTGACCGTCCGCCTCGCGGGTGCCCTGCGCACCACGGTGCCGACCTACGACCAGTCCATTTCGGACACGCCGAGCTCGTTCACGAGCCGCGGCACGCGCAACGGCTCGATCAAGCCGGACGTCGCGGCGCCCGGTGACACGATCTCGTCGACGGCCGTCGGTTCCGGCAACGACCGCCTGGTGATCTCCGGTACGTCGATGGCGTCCCCGCACGTCGCCGGCATCGCCGCCCTGGTGCGCCAGACGCACCCGGACTGGTCGCTGGAAGAGGTCAAGGCCGCGATCATGAACACGTCCGGCGCGGACGTGAAGGAGAACGGCAAGACCTACGCTCCCAACCGCGTCGGCACCGGCCGCGTGGACGGCAAGGCCGCCATCGACAACCAGGTCCTGGCCTACGTCGAGGACGACCCCGGCTACGTGAGCGCGAACTTCGGCGTCGTCGAGGTCTCGAAGCCGGTCTCGAAGACCAAGACGATCAAGATCGTCAACAAGTCGACGAAGGCCGTGGAGTACAAGGTCGGCTACACCGCCGCCACGTCGATCCCCGGCGTGAGCTACGTGCTCTCGCAGGACAAGGTGAAGCTGAGCCCGCGCGGCGTCGCCCGCGTCAAGGTGACGCTGAAGATCGACGACCCGAAGGCGCTGCGCAAGACGGTCGACTCGACCGTCGAGCCGACGCAGCTCGACGTGCCGCGGCAGTTCCTCGCGGACGCGTCCGGTCGCGTGACCCTCACGCCGACCGCGGGTGCGACGGTGCCGCTGCGCCTGTCGGTGTACTCGGCGCCGAAGCCGGTGGCGGACATCAACACCGCCTCCACGCTGAAGTTCCGCGGCAACGACAAGCAGGCCGTGTTGAACCTGACCGGCCGCGGCGTCGACCAGGGCACGGGCTCGCAGGCCTACCGCTCGCTGATCAGCGTTCTCGAGCTGCAGGCCCAGTCGCCGAAGCTGCGCGACTGCCGCCGCAACGTCACCGAGAACTGCGCGCTCAACGAGACCGCCAAGGGCGGCGACCTGCGCTACGTCGGCGCGGCCTCCACGGCCCCGCTCGCGAAGGCCCAGGGCAAGCCCGAGGAGTCGCTGCTCGCGTTCGGTGTCGCGACGTGGGGCAACTGGTACAACCTCGGCAAGAACACGGTTCCGTTCGTCGACATCGACACCAACGGCGACGGCACCGCGGACTTCGAGACGTTCGCCACCCGCCTGACCGACACCGACCTGCTGGTCGCGTCCACGGTCGACCTCAAGACGGGTGAGACGGTCGACATCCAGGGCGTCAACGGCCTGTTCGGCGACGTCGACGCGAACACGTCCGACACCAACGTCGTGGTCCTGCCGGTGCTGCTCACGGCACTGGGCATCGACCCGTCGAAGGACTCGGCGCGGATCTCGTACGTCGTGGGCACCGGTGGCTTCTACGTGGCGCCGGGCAACGCGAACAAGCTGGTCGACGTCATCGACCGCAACCTGTCCTACGACCCGCTCAAGCCGGGTCTGTGGGCGCAGGGCGGTGGCGACGCGGCGCTCTCGTACGTCGCGAAGCCGGGCACCGCGCTCGTGGTGAACAAGGACGAGGCGGCGCTGAAGGCCGACAAGTCCGAGGGCCTGCTGGTCCTCAACCACCACAACGCCAACGGCGACCGCGCGTCGGTCGTCCTGGTCCGGTCGGGCCGGAGCTCGGCCTACTAGTTCCGGTTTGACTGCACGCGGGGACCTTTCGTTCACATGGAGCGAACGAAAGGTCCCCGCGTGCTCGTAGAAGGGGCCTGGATTCCGCACGCGGAACCCAGGCCCCTTCTGGTGTGAGCAGGGGTGTCACCCCTTGACGCGACAGCTGTACTGCGGTCGAGTGACACCCGAAAGTGCGGAATGGGCCGTGTGGGTGTCCCGCAGTACGGGAGAAACCACCCCGAAGGGGTGTCCGGCATGCGGCGAGTGGCGGCGATGCCGGTAGCCTTTCGCGAAGGAAAGTAGTCCCACTAATTGGGGACGGACACCTGGGAGGTGTGTGGATGCGGCTCGCAGTGATCCCAGGAGACGGGATCGGGCCCGAGGTCATCGCTGAGGCCCTGAAGGTCCTCGGCGAGGTCGTTCCGGCGGCCGAGATCACTCGCTACGACCTCGGCGCGGCGCGCTGGCACGCCACGGGAGAGTTGTTGCCCGAGTCGGTGCTGGGAGAGCTTCGCCAGCACGACGCGATCCTGCTCGGCGCGGTGGGCGACCCGTCGGTGCCGAGCGGAATTCTGGAGCGGGGGCTGTTGCTGCGCCTGCGCTTCGAACTCGACCACCACGTGAACCTCCGCCCTGCTCGTCTCTACCCCGGCGTCCGCAGCCCGCTCGCGGACCCGCCGGAGATCGACATGGTGGTGGTCCGCGAGGGCACCGAGGGCCCGTACGCGGGCAACGGCGGACTGCTCCGCAAGGACACCCCGCACGAGATCGCCACCGAGGTCTCGCTCAACACGTCGTTCGGCGTGGAGCGCGTTGTCCGCGACGCCTTCGCCCGCGCGTCGAACCGCCAGCGCCGCCACCTGACGCTGGTGCACAAGACGAACGTCCTCACGCACGCCGGCTCGTTGTGGTCGCGCGTCGTCGAGGAGGTCTCGCTCCAGCACCCGGACGTGACCGTGGCGTACCAGCACGTCGACGCGGCCACGATCCACATGGTCACCGACCCCGGCCGCTACGACGTGATCGTGACGGACAACCTGTTCGGCGACATCCTGACCGACCTCGCCGCCGCCGTCACGGGTGGCATCGGCCTGGCCGCGTCGGGAAACCTGGACGTGACGCGCCGCAACCCGTCGATGTTCGAGCCGGTGCACGGCTCGGCACCCGACATCGCGGGCCAGGGCATCGCGGACCCGACGGCCGCCGTGCTGTCCGTGGCGCTGCTGCTCGACCACCTCGGCGAGCACGAGGCGTCGCGCCGGATCGAGGCCTCCGTTGCGTTCGACCTCGCGACCCGCGACCACCAGTCGCCGGGCGCGACCTACGCGATCGGTGACAGGCTCGCCGCTCTCGTGTCGTCGAACGTCCGCACGGGCTGAGCGTTCTCGGCTGTTCCGGCTCCCGGCACCTGCGTGGTGCCGGGAGCCGAGCCGTCTACGGGGACTGTTCCAACCGCGTGGCGCGCGGCTTCAACTCCTCCGCGGTCTCGTCCCGGTCGGGACCGAAACTGAGGAGGTCGGCCGCTGCCTCGCGCAGCAGCTCCGGGTCGTCCGGCCGCTGCAGGCAGGCCAGCCGGTACGCCGGATTGCGAGCCCACACCGGAAGAGCCATCCAGTCGGCCGCCCGCACGTCCCGCAGGGCGGCCAGGATCTCCGGGTCCTCGTCCACCGAGGTGATCAGATCCCGCGCCGCTCTGGTGTCCTCGAACGTTCGCGCCGGCTGAATTTTCGAAGTACGCGGGGAGCTTTCGTACTCTCGGAGAGCACGAAAGGGCCCCGCGTGCGTTTCAGAGCTGGCCGTGCGCCTCACGCCACGCGCGCTCCTTCTGGATCCACACGTTGTCCTGCGGGAACTCGTCGATCGTCGGCACCCTGCGGATCTCGGTCTTGAACCCGGCCGCCCTGATCGGGGCGCGCTTGGCCCACTCGACCGCCTCCTCCTTCGAGGAGACGTTGATGATGTAGAAGCCGTTGAACAGCTCCTTGGCCTCGCCGTACGGCCCGTCCGTGACGAGCGGCGGTTCGCAGGAGTAGTCGACGACGACACCCTGCGCCGGGTCGTCGAGGCCCTCGGCGGCCAGCAGCACGCCCGCGCGGATCATCTCCTCGTTGAACTGGCCGGTGAGCTCCATCATCTTGTCGAAGTCCACGTCGCCCAGGTTCGCCCAGGCCTCGTCGGTCGCGCGCCAGATCAGCATGAACTTCATGGTGTGTCTCCCGTGTCTGTGCGGGGCTCCTCAGCCCCTCGGCATCCACAGGTCGAACGGGGCCGGCGGGGGATCGACACGACCGCAGAACATTTTCCGAAGATCTTTTTTTAACGTCCGTCCGACACGGACGGTGAGTCCTCGGTAACGTACCGCTCTGCCGATCTGGGGGGATTGGTCAGAACGGGAGAGGCATGCACAACGAAAACCCGGCGGTGGAGCACGCACGGCGCTACCGCAACGGCGAGGGGGAGCCGGAGGCGTTCGTCGAAGCCTTCCGGAAGAGCACGGTCTACCTGCAGCGGATCGATCCGCTGTCGCTGCCGGTGATCACGATCGAGGGACTGAGCTGGCTCGCCGCCTTCTCCAGTCCCGAGCTGTTGCGGCAACACCTCGAGGCCAGGCGCGAGAGCATCGATGTCGGCTACCTGGCAGTCACCGGTGAACGGCTGCTCGACCACTACCTGCGCGCGTTGCCGAAGCCCACCGGTGTCGTCTTCGACAACGGGACCGGGCACATGATGACTCTGCCTCCGGTGCGCGGCATCGTCGCCGACGACGTGGCGGTGGACGCGTGACCGGCTTCGGCGTCGACCTCACCGCGATGGGGCAGGCGATCAAGGGCATCAACGACACGGTTGCCGCGCTGAAGGAGATCGCGCCGGACGGTGGCCACCTCGCGTCCACCACCAGCACCTTCGGGATGCTCTGCCCCGGCCAGGACGAGTGCGGTGACGAGGTGCTCGCCGATGCGCTGGAGGAGTTCTTCGACCGGTGGCGCTGGGGCCTGCGGCACCTGGTGAAGGAAGGCACGGAGATGGTGTCCGCGCTCACCGACACCAAGAGCGTGTACGAGCAGGCGGAGGACAAGGTCAAGGAGGCGTTCCAGCTCCTGCTCGGCAACCCGAACTCCCACGACGACCCGACCAAACAGTCCTGGGAGGACCTGGCCAAGTCCGGCCTGAACCAGACCACGCCGGGTGAGCAGTGGGACAAGGCCACCAAGGGCGCCGCGGACGCGTGGGACTCGTCGGTCAAGGACATCCTCGGCGAGGAGACCTCGTTCAAGAAGGCCGGTGACCGCTCGTGAGCTTCTTCGGCCGCAGCGAGCTCGGTGACACCGACGATCCCAAGGAGCTCGTCCCCGGCAATGTCGCGACCCTCGAGGAGACCGCGAACGGGTTGCGCAAGCTCTCGACCGCCTGCCAGGAGGCGTACGCCGGAGTGTCCAAACTGGACGTCGGCCACTGGACGGGGCAGGCGGCCGAGAAGTTCGGCGGCTACTTCGCCAAGGAGACTCCGAGGTGGCGTGACGCGGCGGAGGCGTTCGGTCCGGCGGTGGACGCGCTGACGACGTACAAGGGTGCGGTCGAGCGCGCCCAGCGCGATGCCGCCGAGGCGATCCGCATCTACAACGAGTCGAAGGCGGAGACGCGGGCGGCTGAGAAGGAGTACGACGCCGCGTCGGCGCAACACGAGAAGGCCTCGCTGGACGCGTTCGCGAACGGTGGTGCCGCACCGGGTCCGCTCGCGCCGTTCAGCGATCCGGGAAAAGCCAAGCGGGAAGAGGCCGAACGGATCCTCGCCGACGCGCGGAAGGCGGTGAAGGACGCGGCCGCGCAAGCCGCCTCGGTGATCGACAAGTCGAAGGACAAGGCACCGGAGGAACCAGGCTTCCTCTCCAAGTTCGTGGCGACGGCCGAGGACACGTTCGAGAAGATGTCCGAGCAGGTGGAGAAGTTCGGCGACGGCCTGGGCAGGTCCGTGACCAGCCTGGTGACGTTGATCCGAGCAGGGAACCCGCTCGACCCGTACAACGTGGCGCATCCCGGCGAGTACGCGGCCAACATGATGAAGCAGGCCTCGGGCATGGTGCACATGGTCACGCACCCGGCAGAGGCCGTGAAGGGCATCCTCAACTTCGAGGAGTGGAAGAAGGACCCGTTCGGCGCGGCGGGCCAGCTGGTCGGTGACATCGCGATCGGCATCGCGACGGACGGCGCCGGTCTGGCCGGCACGGCGGAGAAGGCGATTGCCCGCGAGGCGGCGGAGGCCGCCGCGCGGGAGGCGACCGAGCAGGCCGCCACCAGGCTCGGCAGGCACGTCGACGACGGCAGGCCGCCGTGGTTGCGGGAGGACTACGAGCCCTCGTCGCACACGGCGGAGTACAACCCGCACCACGGCGACGAACCGTTCGGTCCGCAGAAGACGGACCCGGACCAGCCCGACGCCCCCTCCGAGCACCGCGAGCCCGACTCGCCGGCGGAGGAACCGAAGCGCGAGCCGGACGAGCAACCCAGGGTCCGGGAACCGGAACACCTGCCGGAACCCGACAAGAGCGACTACTTCTACCTCAAGGACCTGGTCGGTCGGATCGAGAGCGGCCTGGGCGACCTCCGTCCCGACGAAGCGTTCAGGCAGCGGGAAGTGATGAACAGCTACCGGCAGCAGATGCGCGACATCATGGCCAAGCACGCCTGACGCACCCAGGAGTTCGTACCGATGCACCCCCAGCAACCGCCTATGCGTCCGCAGCACCCGATGCGTCCGCCGCAGCGACAGATGTCACCTCCCCAGCAGCCGGTGGAGGAGCTCCCCGAGTGGACGAAGGGCGGCGAGTTCCCGCCGGTGTCGCGGAACATCCCCCTCCACGGCAAGGATCCCGCCTCCGGCAAGGAACAGCTCTGGGTCGGCCGGGTCGTGTGGCAGGCCCGGACGGTGAAAGAGATCACGATGGCCGTCTACGGCCCGTTCGGCCGCAAGATGTCCACCGGCGAGTCCGTGTTCGACGCCCTGCTCAAGATCCGTGTCGAGCTGGAGGACCGGGAGCAGCACGATCCACCGTGGAAGGTCCTGGTGAAGGGCTCGCGGCGGGACGTGTGGCACGTCGGCCACAAGGTGTCCGTCTTTCCCGGCGACCGGGCGGAGGTGCTCGTCCCCGGCGAGAAGGCGACCGAGTCCGTCGACGTGCTCGCGATGCTCGGTCCTGACGACACACCGAAGTTCGGCCTCGTCGAGCACCAGATGGCGAACTGCATGGAGTACTTCCGCCGCTTCGAGCCGGAGTTCGGTGCGGGAGGTGTCCTCTGACGATCAGGCCAGCCACAGGACGAAGGAGATCAGCAGCATCCAGTGCTGGCCGGCGACCGCCGCGGCACGCCACCCCGGTGCGGCCAGGCGCGAGATCCAGAGGCTGAACGGCACGAACAGCAGCCCAACCACGAAGTAGACGAGCGGCAGCAGCCAGAGTCCGTCGGCGGTGCCACCCTGGGCCGCTGTGATGAAGAACGTGCCCATCACGCCGACCAGGAACATGCCGAGGTAGAACGCCGCGTTGCGGTGCCAGAGGAACACCGGCAGCGGCGTCACCGCGATCGCCCAGCCGGTCAGCGCCTGCGGCAGCACCTGGCACGACGCCGGCGTGCAAAAGGCCTGGTTCAGCGCGCCGGCGAGCTGCTGCTGCAGGACGAAGCCGCCCAGGATGCCGAGGAGGAGCGCGACGAACGCGATGAGGGCGATGGTGTTGTCGTCCACCTGAGACACCTTCGCCGTGCCGTACTCCTTCCGCAGTCGCTCACGCCGCTGTCGTCTTCGGTCGCCCAGGTCCATGTCTGTCAGACGCGTCTCCGCCCGATTTTGTGGAGTGGCTCGTGGGTTAGGGTGAGCTCGTCGTGCACGGGGGAAGTCCGGTCGAAGTCCGGCGCTGACCCGCAACGGTAGGTCCTCCACGAGGGCGAGCCCGAATACCCGCACACGGCTGAAGAGAACCTCCGACTCCTGCCGTGGACTGCGGGAAGGGACCAAGTGATCGGGAAGATCAGCGCGCTCGTCGGCGTGCTCGCCGTCAGCGTCGTCGCGGGCGTCTCCCTCGGACCTGTCTCCGTGCCGTTCGGCCTCACCCTGGAACTGCTGCACGCGGCCGTCACCGGCGGCACGATCCCGGCGGACCTCGCCGGGCAGTACCACATCGTCTGGGACATCCGGCTGCCCCGCGTGCTGCTCGCCGCGGTAGTCGGTGCCGGGCTGAGCGCGGTCGGCGTCGCGATCCAGGCGATGGTCCGCAACGCCCTCGCGGACCCGTACGTCCTCGGCATCTCGTCCGGCGCGAGCGTCGGTGCGACGGCGGTGGCGACGCTCGGTGTCCTCCAGGGGCTCGGTGTGTACGCGCTCTCGACCGGAGCTTTCCTGACCGGACTCGGTGCCACGGCGCTGGTCTACCTCACCGCGCGCACGAGCGGCGGGCTCACACCGTTGCGGCTGGTGCTGACCGGAACCGCGCTCGCGTACGGGTTCTCCGCCGTGGCGATGCTGCTGGTGTTCCAGGCACCGCACGGTGAGGCGGCCCGCAGCGCCATGTTCTGGTTGCTCGGCAGCCTCGGCGGAGCGAACTGGCAGTCGTTGCCCGTCGCCACGGTGGTGACCGCGGCCGGGATCGTCTACCTGATGTCCAGGGCGCGGCAGCTCAACGCGCTGGCGATGGGCGACGAGACCGCGACCACGCTCGGCGTGGCGGTCAACCGGTTCCGCACGCACCTGTTCGTCGTCACCGCGGGCATCACCGGCGTGCTGGTGGCGGTCAGCGGGGCCGTCGGGTTCGTCGGGCTGATGCTGCCGCACCTGACGCGCATGGTCGTCGGCGCCGACCACCGCAGGGTCCTGCCGCTCGCGCCTCTCGCCGGAGCGAGCTTCCTGGTGTGGGTGGACGTCGCCGCCCGGATGCTCGCGGCACCGGAGGAACTGCCGCTCGGCGTCATCACGGCCGCGATCGGGGTGCCGTGCTTCATCTTCCTCATGCGCCGCAGGGCCTACGTGTTCGGAGGACGCTGATGCGCGTCGAGGTCGACCAGGTCACCGTCCGCGGCATCGTCGAGGACATCACGCTGCACGCCGACAACGAGGTCGTCGGCATCGTCGGCCCGAACGGCAGCGGCAAGTCGACCACGCTGCGCTGCGTCTACCGCGCGCTGAAGCCGGACGCGGGCGCCGTGCTGATCGACGGCCAGAACGTCCACAAGCGACACGACCTCGCCCGCGATCTGGCCGCGCTCACGCAGGAGTCGCAGGTCGAGTTCGACTTCACGGTCAGCGAGGTCGTGGAGATGGGCAGGCTGCCGCACGACCGCGACCCAGTCCGCGACCGTCGGGTGGTCGCGGACGCACTGGCCACAGTGGACGTCGCCCACCTCGCCGAGCGCAGCTTCCTCAGCCTGTCCGGCGGCGAGCGCCAGCGCGTGCTGATCGCCAGGGCGATCGCCCAGGAGCCGAAGGTCCTCGTGCTGGACGAGCCGACGAACCACCTCGACATCCGTCACCAGCTCGAGGTGCTGTCCCTCGCCCGAGGCCTGGGCGTCACGGTGCTGACCGTCCTGCACGACCTGAACCTGGCCGCGTCCTTCTGCGACCGGCTCCACGTCCTCGACGAGGGACGTCTCGTGGCGGGCGGCACCCCGGAGGAAGTCCTGGTGCCCGAGCTGATCGCCAAGGTCTTCCACGTCACCGCACACGTCGTCACGCACCCCACCACGGGAGTTCCGCAACTCCTGTTCGACCAGGAGGTCACCCCTTGAGAACCGCACTCGTCACAGCCGCTCTGCTGCTCGTCTCCGGCTGTGGCGCCACGGTCGCGCAGGACGCCTCGAAGACCGACCCGGTCACCGTCACGAACTGCGGCCAGCAGGTCACGTTCGACGAGGTTCCGTCCAAAGTGGTCACGAACGACACCGGCATCACCGAGCTGATGTTCGCGCTGGGTCTCAAGGACCGCATGGCCGGGTACGTCGTGAACGGCGACAACACCGCCGACCTCAAGACCTCGCCGTGGAAGGCCGACTTCGACAGCACCCGCAAGCTCGCCGACAAGATCTCCAAGGAGGTCGTGCAGGGCGCCAACGCCGACCTCGTCTTCGCCGGCTGGAACTACGGTTTCAGCGAGAGCACCGGTTTCACACCGGACGCGTTGAAGCAGCTCGGGATCGGCACGTACCAGCTCACCGAGGCGTGCCGGAACGGCGTCGGCAAGCAGCGCGGCATCATGCCCGCCCTGGACGCGTTGTACACGGATCTCCGCAATCTGGGGAAGATCTTCCGCGTCGAGGCGAAGGCGGAGGAGCTCATCAAGGGCTACCAGCAGCAGATCGACAACGCGGCCGAGCTCATGGAGGGCAAGCCGCGCCCGAAGGTGTTCCTCTACGACAGCGGCCAGGACCAGCCCTTCACGTCCGGGAAGAACGCGGCCCCGCAGGACGTCATCGGCAAGGCCGGTGGCGACAACGTCTTCGGCGACCTCAACGACAGCTGGACCACGGTCAACTGGGAGGCCGTCGTGCAGCGCAACCCCGACGTGGTCCTGATCGTCGACTACGCGGACGGCGACTTCAACACACCTGAGCAGAAGCAGAAGTTCCTGGAGGGCTTCGCGCCGCTCGCGAATTCCCCGGCGATCAGGAACAAGCGCTTCTACGCCCTTCCGTACGCGGCGCTGGTCGAGTCGCCGCGCAACCCGGCGTCGATCGAGGCCTTCGCGAAGTACCTGGCTTCTGCGTGACCTCGGGGCCCTGCTTGTGATGTGGGCCACTGGCCTCAACGTGACCTACGAGGTGAAGAACGTCGGCGCCATCGCCTGTCAGGGTGACGTTCTGCTCGGCTCGGCTCCGATCGAGCACTCGGAGCGGATCGGTGAAGTCGGATCTGGGAAGTGGTTCGGCATCGGCATGTCCGCCTCCCCGCAGACCGCCTACGTACCGGGCGTGGTGCCGGACGTCGCCTGCATCCTGGACCTGTACGCCAATGACCACCTCCAGTGGATCGACCGGAGAGGCACCGTCGACCGGGAAGTCTTCCTCTCCGTGCAGAACCGGGCCGCCAAGCCCTGCGACGGGAAGTTCGTCCTCTCGTCCATCTGAGATGCCGTGCTGAGTACTGCCAGGCGTGCGGCAGTACTCAGCGTAACCACATAGTGGGAGATTTCCTCCCGGCGCTTGGTACGTCGTGCTGAGCTGTGGCAGCATCCGCTACATGGCTCAGCACCTCGCCATCATTATCGACGAGCGCGTCGGGTAGTTGCCGCCCCTGGCACCCGACGCGCAGACCTCTCGCATCCCGCGGGGGGTCTTTTTGTTTGTCCGGATGAGGAGATGACCCCGATGGCCGGCCCTACCGACGAGTTCCACGTCTACGACACGACGTTGCGCGACGGCGCACAACGTGAGGGCATTTCGTACTCCGTCACGGACAAGCTCGCGGTGGCGCGGCTGCTGGACGGGCTCGGCGTCGGGTTCATCGAGGGCGGCTGGCCCGGCGCTCTGCCCAAGGACACGGAGTTCTTCGCCCGTGCCGCGGCCGGTGACCTGGAGCTCAAGCACGCCAAGCTGGTCGCGTTCGGAGCGACCCGCAAGGCAGGGGTGAAGGTCGAGGAGGACCTGCAGGTCAAGGCGTTGCTGGACTCCCAGGCGCCGGTGATCACGCTGGTTGCCAAGTCCGACCTCAGGCACATCGAACGCGCGTTGCGCACGGACACCGACGAGAACCTCAGGATGGTGCGCGACACCGTCCGGTTCCTCAAAGACCACGGAAGGCGCGTCTTCCTCGACGCCGAGCACTTCTTCGACGGATATGCGTTCTCCCCGGACACCAGCCTGCGCGTGCTGGAGTCCGCTGTGGAGGGTGGCGCGGACGTCGTCGTGCTGTGCGACACGAACGGTGGTCAGCTGCCGTTGGGTCTCGCTGAGACGGTCGCGGAAGTCGTCAAGAAGACCGGCTTCCGAGTAGGCATCCACTGCCAGGACGACACGTCCTGCGCCGTGGCGAACACCATCGCGGCCGTGCAGGCGGGCGCGACGCACGTTCAGTGCACCGCCAACGGATACGGCGAGCGAGCAGGCAACGCCGACCTGTTCGCCGTCGTGGGAAACCTCGTGACCAAGCTCGGCGTGGACGTGCTCCCGACCGGGGCACTGGCCGAGCTCACCCGTGTCTCCCATGCGTTGGCCGAGATCGCGAACATCGCACCCGACACCCACCAGGCCTACGTCGGGTCGTCAGCATTCGCTCACAAGGCGGGTCTGCACGCGAGCGCGATCAAGGTGGATCCGGAGCTGTACAACCACATCGATCCGGACATCGTCGGCAACGACATGCGGGTGCTGGTCACCGAGATGGCCGGCCGGGCGAGCATCGAACTCAAGGGACGTGAGTTCGGGCTCGACCTGGCCGGCCGGTCAACCGAGGTCGGCAGCGCGCTGAAGCGCGTCAAGGAACTGGAAGCGAAGGGCTGGTCGTTCGAGGCCGCCGACGCCTCCATGGAACTGCTGCTGCGCTCGGAGCTGTCCCAACTGGACACTCCTCCGTTCACGCTGGAGTCCTACCGGGTCGTGCTGGACCACCGCTCGGACGGTGAGATCGTGTCCGAGGCCACGGTGAAGGTGCACGTGGCGGGGGAGCGGGTCATCGCGACCGCCGAGGGCAACGGTCCCGTGCACGCGCTGGACGCGGCCCTGCGCAAGGCGTTGCTGCCGCACCTGTCGTGGTTGGACACGGTGGAGCTGGCCGACTACAAGGTGCGCATCCTCACCGAGCACCCCGGCACGGACGCCGTGACGCGCGTGCTCGTCGAGTCGACCGACGGTGAGCGCGAGTGGACGACCGTGGGCGTGCACGGGAACATCGTCGAAGCCTCGTGGCTCGCGCTGTGTGATGCGCTCGTGCACAAGTCGATGCGGAGTTCCAAGCCCGTCTAAGGTTGGAACGTGCGTATCGCCCGGATTGCTCACCCCCAAGGCGTGGCTTTCGTCGCCGTTCACGGCGACGAGGCCGCGGAAATCGCCGAACACCCCTTCGGCACGCCCACGTTCACCGGCCGCAAGTGGCCGCTGGCCGACGTCAGGCTGCTGGCGCCGATTCTGCCGACCAAGATCATCGGCATCGGCCGCAACTACGCCGACCACGCCGCCGAGCTCGGCAACGAGGTGCCGGCCGAGCCGTTGGTGTTCCTCAAGCCCAACACGTCGGTCATCGGCCCGAACGTCGAGATCAAGATCCCGGCCGCGTCCGAGCGCGTGGACTTCGAGGGCGAGCTGGCCGTCATCATCGGCCAGCCGTGCCGCGAGGTCTCGAAGGCCAAGGCGATGGGCGTCGTGATGGGGTACACCATCGCCAACGATGTCACCGCGCGCGACCTGCAGAAGAAGGACGTGCAGTTCACGCGTGCCAAGGGTTTTGACACGTTCTGCCCGATGGGTCCCTTTATCGAGACGGAGTTCGACCCGTCCGACGTCCGCGTCGTCACCGAGGTCGACGGGGAGGTCAAGCAGGACGGGCGTACTTCGTTGATGGTGCACGACATTCCGTCGCTCATCGAGTACGTCTCCGGGATCATGACGCTGCTCCCCGGCGACGTCATCCTGACCGGGACCCCGGCGGGCGTCGGGCCGATGACGGCCGGACAGACCGTTTCCGTGACTGTGGACGGCCTTGGCACGCTCACCAATCCGGTCGCAAATAGGTAGCCGTACGGAGCAATCCGGCGTTCGGCAGGTTACGCACTCGGGTACCCGCGAGTAACTTCCCGGTGTCATGACGGACCTGGCGTCCACCCGTGTGCTGCTGGTCGACGGTTCGCAGCTCCTCACCGAGGGACTGCGGCTCTCGCTGCACCGCACGCACTGCTTCCGCGTTGTGGGCATCGCCCACACCGTGGCCGATGCCGCGCGCAGTCTGCGCAGCACACCGGTGGACCTGGTCGTCACGGACTTCGACGTGCCGGGCGCCGGTCCGCTGCGCACCGTGCGCGACACGGCGCAGTACCGGCCGAGCGCCCGTGTCGTCGTCCTGTCCAATGCGGACAGTCCGAGCTGGGCCCGCGCGGCGCTCGACGCCGGCGCGGTGGCCTACCTGCTCAAGACCTCACCCGTGGCCGAGCTGCTGCCGCTGATCGCGGCCGCCGTGCGGGGTGCTCCCGCCACGATCGACGCACGGGTGGGGTCGCTGGCACGTCTGCCGGCACGGATGCCTCCGCCCGCCTCCCTCGCCCAGCTGTCGGCGCGCGAGTTCGACGTGCTGGCCGAGATGGCGAAGGGCATGGACAACGCGCGCATCGCCCAGCGGCTCTTCATCAGCAACGACACCGTGAAGACCCACGTGAAGGCGATCCTGCGCAAGCTGGGCGCCCGGGACCGCGCCCACGCCGTGGCGATGGTGCTCGGCGAGTCCTCCGAGGCCTTCGTCACGACCTAGTGGTCGTCACGACCTGGCGATGGTCTGCGGTGCTCGGCGGGCGAACTCCGGCGCGTGCTCCGGGCGCGGCCCGATCGCGATCACGTACGCCGGCACCACCTGCAGGAACGGGAACCGCTGGGCGAGCCTGAGCGGCAGCGGCACGCCGGGGTTCGAGACCGTCTCCGTGCTGTTGAGCTTGCGGCCGAGGAACAACCGGTGGATGACCCGCTGCAGGGTCTGGATCACCACGGTCGGGAACAACCGCCGCCGGCGCACCTTCGCGAGCGCCGCGGGTGAGACCGTGCCCTGCCGCAACGGCTTCGCGAGCAGCCTGGCGGCCGCCACGGCGTCCTGCACGGCCAGGTTGATGCCGACGCCACCGACGGGCGACATCGCGTGCGCCGCGTCACCGATGCACAGCAGACCGTCGACGTGCCAGCGCCGCAACCGGTCCAGCTTCACGTCCAGCAGCTTCGCCTCGTCGAGGGACTTGATGTGGTCCACCCGGTCGGCGAGCCACGGGACGAGCGTGACCACGCGCTCCCGGAACTTCTCGACGCCCTCGGCGCGGAGCTTCTGGTCCGTGCCCTTGCGGATCAGGAAGGCGCACTGGAAGTACTCGCCGCGCGGGATGAGGACCATGGCACTGCCCGCGCTGAACCGGCCACCGCCGCCCTTGACCGGGTCGTCCTCGTTGCGCGGCAAGCGGAACCACCACACGTCCATCGGCGCGCCGAAGCTGTACACGGGCAGGTTCACCGCGTCGCGCAGGATCGAGCTGCGCCCGTCCGCGGCGACGACGAGGTCCGCCGCGATCTCGCCCTCGTGCCCGTCGACCCGGTCCCGGTACTTCACGCCGGTGACCCTGTTGCCGCTCCTGGTGATCGCCGTGACCTCGGTGTTCATCCGCAGCGTGAACGTCGGTTCGAGCTTGCCCGCGTCCGCCAGCAGGTCGAGGAAGTCCCACTGCGGCACCATCGCGATGCGCTTGTTCGGGCCGGGGAGCTTCCTCAGGTCGGCGATCGTGGCCGTGGCGTTGCCGTCGAGCAGCGCCTCCATCCTGTCGATGTCCTGGTGCGGCACCTGTGCGAACGCGGGCCCCAGTCCCAGCTCGTCCATCAGTGTGAGCGTCGAAGCGTGCACCGTGTCGCCGCGGAAGTCGCGCAGGAAGTCGGCGTGCTTCTCCAGCACCGTGACCTCGACACCACCGCGCGCCAGCAGCAGCCCCAGCACCATCCCCGCAGGTCCGCCTCCGACGACGAGGCAGGTTGTCCTCTCCATGTCGATCCCCTCTTTTCAACCACTGTTGAATAAACTCAGCATGCTCTTGATCGCCACACGCGTCAAGCCGAGTTCCGTGTGACGCGGCTCGCCGGGCAGGGTCGAGTACTCTGTAGACGGTCTGGGAAACCAGGCCCCGAAACGGTTGCGGCAGATGCGGAACGTCCTTGTGCGAGCTAAGGTGTCGCGCTCGCGGAACAGCCCGTTCGGGCAGGCGTCGTTGCGTCGCCGAACAACACTCGACCGGGGGATTGCAATCGGCGCCTGGGCGAGCGTCACTGGTTCGTTCGGGGCCTCAAGGTCCGCTTGATCGTGCAAGGACCTATAGGAATCACCTCGTTAGCCGAATCGGACGAGGCCCCCTCGCACCTAACCTTCCGGGGTGACAACTGCGTCCCCGACTTTCACGCGTAAGAGAACCGGCGAGATCCGCGCTGTCTGCCTGGACGTCGACGACACACTTGTCGACTACAGCACGTCTTCGCGCGCCGCGTTGGCCTCGATGGTCGGTAACGCCGACGCCTGGTCGTTGTGGCAGCGAATCACCGACGACCACGTCTCCCGCCAGCTCGCCGGCGAGCTCCAGTACGAGTCGATGCGCAACATCCGCACCCAGGCCTTCTTCGCCGCGTTGGGCGAGGAGTTGACCCTGGAGGAGGCCACCCGCCGCGAGCTGGGCCGCCAGGAGGTCCTCACCGCGGGCTGGTGCCTGTTCCCCGACGTGATCCCGATGCTCGACTGGCTGCGTGCGACAGGCCTGCCCATCGCCGCGATCAGCAACGCCTCCGGCCGTCACCAGCGCGTGAAGATCGCCCAGCTGGGCCTCTCCGAGTACTTCGACGCAGTCCTGATCGCAGGCGAGGTCGGCTGCGCCAAGCCGGAGCGCGTGATCTTCCACACGGCCTGCCTCGCCCTGGGTGTCCCGCCCGGCGACACCGTCCACGTGGGAGACAGGCTGCACGCCGACGCCATCGGCGCGCGTGACGCCGGGATGCACGGCGTTTGGATCAACCGCACGGGCCCGACCGGGGGAACGCTGCCCGCCGGCCTGTCGTCCATCACGTCGCTCGCGGAACTGCCGGAGCTCCTCGTGTGCGAACTCTCCGCCGCAACCGCATGAGATAGACCCCGAGACCGGCCTCTACCTGCGTGTTTGCCTGCGGGTGGGGGCCGATTTCACTTCTGGTGGGGGCGTGGTCTAGTATTTCTCCCGGCAGCAACGAGGGCCTCGGAACTCCCAAGAGACAGCACAGGGACAACGAAGTCGATCGTGAAAGCCAATGGGGTATGGTGTAATTGGCAGCACGACTGATTCTGGTTCAGTTAGTCTAGGTTCGAGTCCTGGTACCCCAGCTGCGAAGGAAGAACTGCCCTCGGGTAAGCTTCCGGAGCTGCTGAAAATAGCAAGAAGAAGAACTGAATAGCCGGATTTGGACCGGACAGAACGATCTGATAAGGTTCAAACCAGCAAGAAGTTCTAGGGCCCCGTCGTCTAGCGGCCTAGGACGCCGCCCTCTCAAGGCGGTAGCGAGGGTTCGAATCCCTTCGGGGCTACAGAGGTGGGAGAGGCCTGTCAGCGGAAAGCGCTGACAGGCCTCTTTCGCATTGTCTTCTGGGGGCCGAGCCCCCAGACCCCCAGCCGGCGGGGCTTCGCCCCCCGGACCCCCCGTAGGTTGCCTGCGTTGTGTGGTGAGGGCGTCGCTTCGCTCGCCATCTTGGGGGCTTCGCTTCGCTCGCCAGTGGATGGGGGCTCGCTTCGCGTCGCCAATGCGCTCGGTGGGGCTTCGCTTCGCTCGCCGGAAACTGGGTGAGGCGGTTTAGAGGCGCCGTTTCTTGGATTGGAACTCGTCGGCGAGGAAACCCGTGACGCCGTAGTCAGAGTCACATCGGAACTTGAGCTCCTGTGTGTTCTGAATCGCCGAACCGGTCGAACTGACGCCGCCGGCACCCTCACTGGCACCATCGCGCAGAATCCCGCACTGGGCTGCACACTCCGCGGCAGACGTCACAGGGCTTCTTCCCCGTGTGGTGCGGGTAGAGGTTCGCTTGGGCTGTTGTCTTGCCGCTCCTCGTCGTCCTTGGCGATCTTCTTCGTGGTGTGGCGGTCTCGGGAGCGGCGTTCGCGTGTTGAGACAGGGGTTCCGCGTGTCGCGTTGGAAGGTGCGGCGTGTCGCGGGGCACAACGGCAACGGCCGCCCTCCCGTGGGAAGGCGGCCGTGTGTTTGCGTTGGTGCGTTAGAGGCGGCTTTGGAGGGCCTCGGCCGCTGCCAGGAGGTCGGCTGCCCAGCGGGCGCCAGGGCGGCGGCCCATTCGGTCAATCGGGCCGCTGACTGAGACCGCAGCCACTACTGCGCCCGAAGAGTCGCGGACCGGGGCCGAGACCGAAGCCACGCCTGGTTCTCGTTCGGCGACGCTTTGTGCCCAGCCGCGGCGGCGGACCTCCAGGAGAGTGCGTTCGCCGTACACGGCGTCGGCCAGGACGGCGCGCTGGGTGCCGGGGTCCGACCACGCGGCGAGGACTTTGGCGCCGGAGCCCGCCGTCATCGGGAGGCGCGCGCCGATGGGCACGGTGTCGCGCAGGCCCGACGGCGGTTCGGCCGCCGAGACGCACACGCGTTGCATGCCGTCGCGGCGGTAGAGCTGCACGCTCTCGCCGGTGATGTCGCGCAGGCGTGGCAGGACGGAGGAAGCCGCGTCCAGCAACGGGTCCGTCGCGCCACCGGCGAGCTCGGCGAGAGCCGCGCCAGGACGCCAGCGGCCGTCAGAGCCTCGGCGCAGCAACCGGTGCACCTCGAGGCCCACGGCCAGGCGGTGCGCGGTTGCCCGCGGCAGGCCGGTGCGATTGCACAACTCGGCCAGGCCGCACGGATCTTTTGCTACGGCGTTCAACACGGCCACTGCCTTGTCCAGCACGCCGATCCCGCTATGCTGTCCCACAAGCCGATACTAACTTCCCAGACAGTGAGAAGTCCAGATCTGTCGGCACGTCCATACTGTGGGAGATGTCGCGATGAGCCGCACGCTCGCGGAGAAGGTGTGGGAGGCACACGTTGTGCGCCACGGCAGTGGTGCGGAGCCGGACCTCCTCTACATCGACCTCCATCTGCTCCACGAAGTCACCAGCCCCCAGGCGTTCGACGGGCTGCGCCTGGCGAACCGGAAGCTGCGCAGGCCCGACCTGACGATCGCGACCGAGGACCACAACGTCCCCACGGTCGACATCGACAAGCCGATCGCCGACCCGGTGTCGCGCACGCAGGTCGAGACGCTTCGCCGCAACTGCGCGGAGTTCGGTGTGCGGCTGCACCCGATGGGAGACCTCGAGCAGGGCATCGTCCACGTGGTGGGCCCGCAGCTCGGCCTCACGCAGCCCGGCATGACCGTGGTGTGCGGTGACAGTCACACGTCCACGCACGGTGCGTTCGGTGCGCTGGCGTTCGGCATCGGCACGTCCGAGGTGGAGCACGTGATGGCGACGCAGACGTTGCCGTTGCGTCCGTTCAAGACGATGGCCATCAACGTCGACGGCGCGCTCAAGCCCGGCGTCACGGCGAAGGACATCATCCTCGCGGTCATCGCGAAGATCGGAACCGGTGGCGGGCAGGGCTACGTGCTCGAGTACCGCGGCGCGGCGATCGAGAACCTGTCGATGGAAGCGCGCATGACGGTCTGCAACATGTCGATCGAGGCGGGCGCGCGCGCCGGCATGATCGCACCGGACCAGACGACTTTCGACTACATCGAGGGGCGTCCGCACGCACCGTCCGGCGCGGACTGGGACGCGGCCGTCGAGTACTGGAAGACGCTGCGCACCGACGACGACGCGACGTTCGACGCCGAGGTGCACATCGACGCCGACGAGCTCACCCCGTTCGTCACGTGGGGCACGAACCCGGGGCAGGGCCTGCCTCTGGGCGCGAACATCCCCGACCCCGAGCAGATCGTGGACGAGAACGAGCGCGTGGCCGCCGAGAAGGCGCTGACGTACATGGGCCTCGAGCCCGGCACGCCGCTGCGCGACATCCGCGTGGACACCGTCTTCCTCGGCTCGTGCACGAACGGACGCATCGAGGACCTGCGCGCCGCCGCGGACGTGCTCAAGGGCAAGCACGTCGCTTCAGGAGTACGGATGCTGGTCGTTCCCGGTTCGATGCGGGTGCGCAAGCAGGCCGAGGAAGAGGGCCTGGACAAGGTCTTCCTCGACGCGGGCGCCGAGTGGCGGCAGGCCGGCTGCTCGATGTGCCTTGGCATGAACCCGGATCAGCTCGCCCCCGGTGAGCGCAGCGCGTCGACCTCGAACCGCAACTTCGAGGGCAGGCAGGGCAAGGGCGGCAGGACGCACCTCGTGTCGCCGCTCGTCGCCGCCGCCACGGCCGTGCGCGGCACCCTCTCCGCCCCCGCAGACCTGGAGAACTGACCATGGATGCCTTCACCACCCACACGGGCGTCGGCGTGCCGCTGCGCAGGTCCAACGTGGACACCGACCAGATCATCCCGGCCGTCTACCTCAAGCGCGTGACCCGCAGCGGGTTCGAGGACGGCCTCTTCGCCGCCTGGCGCGGTGACGAGCACTTCATCCTCAACCAGGAGCCCTTCAAGGCGGGCAGCGTCCTCGTGGCGGGTCCCGACTTCGGTACCGGTTCCTCCCGCGAGCACGCCGTCTGGGCGTTGATGGACTACGGCTTCCGCGTGGTCGTGTCGTCACGTTTCGCAGACATCTTCCGGGGCAACGCCGGCAAGCAGGGCCTCGTGGCGGCGCAGTGCAGCCAGTCCGATGTCGAGCTGCTGTGGAAGTTGCTGGAGTCCGAACCCGGCACGCCGGTCACCGTGGACCTCACCGACAAGACCGTTCGCGCCAAGGACTTGGTAGCCCCGTTCGAGATCGACGACTACACCCGCTGGCGCCTTCTGGAGGGCCTCGACGACATCGCTTTGACGCTCCGCCACGAGGCCGAGATCAGCGATTTCGAGGCCAATCGCCAGACTTGGTTGCCCACAACGGATCCGCTTCAGGCGGTCTGAGAGGGGGCCGGATTCTCCCCTTGAGAGGGGCGAATCCGGCGCCTCCTGTCCCTCGAAGGGGCGCAATTAGCCACGCCACAACGAAAATTTTGGCGTGGCGATTGGTATTTCTTGCGATTTGGGCCTACCGTTGCGTTCTAGTCGGCCCGACGCTAGGGCCGTGAGCGTCCTGGGAGGGACTGAAGGTGAACAAGGCCCAGCTCATCGAGGCGCTCGCCGAGCGCCTGGGAGACAAGAAGACCGCGGGTGCTGCTGTTGACGGCATCGTCGATGTGATCGTGCGTAGCGTCAACAAGGGCGAGAAGGTCAACATCACGGGCTTCGGCGTCTTCGAGAAGCGTGCCCGTGCGGCTCGCACCGCGCGCAACCCGCGCACGGGCGAGACCGTGAAGGTCAAGAAGACCAACGTGCCCGCGTTCCGCCCCGGCTCGACGTTCAAGGACGTCATCAGCGGTGCGAAGAAGCTGCCGAAGGCTGTTGCCGCCAAGGCTGCTGCCAAGCCGGCCGCTGCTGCCGCTGCGAAGCCCGCGGCTGCGAAGGCGCCCGCCACCAAGGCGGCGACCACCCGCGCAACCACCACGCGCACCCGCACGGCCGCGGCCGCCACCAAGGCGCCCGCGACCCGTCGCACCACCACGGCCGCCGCGAAGCCCGCTGCTGCCAAGGCGCCCGCGAAGGCGACCGCCACGAAGACCGCCGCCGCCAAGACGACGGCTGCGAAGGCCCCCGCGGCCCGCAAGACCGCTGCCGCCAAGACGACGGCTGCGGCCAAGCCCGCTGCGAAGACCACGGCTGCCAAGCCGGCTGCTCGCAAGACGGCTGCCAAGAAGAAGTGAGACGGGCCTCCTGAGGGAGGCTGCGTCACTTCAGCAACTACGCGGAAGGCCCCGGTGTGCGCACACCGGGGCCTTCGTGTTTGTCTGCTGTGCTTGTTGGCCGCTGCTTCGCAGGCGGCGGCGAGTTCGCCCTCAGTCGGTCGTCCGGCCACCGCTTCGGGCCGAATCGCCTTCGGCGGTTGACCCGAAGAGGCGACCGGACGACCGACGCGAACTCGCAGATCCGAGGCGCGGCCCTGGAGCCGTTGGCCTGGGAGAGAAGGTCGCCCGCACGTGTTCGGCGCCCCGAAAAGACCGGCCCTCGATTGTCGAGAGCCGCCCGCTGTCGAACCAGAGCCCAGGGCAGGCGCGCCTGGAGCCGTTGAGCCTCCAGGCAACGCGGGCCGACGTCTCGAGCCCCGGAAAGACCGGTCCGCAATTGTCAGCCACCACCGCTGTCGAACCGTCCGCCCACCCAATACGTATAACGTCCGAGAAGGCCGGGAAACGCCCTGCCCGCCAATAGAAATAACGCCCACACGCCTGCGAACGCCTCCCGGACAAGCGAAACCGCCGCCTCCCGGCCCGACTTGGTTGCCAGAGGCGAACTTTCGTCGAGCGGGGAGACGGCGGCTGAAAACGTCTGCAACAACCCTCAGGGGCGGGGCAGTGCCGAGGCCAGGTAGTGCGCCGACACCAGCGTTGGCCAGCGCGAAGGCGAGTCCGAAGTGGACCACGTGCCGAACGGCCGCGTGAAGGCGAGCACCCACACGCTGCCCTTCTTGCAGGGGATTTCGTCGAGCCGCAGCCCGCCCAGCTCTGCCAGCGACTGCACGACCGACGGGATGACGCCGCCCTGGGAGCACACGACGGCCCTGCCCTCGTCGGTCGCGACCTCCAGCAGTCGCACGAGACCCGCGTCCGGGTCGGGCCAGAAGCCCTCCTCGGACAGTCGGGGCTCCTCCGCGATCTCCACCGCGAGGTCCTCGGCCACGCCTCGCACGGTGTCCACACAACGCACCCTGGGAGCCGTGTGGACGCGCGTGGGCGACCACAGGGGCAGCAACGAGCGCAGCGCCGCGGCCTGCCGCCAGCCGGCGTCTGAGAGGGGACGAAGGTCATCGTCGTCGTCCCACTCGGACCGCTTTCCCGCCTTCGCGTGCCGCACCAGCAACACCAGCAACAGGTCGGCGGGCAGCCGGCAGAACTCCTTCAGCACCGCGCGGTCCGGTTCGTAGGTGAGCAACGCCGAGGCCTCTTCGACCGGCAGCCAGCGGAGTTCGTCCACCTCCTCATTGGGTTCGAAAGAACCGGAGACGGCCTCGGCGGCGTAGTAGTCGACCGTCTTGGGCACGCCTCGCACCGAGTACGAGACCTGCCGCAAATGGCGGCCGAGCACGCAGGAGAATCCGGTTTCCTCCTCCACCTCGCGCACCGCGCAGGCGGGAATCGTCTCTCCTGCGTCGAGTTTGCCCTTCGGCAAGGACCAGTCGTCATAACGCTGGCGGTGCGCGACCGCGACTTCGACGTCACCGTCGGCATCGCGCCAGAGCACCGCCCCAGCAGCTTTGATCACCCAAGAGCTCCGTGCTCGTGCAGCAGTTCCATTTGGTGGTCGCGCACCGACGAACCGTCCGACGGTGACGCGTCCCATTCCCCGTCCGAGCGCAGCACCCAGCAGCGCGTCTGCGGGTCGAGCGCCGAGGTGAAGACCTCGTCCAGCTGCTTCTTCAGGCGTGGCGTGTTCACGCGCACGGCGACCTCGACGCGGCGGTCGAGGTTGCGGTGCATCATGTCCGCGCTGCCGATCCAGTACTCGTCGCAGGCGACGAAGTGGAAGATCCGCGAGTGCTCCAGGAACCGGCCGAGGATCGAGCGCACCCGGATGTTCTCCGACAGGCCCTTGATGCCCGGCTTCAGGCCGCAGATGCCGCGCACGACCACGTCCACGGGCACACCGGCCTGTGATGCTCGGTACAGCGCGTCGATGACCTGCTCGTCCACGAGCGAGTTCACCTTGATGCGCACACCGGAGGTCTCACCCGCCTGCGCGCGCTCGATCTCGAGGTTGATGCGCTCCACGATGCCCTTGCGGACGCCGTAGGGGGCGACGAGCAGCGAGCGGTACTCGTCCTGGCGCGCGTAACCCGTGAGGACGTTGAAGAGGTCCGTGAGGTCCGCGCCGATCGTCGGCTCGGCGGTCAGGATGCCGACGTCCTCGTAGAGCCGCGCGGTCTTCGGGTTGTAGTTGCCGGTGCCGATGTGGCAGTAGCGCCGGATCGTCGAGCCCTCCTGGCGCACCACGAGAGAGGTCTTGCAGTGCGTCTTCAGGCCCACCAGGCCGTAGACCACGTGCACGCCGGCCTTCTCCAGCGTGCGGGCCCACTTGATGTTCGCCTGCTCGTCGAAGCGCGCCTTGATCTCGACCAGCGCCACGACCTGCTTGCCCGCCTCGGCCGCGTCGATCAGCGCGTCCACGATGGGCGAGTCGCCGGAGGTGCGGTACAGCGTCTGCTTGATGGCGAGCACGTGCGGGTCCGCGGCGGCCTGCTCGATGAAGCGCTGCACCGACGTGGAGAACGAGTCGTACGGGTGGTGCACGAGGACGTCGCCCTCGCGCAGCGTCGCGAACACGCTCTTCGGCGTCTCGCGCTCCCCGAACGCCGGGTGCGTCGCCGGCACGAACGCCGGGTCCTTCAAGGTCTTGCGGTCGATGCCGTAGAGCTGCCACAGGCACGACAGGTCGAGCAGGCCCGGCACGGTCACGACGTCGTGCGGGTCCACGTCCATCTCGCGCAACAACAGTTCGAGCATGTGCTCGGTCATGTCGTCGGCGACCTCCAGGCGCACCGGCGGGCCGAACCGGCGGCGGGCGAGCTCACGTTCCAGCGCCTGCAACAGGTCCTCGTCGCGGTCCTCCTCGACCTCCAGGTCCGCGTTGCGCGTCACCCGGAACGCGTGGCACTCGATGACCTCCATGCCGGCGAACAGCTCGCCCAGGTGCGCGGCGATGAGTTCCTCCAGCGGCAGGAAGGTCGCCGACGAGGACGACCGGTCCGCCTCGACGCGGACGAGCCGCGGCACGTTGTCCGGCACCTTCACGCGGGCGAACCGCTCGCCGCCGCCCTCGGGGTCCCGCACGGTCACGGCGAGGTTCAGGGACAGCCCGGAGATGTAGGGGAACGGGTGCGCCGGGTCGACGGCCAGCGGCGTCAGCACCGGGAAGACCTGCTCGCTGAAGTAGTTCGACAGCCTCAGCCGGTCGTAGTCGGTGAGGTCGCCCCACGCCACGATGCTGATCCGGTGCTCTTCCAGGCCAGGCCGGATGTGGTCGAGGAACGCGCGGGCGTGCTGCTCGACGAGTTCCTGCGAGCGCTTGGAGATCGCCACGAGCTGCTCGAGCGGCGTGAGCCCGTCCGCACTGCGCACCGTGAGGCCGGTCTCCGCGCGCCGCTTCAGGCCCGCGACCCTGACCATGTAGAACTCGTCCAGGTTCGACGCGAAGATCGCGAGGAACTTCGCGCGCTCCAGCAGCGGCTGCGAGGAGTCCTCGGCCAGCGCGAGCACGCGGGAGTTGAAGTCCAACCAGGACAGTTCCCGGTTGAAGTACCGGTCGTCCGGGAGGTCCGTGGGCAGGGCGCTCGACGTCACCGCGGGCGGCGCCGAGGGGACGCTGCGCACCGGCGTCGCCACCGGCTGGGTCGGCTGGGTCTTCGTCCGCGGAGGGTTGGAGGCCCGCCTGGTCGCCGCGCGAGGCTGCTTGCGCGGGGTCGCCGCGGGCGGAGGCGTCGCCTTGCTGCGCGTCGAGCGGCGTCGGGAGGGTGTCGCCTTGCCGTCGTTGTCGTCCGTGCTCACGCCCCGCATTGTTCCGCACTATCGCCGCGCGCGCCCCTAGCCAGAACGACCGACTGGTGAACTCCTCGTCACAGAACAGGCCTGCGCAGGGCGGTGACGACCCCGTCGGGACTACGTTCGAGGGTCACCCGCTGACCCGGACGCAGCATTCGCCAGCCACCCGCGGTGACCGCCTCGGCGCTCACGTCGACGAGAACACCGTCGTCCCGGAGCACAGTGGCGGAACCGTCACTGTTGAACGTGGATACGGTCGCCTGCACGGAGCAGAAGCCTAGACGTTCGGACCTACACGTCTCATTCGAGCCGCTGCCAGGGTCGATCCATGAAGGTTATAGCCACAATCACTGCGGCGACCCTGTTGGCCTTCACCACGGCAGGACTGGCAACGGCTGCGACGGCCGAACCCAGGACTCCGAAGGTGGACAAACCACGGCTGCAGGCGGCGGCCAAGAACGTGCGCCTGAAGGCCTCACTTCCCGGCACCGAACGGGCCATCTCGATCGCGTTCGCCCAGTACGGGCCTCGCGACGTCGCGTTCGTCAGCATGGAGACCGGGCTGAAGACGTTCGACGTCACCGATCTGGACCAGCCCAGGCTCCTCGACCACCTCACCAAGGAGGAGATGGCGCTGCCGGGCGACGACCCGACGAAGCGCTTCTGGGAGAACGAGGACATCAACGTCGACCCCAAGCGCAAGCTCGCGTTCCTGGCGCGCGAGGTCAACTCGTTCGGCCGCACGCTGCCCGGCGACCGCCCGACCGGCAACTACATCGTGTCCGCTGTGGACCCGGCCGACCTCAAGATCCTGAGCTTCCACCGGCAGAACACGGGTCACACGAGCACCTGCATCAACGACTGCCAGTTCCTCTGGACGGCGGGGCTCGACCGGTCGGACGCCAGGACCGGGCGGATCTTCGTCACCGACATCCGCGATCCCCGGACGCCGAAGGAGCTGCCGGTCTCGGTCGACGTCCGCGGCAAGGCGGGCGAAGGCAAGATCACGCACGACGTCCAGGTCGACGCCCAGGGCATCGCGTGGGTGGCGGGCGACGACGGCACCCGCGGCTACTACACCCAGGGCTGGCACCGCGACCCGTTGAGCGGCAAGTACCGCGAGGCGAAGGCGTGGGACCCGGTCGCCTACGCGGGCGGCACCGTGCCCAAGGCGGACATGCCGACCTCGTTCACGCACAACTCGTTCCGCCCGGTCGGCCGCACGCTCGGCGACGGTCCCGCGCCCACGCGTGAGAACCCGGCCGGTTCGCTGCTGCTGCACACCGAGGAGGCGTTCGGGTCACCCACGTGCAAGACCGAGGGCCGGTTCGTCATCTCCTCACTGCAGGGCACGCACAACGGTGAGGGCTGGGGCGAGAAGCCCGAGGAGATGAGGACGGTCGGCATCTGGAGCCCCGACGACCAGGAGGGCACGATCCCCGGCAACGTCACGTGCTCCGCGCACTACTTCGACGTGCAGAAGCGGATCGTGGCCTACTCCTGGTACAACCAGGGCACCAGGCTCCTGGACATCTCCAACCCCGCCAGGCCGATCCAGATCGGCTACTGGCGCCCGGACACCGCGACGTCGTGGGCGCCGTACTGGCACCGCAACACGGTGTTCGTCGCCGACATCTCGCGCGGCGTCGAGATCCTGGAGCTGGAGAAGGGCGCGTACGACGCGCAGGCGAGCGGGACCCCCGTGACGCTCACCACGCAGCACGCCACCGAACTGGCCAGGGAGAGCGACTCCGAACCCGTGCCGCTCGCTCCGAACCCGTTCTACGGCTGGGCCTGCCCGATGGTCGCCAACCGCGACGACTCGGACTGCGGCGTGGGAGCCTGCGGCGCACCCTGCTGAGTTCCGTTCTGGGCAACGGCCGTCTTGACGGCGGCCGCGGCACGCTGGCGAGTGATCACCCGACGGCCGACGTTGATCATCGGGATCTCGACGGTCACGTAGAGGACGCTCGCCAGCACCAGTCCCAGCGCCGTGACCACCACGGACTGTCCGATGCCCGACAAAGCGGGCCAGAAGAACGCGATGACCGTCGCGGCGATCGTCTGCACCAGGTAAAGCGAGTACGAGCGTTCGCCGACGAACTGCATCGGCTTCGTGGACAGGAAAGTGGTGGCCGGTCCCGGTGCGATCAGCGAGGTGAGCAGCACCGCGGTCGCGAGCGCGTAGACCGGAATGACCAGCACGTGACCTGGAATTCCGTTGAGTCCGTCGAGGAGTGCGGCGATCGGCTTCACGCTCAGGTGCACCGCGACGAATCCGAGCGAGACGATGATTTGCGCCACCGGATTCGTGAGCGGGCGAAGCAGCGCGAATCCGCGCGGGCTGTGCAGCGCGATCGCCAGCAGCACACCGGACAGGATCGAGAAGTAGTGCAGCGGCCAGCCGGGGTTGCTGTGCGACACGGTGAAGTTCACGACCACGAGCGCGAGCAGCATGCCGAGGGCGGTGGCACCGGCGCGGCGCTTGAGCACGACGGTGCCCAGCGCGATCGCCACCAGCGGCCAGACCAGGTAGAACTTCTGCTCGATGCCCAGTGACCAGGACTGTCCGTACGGGCTGGACCCGGCGAACTCGTTGGTGAAGGTCAGGAAGTACTTCAGCGCCGGGCCGATGCCGTTGCTGACGAACGTGCCCGCGACCGCCGAGCCGACGGCCGTGACGAGCAGGATCACGAAGTAGACGGGCAGAATCCGGAACGCCCGCCGCAGGTAGAACTCCTTCAGCGAAATCCGTCCGGTGCCGCGCTCCTCGCGCAGCATCAGGGTGGTGATGAGGAATCCGCTGAGGACGAAGAACATCTGGACCCCCGCCCACCCCTGCAGCCAGTCCGGGCCCCCGTAGTGGAAGAACACCACCAGCACCGCGGCAATGGCCCTCAGGCCGTCAAGAGCGGGAAAGCGGCGCAACGCCAGGTAGTCGGCGTGCGTCAACGACTTCATGCAGGAACACCTCGGGGCAAGCGTCGGGGTACGGCGCCGGGGGCTACGCCGTTCGCATCAGGGGATACGGATGTAAAGGTGCTGGGGTTTCCCGCCGCGTTGCTCGAAACAACATTTTCGTGGCGTTCGTCACTGTTTCAACAGCGCGACAACGGTGACAGCGCGGACAGGGGAGCGACCGCCGCAACACGCCACCCCTGCTGCGTGAGCGCGCCGCCGTGGACCTCCAGCCAGTAGCCGCCTTCTGTCGTGTGCATGGTCGCGCCACTGCGGATGTCCGTGACGTAGGACGACTCCGACTGCCACGACACGAAGTCGCCGCTGACCCGCGGGAAGACGATCCCCTCGGTCCTGGGCTTGATCTCCGCGAGCTCACGCGCTTCGGTCCAGCCCTCCCGCCAGCCGTGCAACGCGTCGCCCTGGGTCCACACCACCGTGCGCCCGTCGGACGTGGCGGTCCCGGGTCTCGCCTTGGTCAGCTGCTCCGGCAGCGCCCCTTCGGCGCGGAACCTCCCGTCCTGCAACCACAGGACCGCGTCGCCGAGGAACACCGGCTCCTTGCCTTGACCGATGATCCTGTCCTTCTTCTTGGCGAGGTCGTAGACGTGCACACCGGAACCGTCGGACCAGGCGGCCTTGCCGTTGTGCACCACGGCACCGCTCTCACCGATCCGCACAGGCGCGCCGTCGTTGCGCGCGTCCCACGCGTACGTCGTCATGGTGCCGTCGGACGGGCCCTGTTTCGTCGAGAACGTCACCCAGCGCCCGTCGAACTCGACGTCGAAGAGCTGCGCGTCGTTCTGCACGGCCATGACCTGCTGACGCTTCTTGCTGTCGCGCAACACGAGCTCGGTGGTCCTGTTGCGCGTGGTCTTGACCAGCGTGACGTCGGCGTTCTCGTTCGCGGCGACGACGGTGACCTTCTCGTGCGAGCCGGTCTCCGTGGTGTTGCGGGACAGCTGGTCCTTCCAGTCCTGGGGCAGGTCCACCCGGCACGAGTTCAGCGTGCTCGGTGCGGTGTAGTCGGACGGCCGGTCGATCGGAACGGCGGCGACACAGCCCGCGACGGCCGTGATCCCCGCCAGCGCGATGAGCGCTCGCATCAGTCTCCCAAGTCGTGATCACCCCAGTGACCCGGAAGACGCGTGAGGACCGCTCAGGTTGTCCAGGCGGGCAATGCGTTCGCGGTGTGCGCGCCGAGCCCGAGGGTGAGCGCGAGCCGCAGGTCTTCTTCCGTGTCCACGTCACAGCGCAGCGACGGCCACGGTCCGATCAACGCGACGGCACCGGAAATCCGGTGGTGGCCGGCGGACCCGACGCCGAACCTCGGGTCGAGCTCACCGCCGGGTGCGGCGAGGAGCAACGTCGTGCCGGTGCCCTGACGGTCGGGAACGAACGCGCGCCGGTTGTTCGCTGCTTGGAGCGCCGCCTGGAGTTCCGCCGGCTTGAGCGCGGGCAGGTCGGCCTGGAGCGCGCCGATGCGGTCGGACCGCAGTGTGCGCGCGCCGTGCTTCAACGCCGCGTTGAGTCCGGGCTCGGCGGGCTCCGGCAACGACTCGACGCCCAGCGCCGCCATCTCGGCGGCGACGGCCGGGTCCGATGTGATCGTCACCACGCGACGGACACCGGGCGTGGCCGCGGCGGCGCTCACCGTGTCCATGGCGAGCGCGAGCGCCAGCGCCGCGTGTGACACCGGATCTCCTCCGGTGGCGCTGGTCAGCCTGGTCTTTGCCCTGTCGAGCGTTTTGACCGGAACCACGAGGTCAACTTCATCCCGCACCTCGCCATAGTCCACGATTCGACGACTAGTGTGCTCATGGGCGCAGTACGTGCTGGTCAGGAGTGAGGAGAGGTCAGCGTGGCCAAGGAGAAGGGCGGCTTCTGGGTCGGAGTCGCCGCGGCGATCGTCTACCCCATGTCGTTCGTGCTGGGCAGGCACCGGATCCTGCACGGCGACCGCATCCCGCGCCAGGGATCGGCGCTGCTGGTGATGAACCACATCTCGCACCTCGACCCGTGCTACGACGCCGTCTTCGTGCACAAGAACGACAGGGTGCCGCACTTCCTCGCCAAGCACAGCCTGTGGAACGTGCCGATCATGGGCGCGATCCTGAAGGGGGCGAAGCAGATCCCGGTCTACCGGGGCACGTCCGACGCGCAGCAGAGCCTGCGGGAGGCGCACAACGCGCTGGCGACCGGTCAGGTCGTGGTGATCTATCCCGAGGGCACCATCACCAAGGACCCGGACGGCTGGCCCGCGAACTCCCGCACCGGCGTGGCGCGGCTCGCGTTGCAGCACGACGGTCCGGTGATCCCGGTCGCCCGCTGGGGCACGCTCGACCTCTACAACCACTACCAGAAGAAGTTCCGCCCGTTCCCGCGCAAGACGATCACGCACGCCGTCGGCGAGCCGATCGACCTGTCCGCCTACCGCGGCAAGGAGGAGACGCTCCCGTTGCTGCGCGAGGTCACCGATCTGCTGATGAACCACGTGAAGGCCCAGCTCGCCGAGGTGCGCCAGGAGCAGGCGCCCGAAGGCTTCTACGGTCCGAGGAAGGCCTGAACACAATGGCGATCGAACGTGTTGCGGTGCTCGGCGCCGGTTCGTGGGGCACGACCTTCGCGAAGGTGATCGCGGACTCCGGTCCCGAGGTCGTGCTGTGGGCGCGCAGGCAGGAGGTCGCTTCGACGATCACCGAGACCCGCGTGAACGCCGACTACCTGCCCGGCATCTCGTTGCCCGCCAACCTCGCCGCCACCTCCGACCCGGCGAAGGCGCTCGACGGGGCGGACGCGGTGGTGCTGGCGGTGCCGTCGCAGACGCTGCGGGTGAACCTGTCGGCGTGGAAGGAGCTGCTGCCGCCGGACGCGACGCTCGTGTCGCTGTCCAAGGGCGTCGAGCTCGGCACGCTCAAGCGGATGAGCGAGGTGATCCGCGAGGTCGCCGGCGTCGACGAGTCGCAGGTGGCCGTGGTGTCCGGGCCGAACCTGGCCAAGGAGATCGCCGTCGGCCAGCCGACCGCGACCGTCATCGCGTGCACGGACCACGACCGCGCGGTCGACCTGCAGCACGCGTGCTCCAACTCGTACTTCCGCCCGTACACCAACACCGACGTCGTGGGCTGCGAGCTCGGCGGGGCGTGCAAGAACGTCATCGCGCTGGCGTGCGGCATGGCGGCGGGCATGGGCTTCGGCGACAACACGATGGCGTCGATCATCACCCGCGGCCTGGCCGAGACCGCGCGGCTGGGCGCGGCGCTCGGTGCCGACCCGCTGACGTTCGCCGGCCTGGCGGGTCTGGGCGACCTGGTGGCGACCTGCGCGTCGCCGTTGTCGCGCAACCGGACCTTCGGCGAGCGGCTCGGCAAGGGCGAGACCCTCGCGCAGGCGCAGGAGGCCGCGCACGGTCAGGTCGCCGAGGGCGTGAAGTCGTGTTCGTCGATCCGCGAGCTCGCGGCCGCGCACGGCGTGGACATGCCGATCACCGAAGGCGTGCACCAGGTGTGCCACGACGGGCTGAGTGTGCGCGAGCTCGGTGTCGCGCTGCTGGGCCGCGACCGGAAGCACGAGCGCCAGTGAACGACTCCTACGGTGACGGCACCCGAGTGGTGCATTCGGTTTCGGGTGGGCCGGGAGAGCCTTACGGCGCGCAGCCGGTGTTCGCGTCGGCGTACCACCTCGGAGGCGACGACTTCTACGGCCGCGTCGGCAACCCGACCTGGCGTGCGCTGGAACAGGCGCTGGGGTCGTTGGAGGGCGGGGAGTGCGTGGTCTTCCCGTCCGGCATGGCCGCGATCATGACGTTGCTGCGGTCGGTGCTGTCCACAGGGGACACTCTCGCGGTGCCGTCGGACGGTTATTTCCTCACCCGGCGCGTTGTGTCCGAAATGGACGTCAAGGTGATCGAGGTGCCCACGGCCGGGCCGTACCCGTCCTTCGAGGGCGTGCGGCTGGTGCTGCTGGAGACGCCGTCGAACCCCGGTCTCGACGTCTGCGACATCGCGGCGTTGGCCGACGCGGCACATGCGGCGGGTGCGTTGCTGGCCGTGGACAACACGACCGCGACCCCGCTCGGGCAGCGGCCGCTGGAGCTGGGCGCGGACATCGTGGTGGCGTCGGACTCCAAGGCGGTGTCCGGGCACAGCGACGTCCTCTTCGGACACGTGACGGTGGCGTCGCCGGAGCTCGCCGCTCGGGTGCGGGAGCTGCGCACGTCGAACGGCGCGATTCCCGGGCCGTTCGAGACCTGGCTCGCGTTGCGCGGCCTGGCGACCCTGGACCTGCGGCTCGCGCGGCAGGCTGAGAACGCGGCGGCGATCTACGAGTTGCTCAAGGGGCGCGTCGACGGGCTGCGCTGGCCGGGTGCGCCTGAGGACCCCGCCTACCTCGTCGCGGCACAGCAGATGCGCCGGTTCAACGGCGTGCTGACGTTCGAACTGCCGTCGGTCGAGGCGGTCGACGAGTTCCTGTCGCGCCTGGAGGTGGTGTCGGCGGCGACGTCGTTCGGCGGCCTGCACTCCACCGCGGACCGGCGCGCCCAGTTCGGTGATCCGGTGCCCGAGGGCCTGGTGCGGTTCTCGGCCGGCTGCGAGGACACCGCGGACCTGGTCGCGGACGTGTCCCAAGCTCTGGGCCTGGTTTGACAGAGGGTCCCGGTTCCGGGACCCTCTGGCACATGTCCTTCAGCGCACTGTGTTGTACCTGGCGATAGTCCCGCGTCCTCTTTTCGCGCACTCGCCATGGTTAGGACTGTTCTTCCCGATGTTCGCCGTTCCCGAGAACACCGTCGTACTGCCTGAAAACTCCGCGCTGCTGCACCCCGTCCGGGTGGCGCTGTCGTGGGCGGCCGACCGCGACCGCTGGAAGCACCTGCTCCGGTACGACCCGGAGGAGCGTTTCTCGGCGTTGGTCGACAAGACCGACGACCAGGAGATCTGGCTGATGAGCTGGCTCCCCGGTCAGACGGCCTCGCTGCACGACCACGCCACGACCTCGGGTGCGTTCACCGTGGTCAGCGGCCTGCTGACCGAGGTCGTCACCACGAAGATCCAGGTCGTGCACTCCCTTCACGCCGGTCAGTCGCGCGTGTGGGGGCCGGGCTACGTGCACCAGGTGCGCAACGACGGCGTGGATCCGGCCGTGTCGATCCACGTCTACCGTCACGGCACACGCGCCATGAACCCGTACCGCTACGACCCGGTCAACGGGCCCGTGCGCTGACGTGCGGCGGGATGGCCTTGTCCGTCTCGTGTGGCACCGGCGCACCCCACGTCTGCACGAGCGGCATGTGTCCTGCCCACACGAGGTTCGCTTCGAGGTCCGACGGTTCCTCGCCCGGACCGCCCTCGCGCACCTTCACGCTCGCCTCGGTGAGATCGATCTCCAGCGCGACGGTCTGCGCGAGCTCCTTCTTGGACGGACTGCGCGCGTAGTCCCAGCTGCCCGGCGTGACGTGCTCGACGATTACCCTCAGCGCGTGTTCGGGGTCCTCGGCGACCTTCGCGGTGCCGTGAATGATCGCCGACCGGTAGTTCATCGAGTGGTGGAACACCGACCGCGAGTACACGACGCCGTCCACGAGCGTGACCGCGACGCAAACAGGCTTGCCTTCGATCATGCTCCTGATGGACCGTGAGCCCGTCGACCCGTGCAGGAAGATGCGGTTGCCGTCCCGCCCGTACGCGGTGGGGATGAGGAACGGCGCCCCGTCGACCTCCACGGCGAGGTGGCAGACCAGGCCCGCGTCGAGGATGTCGTAAAGCACCTGGCGGTCCTGGACGGCTCGCTTCTTGCCGCGGACGACGGTGCTGCGCGGGGTGGGGGAGAGCTGCACGTCAGTGGTCATGCTTCTACTGTGTCGGTCCAAGTGGCATCATTGAAGCGCCAGTTCTGATCGATTTGAGAAGGCCACTTTGGCTGAGACCGCGCTTCCCGTGGCGCTGGACCGCGAGTCCGCCGAACCGCTCGCCGTCCAGCTCGCCGACGCACTCCGTTCCGCTGCGTCGGAAGGTCGCCTGCGCGCGGGCGACCGTTTGCCGTCAACGCGCGCGTTGGCCGAGTCGCTCGGTGTGTCCCGCACGGTCACCGCCGCCGCCTACGAACAGCTCCACGCGGAGGGCTGGATCGCGGGCCGTCACGGTTCCGGCACCTACGTCACCACGACCCCGCCCGGCCCGCTGCGCAAACGTTCGCGCAAGCCTGTCGTCCCGGCGATCACCGACTTCGTCGACCTCGGGACCGGGGCACCGTGGGCGGGTGGCCTCGACCGCGCGGCCTGGCGGCGGGCCTGGCGTGCCGCGGCCGACGCGCCCCCGTTGTCCCGCCCCGAACGCGCGGGCCTGCCCGAGTACCGCGAGGCCATCGCCGAGCACCTGCTGCGCCACCGCGGTCTCGCCGTCAACGCCGATCCCGTGCTGGCCACCGGCGGCACCACGGCGGTGCTGACGGAGATCGCGGTGGCCGTGCTGCGCCGCGGGGACGCCGTGGCCGTCGAGGAACCCGGTTACCAACGGGCGGTGGGCGTGTTCCGCGCGGCCGGGCTCCGGGTCGTCCAGGCGGCCGTCGACGCGGAAGGCCTGCTGCCGGACGCCGTTCCGGCCGGTGTTCGCGCCGTCTACTGCTCGCCGGCGCACCAGTACCCGTTGGGCGGCCGCATGTCGGCGGGCCGGCGGGTCGCGCTGGTCGAACGGGCGCGCCGCGACGGCTGGCTCGTCATCGAGGACGACTACGACGGCGAGCTGCGCTACGACGTGGCCCCGCTGCCGTCGCTCGCCGCGCTGGCGCCGGACGTCGTGGTCCACCTCGGCACCACGAGCAAGATCCTCACCCCGACGCTGGGCGCCGGGTGGATGGTCGCCCCCGAGCACATAGCCACGGCCGTGCTGGAGCACCGCGACCTGACCGGCACCAGCCCGGCGGCCGCGGGGCAACGGGTCGTCGTCGAGCTGGCGCGGACCGGTGACCTCGGCCGGCACCTGCGCAAGCTGCGGCGCGAGCTGTCCGAACGGCGCGCGCTCATCATCGACACGTTCGCGGACGCGGGGATCAAGGTGCTCGGCGACGACGCGGGCGCGCACGTCGTCGTGCTGCTGCCCAACACCGAACTGGAGCGCGACCTCATGCGGCAGGCGCTCGAACGCGGCCTGCGGGTGGACGGCCTGGCCCGGCACTACGTGAACCGGGCCAAGCTCCACGGACTGATCATCGGGTACAGCGCGTGCTCGCGAGAACAGCTCGTGAGCGCTCTGCCGGTGCTGACCGAGCTGCTCAGCACGAGCGGCTGACGGTCACGGTCTTGCGGGCGGTGACGCAGCCGAGCTGCTCGTTCACCCGGATCACGGGGAGTTCGCCGCGTCCGTGGTGGTGTCGATGCGCCCGAGCTCCTCACGGTCTCGGAGCCTGCGCTCCCCGGCCGGTGCCGGTGCGTCGACGGGTTCGGCCGCGATCAGCACGCCGGCGCAGCCCATCAGCTCGGCGTCGTCGAGCGGTTCGATCTCCAGCACCGATCGAGGCCAACTGCGCAGTAGGCACAATCGCCCAAACGGGTAGGGTCCCCGGCATGACGCAGCGCAAGAAGAGGGTGGCCGTGGTGTTCGGCGGCCGCAGCTCCGAGCACGAGGTCTCCTGCCAGTCAGCCAAGAGCGTCCTGCCCTACCTGGACGCCGACCGCTTCGAGGTGGTGCCGGTGGGCATCACACCGCAGGGTCAGTGGGCGCTCGGCACGGACCCGAACGCGCTGGAGGCAGGCGCCGGCAACCTCCCCACGCTGCGCAACGCGTCAGTGGCCGCGATCGAGCCCGGTCAGGCGTTGAAGGACGTCGACGTCGTCTTCCCGCTGCTGCACGGCGCGTGGGGTGAGGACGGCACCATCCAGGGCCTGCTCGAACTGGGCGGCGTCCCGTACGTCGGTCCCGGCGTGTTCGCCAGCGCCGCCGCCATGGACAAGATCTTCGCGAAGAAGATCCTCCAGGCCGAGGGCCTGCCCGTCGGCAAGTTCGTCGCGCTGGACCGCGCCGCCACCACGCTGACCCTCGACGAGCGCGAGCACCTCGGCCTGCCGGTGTTCGTGAAGCCGTCGCGCGCCGGCTCGTCCGTCGGCATCTCGAAGGTGAGCGACTGGGCCGACCTCGACGCCGCGATCTTCGAGGCGCGCCAGCACGACCCCAAGGTCATCATCGAGGCCGCCGTGCCGAACATGCGCGAGATCGAGCTCGCCGTGCTGGAGTTCCCGGACGGCCGCGTCGAGGCCTCGCTGCCCTGCGAGCTGCGTCCGGTCGGCGAGCGCGTCGAGTGGTACGACTTCGACGCCAAGTACGTCGACGACTCCTACGAGGCCGACATCCCGGCGAAGCTCGACGACGACATCGCCGCGCAACTGCGCGAAATGGCCGTCACCGCGTTCAAGGCGCTCGACTGCCAGGGTCTGTCCAGGGTGGACTTCTTCCTCACCGAGCAGAACGAGCTCATCATCAACGAGCTCAACACCATGCCGGGCTTCACCCCGATCTCCATGTACCCCAAGGCGTGGGAGGCGACGGGCATCGACTTCGCGACGCTGCTGACCACGTTGATCGAGACGGCGATCGCCCGCGGCAGCGGCCTCCGCTAGCCCCCCGTTTTTGGCGCGAAAAGCACGTTCGGGCCGATAGATCGCCCGAACGTGCTTTTCGCGCCAATCAACTATGGCTAGGGAGAGGTCTTGACCGGTTGCTTGGGCAGCAGGTCGCGCACCGTTGTCGAGATGTCCTGCAACGGTCCGGTGCCCGCGTCGTCGGGCACCGTCAGCGCCACGTACACACCGCGGTCCACGATCACCCACGTCGAGCTGCCGGAACCGGGCAGTTGCAGCCACTGGACGTCGGAGATCACCCGCAGCTGCGAGGTCGCGTTCAGCTCGTTCGGCCGCGGCAGGCCGCAGCGCAGGACCACCGGATCGTGTTTGGCGTCACCCCACGCGACCGTGGCTGGCGGCGCCGGCGAGGCGAGTTCCCTGCGCGGCAGCATGTCCTTCCCGGACGGCAGCCCGACCGGGAGCTTCTCGACCAGGGAAGCGCATTCCGGTGCTTCCGCCGACGGTGCGTCGATCGAGACCAGCGCGAGGGGACCCGTGCGACCGGGCACGTCCTCCGTCTGGTTTCCCGTGCCCAGCACCAGGCCGAGCCCTGCGACACCGATGGCGAGCAGCACGGCGAGCCCGACCGCCGCGAGCAGCGGCCGGGACAGCGCCGACGTGGATTCCTGCTGAGTCACCCAGCTATGGGAACACGAGCTAGAGATGCACCACCGGGCAGGTCAGCGTCCGAGTGATGCCTTCGACGTTCTGGATGCGCGCGACCACGAGCTGGCCGAGCTGGTCGACGGTGTCGGCTTCGGCGCGGACGATGACGTCGTAAGGACCGGTGACGTCTTCGGCGGTTGCTACCCCGGCGATCCCGGAGATCTCGGAGGCGACTGCAGCGGCCTTGCCGACCTCGGTCTGGATGAGGATGTATGCATGCACCACGGCGTGCCCCTTCGTCGCGACAGGTTGGGTCGAGGTAGGAACGTGTCACGCAACGTACCCCAGTTGGGGTTCCGAATGCTCAGATTGGGAGGCAACTTTGCGTCCGGAGCCGCCGCACGACGCGGAGACGGTCGCCGATGTGGGTGAGTTCCATCTCATCCACCGGGTGACGACCGGTCGGGCGCAGCCGGAGACGACCATCCTCGGTCCCGGGGACGACGCGGCCGTCGTGGCGGTGCCCGACGGACGGGTCGTCGCCTCGATGGACGTGCTGGTCGAGGGTGTCCACTTCAGACTCGACTGGTCCAGTCCCGAGCAGGTGGGCCGAAAAGCGGCCGCGGTGAACCTCGCCGACGTCGTCGCGATGGGAGCGTTGCCGTCCGCTCTGCTCGTCGGTTTCGCGTGTCCCGCGGACACCCCCGCGTCGGTCGTCGAGGGGATCATGTCGGGCCTCTGGCAGGAGGCGGCCAAGGCCGGCGCGGGCATCGTCGGCGGCGACATGGTCAGCTCCGCCACACTGGTGATCTCCATCACCGCCATGGGTGACATGAACGGGCTCGAGCCGATCACGAGGTCCGGAGCGCTCGTCGGCGACGTCGTGGCGGTGACGGGACGGCTCGGCTGGGCGGCCGCCGGGCTGGCCGTGCTCGGCCGCGGGTTCCGTTCGCCGGTCGGCATCGTGAACGCCCAGCGCACCCCGGAGCCGCCGTACGAGGAGGGCCCGAAGGCCGCGGAGGCCGGCGCCACGTCGATGATCGACGTCTCGGACGGACTGCTGCAGGACCTCGGCCACATCGCCGACTCGAGCGGGGTCGCGATCGACATCCGCACCGAGCTGCTGCCGTTGCACCCGCGCCTGCTGGACGTGGCGTCGGCGCTCGGCGGCGACGCGCGGCACTGGGCGCTGACCGGCGGTGAGGACCACGCCCTCGCGGCGACGTTCCCCGGCCCGAAGGCAGTGCCCGAGGGCTGGACGACCATCGGCACGGTCCGCGCGGGCGAAGGAGTGACGGTCGACGGCAGGATCTACGAAAAACCTGCTGGCTGGGAGCACTGGCGCGCGTAGAATTCACCTCTGTGGAACTATGCACGAGAGCGTATGACCATCCAGACTCGGTCAAGATGATCGCCGACCTCCAGCAGGTCTACGTCGAGCGTTACGGCGACGAGGACGTCACGCCGGTCGACCCGGCGCAGTTCGCCGCACCCCTCGGCTACTTCGTGATCGGCTACCTGGACGGCGTGCCCGTCGCGTGCGGTGGCTGGCGCGTCAACGACGAGGTCGAGGGCGCCGCCGAGATCAAGCGGATGTACGTCGTCGACTCCGTGCGCGGCAAGGGCCTCTCCCGGCTCGTGCTGGCCCACCTGGAGGTGACGGCGCGCGAGGCAGGGCTGGAGCGGATGATCCTGGAGACCGGACTGCGCCAGCCGGAGGCGATCGGGCTCTACACCTCCAGCGGGTACGAGCGCATCGAGAACTTCGGCGTGTACCGGGACCACCCGGAGAGTCGCTGCTTCGGGAAGCCGTTGTAGGTTCGGGCGCATGGCCATCTATGCGTTGGGGGACTACACGCCGCAGATCCACCCGGACGCGTACGTGCACCCGGACGCGACCGTGATCGGCGACGTGCGCATCGGCGCGCATTCGTCGGTGTGGCCCCAAGCCGTGCTGCGCGGCGACTACGGCCGCATCGTCGTGGACCAGCGGACGTCGATCCAGGACGGGACCGTGATCCACTGCACCGAGGTCCACCCGGTGCACATCGGCTCGTCGTGCGTCATCGGCCACAACGTGCACATCGAGGGCGCGACCGTGGCCGACGAGTGCCTGATCGCGTCGGGTTCGGTGGTGCTCAACGGTTCCATCGTGGAGAAGGGTGCGATCGTCGGCGCCGGAGCCGTGGTGTCGTTCGACGGCCACGTCCGCGAACGCACGATGGTGCTGGGAGTTCCTGCTCGCGAGCGTGCTGGATATGTTGTGCCAGAACAGGCTTGGGCTTTCATCGTCGAGAAATATGTGCAGAACATCGGTTTGTACCGGGAGAAGCTGCGTCGTCTCGACTGAGATAGGGTTCACAGCCGTGGCTCGTCCCCTCAACGAAGTTGTCGAAGCCGGTTGGGCTGAAGCTCTCGCCCCCGTTGCTGACCAGATCGCCGCCATGGGTGAGTTCCTGCGCGCGGAGGTCGCCGCCGGCCGCACCTACCTGCCTGCGGGCGAGAACGTGCTGCGCGCGTTCAAGCAGCCGTTCCACCAGGTGAAGGTGCTGATCGTCGGGCAGGACCCGTACCCGACGCCCGGCCACGCGGTGGGCCTGTCGTTCTCCGTGGCGCCCGACGTGCGGCCCATCCCGAAGTCGCTCATCAACATCTACAAGGAGTACGCCGAGGACCTGGGACACCCGATCCCGTCCAACGGCGACCTGACCCCGTGGTCCGAGCGCGGCGTGCTGCTGCTCAACAGGGCGCTGACCGTGCAGCCCGGCAAGGCCAACTCCCACCAGGGCAAGGGCTGGGAGGCCGTGACGGAGCAGGCGATCAAGGCGCTCGCCGCCCGTGACGCACCCCTGGTCTCGATCCTGTGGGGCCGCAACGCGCGCAACCTGCGCCCGTTGCTCGAACCGTTGCCCGCCATCGAGTCCGCGCACCCGTCGCCGCTGTCGGCGCACTCCGGGTTCTTCGGCTCGAAGCCCTTCAGCCGGGCCAACGAACTGCTGGAGAAGCAGGGCGCGGAGCCGATCGACTGGAAGCTCCCGTAATTCGGATGTCCCCGCACGTCTCGCGCCACTAGCGTCGGGCGGCGTGCGGGGAAATCGTGATCTGACGTTGACGGCCGCGGGAGCGGCCGTCTCCGAGTTCGGCAACTCGTTGTCGCTGCTCGTCCTGGTCTTCTGGGCCACTCCGATCAGCTCGTTGCTGGTCGCCGCCATCCTGATCGCCGAACTGCTGCCGCTCGTGCTCGGAGCACCTCTCGCCGGCGTGCTCGTCGACCGCCTTCCCAACCGCCGCCTGCTGATCGTCGCGCTGCTGTTCCAGGGCGTCGCGATCGCGGCCATCGCCCCGTTGATGGGGCAGCCCGTCTTCGTGGTGGCGCTGGTGTTGCTCTCGGGCTGCGGCCGTGCGGTCGCCCAGCCCTGCATCTCCGCTCTCGTGCCGCACATCGCCGGCGAAGAAGAAGCCACGCGCGGTTACGCGTGGCTCAGCACCGGGCGCAGTCTCGGCAGCATGACGGGTGTCACCGGTGGTGCGCTGCTCGCCGGGTTCTTCGGTCACCCCGCCGCGTTGCTCATCGACGGGGGCACGTTCCTCGCCTACGCGGTGCTGCTGGCGTTCGTGCGCACGGAACGCCGGCCTTCCGGCGAGCACTCGTCGCGCCCCAGTGCGCTCGCGGGCATCCGGCACGTCCGGCGTGATCCGGTGCTGTTCGCGGCGATCATCGGGCTGGCCTTCTGCGTCGGCGCGGTCGTGGTGATCAACGTGGCCGATCCCGCGTTCGTCCGGTACGTGCTGCACGGCGACGAGTTCGTGCTCGGCGCGATGCAGGCGTGCTGGATGACCGGGATCCTGGTCGGCAACAGGCTCGCCGCCCGGTTGGAGACCGTTTCCGGGGTTGCGCACGCGATCGCCGTCGCCGCCATCACCACGGGCATCGGGGTGCTGATCCCGGCGACGTTCCCGTTCGTTGTCGCGGCCGGGACCGGCTGGGTCATCGGTGGCATCTCGAACGGTGTGCACAACGTGGCCCTGAACGCCATCGTGCGGTTGCGCACGCCCGAGGAGATGCGCGGGCGGGCGTTCGCCGCGGTCGGGTCGATGGTGATCGGGGCGAACCTGCTGGGCACGGCTGCTGCGGGCGGGTTGTTGCTCGTCATCGGGCCGCAGGCGGTGTTCGCGCTGGGTGGTGCCGGGGCGTTGCTCAGCGGTGTCGCCTGTCTGGTGTTCGTGCACCGGGCCCTGAAACGCGCAGTGTTCGACAAAAAAGAAGAGAGCCCGGCTTCCGCCGAGCTCTCCTCGAGTTGATCCTGTGGCGTTATCAGCCGCGCACGACCTTGCCGGCCTTCAGGCACGAGGTGCACACGTTGATGCGCTGGCGCTGCGAGGCCGAAACCTTCGCGCGCACAGACTGGATGTTCGGGTTCCAGCGGCGGTTCGTCTTCCGCTGGGAGTGCGAAACCGAATGGCCGAAGCCCGGCCCCTTGCCACAGACGTCGCACACGGCAGCCACGTCAGCCACTCCTTCAGGTTCCTCAAGCGGTAAGTCTCGCGTCCCGGTGGGCGCGCAAGCGTGCACAAGCCTCAACCGGGCACGGCAACCCAGCAAGGGTAGCTGGTTGGTTCACCCGCGACCAAACCGGGTGGATACCCTCGCCGCCATGCAGGTCATGGATGCGGTCGCGGTGCGCAGGTGGGCGGACGCGTGCGTGCGGTCGTTGGACGCCAACCGGGAGTCGATCGACCAGATCAACGTCTTCCCCGTACCGGATGGTGACACAGGTACCAACCTGCTGCACACGATGCAGTCGGCGCTCGACGCGCTGCTGCGCTCGCCCATCTCCACGGTCGGTGACGCGTTGTCCGCGCTGGCCCGCGGAGCCCTGGCCGGGGCCCGCGGCAACTCCGGCGTGATCCTGTCGCAGGTGCTCAGGGGCCTGGCGGAGTCCGTGCAGGAGGTCTCCGTCGTCACCGGGTCCGCACTGCGCAAGGCTCTCCAACGGTCCGATGAACTCGCCACTGCTGCTGTGTCCAAGCCTGTGCCGGGCACGGTCCTGTCGGTGCTGCACGCCGCCGCCGAGGCCGCTCGCGACTGTCCGTCGGACGAGCTGGACGAGGTGGTGATGGCGGCGTCGCGCGCGGGTGCGATCGCATTGGCCGATACGCCGCGTCAGCTCGCTGTGCTGGCCAAGGCGGGGGTCGTCGACGCGGGTGGACGTGGGCTCGTTGTGTTGTTGGACACACTGGCCGCGGTGATCACCGGGCAGGCCGTGGAAGCGCCGGTGGACGCGCCGTTGCTGCCGCGCACGCCCGAGTCGTTGACGACCGAGCGCGAGGGCGGGTCGTCGGAGTTCGAGTACGAGGTCATGTACCTGCTCGACGACACCTCGGAGGAGGAGGTCGTCGAGCTGCGTGCGTCGCTGAACCTGCTCGGTGACTGCGTGTCGGTGGTGGGTGACGGCGCTTCGCTGTGGACCGTCCACGTGCACTGCAACGACATAGGCGCGGCCATCGAGGCAGGTGTGCGCGCTGGACGTCCACACCGCATCACGGTGGCGCGGTTCGCCGACCAGATCGCCGCTCAGGCGTCCCGCTTCGTGCGTGACAGGGCGATCGTGGTGGTGGTGAGCGGCGCTGTGGACCTCTTCCGTGCAGAGGGTGCCATCGTTTTCGACCTCGCTTCATCTTCGGCGACGCCCACCGACCTGTTGTCGTCCATCGTGTCGACGCGCGCGCGTCACGTCGCCGTGCTGCCTGGTGATCCGGACATCCGTGAGGCGCTAGAGGAGGCCGTGGCCTACGCACAGGCCGCAGGGCAGGACGTGGTGGTGGTGCCGACGTTCTCGCCAGTGCAGGCCCTCGCGGCGTTGGCCGTGCACGACGTGTCCCGGCGCGCTGGTGATGACGTCGTCGCCATGGCCGAGGCCGCTGCCGCCACGCGCCGCGGTGAGCTCTCGATCGCCGCCGACGAGGCCATCACCTGGGTCGGCCGCTGCCAGCCGGGCGACCTGCTGGGCATGCTGGACGGCGAGGTCGTGCTGATCGAACCCGGTCCCGCCACCCCGGAGTTGCTGATGGACCTCTCCTGCCGCCTGGTCGACCGCATGCTGGCCGGCGGCGGCGAACTGGTGACCGTGATTTTGGGCGCCGACAGCCCAGGTGGTTTGGTGGACGTGCTCGAAGACCACCTGCGGGTCACCCATCCGGAGGTGGAAGTGACGGCGTATCCGGGCGGTCAGCCGGACGCGGTCATTTTTGTCGGTGTCGAGTAGTTCAATGGGGCGCGATGATCTCCTTCGACGACAAGCTGCAGCCGTTGCTCGGCAAGAAGACCGCCGACGCACTGGAGACCGGCCTCGGCCTCACGACGGTCGGTGACCTGCTGCGCCACTACCCGCGCCGCTACGACGAGCGCGGGAAGCTGACCGACATCAGGTCCCTGGAAATCGACGAGCACGTGACGGTGCAGGCCGAGGTGCGCAAGTGCACCAAGCGGCGCATGAAGGCCCGGCACGGCCACATGACCGAAGCGGTGATCACGGACGGCACGTCCGAACTGCACCTCGTGTTCTTCGGCAAGGTGGCGTTCGTGGCCGAGCAGGAGCTGCTGCCGGGCACGCGCGCGCTGTTCGCGGGCAAGGTCGGCCGCTACCGGCAGAACCTCCAGCTGGTGCACCCGGCGTTCGAGATCCTCACCCCGGAGCAGGACGGATCGTCGTTCCTGCAGGCCTTCCTGCCCGTCTACCCGGCGTCGCAGCACATCAACACGTGGAACATCGCGAACTGCGTCAAGCAGCTGCTGGAGATCTGGGACGGCGTGCCGGAGGACCCGCTGCCCGCCGACTTCCGCGCCGAGCAGGGCCTGATCGGCCTGGAGGAGGCGCTGAGGGCGATCCACCGCCCGGAGAGCTGGGCGCAGATCTCCGTGGCGCAGCAACGGCTGAAGTGGGACGAGGCCCTGGCCGTGCAGCTGACGCTCGCGCAGCGCCGCAAGGCTTCCAGGGCGCGCCCCGCCCCTTCGTGCGCGCGCCGTGCCGGCGGGATCCTGGACGCGTTCGACGCGCGGCTGCCGTTCGAGCTGACCAAGGGCCAGGTGGAGGTCGGCGAGCAGATCGCCTCCGACCTCGAGTCGGTCGTGCCCATGAACCGCCTGCTGCAAGGGGAGGTGGGGTCGGGCAAGGCTCAACCGCTCGACTCGCTCGTGCTCACGCCGACCGGCTTCCGTCGCATGGGCGACCTCCACGTTGGCGATGAAGTGATCGCACCGAGTGGCGAGGTCACGACGGTGACTGGCGTGTTTCCTCAGGGAGAGCGCGATGTCTACCGCGTCGTCCTTTCCGATGGACGCAGCGTCGAGTCTGATCTCGAGCACCTCTGGGCTGTGAACACGACAGTGCGCCGAGATCGGGGCAATCCGCTCAAGGTTCTGACGTTGCGGGAGATCCGCGACGATCTCACGACCGCGAACGGTGGGCCGAAGTGGCATCTGCCCGTGGTGGAAGCGCCTGAGCTGGACTGCCTGAGCGAACGGCCACTGGACCCGTACGCGCTGGGGTTGGTGATCGGGGCCGGCTCGCTGCTCGACGGCACGTTCACCGGCGCCGATCCGGAGCTGCTGGTCGCACTGGAGGAGGCCCTTCCGGAGGGCGCACGCCTCGCTGAGCCCGACTGGCCGACCCCGGTACTCACCGCGTTGCGGACAGCGGGGGTCCACGGCCACGCCGCCGCCGAGAAGTTCCTGCCGGAGAGCTACCTGGTCGCTCCGGTCAAGGTCCGTCACGCGGTCCTGCAAGGGCTGTTGGACACCGAGGGCACGCCTGACCAGGAGCACGTCACGTTCTTCTCGGCGTCGGCACGGCTCGCCGAGCAGGTCTCCTGGCTGGCGGAGTCGCTCGGTGGCACGGGCAGGGTCCGCCCGGTCGAGATAACGGGAAGCACGTACCACCACGTCAGTCTCCGGTTGCCGAACGAGTTCCCGCCGTTCCGACTGACTCGGAAAGCGGAACTCGTCAAGGAACGCACCAAATACGAGAAGCCCGTGCGGGCGATCCGAGCGGTCGAGTTCGTCGGCCGCAAGCCGGTGCAGTGCATTTCGGTCGCGCATCCGGACCAGCTCTACGTCACCGACCACTTCGTGGTCACCCACAACACCATGGTCGCGTTGCGAGCCATGCTCCAGACCGTCGACGCGGGCCGTCAGTCCGCCATGCTCGCCCCCACGGAAGTCCTTGCGGCACAACACGCCCGTTCGCTGCAGGAGATGCTCGGCGACCTCGCCCAGGCAGGCCAGCTGGGCGGCGCGGAGGACGCGACGCGCGTGACGCTGCTGACCGGCTCGATGAACACGGCCCAGCGGCGCCAGGCGTTGCTCGACATCGTGACCGGCGAGGCGGGCATCGTCGTCGGCACGCACGCGATCATCCAGGAGAAGGTGGAGTTCCACTCGCTCGGCCTCGTCGTGGTCGACGAGCAGCACCGCTTCGGCGTCGAGCAACGCGCCGCTCTTTCCGCGCGGGGCGAACGCGAGAACCCGCACGTGCTGGTGATGACCGCGACCCCGATCCCGCGCACGGTGGCCATGACCGTCTACGGCGACCTGGAGGTCTCGGCCCTGCGCGAGCTGCCGGGCGGCCGCTCGCCCATCAAGACCTCGGTGGTCCCGGTGCGCGAGAAGCCGACGTGGCTGGACCGCGCGTTCGCCCGCGTGCGCGAGGAGGTGGCGGCAGGCCACCAGGCGTACTTCGTCTGCCCGCGCATCGGCGACGAGGAACCCGCGAAGTCCGACGACGAGGACAAGCGCCCGGCGCTGTCCGTGATCGACGTGGCGACCATGCTGGCGCAGGGCCCGTTGCGCGGCCTGCGCGTGGAGATCCTGCACGGCCGCATGCCCCCGGACGAGAAGGACGCCGTGATGCGCGCCTTCGCGGCCAACGAGGTCCAGGTACTCGTCGCCACCACCGTCATCGAGGTGGGCGTCAACGTCCCGAACGCCACCGTCATGGCCATCATGGACGCGGACCGCTTCGGCGTCTCACAGCTACACCAGCTCCGCGGCCGCGTGGGCCGAGGCAGTGCGCCGGGCCTGTGCCTGCTCGTCACCGAAATGCCGGAGATGACGGCCACGATGGAACGCCTCCGCGCCGTCGAGTCCACTCTGGACGGCTTCGAACTGGCCCAGCTGGACCTGGAGCTGCGCCGGGAAGGCGACATCCTCGGCGCCGCCCAGTCAGGCCGCCGCTCGGCCCTGAAGATGCTCTCCCTGCTGCGCGACGAGGACATCATCGCGGACGCGCGGGTGGCCGCCCAGCGCGTGGTGGACGCGGACCCGGACCTGGTGAGGCATCCGGGGCTGGCGGGGATGGTGGCGACGCTGCTGACGGAGGAACGGGCGGAGTTCCTGGAAAAGACCTAGGAGTGCTTCGTTAGGTTGCACTGACCTGCAGGTATGCGAACGGATCGGCTGTTGGACGCGCACCGCGAGCTCTGCGGCGAGGTGGCGCTACCCGCTCTCGCGGCCACTACCAGCAAAGTTGGCAGTAGTTAGCGTGATCAGTAAACGATTATATTCGCCGCTAAGTACAGCCAACTGACGGACACGACACCGTGAGAGCGCGACTACCGGCGCTTTTGCTGCCCAGACTCCTGGTCGACCTGACAAAGCACTACTAGCCGCCCACGCCCGCCGGAAAGGCCGCGGTCTGACCGACCGCGGCCGACCGTCTGCTCTCGGCCGCCGACAAACCTTGCCCGTTCGTCTGCCGACCCACGCCGAGCGCCTGGCCCAGTCGCGCCCGCTCCACCACACCTCGATCGATCGGTTCTTCGCCGATCGGCACCACCCCAGCCAGCCGCCACCCGTGAGCCGCCAGCCGCGCCTCAAACCCTCCCACCTCCCAATCACCTGAAGGTGTACGCGCGCCACCCGCCACCCCACCCCACCCGAGCCGTACGTTCCCACCCGTGCGCCGCCTGATCACCACCACGCTCGTGGCCGTCCTCGCCCTCTCGATCCTGGCCCCACCCCCAGCCGGAGCGAGCCCCAAGGTGCTGACCGGCGAGGAATCCCGCTACCCCCACGCCATCCGCCTCGAACACGGCTCCCGCCGCGGCGCGATCCTCGTGGTGCTCGACCGGTTCCAGGACGTCGATGTCCTGCGCGCCAACCGCAACGGCCAGCGGTTTCGCAAGATCAGCAGGTTCAGCGATCCCGAGGCCTCCCACGCGCTGTGCTGCGGTCACCTCTACGAGCTGCCGCGGCAGGTCGGGGACATGCCCGCGGGCACCGTGTTGTGGGCGGGGTCGGTGGGGCTCAAGTCGGAGGGGTTGAAGGCGCGGATCTGGCGCAGCCGCGACGCCGGTGAGACGTGGGAGTACCTGTCCGAGTGCGCGCGGGCGGGCAAAGGCGGCGGGCTGTGGGAACCGGACCTTTCCGTCGACGCGGACGGCAGGCTGAACTGCTACTTCGCCGACGAGACGGATCCGGGGCACAGCCAGTACATCGGCAGGACGGTGTCCGAGGACGGCAGGAACTGGTCGGCGAAGCAGAAGATCGTCGCGGTCCAGCCCAGGGCGTACCGGCCGGGGATGTCGCAGGTCAAGCGGTTGCCGACGGGCGAGTACTACATGATGTACGAGATCTGCGCGCAGCCGAACCAGTACTTCTGCGAGGCGTTCCACCGGACGTCACCGGACGGCGTGCACTGGGGCGACCCGAAGTGGTTCGGGGAGCGGCCGACGACGAAGGACGGCAAGTACTTCGCGCACACGCCGTCGATCGTGCTCGCGCCCAACGGCACGTCGCGCGGGCGCGTGATCCTCATGGGGCAGATGCTGATGTCCGCCAACGGCAAGGTCGATCCCGGCAACGGCAGGACGGTCTTCGTCTCGGAGAACGGCGGCGCGGACGGCTGGTACGAGGCGCCCGCGCCGGTTCCGGTGCCCGGCGCGCGCGACGACAACTGCCCGAACTACCACCCCGCCGGGGTGGCGTCGCTCGACGGGGCTTCGCTGATCGGGTTCGCCAGCGACTACGTGGCCGAGGGCGTCTGCCACACGAGCTGGGCGACCAGCGGCCTGCCGCCGTTCCCCGGCTGAGGTCAGTTCTGGCGCGGCTTCGGCAGCTGCTCGGTCGCCTGCTCGGCAGGGGCTTCGTCGGCCGAACCGTCCTCCAGCGGCTTCAGCACCGTCATCGCCGCCTCCACCGCCGCCTGGGCCGCGTGGAACTGCGTGGCGAGGTTGTCGTGCGCCGCCCGCAGCGAGGCTTCCTTCTCGGACGCCGCCGCCGCGCGCTGGTCGGCCTCGGCCACCGCGGCGGCCGACTTCTCCTCGGCCTCGCGGACGAGGGCTGACGTCCTGGCCTCGGCGTCGCGCACCAGCGTGGTGGCCTTCTCGTCGGCCTCGCGCACCGTGGTCTCGGCCTTCTCCGAGGCCTCGCGCAGGGTCGTCGCCGCCTTCTCCTCGGCCGCGCTGACCAGGGCGGTCGCCTGCGCGGACGCGTCGGAGGTGGTCTTCTCGGCCTTCGCGAGCGCCTCGGCCTCGAGGTCGGCGAGCACCTTCTCGGCCTCGGCCTGCTTGGCCTTCAGGGCGTCGTCGAGCTTCTGCAACGCCTCGACGCGCGCGACCTCGGACTCGGCGGCGATGCGCTCGGCCTCGGCCCGCGCGTCCGCCAGCACCTTCTGGTGCTCCGCGGTCAGCTTCGCCTCGAGGCCGTCGTACTCCTTGTCCAGTTCGTCGTGGTACGCCTTGTACTTCTGGTCGAGCTCCACTCGGCGGGCGTCCAGGTCGGCCGACTTCTGCTCGAACTCGGCGGCCACGCGCTCGCCCTCCGCGCGCACCTCGGCGACGAGGTTCTCGTGCTCCGAGACGAGCTTGGTGCGCAGCGCCTCGTGCTCGGCCTCGAGCTCCGCCCTGCGTTCGGCGAACTGCTTCTCGAGTTCGGTCGTGCGCTGCTGGTGGGCGACTTCCAGCTGCTTGCGGCGGGCCTCGGTCTCGGCGAGGAGGCGGTTGTGGCTCTCCCGCTGCTCGGCGGCCTGCTTCTCGGCCTCGGCACGGGTCGCGGCGGCCTTGTCGAGGGCGTCCTTGCGGATGTCCGCGATCTCTTCCTCGGCCAGCGACATCATCACGCGGACACGCTCGGTGACGTTCGACGCGCTCACGGGGCTGTTGGCGAGGTTGTGGAGCTGCATCTTGGTCTTGTCGAGATCGGCGCGCATCGAGTTCAGGAGCTTGGTCAGCTCCGCCACCTGCGCGGCAGCCGCGTCTCGGGAGCGGTTCGCGTTCTTGAGGTCGAACTCCAGGCGAGTGACGCGTTCATTCACCTGTCGCTGGTTGTAACCACGAAGGACAACGTCGAAATGCGGTGTGCGGGCAGTAGGCTGCCCGGCTCCATCAGCCCCGGCCATATGGCTCACCCTACCGAGATGGTTATCAAGATCGTCACTCGATCTGGTTAATCCCACTACCGGGTGGAGTCTGACCGGGTGGCTGGTGTTCAGCCAGCCCTCAAACCGCGACAATTCTCACGAGCCGGACCGATCACGATGACACCCATCACGTGAGACAGTCCTCCCAACAGGCAAGAGTCGCACGGTAACGTGCCCGAACTGACCGTCGAGTAACTCCGGGAGGGCAACGGATGTTCCGCAAGGTTCTTGTCGCCAACCGCGGCGAGATCGCGATTCGCGCGTTCCGAGCCGCCTACGAACTGGGCGCTGGAACGGTCGCCGTCTTCCCTCACGAGGACCGCAACTCGCTGCACCGGTTGAAGGCGGACGAGTCCTACGAGATCGGCGAACCCGGACATCCCGTCCGCGCCTACCTCTCCGTCGACGAGATCATCAAGGCTGCCCGGAAGGCCGGCGCCGACGCGATCTACCCCGGTTACGGATTCCTGTCCGAGAACCCGGAGCTCGCGATGGCCTGCCGCGAGGCCGGTCTCACGTTCATCGGCCCCGTCGCCGAGGTGCTGGAGCTCACGGGCAACAAGGCGCGCGCCATCGCCGCCGCCCGCGAGGCCGGCCTGCCGGTGCTGGAGTCGAGCGAGCCGTCGTCGAACGTGGACGAGCTGCTCGAAGCGTCGAAGTCGATGCGGTTCCCCGTGTTCGTCAAGGCCGTCGCCGGTGGTGGTGGCCGAGGCATGCGCAAGGTCGACGACCCGGCCGTGCTGCGCGAGGCCCTCGAAGCCGCGTCGCGTGAGGCGGAATCGGCGTTCGGCGACCCGACCGTGTTCCTCGAGCAGGCCGTGGTCGAGCCGCGCCACATCGAGGTGCAGATCCTCGCCGACGGCCAGGGCAACGTGATCCACCTCTTCGAGCGCGACTGCTCCGTGCAGCGGCGCCACCAGAAGGTCATCGAGATCGCGCCCGCGCCGAACCTCGACCCCGAGCTGCGCGACCGCATCTGCAACGACGCCGTGAAGTTCGCGCGCCACATCGGCTACCGCAACGCCGGCACCGTCGAGTTCCTCCTCGACCCGCAGGGCCACTACGTCTTCATCGAGATGAACCCGCGCATCCAGGTCGAGCACACGGTCACCGAGGAGGTGACCGACGTCGACCTCGTGCAGTCGCAGATGCGCATCGCTTCTGGTGAGTCGCTGGACGACCTCGGCCTGTCCCAGGAGACCGTCCAGCTGCGCGGTGCGGCGCTGCAGTGCCGCATCACCACGGAGGACCCGGCCAACGGCTTCCGCCCGGACACCGGCACGATCAGCGCCTACCGCTCGCCCGGTGGTTCCGGCATCCGCCTCGACGGCGGCACGGCCGGCGCGGGCATGGCGATCAGCCCGCACTTCGACTCGATGCTCGTGAAGCTCACGTGCCGCGGCCGCAACTTCGGTCTCGCCGTCGCCCGTGCGCGCCGTGCGATCGCGGAGTTCCGCATCCGCGGTGTGTCCACGAACATCCCGTTCATCCAGGCCGTGCTGGACGACCCGGACTTCTACGAGGGCCGCGTCACCACGTCGTTCATCGAGAAGCGCCCGCACCTGCTGACCGCGCGCCACTCGGCCGACCGCGGTACGCGCCTGCTGACCTACCTCGCGGACGTCACGGTCAACCACCCCAACGGCACTCGCCCGACCGCGGTGGACCCGCGCGAGAAGCTGCCGGTCGTCGACCTCAACGCCGAACCGCCCGCCGGCTCCAAGCAGAAGCTCGTCGAGCTCGGCCCCGAGGGCTTCGCGCGGTGGATGCGGGAGAGCAAGGCGGTCGGCGTCACGGACACGACGTTCCGCGACGCGCACCAGTCGCTGCTCGCCACTCGAGTACGCACCAAGGACCTGCTCGCCGTAGCGCCGCACGTCGCGCGCATGACGCCGGAGCTGCTGTCCCTGGAGTGCTGGGGCGGCGCGACCTACGACGTGGCGCTGCGGTTCCTCGCCGAGGACCCGTGGGAGCGGCTCGCGGCGTTGCGCGAGGCCGTGCCGAACATCAACCTGCAGATGCTGCTGCGCGGCCGCAACACGGTCGGCTACACGCCGTACCCGGAGGCGGTCACCAAGGCGTTCGTGCAGGAGGCGACGAACACCGGCATCGACATCTTCCGGATCTTCGACGCCCTGAACGACGTCGAGCAGATGCGCCCGGCGATCGAGGCCGTGCGCGAGACCGGGACGGCGGTCGCCGAGGTCGCGCTCTGCTACACGAGCGACCTGTCCAACCCGGACGAGCGTCTGTACACACTGGACTACTACCTCAAGCTCGCCGAGCAGATCGTCGGCGCCGGTGCGCACGTGCTGGCCGTCAAGGACATGGCGGGCCTGCTGCGGGCACCGGCCGCGGCGCGGTTGATCTCCGCGCTGCGCAAGGAGTTCGACCTCCCGGTCCACCTCCACACGCACGACACGGCGGGTGGCCAGCTGGCCACGTACCTCGCCGCCGTCCAGGCGGGTGTGGACGCGATCGACGGCGCCACCGCGTCGATGGCGGGCACGACGTCGCAGCCGCCGCTGTCGTCGATCGTGGCGCTGACGGACCACACCGAGCACTCCACCGGCCTCAACCTCCAGAACGTGTGCGACCTGGAGCCGTACTGGGAGGCCGTGCGCAAGATCTACGCGCCGTTCGAGTCCGGCATCCCCGGCCCGACCGGCCGCGTGTACCACCACGAGATCCCCGGTGGTCAGCTCTCGAACCTGCGCACCCAGGCGGTCGCACTCGGCCTCGGCGAGAAGTTCGAGGAGATCGAGTCGATGTACGCGGCCGCCGACCGCATGCTCGGCCACCTGGTGAAGGTGACGCCGTCGTCCAAGGTCGTCGGTGACCTCGCGCTGCACCTCGTCGGTGCCGGCGTGGCACCGAAGGACTTCGAGGCCGACCCCGGCAAGTACGACATCCCGGCGTCGGTGATCGGCTTCCTGCACGGCGAGCTGGGCGACCCGCCCGGCGGCTGGCCGGAGCCGTTCCGCAGCAAGGCTTTGGAGGGCCGCCCGGCTCCCAAGCCGATCGAGGAGCTGTCGGCAGAGGACGAGGCGGGGCTGGTCGACGACCGCCGCGCGACCTTGAACCGCCTGCTGTTCCCGGCGCCCACGAGAGAGTTCCGGGCTCACCGCGACGCCTACGGCGACACGTCGGTGTTGCGCTCCAAGGACTTCTTCTACGGCCTGCGGCCGGGCGAGGAGTACTCGGTCGACCTGGAACCGGGCGTCCGCCTGCTCATCGGCCTGGAGGCGATCTCCGAGGCCGACGCGCGCGGCATCCGCACGGTCATGGCGACCCTGAACGGCCAGCTGCGCCCGATCCAGGTCCGCGACCGTTCGGTGGCGGCCGACATCCCGGCCGCGGAAAAGGCTGATCGGAGCAACCCGAACCACGTCGCGGCACCGTTCGCGGGCGTGGTGACGGCGGCGGTGGCCGAGGGCGACAGCGTCGACGCGGGCCAGACCGTCGCGACGATCGAGGCCATGAAGATGGAGGCCGCGATCACCGCCCCGAAGGCGGGCCGCGTGCAGCGCCTGGCGTTGCGCGGCGCCCAGCAGGTCGAAGGTGGAGACCTGCTGATCGTCCTGGAGTAGCTGATGTTGTGCGAAGGGCCCGGCCTCGGTGGCCGGGCCCTTCGTGCTGCGAGGGGCGAGGAACTCGACGACGATTCCGTGCGTTGCACCGAGCACGGGGTCAGGGAGAGGGAATCGCATCATGAAGAAGGCGTTGGCCGGGCTGCTCGGACTGGCGGGCGTGGCGTGGGCGCTGCGGGACGTGCCGAAGCAGCTGGGAGGAAGGCCGGACCCGGCGCAGATGGCGCGGTCGCCGCGCTACCGCAACGGCAAGTTCCACAACGACAAGGAAGTCCGCACGGTCCCGGACCGCGACTCCTTCTCGTTGCGCGACTTCATCTCCGGCGGTGAGGACCGCAAGCCGTCCGTGGCGGTTCCGCTCGTCGGACCCTCCGCTCCTGTCGGCTCTGGGCTGCACATCACCTGGTACGGCCACGCTTCCGCGTTGATCGAGATCGACGGGGCCGCGGTGTTGGTGGATCCCGTGTGGAGTGACCGGGTGTCGCCGTCTGCGCACGTCGGGCCTCGGCGGTTGCACCCAGTGCCGCACGAGTTGTCGGATTTGCCTGCTTTGAGTGCGGTTGTGGTGTCGCACGACCACTACGACCACCTGGACATGCAGACGGTTCGGGAGCTGACTCGGGTGTCGTCGGCGGTGTTCGTGGTGCCGTTGGGGTTGGGGGCGCATCTTCGGCGGTGGGACGTGCCTGGCACGCGGATTGTTGAGTTGGACTGGGACGAGTCGTTCTCCGTTGACGGGTTCACGCTCACTTGTACTGCGGCGCAGCACTTTTCTGGGCGGTCGGTGCAGCGGAACGTCACCTTGTGGGCTTCTTGGGTGATTGCTCGTGGTTCTCGGTCTGTGTTCTACAGCGGGGACACTGGGTACTTTCCTGGGTATTCGGCTATCGGGGCTGCTCATGGGCCGTTTGATGCTGTGTTGATGCAGGTTGGGGCGTACAACGATGCTTGGCCTGACATCCACATGACGCCTGAGGAAGGGGTGCAGGCGTTTGAGGATCTTGGGGGTGGGTTGTTGATTCCTGTCCACTGGGCGACTTTCAACCTGGCGCTGCATCCTTGGACTGAGCCTGTGGATCGGGTTTGGCGGGAGGTCAAGGCTCGGGGGATGCGGGTTGCGGTGCCTCGGCCTGGGGAGCGGGTTGATGTGGATTCGCCTGGTGAGGTGGATGGGTGGTGGCAGGGGCTCGTTTGAGTTTTCTGGTCGCGCCGGTTGCGCAGGCCGTCTCGCTTGATCACCAGGCGTACGTTGGGGTGTAGTCGATTTGGGGAGCAATGCGTACAGCAGTGGTTACTGGTGGTGGCACTGGCATTGGGCGGGCCATCGCGCTTGAGTTCGTCAAGCAAGGGATGGACGTCACGATCACCGGGCGGCGGGCAGAGGTGCTCGCTGAGGTTCCTGGTGTTCGGCACGTTGCCTTTGATGCCACCGATCCGGATGCGGTCGCTGGGGCGCTGTCGCGGCTTCCGTCCAAGGTGGACGTTCTCGTCAACAACGCCGGTGGCAACGTCAGTCACGAGGACACCAAGACTCGATGGCTTGCCAACTACGAGGCGAACGTCGTCAGTGCTGTGTTGGTCACGGAGGCTTTGGCTCCGCGGCTCGCCGACAACGGCCGGGTGATCACCATCGGGTCGATCGCCGGGCGGCGGGGTGGTGGGAGTTACGGGGCCGCGAAGGCTGCGGTGGAGGCGTGGACTGCTGATCTTGCTGGGGAGCTCGGTGGGCGTGGGATCACCGCCAACGTCGTGTCGCCCGGGTTGATCGTGGACACCGAGTTCTTCGGGGAGTCGATGACTGAGGAGCGGCTGGAGATGCTGATCTCGCAGACGAAGAACGGGCGGGCTGGGACGCCTGAGGACGTGGCTGCGCTTGTCGGGTTCCTCGGGTCGGAGGCTGCTGGGCACATCACGGGGCAGGTGCTGGCCGTCAACGGTGGGGCGCACCTGGGGCGGTAGCTCGCAGGCGGCGGAGGGCCCGCTGGACCTCGTTGCGGTGTTTGGCCGACTTCAGCCACGTGGGGAGTTTGGCCAGGACGGTCATTCGCCGCGTTGAAGAAGAAGGTGGGTCCTCGCGCAGTTTTGCGGTCACGTAGGACTCCAGCAGGTCCAGGTGTGCGGTGTTCAGTGCCCACAGCGTGTGGCCGGCGCAAGGGGTTCGCAGCCACAGGTCCGGTACGAAGCGCTGGTCGTCCCAGCACCAGGTTCGGGCGTAGGGGCGCGTGTGGGCGCAGGTTGGGCAGACCAGGCGGCCTGAGGTGATCAGGGCCTGGGCCGTGCAGGACGGGCACACCGCCAGGACCGGGTGGTCGGCCAGTGCGCAGAGGCAGTCGCCGGAGTCTTGGTGGCGGGTCATGCGCACAGGATGCACCTGGGACGATGGAGCGGTGACGCGAATTGTTGCCGGGACTGCCGGAGGTCGGAGGCTCAAGGTGCCGCCGAAGGGGACTCGGCCCACGTCCGAGCGGGTGCGGGAGGCGCTGTTCAGTTCCCTCGAGGCCATGATGGATCTCGAGGGGGCGAAGGTGCTGGACCTGTACGCGGGGTCGGGGGCGCTCGGGTTCGAGGCGTTGAGTCGAGGGGCCGGGCACGCGACGTTCGTGGAGTCGGACAAGCGGGCCGCTGAGGTGCTCAAGGGCAACGCGCGGGAGCTCGGGTTCGGCAACACGACCATTGCGAACCGGACGGCTGAGGTCTTCGTCACCGGTGAAGGGGACAAGTTCGACGTCGTGTTCGCCGATCCGCCGTACGCGGTGAGTGATGACGAGCTCGCGAAAGTTCTGAACGGGCTCGTGCCTCGGCTCGCCGGGGATGCGGTGCTGATTGTCGAACGTGCTTCGCGAAGTGGCGAACCTGCTTGGCCGGACGAGGTGGAACCCTTGCGTGCCAAGCGATATGGGGACACCGCGGTCTATTGGGCGCAGGTGCGTACTGATGGGTGACGAGAACCACGGACACGCCTGGAGGCGTCCGATCGGGTGCTAACGTCCGATCCATGACGCGTGCCGTGTACCCCGGCTCCTACGACCCGGTAACCAACGGCCACCTGGACATCATCGGGAGAGCCGCGCACCTCTTCGACGAGGTCGTCGTCGCCGTGCTCATCAACAAGAACAAGCGCACCCTGTTCTCCGTCGAGGAGCGCCAGGAGATGCTGCGCGAGGTCACCGCGCAGTGGGACAACGTGCGCGTCGACTCCTGGCACGGGCTGCTGGTCGACTACTGCCGCGAGAACCACATCAAGGCCATCGTGAAGGGCCTGCGCGCGGTCAGCGACTACGACTACGAGCTGCAGATGGCGCAGATGAACCACCAGCTCACGGGCGTCGACACGCTGTTCATGCAGGCCAGCCCGCAGTACTCGTTCCTCGCGTCCTCGCTGGTCAAGGAGGTTGCGACGTACGGCGGTGACGTCTCGACGCTGCTGCCGGCCTCCGTCGAGCAGCGGCTGCAGCAGCGCCTCGCGGAGACCCGTTAAAGAGGCAGCTTCATCCCCACGTGCGACGCGGTGAAGCCGAGCCGCTCGTAGAACCTGTGCGCGTCCACCCGTGACGCGTCCGTCGTGAGCTGCACCAGACCGCAGCCGCGTGCGCGGGCCTCGTCGATCGCCCACCTCATCAGGTGCTCGCCGAGGCCGTTGCCGCGCTGGTCGGAGCGCACGCGCACGGCCTCGACCGTGACGCGGGTCATGCCCAGGCGGGACAGGCCGGACGTGAACGTGAGCTGCAGGGTCCCCACGACCTCCCCGCCGGCCTCGGCCACGGCCAGGTACTGGTGCGGGTCGGCGTCGATCACCTCGAACGCCTTGAGGTAGGAGGGGTCGCCGGGCTTCTCGCGCCGGGCTCCGAGCGGGTCGTCGGCGAGCATCGCCACGATCGCGTCGACGTCGGCCGCGGTGGCCCGCCTGATGCTGATGGTCACGGCAAATCCTGACACGCCCTGCCGATCTCCCTCTTTCGGGGAGATCGGCAGGGCACACTTGTGGGTGGGAGCCACAGGGGTTAGGGAGTGAGACGTGTACCGGGTGTTCGAGGCACTCGACGAGCTCGTCACGATCGTCGAGGAAGCGCGCGGAGTTCCGATGACCTCGGGCTGCGTGGTGCCGCGCGGTGATGTGCTCGAACTGCTCGACGACGTGCGCGACGCGATCCCCGCGGAGCTCGACGACGCGCAGGACGTGCTGGACCACAAGGACGAGCTGGTCGGCAAGGCCAAGCACGACGCGGAAGCGGGCGTGTCGAAGGCGCGTGCGGACGCCGACCGCATGCTCGCGGAGGCGCAGGCCGAGGCCGAGGCGATGCTGTCCGACGCGCGCGCCCGCGCCGAGCGGATGATCGCCGAGGCGGAGGACCAGGCGGAGCGGACCGTGGCCGCCGGCCGGCAGGAGTACGACGACCTGGTGGGCCGTTCGCACGCCGAGGCCGAGCGGATGATCCAGGCGGGCCGTGCCAACTACGAGCGCGCCACCGAGGACGGCCGCGCCGAGCAGGCCCGGCTCGTCAACGAGCAGGAGGTCGTCCGGGCGGCGCACGCCGAGGCTGCACGCGTGCTCGACGCCGCGCAGAGCGAGGCCATCAGGCTGCGTTCGGAGTGTGACGCGTACGTGGACGGCAAGCTCGCGGACTTCGAGGACCTCCTCGCGCACACGCTCAGGTCGGTCGGCAAGGGCCGGTCGCACCTGCGCGGACCGGCCGTCGCGGGAGCCTCCGCGCCGTTCGACTACGGTGCTTAACGAACCAGCGCGCCTGAACGTGTGATTCGCACTACTACGAGCAGGTGCGATCACCTGGGGATTTCACGCGTGAGGCCGTCGTCCCGTACCCTGGACCGGCTGGACGTGGTAGGTCCCCGCCGGCAACCAATCTGATCATGACTGAGCATCGTCACGCGTCCACGCGTCCCACAGCATCCGGTCCCTGGGTCATCGACACCAGGGACATCGGCCGTCGCGCCGGTTCCAGCCGACCCTTCGTCAGGTCGGTGCCCGCGGCAGGTGTGGGGTTGCTCGGTGTGATCGCGGTGCCGGAAGGCGGAGAGGTAGAGCTCGACCTCCTGATCGAATCGGTCGTGGAGGGCGTGCTCGTCTCGGGGACGGCGTCCGCCAAGGTCGAAGGCGAGTGCGCGAGGTGTCTCGAGCCCATCGCCGACGAGGTCGAGGTCCGGATCACGGAGCTGTACGCGTGGCCGGACAGCACCACGGACGAGACCACTGATGAAGACGAGGTCAGCCGGATCGAGAACGATCTGATCGACCTCGAGCCTGTGGTGCGGGACGCCATCGTCCTCGCACTGCCGCAGGCGCCGCTCTGCGAGCCGGACTGCAAGGGGCTTTGCTCCGAGTGTGGTGGCAGGTGGGCGGAGCTCGGGCCCGACCACGGGCATGAGACGATCGACCCTCGTTGGGCCGCGTTGCAAGAGCGGTTCAGCGATGACAACAACGAGGAGAAGTAGTCGTGGCCGTCCCGAAGCGGAAGATGTCGCGCTCGAACACCCGTGCGCGCCGTTCCCAGTGGAAGACGTCTGCCGTGCACCTGGTGGCGTGCTCCAACAAGGCTTGCCGCCAGCCGAAGCCGCAGCACGTCGCCTGCCCGGCCTGTGGTCAGTACGCTGGCCGCCAGGTCGCTCAGCCGGCCTGATCTCCTCGGTTACGCAGTGGGGGGAAAGCCGCCGCGCGCTCCGCAAGCTGACCGCGCGACTTTGACCGAAGCGCTCGGCGTCCAGTTGGACGCCGAGCTGCTCGGGCTTGCACTCACCCACCGGTCGTACGCGTACGAGAACGGCGGTCTGCCGCCGAACGAGCGTCTCGAGTTCCTGGGAGACGTCGTGCTGGGGCTGGTCGTCACCGACCACCTCTACCGCACCCATCCCGATCTTCCCGAGGGTCAGCTCGCGAAGCTCCGCGCCAGCGTGGTGAACATGCACGCACTGGCGGGCGTGGCGCGTGACCTGGGACCGGGCGGGCTGGGCGCACACCTGCTGCTCGGGCGCGGCGAAGAGCTGACCGGCGGCAGGGACAAGGCGAGCATCCTCGCCGACGGCCTCGAGGCCGTCATCGGTGCGGTGTACCTGCAGTTCGGTATCGATACCGCACGAACGTTCGTTCACCGGCTGTTCGATCCGCTCTTGGCCAAAGCTCCGCTTTTGGGTGCTGGACTGGACTGGAAGACAAGCCTGCAGGAGCTCACCGCTCAAGCCAGTCTCGGCGTCCCCGAGTACCGCGTGGACGACCAGGGGCCGGACCACCGCAAGGAGTTCACCGCCACGGTGCTCGTCGGGGGCCAGCCTCACGGCAAGGGTGATGGGCGCACCAAGAAGGAAGCCGAGCAGAAAGCCGCCGAAGCGGCTTATCATGTTCTGTCGGAGCGGGTCAAGGCCGAGCAGGAGTCGGTCCGATCCGCGAACGGACAGAACGGCGCCTCGGTGACGCCAGGGACCCTCCCATCCGAGGAAGACTGAGACACGCAATGTATGCGACCAGGAACCGCACGAACCGCCGCACCCGCACCGTCCGCGGGCCGGTGAACACCTCCCGCAGCGGAGGCATCCAGGGACTTGTGCTGGTCAGGGACACGAGCCGCGCGGGTGTGTGGGTGCTCAAGCCCACCAAGCCGCAGGCCGCCGTGATCGAAGCGCAGCCCGTCGACGAGGGCAAGTCCGAAGCCTGACGTGCCCGAACTCCCAGAGGTCGAGGTAGTACGCCTCGGCCTCGAAGCCCACGTCGCCGGCCGGGTCATCTCCTCGGTTGAGGTGTTGCACCCACGCGCAATCCGCCGGCACGACCTGGGTTCCACGGACTTCTGCGCGCGCCTGGCAGGCCAGCCAATGGCCGCCGCCAGGCGCCGCGGCAAGTACCTCTGGGTGGAACTGGCCGACAAAGCCGCCATGCTCGCGCACCTGGGCATGAGCGGCCAAATGCTCGTCCAACCCTCGTCGGCCCCCGACGAGAAGCACCTGCGCGTCCGCTTCCGGTTCGAAGACGACGGCCCAGAACTCCGTTTCGTGGACCAACGAACCTTCGGCGGCCTGGCCTTGGCCGAGCTGGTCGAGGTCGACGGCACTCTGGTGCCCGACACGGTCGCGCACATCGCCCGCGACCCCATGGACCCTCTCTTCTCCCGTGATGCTGCCGTGCGCGCGTTGCGCCTGCGTCACACGGAGGTCAAGCGCGCCCTGCTGGACCAGACCCTCGTGTCCGGCATCGGCAACATCTACGCCGACGAGGCCCTCTGGCGCGCCCGCCTGCACGGCACCCGGATGACGGACAAGCTGACCAAGGTGAAGGCCGCTGAGCTGCTGGATCACGCCACCGACGTGATGCGTGAGGCGCTGGGGCAGGGTGGGACGTCGTTCGACGCGCTCTACGTCAACATCAACGGCCAGTCCGGGTACTTCGACCGGTCGTTGAACGCGTACGGGCAGGAGAACCGGCCCTGCAAGAGGTGCGGTGCGGCGATCGTGCGTGAGCCGTTCATGAACCGGTCCTCGTACTCCTGCCCCCGCTGCCAGCCTCGTCCTAGAGCTTGAGGACGTCCGTCAGCTTGAGGTGGAGGTCCTTCAGGAACGCCACCGCCACCGGCTCGAGGCTGATCTGATCCGGGTTGTTGACCAGCTTGTTCGCGATCACCGTCTTGCCGGGCGGCGTGATCCCCCGCTGAGCGCACCACTCGCTGACCGCCTTGCCGCGGGTCTTGCCCTCCGCGAGGTCGGACTCGGTGATGCGATCGGTGTGACTGCACTCGGTCAGATGGGCGTTCACGGCTCCGAGGTACGAGTCAGCGGTCAGCAGGTCCTCGATCGCATTACCCTCGGGAAGCGAGAGCACGTGGCTCTCCATCACCCCGGCCTTGACGAGCTGGTTCTTCAACGTCACCCCGCCGGCGTCCCCGTCCACCAGGTACGCCGTCTTCGCGGCGACCTCCTGCAGCTCCGGGTCGCGCGCGGACGAGTTCGAGAGGCCCGGCGCCACCTGGTAGAGCAGGTTCTGCTGGCCGGTGGCCATCTTGATCAGTGTCGGGAGCAGGATCATCTCGGTCGGACCCTCGGTGATCACCGCGTGCCGGCACGCCGAGAACGCCGCGGCTCCCGCGCCCATCTTGAACAGCAACGAGCTGAACCCGGGCCGCTCGTTCGTCCAGAAGTCGTTGCGCAGCTCGCTCGTGCCGGGGTTCTTCCTGCTGGCTGCGACCAGGCGGATCCCGGTGCCGAGGTCAGGCGGCAGGCAGCCGGGCGAATGCGTCGTGTAGAGGACCTGACTCGCCTCGGTCAGCCCGTGCAGGACTTCGACCAGGTCGGCCTGAGCGTCGAGGTGCAGGTGGGTCTCCGCCTCGTCGATCATGAGGATCGGTGGGACTTCCCGGCCGGCCGAGTAGAGAAAGCACAGGAGAGCGATGAACGTCCGCAGGCCTTCGCTGCGTTCGTCGAGGGTCGTGATGGCACCGGTCTCGTGCAGTTCCTTCAGGAGCACGTGAACGGTCGAACCGCTGCACGAGAGCTGAACGGAGATCCGTGACTGGCGCCAGCTGCCCTGCAACCGAGCCTGCAGCGCGGTGTTGACCCGCAGCAGGTAGGTCTCCCTGGCTGCGATGTCAGCACTGGTGATCGCCGCCTTCAGGTCGTCGACCGTCGTGCCCGCGATGCCCAGCAGGTCGGCCAGCGGGTCAACGAACTCGTTCGCGTCGAGGTCGTAGCTCGCCTTCAGTCGTTGCTCCGCTGCGTTGAAGAGGACGAAGCGTGGGATTCGCGGAGCCAGGAGGTTGATCACCTTGCGATCGGCACGACCGGCCTTGAGCTGGCGGTGGAGCGCATCGGCAGCGGATCTTGCTTGAGGAACGACGGGCCCAGGCAACAGAGGAAGGGCCTCGCGCAGGCTGATGAGTGCCAGAAGATCGTCGTCTGACCACGGCTCATCCGTGCTGGCGAGTCTCCGGCGGACCCGGATGATCAGCTGCTTGTTGGCGTTGGACAGGTCCGTGCGCTCCGTCAGCAGCATGTCGAGTGCACCGGACAGCAACTCGAACGCGTCGGTGCCCCATCCGACCGGTGGATCAAGGGTGATGCGCCTGCTCCCGTCGGGCCGCTTTTCCAGGACGGCCTTCGTAGGCAGGGTGGGGAGCTGCAGGTCCGCGAGGACCTCGTGGTCGTGTTCGTCGAGCACGAAGGTCGCGCGGACAACCGGCTCGCCGGTGGTGCGTCTTCCTCTGGTGAGGGCGCTTTGTGGGAGTTCGTCCTTGCTGTGCAGCCAGAGGAGGGCGTCGAGGATCGACGACTTGCCCGCTTCGTTCGGGCCGACGAACGCGATCAGCTTGCTGTCGACGTTGACCGCCGTGTCCGCGAGTCGCTTGTAGCCCTTGAACTCCACCTTGGTCAACCGCACCAGCGAAGTTCTAGCACAGAGGTTCGGTGTCGAATGACCGATTTGAGACTCCCGCGTTAGACAGTACTGCGCAGTGCGTAGTAGTGTTCACGGCGCAACAGTGCTGACGCTCCGGAAAGACGGGGTTCGTTTGGTGGTCGAAATGGGCTTCGCCGATTTCGACCACCAAGCCGAGGGCGGGAGAAACCATGGACACCAGTCAGCTGCTCAAAGGGGTGCTCGACATGGCCGTCCTTGCGGTTCTGCGCAAGGACGACGGGTACGGGTACGACGTGGTGCGCAGACTGCGCGCCGGGGGACTGAACGACGTGGGGGACGCGTCGGTGTACGGAACGCTGCGGAGGCTCTACAACGCGGGGATGCTGACCTCGTACGTGGTGCCGAGCGAAGAGGGGCCGCACCGCAAGTACTACAGCATCAACGAGACCGGGCGGGTGCGCCTGGCTGAGTCGAGGGAGACGTGGAGGTCGTTCGCCAGCACGCTGGACGGCCTGCTCGAGGAGGTCGCGGCATGAACACGCAAGCGCTCGGCATCGAGCACTACCTGGCGGGGATGCGTGCGGCCCTCGACGACCTGCCGCCCAACGAGGTCGCCGAGATCATGGAGGACGTCGAGGCGCACGTCGCCGAGCTGTCCACTGAGCTCGGGGAGAACGAGACGCTCGAGCAGCGGCTGGGGTCGCCCGAGCAGTACGCGCAGGAGCTCCGGCAGGCCGCCGGGTATCCGCCGCGGACCGAACGGTTGCCGGTCACGACCAAGAAGCAGTTGCTCACCAGGCCGCGGGCGGCGGCGTGGGGGCTGGTGATCGCGACCGGTGTCACGCTGCTCGCGGGGGCCGCGGCGTTGAAGGAGCCCGCGATCCTGCTCGTGCCCGCGGTGATCCTGGTGCTGAGCCTCGCGCTCGTGCACGACCGCGGGGCCGCTCAGCAGGAGATCATGAACCTGCCGGAGACGCACAGGCTGCAGAAGTGGCTCAGCCCGGAGGCGGGAACGCCGGCGGACCGGGCGATCACCTACCTGAAGTCGCTGCAGCCGGCGTGGTGGCTGGTGCGGGCCGCTCTGCTCGGGCTCGGTGCCGTGCTGCTCGCCGGGCGCGACATCCTCGGGTTTCTCGTGATCGCCGCGGTTGCGGTGGTGTCGGTGTTCGCCGGGCCGCGGGCCAAGGTCGACCGGCGATGGCTGTGGTTCAGCCTGCCGGCCTCGGCGCTGGCGGTGGGGCTGCTGTTCCAGATGATCGACGTGACGGCGGACCAGCTGGGGTACAACACGTCGCGGTCGTCCTACCCGACGCCGATCGTGGAGACGTACCAGAACATCTACGCGTATGACGAGAACGGCAAGTTGCTGACCAACGTGTTGCTGTACGACCAGGACGGCAATCCCATCAACGCGCCGCAGCAGTACTACGGCTGCCGTGGGAGTGACCCTCAGCCGATGATTCCGGCTAACAGGTATCCGCGGCCGAAGATCGACTACGAAAACGGCACCTGCTACACGGTGGCACCGAGCGAGGACGCTCCGTCATCAACGCCGAGTACGCCGTCGTCGAGTTCTGGAAGCGCGACTTCGAGCTCGGTGCCACCTACTTCCGTGTCACCCAGCAAGTAATCCTGGAGCGGGACCTGTCGGGGGGTCCCGCTCCTACTTGTTCTCCTGCGGTTCGGCCAGGTGGCGCAATACCGGCATGGCCGAGCGCAGGTGTTCTCTGTCTTCTGGCGAAAGTTCGGCCATTCTTTCACTCAATAGTTCGGCCTCGCCGTGAGCCAGCGACAGGATCGTCTCGCGACCGACTTCGGTGAGCACGACTATCGTCGCCCTGCCGTCGGCGGCGTCGGGCTCCCGACGCACGAGACCGGTGGACTCGAGGCTGGTCACGACGGTTGTCGCGGTCGGCTGCGAACACAGCGCGCGCACCGCGATCTCGCCGATCCGCATCGGGCCGTGGGCGCTCAGTTCTGACAGCACCAATAACTGGGTGGGTTGCAAACGACGGGCCGGAGCGGCCTGTCGAAGACTTCGCACCAGCCGGTGCACGGCCACCACGAGTTGAAGAGCCTCGTGGTTGGTGACGGTGGTGGGCATCGTTTCTCCGCGCGCATGTGATTGTCCGAATTCGGACACGAACCCTGGCACTTTCCCTCATTCACGCTCTGCGCGCTATCCGCCAACTGCCGATAACCCATTCGGCCGTTGTGGTTACGCGGGGTGTCACCGCGCGCGTCCGGCACACTTAAATGTGCTGGTAAACGGCGTAAAAAGCGCAGCGAAGCTCACTCGAACGGTCGCCGTGCTGAAGGATGATTCAACGAGACAGATCCGCGGTCAGAACTGTGGGAAGGCGCACGTGCGTGACCGTGTGGCGCAGCGCATACCCCCGAACAGCCCATGCGGGGCCAGGGGCAGACTGGTCCGGTGAGTGCGAAACCCAGGCGTGGCGAGCTCCGCATCTACCTCGGTGCTGCTCCCGGTGTCGGCAAGACGTTCGCCGTGCTCGGCGAGGCGCACCGGCGGCGGGAACGCGGTACGGACGTGGTCGTCGGATTTGTGGAGACCCACGGCCGTGCGAAGACCGCCGAACTGGTCGAGGGCCTGGAAATCGTGCCGCGCGCACACTCCACGCACCGCGGTGTGGAACTCACGGAGATGGACGTCGACGCGGTGCTGGCCCGCGCACCGGAGCTCGTCGTCGTCGACGAACTGGCGCACACCAACGTGCCCGGATCCCGTAATGCAAAAAGGTGGCAGGACGTCGAGGAACTCCTCGACGCCGGGATTGACGTGCTGTCCACCGTCAACGTGCAGCACCTGGAATCTCTCAACGACGTCGTTCACCGCATAACGGGCGTTCCGCAGCAGGAAACCGTGCCGGACGAGGTCGTGCGCAAAGCCGACCAGACGCAGCTCGTCGACCTGACCCCGGAAGCGCTCCGCCGCAGGCTCGCCCACGGCGACGTCTACACCGCGAACAAGATCGACGCGGCCCTCGGCAACTACTTCCGCGTCGGCAACCTCACGGCGTTGCGCGAGCTCGCGCTGCTGTGGGTCGCGGACCAGGTCGACGTCGGGTTGCTGCGCTACCGAGCCGAGCAGCAGATCACCGACACGTGGGAGACGCGCGAACGCGTCGTCGTCGCGATCACCGGAGGCAAGGAGAGCGAGACGCTCATCCGTCGCGCGCGTCGCATCGCCACGCGCGCGGGTGGCGACCTTCTCGTCGTGCACGTTCTTCGGGGCGATGGCCTGGCAGGTGCCGATCCGCACGCGTTGACGAAGTACCGAAAACTCGCCGATGACGTCGGTGCCACCTTTCACACCGTTGTGGGCGATGACGTGCCGACGGCGCTGTTGGAGTTCTCACGCGGCGTCAACGCCACTCAGCTCGTGGTCGGCACATCGCGCCGTTCACGGCTCGCGCGCGTGTTCTCCGCCGGTATCGGCTCCACGGTCGTGCAGGAGTCCGGCGCGATCGACGTCCACATGGTCACGCACCCGGCGACGACCAGCGGCTGGCGCGCACGGGCCGCGGGAAGTCCGCTCAGGCCGGGCAGGCTCGCGTGGGGCTGGGTCCTCGCGCTGGCCGGACCCGCGCTGGTGACGGCGGCCGGCGCGTCGATGCGCGGCAGCCTGAACTTCTCCACGAACGTCATCACGTACCTGCTGGTCACGCTCGTCGTCGCGATCGTCGGCGGACTCGGGCCGTCGATCGTCACCGCGCTGATCAGCGCGTTGTTGCTCAATTTCTTCTTCACCGAGCCCTTCTACACGTTCACCATCGACGCGCAGCAGAACGTGCTGACCTTCTTCGCGATGATCGTCGTGGGCGTCTCCACGGCGTTGGTGGTGGACCGCGCCGCGCGCCGTGCGACACAGGCAGCGCGCGCTCGGACCGAGGCGACGCTCCTCGCGTCGTACGCGCGCACCGTGTTGACGAACCCGTATCCGCTCGCACGGCTGTTGGAGAAGGTGAAGGAGAACTTCGGCCTCACGTCCGTCGCGTTGCTGGAACGCGTCGACGGCGACTGGGCGCGGGTGGCGTGCGTCGGCGCGAGCCCGTGCGACGAGCCCGACGAGGCGGACGTTGACATCGCGGTGACTCCCGACGTCCACCTGGCACTGCGCGGCCGCTCGCTGCCCGCCTCCGACCGCCGTGTTCTGGAGGCCGCCGCCGGCCAGGCGTTGCTCGCGTTGAGGCAGCAGCGGATGGCCGAGCAGGCCCTCGAAGCCCAGCGCCAGGCCTCCCGCTCCGAGCTGCGCACGGCGTTGCTCTCCGCCGTCGGCCACGACCTCCGCACGCCGCTGACCTCGATCAAGGCGTCGGTGGGCTCCCTGCGCGACCCGGAACTGACGCTCTCCGCGTCCGACACGGCCGAACTGCTGGAGGCGGTCGAGGAGTCGGCGGACCGCCTCACGGCCCTGGTCGACAACCTCCTCGACTCGTCACGACTGGCCACCGGAGCCGTCGAGCCGCAGTTCCGCGCAGTCGGCTACTACGAGGCGGTGGCACGAGCCCTGAGCGGCCTGACCGGCGACATCGAGGTGGACGTCCCAGAGTCGCTACCGCCCGTGCGCGCCGACGTGGGCCTGCTCGAACGGGTGATCGCGAACGTTGTCGGCAACGCCCTGCGCTACGCAGGCGCCGTGGCGCTGTGGGCCTCCGCGCACGGCGACGAGGTGGAACTGCGCGTCGTCGACCACGGCCGAGGCCTGCCCAAGGGCACCGCGGACGAGGTCTTCGCCCCGTTCCAACGCCTGGGCGACCGCACACCGGGCGGCGTCGGCCTCGGCCTGAGCGTGGCGAAGGGCTTCACCGAGGCGATGGGAGGCACGATCACCATGGAGGACACACCCGGCGGCGGACTGACCGTGGTGATCTCACTCCCGGCCGATGAGAGGGTGGCGTGACGAAGGTACTGGTGGTCGACGACGAACCGCAGATCGTGCGCGCGCTGCGGATCAACCTCGCGGCCCGCGGCTACGAGGTCCTGACGGCCCACGACGGCGCCACGGCCCTGCGCCAGGCCGCCGACGGCAAACCGGACGTGGTGGTCCTCGACCTGGGCCTGCCCGACATGGACGGCACCGACGTCATCGCGGGCCTGCGAGGCTGGACCACCCTGCCGATCATCGTCCTCTCGGCCCGCACCAACTCGACCGACAAGGTGGACGCCCTGGACGCAGGCGCCGACGACTACGTCACCAAACCCTTCGGCATGGACGAACTGCTGGCCCGCCTGCGCGCCGCAGTCCGCCGCTCGGCCGTCACGGGCCCCGAGGACGAACCGGTCGTGCAAACCTCGTCCTTCACCGTGGACCTGGCGGCCAAGCGTGTGCTGAAGGACTCCGCCGAAGTCCACCTCACGCCCACCGAGTGGGGCCTTCTGGAACTCCTCGCCCGCAACGCCGGGAAGCTGGTGGCCCAGAAGCAGCTGCTGCGCGAGGTGTGGGGCCCCGCCTACGAGAAGGAGACCCACTACCTGCGGGTGTACGTGGCGCAGCTGCGGCGGAAGCTGGAACCGGAGCCCGCGCGGCCGCGGCATCTGCTGACGGAGCCGGGGATGGGGTACCGGTTCGAGCTGTAGTGCCGAGGTGAGGCGCAACCCCGACGAGCCCTACGGCTTCGGCTCCGGCGCAACCGAACTCGACGACGAGGACGACGTCGGCGCAGCCGTGGACGAGGACGAAGAAGTAGAAGGAGACGTCGGCGTCTCACTCCAAGACGTAGGCGGGTTGCTCTGCGTCTGCGAAGTAGCCGGCACGTTGGTAGTCACCTTCGGCTGCTCCGGCGGAGCCGGCTTCGGCTGCTCCTGCGGCCGCGCCCCCTGCTTCCGGTCCGCCACAGACGACTTCGGCGCACCCGAGGAGACCGTGACGACGACCGTGCTGGTGCTGCCGTCCGGTGCCACGCTCGTGAGGGTCTCGACGACGTCCGCGGACGCCCGCTCCGGGGTCGCCTCCTTGCCGGACGCGGCGAGCATGGACGCCACCGTGGCGAACAGGGTTGCCACGACCACGCCGCCCGCAGCCAGCATCACTGCCGTGCCCACTCGCTTCTTCGGGGGCACCGGTTCGGTCGGTGACTGCGGATGATCTTCCTCGAACACACCCATCTCCTCGTGGGAAACCCGGTCGGATGGACTTGCGTTCGAGTTATCGGCGGAAACGCACCAAAGCCTCAGTCAGGCCACACCTTCGTGTAGCTCTGCGTCACTTGTTGGTGACTGGCGTAACCCTACGGACTCGTCGTCGTTGTCGTCGGGTCCACGGTCGTGGTGGTGGTCGTAGTTGTAGTCGTGGTCGTCGTGGTGGTGGTCGTCTTGGACGACGTGGTCACCGGTGGCGGGTCATCGGTCGTGACGGTGGTCGTGGTGCCGTCGGGCCGTGTGATGGTCGTGATGCGCGTCGGCTTCTTCGTCGTCGTCGTGGTGGTGGACGTCGGCGTCTCGGAGGAGGACGACGACGTCTGCTCGACGGTCGTGGTCGGGGAGGACGTCGGCACGATGCTCAGGGCGTCCTTCACGGCCTCCTTGCGCGGCGGCTGGGTCGACGGGGTCTCGGTGGCGGTGTCCGAGCCCGCGGCGAGTGAGGCGACGGCGGCGAAGACGGTCGCCAACACGACGCCGGACACGGCTAGGACGACCTGCGGCGCACCTTTGAAGAAGCGCGAGCGCGAGTCCGGTTCCGGGCTCTCGTACACGAAGTTTCCCCTGCTCAAGCGTCAGCGACCGAAGTTCTGGGTCCAGTAGTTGCCACGGGTGTCGAGACCCAGGCCCATGGTGGTGAAGGTGCAGTTCTCGATGTTCTCGCGGTGGCCCGTGGAGTTCATCCAGCCCTGCATGACCTGCTCGGGCGTGGTGTAGCCCTTCGCGATGTTCTCGCCGCCGGGCCTCGGGTAGCCCGCTTCCTTCATCCGCACGTCGAAGGTCCTGCCGTCCTTCGAGGTGTGCGAGAAGTAGTTCTGGGTCGCCATGTCCGTGCTGTGGGCCTGGGCCGCGGTCGTGATGCGGTCGTCGATCACGAGCGCCTTGCAGCCCTTCGCGGAGCGAGCGTCGTTCACGAGCTCCAGCACCGCCTGTTCCGGGGTCTTGTTGCCCGGCTGCTGCGGGGGATCGGCGGGCGGCTTCGGCGCTTCGGGAGGCGTCGTCGTGGTGGTGGGAGCCGCTGACGAAGAAGAGGTGGAGGTGGCCGTCGTCGACGACGTGGTGGGAGCTGAGGAGGACGACGATGCCGTGGGGGTGCCGACGCCTGTGTTGTCGGACGACGTCTGTCTGTTGTTGGGTGCCGCGGCGTTGCCTGTGCCCAACTGGTTCGCTGCGTCGGTGGTCTCCTGCTGTGCGGCGTTGGTGAAGCTGATGCCGAGAGGAGAGGTACCGGAGAAGGCCAGACCGCCGACGCCGGTTGCACCGATCAGCAGGCCGAGTAAGAGGCTGCGGGCACTCACGAGTCGGCACCGTACCACTAATGGGTGACAACCCCAGAGTGCGCTTTCAGTCACCTTGGGTCACTACGCAACCATTCGGGGGTGGACGTGCGACTGAACGCGTGGGTGCGTGGACGAGTGCAGGGCGTTGGTTTCCGCTGGTGGACGCGGGCGAGGGCGCTGGAACTGGGCCTGGTCGGCAGCGCTTCGAACAGGCCGGACGGCAGGGTCGAGGTCGTCGCCGAGGGTCCTCGGGAGAAGTGTGAAGAACTGCTCAATGCTCTCCGTTCGGGTGAAACTCCCGGACATGTCGAATCTGTCGGTGAGCAATGGACCGACGCCAGGGGCGACCTGAACGGCTTCGTCGAGCGCTGAACCTTTCCGGAAGAGGTGGCGTAGTAAGGGAGCGTGGACTCCCCGGAAGACGTCCTCATCCAGCTGTACGACCGCTGGCGAGGCCCGCTGCTGCACTACGTGTTGCGGCTGGTCGACGGCGACTTCCAGCAGGCGGAGGACGTCGTCCAGGAGACCCTGCTCCGCGCGTGGCGGCACCACGAGGAGCTGAACCCGGACGACGCCGCGCCGTGGCTCTACACGGTGGCCAAGAACCTGGTGATCTCCGGTTACCGCCGCCGCAACGCACGTGCGACCGAGGTGCCGCTCGAACCGGTGGACCTGCCACCGGTCAACGACCAGGTCGAGCACGTGCTGCAGACGTGGCAGATCGCGTCGGCGCTGCGGGCGCTCACGCCCGAGCACCGGACGGTCGTCATCGAGCTGTACTACCGCCGCCGCACCGTCGCGGAGGCCGCCAAAGCGCTCGGCATCCCGCCGGGCACGGTCAAGTCGCGCTGCTTCTACGCACTGCGGGCGCTGCGCGACGCGCTGGAGGAAAGAGGGGTGACCGAGGCGTGAACTGCCAGCACACCGTCGACGTCGGCGCCTACCTCTTCGGGTCGCTCGACCTCAAGGAGCGGTCCGCGTTCGAACGTCATCTCGGCTCGTGCGACGCGTGCCAGGCCGAGATGCTGCGACTGGCTCCGCTGCCGGGTCTGCTCGGCCGGCTGAGCCTGGACGACGTCGAGAACCTCGACGAGATCCCCGAGTGTCCGCCCGAACCGAACCGTCACCGCCGCGTGCTGGTCCTGTGCGCGGCCGTGTTGCTCGTCCTGGCGCTCGCCGGCGGCGTCCTGCTCCTGACGCCTCCACCTGCACCGACGTGGGCGTCGCACGACCAGAGGACCGGGGTCGACGCCAGCGTCTCCATGGTCACGAAGTCCTGGGGCACCGAGATGTGGTTCCAGCTCGGCAACGTCAAAGCGGGCGCGCGCTGCAAGGTGATGGTGTTCGACCGGGCCGGTCAGCGCGAGATCGGTGGCTGGTGGGGGTCGAGCCACGCCGCTGACGAGCGGATTCCCGGTTCCACGTCGTTCCGGGTAGATCAGATAGATCGCCTGGAAGTGTCTGACGAAACAGGGCTCCTGGTTACTCTCCGTCCCTAGAAACGCAGGTCACGGCACGCCTAACGCATCTAACGCAAGCGTTTGGGTACTCTGCCCGGCGTGCATCTCAAGAGCCTGACGCTGAAGGGCTTCAAGTCCTTCGCCTCGGCTACCACGCTGCGCTTCGAGCCCGGCATCACCTGTGTGGTCGGCCCCAACGGGTCCGGCAAGTCCAACGTGCTCGACGCGCTGCGCTGGGTGATGGGCACGCAGGGTGCCAAGGACCTGCGCGGCGGCAAGATGGAGGACGTCATCTTCGCCGGCACGTCCGGCCGCGCGCCGCTCGGTCGCGCCGAGGTGACGCTGACGATCGACAACTCCGACGGCATGCTGCCGATCGAGTACACCGAGGTGTCGATCACCCGCCGCATGTTCCGCGAGGGCGCCACCGAGTACGAGATCAACGGCAACTCGTGCCGCCTGATGGACATCCAGGAGCTGTTGTCCGACTCCGGCATCGGCCGCGAGATGCACGTGATCGTCGGTCAGGGCCAGCTCGCCGCGATCCTCGAGTCCAAACCGGAGGAACGCCGCGCCTTCATCGAAGAGGCCGCCGGCGTCCTGAAGCACCGCAAGCGCAAGGAAAAGGCGCTGCGCAAGCTCGAGGCGATGCAGGCGAACCTGACGCGTCTCACCGACCTCACCGCCGAACTCCGCCGCCAGCTCAAGCCGCTCGGCAAGCAGGCCGAGATCGCCCGCCGCGCACAGGTCGTGCAGTCCGAGGTGCGAGACAGCAAACTCCGCCTGCTCGCCGACGACCTCGTGACGCAACGGGAAGCCATTGCGCAGGAGGAACACGACGAGGCGAAGGCCCGCGAGCGCCGCGCCGAGGTCGAGAAGTCGTTGCAGGCCGCGCAGTACCAGCAGAACGAGCTGGAAGAGCGCGTCGCCGCCGACTCGCCGAAGCTGCAGGCGGCGCAGGACACCTGGTACCGGCTGTCTGCTTTGGAGGAACGGCTGCGCGGCACCGTCCGCCTCGCCGCCGAACGCGCGCGGCACCTGTCCGCCGAGCTGGACGCGCCGTCCCGCGGCCGCGACCCCGACGACCTCGAGCGCGAGGCCGAGGAGACCGCCGAGATGGAGCTGGAGCTCCAGGAAGGCGTGACCGAGGCGAGGATCGCTCTGGCCGAGGCCGTGGAGACGCGGTCCGAGCTCGAGCGCATGGTCTCCCAGGCCGAGAAGGCGCACATCGCCGCCGTCCGCGCGATCGCCGACCGCCGCGAGGGCCTGGCGAGGCTGTCCGGTCAGGTGGAAGCGTTGCGCAGCAAGACGAACGCGACCGCCGAGGAGATCGAACGACTTTCCGGCACGCTCGCCGAAGCCTCCGAACGCGTCGAGTTCGCGTCGATCGAACTCGCTGAGGCGCAGGCGGTCACCGGCTACGAGGACGAGGGAGACAACGACCTCGACGAACGTCACCGTCACGCCGTGCAGTCCAACGACGCGGCACGGCAGCGCGTCGAGGAACTGGTCAAGGCCGAACGCACCGCAGAACGCGACATCGCGTCGTGGCGCGCCCGCGTGGACGCTCTCTCGTTGGGCCTGACGCGCAAGGACGGTGCGGGCGCGCTGCTCGCGTCCGACGTGCCGGGCCTGCTGGGTTCGGTCGCTGCTCTGCTGACTGTCGAACCCGGTTTCGAGGTTGCCCTGGCGGCCGCACTGGGCCCGATCGCGGACGCTGTGGCGGTTTCTTCCGGCGACGGGGCTTTGCAGGCGCTGAAGCTGTTGAAGGAGAAGGACGCCGGTCGCGCAGGCGTGCTCATCGGCTCGTACGGCTCCACTGCGGACACCTCGCAGTGGGGGTACCTCCCGCACGGCGCGCGGTGGGCGATCGACGTCGTGCACGCGCCCGAGGCGTTGCGTCCGGCACTGGCGCGCGCGCTCGATCGTCTTGCGGTGGTGGACGATCTGGACACCGCGGCCCGCCTGAACGTGCGCGCGGTGACCCGTGACGGCGACGTCTTCGGCACGGACTGGGCGATCGGTGGCTCGGGATCGCAGGGCCAGAGCGTGATCGAGGTGCAGGCGGCCGTCGACGAGGCCCAGGAGCAGCTGGCGACCGCCGAACGCGCGCTGGAGCACGCCTCGGCCGCGCTGGAAGGCGCCCGCGCCGAGCAGCAGGCCCGCCGCAAGGTGCTCGACGCGGTCAAGGAGGCCGTGCAGGAGGCCAAGGTCCGCCAGGCCCGCTCCGGCGAGCGGCTGAACCGGATGGTCGCGGCAGTGCGGTCCGCGGAGGCCGAGGTCAGCCGCATCACCGAGCAACGCGCCAAGGTCGAGCGGTCGCGCGAGGAAGCCCTGCTGAAGCTGGGCGAGCTCGAAGAGCGGCTGCTGATGGCCGAGGAGGAGCAGACGCTGGAGGACGAGCCGGACACCGACCAGCGCGACGCGCTGGCCGCCGAGCTCGCCCAGGCGCGCCAGGCCGAGATGGACGCACGCCTTGTGCAGCGCACCGCAGAAGAGCGCGCACGGGCGTTGCAGGGCAAGGCAGACGGTCTGCGTCGTGCCGCGCGCGCCGAGCGTGAGGCTCGTGAACGCCACGCGCGCGCAACGCAGCACCGCGCGCGTGGAGCCCAGGTCGCGAAGGCAGTTGTCCGCGGCGGCGAGCAGGCGTTGGAACGCATCGAAATTTCGCTGGCCCGCGCCGCCCGTGAGCGCGATCTGGCTCAGGAACGCCGTCAGCAGCACGAGCTCCTGCTCACCCAGGTGCGCAACCTCGTCCGCGAGATGTCCGGCGAGCTGGAGAAGCTCGTCGACGCCGTGCACCGCGACGAGGTGCTCAGGGCCGAGCAGCGCCTGCGCATCGAGCAGCTCGAGACCAAGATCGCCGAGGACTTCGGCATCGGCCTCGACGACCTCGTCAACGAGTACGGCCCCGACTGCCCCGTGCCTCCGTCGGCCCAGGAGATGGCCGAGTACCAGGCCGCCAAGGAACGCGGCGAGCAGGTCTCCGAGCCGCAGCCGATGCCCTACGACCGGGACACGCAGGCCCGGCGCGCCAAGCGTGCCGAGCGCGACCTGTCGTTGCTGGGCAAGGTGAACCCGCTCGCGCTGGAGGAGTTCGCGGCGCTGGAGGAGCGCTACAAGTTCCTCTCGACCCAGCTCGAGGACATCAAGGACACCCGCCGCGACCTGCTGACCGTCGTGAAGGAGGTCGACGACAAGATCCTGGAGGTCTTCACGTCGGCCTACGAGGACGTGGCGCGCGAGTTCGAGATCGTCTTCAAGGTCCTGTTCCCCGGCGGCGACGGCCGGCTGGTGCTGACCGAGCCCGAGGACATGCTGACCACCGGCATCGAGCTGGAGGCCCGCCCGCCCGGCAAGAAGGTCAAGCGCCTGTCGCTGCTCTCCGGCGGCGAGAAGTCGCTGGCCGCCGTCGCGATGCTGGTCGCGATCTTCCGCGCCCGTCCCTCACCGTTCTACGTCATGGACGAGGTCGAGGCGGCGCTGGACGACACGAACCTACACCGGCTGATCGGCCTGTTCCAGCAGCTGCGGGACCGGTCGCAGCTGCTGATCATCACGCACCAGAAGCCGACCATGGAGATCGCGGACGCGCTCTACGGCGTCTCGATGCGCGGTGACGGCATCTCGCAGGTGATCTCGCAGCGGCTGCGGACGTCCGGAGACGAGCCTGCCCGTGCCGCGGCTCCCGTACCGGAGGCGGCGCCCGCCGAGGAGACGGCGCCTGCACAGGAAGCGGCGCCCGAACCGGCAGAGGACTGAGGGTCGCGCCTGAAGGGGTGAAGTCCCCCAGGTCGAACCTCACCACTTCAGGCGCGCACCACCACTGTGCGCGCCCGACCTTGTGAGAATCTTGTATCCGCAGGTCAGTCGCGGATGGCGTCCAGCCGCGCGGCCTCTTCCGGCGTGGGCGCGGTACCACCCAGGTGCGCCGGAGCCCACCAGGCACCCGGCTCGTTCGGGTAACCGGCCTGCGCGGTGTCCAGCAGGTCCTGCATGCGCTTGCGCAGCAGTCCGTCGCCGGAGTCGCCGGGGGAGGGCTCGAACGGCTCGCCGATGAGGATCGTGATCGGCACGTGCCGCTGCGTCAGGTTCTTGGGACGGCCCTTGGTCCACAGGCGCTGCGTGCCCCACAACGCCATGGGAACGAGCGGTACGCCGGCCTCGTGCGCCAGGCGGTTCGCGCCGGACTTGATGTCCTTGACCGTGAACGAACGGCTGATGGTCGCCTCGGGGAAGATCCCGACGACCTCGCCGGTGCGGAGCGCGGACAGGGCCTGCTGGTAGGAGGCCTGGCCCGCGCTCCGGTCGACGGGGATGTGGTGCATGCCGCGCATGAGCGGGCCTGCGATCTTGTTGGCGAAGATCTCGTGCTTCGCCATGAACCGCGTGAGGCGTCCCGACGGGCGCGCGCCGTAGCCCGCGAAGATGAAGTCGAGGTAGCTGACGTGGTTGGACGCCAGCACCGCTCCTCCGGTGCGCGGGACGTGGTGCGCCCCCTCGATGGTGATCTGCAGGTCGAGCACCTTGAACATGAGCTTCGCTGCGGCGATCACCGGGGGATAAACGCGATCCGACATGCTTCCGAACGGTAGCCGGAAAAGCTACTGACCGGTAGCGGCCCCTTCGTGTTCTCGCATGACCTTCGGCACGCCCGCGAGGTCCTCGTCGTTGCACAGCAGCTTGAGGTCGTAGTACGGGTTGCCGTGTGTGTCGTCGTAGTCAAGATGGACTGCGATGACGTCCACGGGCTCGCCCAGCCACTCCTGGGTCTGCCGCAGCCACGCGGCGGCACGTTCCAGAGCAGTGGGCAGGTCATCGTCTCGGAATTCGACCGGCCGGTACGGAACACCCTGGACGCCGTCCCGGTTGTTCGCCGGCAAGGGCAGGTCGACGGCCACCCCGGTTTCGTTGAGATCGAGTTGGATCGTTTCCTCACTCACCGTAGAAGAGTCCCCCACCCTCACCAGCCCTGCAAGCCCGAATCTGGGTGTCCTCCCGGTCGTGTGAGGCGTACCTCAGGTGGATCTCTTCAGGAACGCGATGTCGCGCTTCAGCTTGGTGATCCGGTCGTGAGTGGGCATGAGCACGTGCGACAGCGTCGCCAGCAACTGCTCCAGCTCGCCGGCCGCGCCTTCGGTGTCGCCGGTCTGGTACCGCAGATTGGCCAGCAGCTGTCTGGTCTCCAAGGTGTCGGCGTGCTCGGAGCCCAGCACGCGGACCTGGTCGCGCAGGAGGGGTTCGCAGACGCGGATGGCCTTGGTGAACTGCGATGCGGTGCCGAGCAGCCTCGCGAGGTCCAGCCGGAGGCCGAGGGTCCGGGGGTGATCCGCGCCGACGAGCTCGGTGTGGTCCTGGACCTGTGCCCTGAGCTCGCGCGCCGCTCGTCCGAAATCGCCGGCATGGGCGGCCACGAGCTCTTCGAGTTCCCGCACGGAGGACATCCACGCCATTTTACCCGTCCGAAAACTCCCTCGCGTCCGGCCGCCGCGGGAGCAACCATTCCTTCCATGTACGACATCCGTTTCGCCGAACCTGGCGACCTCGGCGCCACGATGGCGCTGCTGGTCCGGCTCCAGGCCGACAACGCGCATCACATCGGGTACCTCGGTGAGACAGTCGAAGAGCTCCGCGCGGAGCTCGGCGAGTTCGAGCCCAGCTGGGCCGACTGCACGGTGGTGGCCGTCGACGCCGACGACAACATCACCGGCATGCTCAGCGTGGAGATCGACGCCGAGCTGGGCCGCGCGTGGCTGCACGGACCGTTCGTCGACGTACCGGTCAACCACCCGGCGGGCAGCCGCATCTGGGACCAGACCGCCGACGCGATGTTCCGGCGCGCCGCCGAGCTCCTCGCCGGCACCACCGACCTCGAGCTCTACGGGCACACCGCCCACCGGCGGCTGGCGGCGTTCGCCGAACGCCACGGTTTCGCCGCCGGCAAGGCGAGTGCCATCCACGTACTCGACAACGGGGATCTGCGCACGTTGTTGCTGAGGGACGCGAAGTGCCCCAGCGAACGCGAGATGCGCGTCCTCCCGACCGATCCGTTCGTGCACGAGGCCGTCGCGGTCCTGCACGAACGATGTTTTCCCCGCACGTACCTGTCCGGCAAGCAACTCGTCGAGTCCAAGCCGGAGAACCGCACGGTCGTCGTCGCGATGGACGGCCAACGCGTGCTGGGCTACGCCGCCGGCAAAGCCCAGCCCGAGGAGTACTACATCGACTTCGTGGCCGTGGAACCCGACGTCCGCGGTCAGGGCGTGGGCGCGGCACTCGTCACCGAACTGCTCTGGAAACTCGCGGCGGACCACGGTGCACGACCGCAGGCCGCCGCTTCCATCCACTCAGGCAACTCGTCGTCGCAGAACATGTTCGCCCGCCTAGGCTTTCGCCTTCACATCGAGCTCGTCGCCTACCGGCACACCGCGTGAGTGCCGCAGTGACAGCAACCCACCGACAACCAGGGTGACCGCCACCCCCAGGGGCGTGTTCCACCAGCCGGTCAGGGACTTCCGGGTCGCGTCGGCCTTCGCGAAGTCGATCGTCGGCGTGCTGCCGACGAACTTGACCCCGAGAATCACGAAACCGACGACCAGCACCGTCGTCACGAACGCGATGATCGCGTCCACCTGCGTGACGCGCTTGAAGATCAGGCCGAGGAGGAAGGCCCCGAGCAGCGCGCCGTAGGTGTAGCCGGCGATGCCGAGCGCCTGCACCACGATCGGGTCAGCCGTGGTCTTGTTCGAGGAGGCGAACAGACCCGCGCAGACGATGAGCAGTCCGGCCCACACCAGGGTCCAGATCCGCCCGTGGCGCAGGCGTTCTTCGTCGGTCATCGGGGTCTTGCGGACGCGTTCGTACACGTCCGTGACGGTGCTGGAAGCCAAGGCGCCCAACGATGACGACAGCGCGGCCGCGAGGATGCCGGCGATCACGAAGCCGGAGAGTCCCGAAGGCAGGTCGTTGACGATGAAGTGGGCGAAGAGCTCGTCCTTGTTGTTGAGCCCCAGGCCCTTCACCGGGTCGACGCCGTTGTAGAACGCCCACATCATCACGCCGATGAACAGGAAGAACGCGAACTGCAGGAACACCACGAAACCGGAGGCGATCAACGCCTTCTGCGCGGACTTCACGTCCCGCGTGGCCATGAGCCGTTGCACGATCAGCTGATCCGCGCCGTGCGAGGCCATCGACAGCAGGGCGCCACCGAAGAACGCCGCGATGAACGGGTAGGCGCCCGTCAGCGGTGACGAGGTGAAGTCGAAGATCTGGAACTTGCTCGCGTCCGCTGCCTTGCCGAGCCAGCCGTCGGGCAGCTGACCGGCCAGCACCCACACCACGACGACGCCGCCGAGGACGTACCAGAGCATCTGGATGGCGTCGACCCACACGACCGCGCGGGCGCCGCCGAAGAAGCTGTAGAAGACCATCGCGATGCCCAGCGCCACGACGATCGCCCAGTACGACGCGGTGATCCCGTACTCGGCCAGCACGACCTTGATCGGGATCGCGGTCGCGAAGAGCCGGATGCCGTCCGCGAGCAGACGCGTGAAGAGGAACGTCACGGACGCTGTGGCGCGCATGCCGTTGCCGTAACGCTTGCCCAGGAACGCATACGCCGTGACGAGGTCACCGGCGATGTAGCGCGGCAGCAGCACGAAGCTCACGACGATGCGTCCGACGATGTAGCCGAGCGCGAGCGTCAGGTAGGTCATGCCGCCCTGCGCGGGCGTCGCCATGTAGGCGATCACCGGCACGCTCAGGACCGTGAGCGTCGACGTCTCCGCAGACACGACCGACAGGCAGACGACCCACCACGAGATGCTCTTCTCGCTGACGAAGTAGTCGGTGGACGACTTCTGCCTGCCGCCGATCCACGTGCCGAGCAACGGCATGCCGACGAGGAACAGGGCGATGATCGCGAGGTCTAGTCCGCGCACTTCGGTTCCCCCACTTTCAGCTTGGTCACTGCGGTCGTCACGGGTTCGGGCAGCCGGAGCGGCCCGTTGCCGGGAGTGATGCTGCCGAGCAGCCGCGGGCCGGACGCACCGGTCGCGGACGGAGTGTTGCCCGCAACCCCGTGCCACGTCAGGAATCCGAGCAGTGCGGCCAGGTAGGCCTCCTTGCCGTCCCTGGGCAGGCCCAGGGAGTCGCTGATCCGCAGCGGGATCGGGTCGAGGGCGTTTTCCACTGCCTCCACCAGCACCGGGTTGCGCATGCCGCCTCCGGACGCGACGACGACACTCGCATCGTGCGCGCGGCACGCGTCCGCGATGGTGCGGGCGGTCAGTTCGGCGAGCGTGCGCAGCATGTCCTCGGCGGGGACGGTCGGGAACCCCTGGAGGTAGTCCGCGTTGAACAGCTCCTTGCCCGTCGACTTGGGCCAGGGCTTCGAGTAGTACGGGTCGGAGAGGAGCTTCTTGAGGACGTCCTCGCGGACGACGCCTCTTCGCGCGAATTCGCCGTTGGTGTCCTGGCGGCGTTGCCCGTGGGAGATGACCTCCATGACGGCGTCCATCAGCGCGTTGCCGGGCCCCGTGTCGTAGGCGATCGGCGGGCTGTCGGGCCGCACGACGGTGATGTTCGCGATGCCACCGATGTTCAACGCGACCGCGGGGGTGTCGCCGGCCAGCCACAGCGCGTCGAGGGTGCTCGCGAGCGGCGCTCCCTGACCACCCGCGGCGACGTCGCGCACGCGCAGGTCGGCGACGACCGGCAGCCCGGTCCGTTCGGCGATCCACGCGGGCTGGCCGAGCTGCAGCGTGCCGAGGCAGTCGCCGTCCTGCACCTCGTGGTGGACGGTCTGGCCGAGCGAGGAGATCAGGTCCGCGGGCAGGTACCCGGCGGCGACTTCTCCGAAAGCCTGCCCGAGCGACGTGTCGAAGGCGCACACTTCAGCGAGGTCCCGCGGTTTCTCCAGCAGGTCCTTGGGGAAGGGGTGCTCGGCGCACTGCACCGGCACGAGCTCGACGACGTCGCCGTTGATCGACAGGTCGGCGACGGCCACGTCGATGCCGTCCATCGACGTGCCGGAAATCAGTCCGATCACCCTCACGACGTGTGGTCTATTCCACACCGCGTACAGGCGCAAGAGCTTCGGTGAAATTTTCGCCTAATTGAGCAATATCTGGTTGACAGGTCACATGCGGGCCTGTGAAACCATGGTCCCGTGTCGACGTCTTCCCTTGTCCTGATCCTCGTCGTCGTGGCGGTCGTGCTGATCGCCGCGCTGGTGACCGGCGTGGTGCTGACGCGTCGCCGTCGCATCAGCCTCACCCAGAAGGAGGAGGGCCCGAAGTCCGGCGGATACCAGGCCGCGTCCGGGATCTCGCTGGCCCCGGCCGCGCCCGAGGCCTCGGAGGCGGAGGTGGTGGCGACCGTCGAGGCCGTCGCGAACACCGCGCCCGTCGAGCACCCGGTGGCCGACCGGACCGAGGTCGACGGCCAGCCGGGCGTCGGCGACGACGCCTCCGTGCCGCGTGACTCGGTGAAGCGCGGCTTCGTCGAGGTCGACCTGCCGGAAGAGGCGTCCGAGGTCGAGGAGATCGAGCCCACGGCCGGGCGGCTCGAACGGCTGCGCGGGAAGCTGTCGAAGTCGCGCAACGCGTTCGGCTCGTCGTTGCTCGGACTGCTGGGCGCCGGCGACCTGGACGAGGACTCGTGGCAGGACGTCGAGGACACGTTGCTGATCGCGGACCTGGGTGCGGCGACCACGACCGAGATCGTGTCGACTTTGAGGTCGAAGATCGCTGGGGCCGGGGTGCGGACCGAGGCCGAGGCCACTGCGTTGCTGCGGTCGGTGCTGGTGGATGCGTTGCACCCGAAGATGGACCGGTCGTTGAAGGCGCTGCCGCACGCCGGTAAGCCCGCTGTGTTGCTGGTTGTCGGAGTCAACGGTGTCGGCAAGACGACCACCACCGGCAAGTTGGCGCGTGTTCTGGTGGCTGATGGGCGCACGGTGTTGTTGGGGGCTGCGGACACGTTCCGTGCGGCGGCTGCGGATCAGTTGGAGACCTGGGGGAAGCGGGTCGGGGCTGAGACTGTGCGGGGGCCCGAGGGCGGGGATCCCGCCTCGGTGGCGTTCGAGGCGGTCAAGCGGGGGATGGACACCGGGGTGTCCACGGTGCTGATCGACACGGCTGGGCGGTTGCACACCAAGAAGGGGCTCATGGATGAGCTCGGCAAGGTGAAGCGCGTCGTGGAGAAGCAGGCTGTGGTGGATGAGGTTCTGCTGGTGCTGGATGCCACTACTGGGCAGAACGGGCTCACTCAGGCTCGGGTGTTCGCTGAGCAGGTCGACATCACCGGGATTGTGCTCACCAAGCTGGACGGGACTGCCAAGGGTGGGATCGTTTTTCAGGTTCAGCGGGAGTTGGGGGTGCCGGTGAAGCTGGTGGGGCTCGGTGAGGGCGCTGACCACCTGGCGCCGTTCGAGCCGGGTGCTTTCGTGGATGCTTTGCTCGGGTGACGTCGTCTCCCCGTCGGCTTTGAGGCGTCTGCAAGTACTACCAACTCATGATCGAATCACCGGTAACTACACCCAACCTGTTCGGCGCTCGCCGAACAGGTTGGGTGTAGTTACGGGCCTGTTGATGTTGGGTTGGTGGTACTTGCAGACGCCATAGCAGCAATGGCGTGTTGTGTTGGGGCGAGCGTCGGTGAAGTGGGGAACCTGCTGAGCAGGTTGTGATGCAAAGGTCCCGGAGCGGGGGACGCCTGCGTCAGCTCGCGCGGTCCGCCAGGCGCTTCGCCACGGCCATGACCTCCGGCAGGATCCGTGACACGGCCTCCTTCGTCAGCCTGCCCTCCGGGCCCGATACCGATACCGCTGCCAGCGCTGGGCCACCGATCACCGGTACCGCGATGCAGCGCACGCCCAGTTCCTGCTCCGACTCGTCCAGGGCGTAGCCGCGTTCCGCGATCTCGTCCAGCTCGTCCAGGAGTTCGGACGTGTCCGTGATCGTGTTCGGGGTGTAGGCGGGCAGGCCTGTGCGGTCCAGCAGCGACCGGACCTCGTCCCGAGGCAACTGCGAGAGCATCGCCTTGCCCACGCCTGTGCCGTGGGGGAGCAGGCGGCGGCCCACCTCGGTGAACATGCGCATCGAGTGTTTTGAGGGCACCTGTGCCACGTAGACGACCTCGTCGCCGTCCAGGACGGCGAGGTTTGCGGTTTCCTCTACCGAGTCAACTAGTTGGGAGAGGAAAGGCCTGGCCCACGTGCCGTACTGGCGCGAGGCGGTCTCGCCCAGGCGGATCAGGCGGGAGCCGAGGGTGTAGCGCCGGTTGCTGTTCTGACGCACATAGCCCAGCGTGACGAGGGTGCGGATCAGGCGATGGATCGTGGGGAGGGGTAGGCCCGAGCTTTGTGCCAGCTCGGAGAGGGAGGCTTCGCCGCCTGCGTCTGCCAGGCGTTCTAGCAGGTCGAAGGCTCTTTGCAGGGACTGCACGCCACCTGTGGACACGTGCGGCTCCTCTCATTGCAGTTCCGCAATGCAAAAACTATAGTCCACACAGCAAAACCTGAGAGAGGTGGATCCAGGTGCAGGTGCTCACCGAAGAGGCTCTTGAGTTCGTCGCGAAGCTGCACGAGGCGCACGCCGGGCGCCGGGACGAGCTGCTCGCTCTGCGCAAGGAGCGGCGGCCTCTCGGGTTTCTGCCGGAGACTCAGCACGTGCGGGACGGTGAGTGGCGGGTTGCCGAGGCGCCGGATGCGCTCAAGGATCGTCGCGTCGAGATCACCGGGCCCACCGAGCGGAAGATGACGATCAACGCGCTCAACTCCGGGGCCAAGGTGTGGCTTGCGGATCTTGAGGACGCCAACACGCCGCACTGGGACAACGTCGTGCAGGGGCAGGTGAACCTGTACGAGGCGGCGCGCGAGACGATCGAGTACACCTCGCCGGAGGGCAAGGAGTACAAGCTCAAGGGTGGGCCGCACCCCACGATCGTCGTGCGGCCGCGCGGGTGGCACCTGGACGAGCGCAACCTCCAGTTCGGTGGCAAGAACGCCGTTGGCGCGCTGGTCGACTTCGGGCTGCACTTCTTCCACAACGCGTCGTTGGGCAAGCCCTACTACTACCTGCCGAAGATGGAGTCGCACCTCGAAGCGCGGCTGTGGAACGACGTCTTCACCACGGCGCAGAAGCTGCTCGGTGTTCCGCACGGCACGATTCGCGCGACGGTGCTCATCGAGACGATTCCGGCCGCGTTCCAGATGGAGGAGATCCTCTACGAACTGCGGGAGCACGCGTCGGGGCTCAACGCCGGGCGGTGGGACTACCTGTTCAGCGTCATCAAGTACTTCCGGGACGCGGGTGCGGACTACGTGCTGCCGGACCGCAACAGCGTGACGATGACGGCGCCGTTCATGCGCGCGTACACCGAGCTTCTGGTGAAGACGTGTCACAAGCGCGGGGCGTTCGCCATGGGCGGTATGGCGGCGTTCATCCCGAACCGGCGTGATCCCGAGGTAACCGAGAACGCGCTGCGGAAGGTTCGCGAGGACAAGACCCGTGAGGCGAACGACGGGTTCGACGGGTCGTGGGTGGCGCACCCGGACCTGGTGCCGATCTGCCGTGAGATCTTCGACGGGGTCCTCGGGGACAGGCCGAACCAGCTCGACAAGCAGCGGCCCGAGGTCGAGGTGACGGCCGAGCAGCTGCTGGACTTCAAGTCCGCCGGTGGTGCGGCCACGCGGGCGGGGCTGGAGAGCGCTGTCGACGTCGGCGTGCGGTACATCGCGTCCTGGTTGGGCGGCAACGGTGCGGCGGCCATCCACAACCTGATGGAAGACGCGGCCACCGCGGAGATCAGCAGGTCGCAGATCTGGCAGTGGATCAACAACAAGGTCGTGCTCGACGACGGCACACAGGTCACCGCCGATGCCGTGCGGGAGGTCCTGGCGCGTGTGGGCGGCGAGCTGGAGGGTCCGCACGTCGCGGCGGCCGTCGAGCTGTTCGAGCAGGTGGCGTTGTCCGAGGACTTCGTCGACTTCCTGACGCTGCCGGCGTACGAGCGCATCTGATGTACCAGACGTCGCTGTCACCCGAGGACGTCGCGCGGGTGACCGCGCGGCTGTCCACTGTGGAGCGCACCTGGCCGGTGGGTCGTCAGCCCGTGCACACGTGCTATGTGCCCGCCGGCCGCATCATCGGGTCCACGATCGCGGACTGGGGCCGGGAGGCGCTGGAGTCGATAGAGCCGGACCTGTTGCCGGACCTGCCGGACGGCGTGCTCGACCGCGTCGAGGCGAAGCTGCGCAGGGAGCCGGTCGAGGACCTGCGGATCGACTTCGAGGACGGCTACGGCGCGCCCGAGGACGACGTCGAGGACATGGACGCCGAGAGCACGGCGCACATCGTGTCCCGCTGGCTGGAGGCGGGCACGGCGCCGCCGTCGTTCGGGCTGCGGATCAAGTCGTTCGACACCAAGGCGTTGCGCGAACGCGGGTTGCGCACGCTGGACATCTTCCTGACCGCGCTGGGAGAGGTGCCGCCGGGTTTCGTGATCACGTTCCCGAAGGTGACGTCGGTCGACCAGGTCGAGGTGTTCGGGGACGTCCTCGACCTCTTCGGCAAGCCGCTGAAGTTCGAGATCCAGGTCGAGACCACGCAGTCCGTTGTGGACGGTGACGGCCGGTTGGCGATCCCGCAGTTCATCGAGGCGGGCCGCGGCCGGGTGACAGGGCTGCACTTCGGCACGTACGACTACACGGCGGGATGTGGACTTTCCGCAGCGCAGCAGCACTTGGCGCACGGCGCGTGTGACTTCGCACGGCACGTGATGCAGGTGTCTGCTGCTGGAACGGGTGTCCGGCTGTCGGACGGTTCCACCAACGTGCTGCCCGTCGGCGACCAGAAGCAACACGGCTGGGACACGCACTACCGCCTCGTGCGGCGCTCACTGGAGCACGGCTTCTATCAGGGCTGGGATCTGCACCCGGTACAACTGGTGACACGTTATGCGGCCGTGTACGCCTTTTACCGCGAAGGTTTGGACGCGGACGCCGCACGATTGAAGTCCTATGTGCAGCGCGTCTCAGGTGGTGTCCTGGATGAACCGGCCACCGCCCAGGCGTTGTCGTCCTTCTTCCTCCGAGCGGTGGACTGCGGTGCGCTCGATCCGGTGGAAGTGCAGGTCGCGACAGGTCTCGACGAGTCAGCGCTGAGGGGGCTCGCCACCCGTTCGACCTGATCGGGTCATCACCCGTTCGTGTGGTTCTGTCAATGCGTGTCGAATGTTCCCGGCAATGGGTGCAGGGTGGCTCGCATGAGCATGCGTGCTGGTCTTTGGACCGGTCTACCCGACCTCGACGCGGCGGAGCACAAGTACCAGGTCGTCGCGTGCGCAGCGGATGTGGACACGTTGATCGGGCTGCTGGGGCGCCCGGAGTGCAACGACGGATCGCTCGACCACTTCGGCAGGCCGCTCACCGCCGAGGGCGATCCCGACCACAACGTCGTGCTCGCCGTGCGGGGCGGGTGGGGCTACATGTACTACGTCGACAACACCTTCATGGGCTGGCCGAAGGGGTCGGTCGAGGCGCCGTACGTGAACGAGAAGTACACGGACTTCCCGCCCGGTGTCGGCGTTCCACTCGACCTGTACAAGCAGTTGCTGATCGAGTTCATGACGACCGGTGAGCGTCCGACGGGCGTGGACTGGTACTGCGAGGCGGACCTCTTCCACTCATGGCGCGACCAGCAGATGTCGTTGCGAGGCACGGAAAACCGCTGACCCTCAGGCGGGCCCTGGTTGAATGGGCTCATGAAGGCCTTGGTGATAGGTGGGGGAATCGCCGGCTTGCTCGCCGCTCGGGTGCTGACCGAGTCGTGCGACGAAGTGGTGGTCCTGGAACGTGACGAGCTGAAGGACGAGCCCGACTACCGCGCGGGCGTGCCGCAGGGAAGGCACACGCACGGACTGCTGGTGCGCGGCGGTGAACTGCTGGAGGAGCTGTTCCCCGGACTGCGCGACGAGCTCGTGCGCGAGGGAGCGGTGCTCGCGGACGCCGGGGACATGCAGATCCTCAACCCGCTCGGCTGGCTCGCGAAGACCCACCTGGGCATGCCGTTGCTGTCGCTGAGCCGCCCGCTGCTCGAGACGTGCATCAGGCGGCGGGTCACCGCCGAGATCGTGGACGGCGTGCACGTCACCGGGCTCTCGTTCCGCGACGGCGTCGTGAACGGCGTGCGGACGCGGGACGGTCACGTCGGTGCGGACCTGGTCGTGGACGCGTCCGGCCGGTCGTCGAAGCTGCGCGCCTGGCTCGCCGAGGCCGGGATCACCTCGGCGGAACCCGAGGTGGTCGACTCCGGTACCGGGTACGCGACCCGGATCTACGCCGCGCCGGCGGGCTTTCCCGTGGTGTACGCGGAAAGCCCGTCCGCGCCGGACCTGCCGCGCGGCGTCGCGGCGATGCGGGTCGAGGGCGACCGGATCATGGTCACCGCGCAGGGCGCCGGTGGTGATCACCCGCCGCGCGACCTCGACGGCTTCCAGGACTTCCTGGACTCGCTGCGGGTGCCGATCTCGAAGATGCTCGCGGACGCCGACCCGCTCACGCCTGTCTACCTGTTCGCGCGCACGGCCAGTCGCCGCAACGCCTTCGAGGACGTCGCGAACTGGCCGGGTGGGCTGGTGGCGCTGGGAGACGCGGTGTGCGCGTTCAACCCCGTCTACGGCCAGGGGATCACCGTGGCGGCGATGGAGGCGCTGTTGTTCCGGCGGCACAGGGACTTCAGCGCCAAGGGCTGCCGGGAGTTCCAGCGGAAGGTCGCGAGGACCTCGAAGGCGCCGTGGGCGATGTCCAGCAACGCCGACCGCACCTGGGTGGAGGCCCGGCGCGGTGGGCTGCTCGGCTGGTACCTCAAGAAGTGGCAGGCCGGGATCGTCCACGACCCCGACCTGTTCCGCCGCTTCGTCCGGGTCGTGCACATGGTCGCCTCGCCGGCCACCCTGCTCAACCCGGTCGTGTTCAGAAGGCTGGCAAAGTACTCCAGGCAAGACCTGCCTCGGGGGCGTCGTCCCGCAGGATCGAGCCCTCGATGAGGCCGTACGGGCGGTCCGCGGCGTAGAAGACCTCGTTGTCGTTCTCCAGCCCGAACGCGCTGAGGTCCACCAGGAAGTGGTGCTTGTTCGGCATGGAGAGCCGTACTTCTGCGACCTCCGACCGTGCGTTCAGAACAGCCTCGCCCATCGCGTACAACGTCTGCTGCAACGACAGGGAGTGCTTGTCCGCGAACGTCTTCAGCATGATCGAACGGATCTCCGCGAACGACTTCGCCCAATCGACGTCAACACCCGCATAACGCCACCGAGCCGTCACGGACGTGGCCAGGATGCGGTCGTTGGTCTCCTTCAGCGTCGTGTACGGGTCCTTCGGGTAGCCGTGGAACTCCGACCCCGTCGACTTCAGCACCACCAGGTCGCGCACGCCCGACACGACCCACGCCTGTGAGCCCTCGATCGTCACGGCCGTGGTGCGCTTCTCGTTCGACCCCTGCACGAACGAGCGGTCGTGACCGTCGATGCGGTCCCAGGAGTGCTCGTCGATCAGGACGCGCGCGCCCGTGATGGCCTCCTGCGAGGACACGAAGTGCCGGCCCAGGCGCAGCGCGAAGTCCTCGATCTCGCCGACCGGGGCTTGTTTCGCGAACGCGTAGACAGTGTTCTTCTGCGTGTCGGTCGCGAGCACCTTGGCGTTGTCGCCGGTCAGGTGCGTGTCGGCGAGGTCCCCGCGCAGCGAGGTGCTGACCGTCAGGTCCTTGATCGTGTGCACGGAACCGTTGCGCGACACCGTGACGAGGCGGTTCTCCGCCTTGCCGTACTGGTTGGGGCCCAAGACGATGGCCATGTTGTTCAGCTCCCGATCAGCTTCTGCAGCCGCAAGGCGGCGATCTTCGCGAGTTCGTCGTTGACGACGCGGAGCTCGACATCCGGCGGGTTGTCCATCCTGCTGGACAGGTTGTCGAGCATCTCCGCACCGTTCAGGCCGGTCGCGCACACCAGGTAGATGTGCCCGAACCGATCCTCGTACGCGGCGTTCGCAGCCGCCAGGCGATCAGCCTGGGAGCTGTCCACACCGGACTGTTCGGACCGCGACCACTTCGCCGACACCCCACCTGTGGACTGTCGTTCGCCGATGCGCGGGTGCCCGGCGATCGCACCGAGCACCTCCTCGTCGGAAAGTCCTTGTGCGGCAACGTGAGAAGCCGCGAGGAGTGCATCCATCGACGCGTAGGGCCTGCCCGCCACCACCGCGTCGACCCAGCGGGGTACCGCGAGGCACTCGGTGAGCAGAGGTCGCAGTTCGGCCTCCGGGGCGCTGTTGAAGCTGTCCACGGCTCTCCAAGTTTCTGTATCGCGGAATCTAACTTCCACATTCTTGACCCGGGCCAAGTGAGATGTCTAGTGTCTCCATAGAGCGAAATTGAACTTCCGCAATGTGGAAGGAACGGCCAAAGCGATGTTCGACGCAAACCTGTCCATGCTCTTCACGGAACTGCCGCTGCTGGAGCGTCCGCAGGCGGCGCGTGCCGCCGGGTTCGACGCGGTCGAGATCTGGTGGCCGTTCGCGGACGCCGTACCCGAGACGCGCGAGATCGAGGCGTTCGAAGCCGCGATCGGGGACGCCGGCGTGCGCCTGGTCGGCCTCAACTTCTTCGCGGGCGACATGCCGTCGGGCGACCGCGGCCTCGCGAGCTGGCCGGGCAGGGAGACCGAGTTCCGGACGAACGTCGAGGTCACCGCCGCCATCGCGGCCCGGCTCGGCTGCCGCACGCTCAACGCGCTGCACGGCAACTTCGAGACCACCGCGCAGACCGTCGCCAACTACCGCTTCGCCGCCGACGTCGCGGCGGAGATCGGCGCGCAGATCGTGATCGAACCGCTCAGCGGCGCGCCGAAGTACCCGATCAAGACCGCCCACCAGGCGTTCGAGCTCATCGACGAGATCGACCGCGGCAACGTGAAGCTGCTCGCGGACCTCTACCACCTCGCCACGAACGGCGACGACCTCGACACCCTCGCCGACCACGTCGACCGCATCGGTCACGTGCAGATCGCCGACGCTCCCGGACGCGGTGAGCCCGGCACCGGCGAACTCGACCTCTTCGGGCATCTCGCGAAGCTCCGCGCGAACGGCTACAGCGGCTTCGTCGGCGCCGAGTACAAGCCCGTCACCCACTCCTTCGCTTGGAGGGACAACGCATGACCAGGATCGGTTTCATCGGCCTCGGCATCATGGGCAGCCCGATGGCGGCCCACCTCGTAGCCGCAGGACACGACGTGACGGGCTTCGACCTCAGCTCCGCGTCACTGGAGAAGCTCGTTGCCGACGGCGGCACGGCTGCCGCGTCCGCGCAGGACGCCGTCACCGGCGCCGAGGTCGTCATCACGATGCTGCCGAACCACCCGCAGGTGGAGGAGGTCGTCAGCAGCGTCTCGTTCGACGACGGCACCCTGCTGATCGACATGAGCACGATCCGCCCGTCCACGTCGATCGAGATCGCCCGCAAGCTCTCCCACGTCCGCGTGCTCGACGCGCCCGTGTCCGGCGGCCAGACCGGTGCGATCCAGGCCTCGCTCAGCATCATGGTCGGCGGCGAGGAAGCGGACTTCGCCGCCGCCAGGCCGTTCCTGGAAGTCGTCGGCAAGACGATCGTCCACGTCGGCCCGCACGGCGCCGGCCAGGTCGTGAAGGCCGCGAACCAGCTGATGGTCGGCGGCATCTACGCGCTGGTCGCCGAGTCGATCGTGCTGCTGGAGGCGTCCGGCGTCGACCCCAAGGCGGGCCTGGACGTGCTGGCGGGCGGTCTCGCAGCGAACCGGATCCTCGACCTCAAGCGCGAGACGATGATCGCGCGCGAGTTCCAGCCCGGCTTCCGGATCGACCTGCACCACAAGGACATGGGCATCGCACTGGACGCGGCACGCGCCGCCGACGTCGCGCTGCCGGTCACCAACCAGATCGCCGCACTGGTCGCGGCGGCTCGCGCGCAGGGTTACGGCTCGCTCGACCACTCCGCGCTGCTCAAGGTCATCGAGAACTTCGCGGGAAGGGCCTGACACATGCCGAAGATCCCAGTCATGCAAGCGGTCGTCGAGGTCCTCAAGTCCGAGGGCATCGACACCGTGTTCGGCTGCCCCGGCGCCGCGATCCTGCCGCTGTACAAGGCGATGGAGCTGGACGGCTCCATCGAGCACCTCATCGTCCGGCACGAGGAGGGCGCGACGCACATGGCCGACGGCTGGTCGCGCACGACCGGCAACGTCGGTGTCGCGATCGGCACGTCCGGCCCGGCCGGGACGAACATGATCACCGGCCTGTACACCGCGCAGGCCGACTCCGTGCCGATCCTGTGCATCACCGGCCAGGCCGCGGTCTCCAAGCTGCACCAGGAGGCGTTCCAGGCCGTCGACATCGTCTCGATCGCCGCGCCCGTCACGAAGTGGGCGGTGCAGGTCAAGGAAGCCGCGCAGATGCCGTGGATCTTCCGCGAGGCGTTCCGGATCGCCCGCTCGGGCCGTCCCGGTCCCGTCCTGATCGACCTGCCGATCGACGTGCAGAAGCAGGAGATCGAGTGGGACTCGACGATCGACGAGCCGTTGCCGGTGCAGAGAAGCGTTCCGAGTGACGCACGGGTCGAGCGCGCGCTGGAGATGCTGCTGGCCGCCGAACGGCCACTGCTGCTCGCCGGTGGCGGTGTCATCCTCGGTGAGGCGTCCGCCGAACTGCTGGACCTGGCCGAGTTCCTGCAGATCCCGATCCAGGCCACGTTGATGGGCAAGGGCGCGATCGACGAGGACCACCCGCTCTACGCGGGCATGACCGGTATCCAGACCTCGCAGCGCTACGGCAACGCGTCGTTCCTGGAGTCCGACCTGGTGCTGGCGCTGGGCGCACGGTTCGGCGACCGGCACACCGGTGACCTCGCGACTTACCGCGGCTCGCGCAAGTTCATCCACGTCGACGTCGAGCCGACCCAGATCGGCAAGGTGTTCGGACCGGACCTCGGGATCGTCGCGGACACCAAGCTCTTCCTGAAGGCCCTGCTGGACAAGGCGAAGCAGCACGGCCCTCGGGAGAAGGGCGTCTGGGTCGAACGGTGCCAGGAGCTCAAGCGGACGTTGCTGCGGCGCGAGGACTTCGACACCGTGCCGGTCAAGGCGCCGCGGGTGTTCAAGGAGATCAACGAGTTCTACGGCCCGGACACCTACTTCGTCACGGCCATCGGGCTCTACCAGATCTGGTCCGGCCAGCACCAGAAGGCGCACAAGCCGCGCCACTACCAGGTGTGCGGCCAGGCCGGACCGCTCGGCTGGGAGATCCCGGCGGCCATCGGGGTCAAGAAGGCCCTGAAGAAGTCACAGCCGGACGCGGAGGTCGTCGGCATCGTCGGCGACTACTCGTTCCAGTTCCTGGTGGAGGAGCTCGCGGTCGGCGCCCAGTACGACGTGCCGTTCGTGCTGATCATGCTGAACAACGAGTACCTCGGCCTGATCAGGATGGCCGAGGACCACGGTGGCTACGACATGAAGTACGAGGTCGACATCCACTACGACACCACCGGCTCGGACAACGTGAAGATCATGGAGGCCTACGGCTGCTCCGGCGTCCGCGTGGCCGATCCGAGCGAGATCCGCAGCTCGCTCGAGTGGGCGCGCAAGGAGGCCGACCGCACTTCTCGCCCCGTCCTCGTCGAGATCATGATCGAACGCGAGGGCAACACGGCAAACGGCACCTCCATCGCCGCCATGCGCGAATACGAGCCCGTCCCGTGAGTCGCTGGAGTGCACGCGGGGAGCTTTCGTTCACTCTGAGCGCACGGAAGGGCCCCGCGTGACGAAAAACAGGTGCGTGGTTGTCGCGCCGGACAAGTTCAAGGGGTCGCTCAGCGCCCCGCGGGTCGCGGAGGCGATAGCGCGCGGCCTGCGGGAGGCGGTCCCGGACGTGGACGTGCGCCTGCTCCCGGTGGCCGACGGCGGCGACGGCACCGTCGACGCCGCCGTCGCCGCCGGGTTCCTGAAGGTGGGGCGCTGGGTCACCGGCCCGGCCGGCAAGCCGGTGCCCGCGTCGTTCGCGGTGCGCGGCACGACCGCCGTGGTCGAGGTGGCCTCGGCGGCGGGGCTCACGCTGCTCGACGAACCCGCGCCGCTCACCGCCACCAGCCACGGCGTCGGTGAGCTGCTCAAGGCCGCGCTCGACGTCGGCTGCACCACGATCGTCCTCGGGCTGGGCGGCAGCGCGTGCACGGACGGCGGCGCGGGGATGCTGGAGGCGCTGGGCAAGACGTCGTTCGACGGTGTCGACCTGGTGCTGGCCTCGGACGTGGACAACCCGTTGCTCGGTCCTTCTGGTGCGGCGGCGGTCTACGGGCCGCAGAAGGGTGCTTCACCCGAGCAGGTGGAGATCCTCGAAGCGAGGTTGAGGGCGTTTGCCGAGCGGGTAGGCCTGGAGCACGCGGGACGGCCCGGTGCCGGTGCGGCGGGCGGGATCGGGTTCGCCGCGCTCGCGGTCCTCGGCGCGCGGTTCCGGCCGGGCATCGAGGTGGTGCTGGAGCTGGCCGGCTTCTCCGAAGCCGTCCGGGACGCGCGTCTGGTGATCACAGGCGAAGGTTCACTGGACGCGCAGACCCGGCACGGCAAGGCGCCGTACGGGGTGGTCAGGGCCTCGGGTGACGTTCCGGTCGTCGCGGTCGCCGGTCAGTGCTCGGTCGAGCCCGGTGACCTGGGGCTGAAGGCCGCCTACGCGCTGCTGGACGTCGAACCCGATATCACGCGGTGCATGGCGCGGGCAGAGTCGTTGCTCACCGAACTCGGCGGTCGCATCGCCCGCGACTGGGTGTCAGAGTGAGTGCCATGGACCTGGTCTTCCGCGCCCGCAGGGTCGTGACCCCACAGGGTGAGATCGCGTGCGACGTCGGTGTCGCCGACGGCCGCATCGTCGCCGTCGAGCCGTTCATCGACTCGCCGAACGTCGTGCACCTCGCGGACGACGAGGTGCTGCTGCCCGGCCTGGTCGACACCCACGTGCACGTCAACGACCCCGGCCGCAGCGAGTGGGAGGGCTTCGAGACCGCCACTCGTGCCGCTGCCGCCGGTGGGGTCACGACGATCATCGACATGCCGCTCAACAGCATCCCGCCGACCGTCGAGGTCGCCGCGCTGGAGATCAAGCGCAAGGCGGCGGCGAACGTCTCGGTGGACGTCGGGTTCTGGGGCGGGATCATCCCCGGCAACCTCGACGACCTGAAGCCGTTGCACGAGGCCGGCGTCTTCGGCTTCAAGTGCTTCCTGCTGCACTCGGGCGTGGACGAGTTCCCCGCCGTGACGACGTCGGAGCTGGAAGCCGCGCTGAGGCAGCTGGCGACCCTGGACGCGTTGACGATCGTGCATGCCGAGGACGCCCACACGGTCCGCGACTCCGAGCCCGACTACGCGGGGTTCCTCGCGTCACGGCCCCGTGAGGCGGAGAACAAGGCGATCAGCGACGTCGTCGAACTGACGCGCAAGACCGGTGCCCGCACGCACATCCTGCACCTGTCGTCGTCGGACGCGTTGCACGTCATCGAGGGCGCCCACCGCGACCGGCTGCCCGTGACAGCGGAGACCTGCCCGCACTACCTCACGTTCACGGCCGAGGAGATCCACGACGGGCAGACGGAGTTCAAGTGCTGCCCGCCGATCCGGGAGGCCGAGAACCGCGAGGCGCTGTGGCAGGGCCTGCGCGACGGCGTGATCGACCTCGTCGTCAGCGACCACTCGCCGAGCACCGTCGAGCTGAAGGCCGGCGACTTCGCCACGGCGTGGGGCGGCATCGCCTCGCTCCAGCTCGGGTTGCCGGCGGTGTGGACGGGGGCGAGGGAACGCGGCTTCCACCTCACCGACGTCGTCCGCTGGATGGCCACGCACCCGGCGCGCCAGGTCGGGCTGGAGACGAAGGGCTCCATCGAGGTGGGCAAGGACGCGGACCTCGTGGTGTTCGCGCCGGACCAGACGTTCGTGGTGGACAAGAACGCACTCCACCACCGCAATCCCGTCACGCCGTACCACGGTCGGGAACTGCACGGTGTCGTGCGCCAGACGTGGTTGCGGGGCAAGGAAATCGGTCAGACGCAAGGCAAGTTGCTACGCAGAGGAGAAGCATGACGGAGTGGACCCGGCTGCCTGATCTCGCCTCGCGCGCGGTCGGGGGTGGTGTGGTGTGGGCGAACGACGAGCTGTTCGCCGAGCGGGAGAACCTGATCAAACCCGCCGAGCCGGTCTACCAGACCTACACCTTCGGTCACAAAGGGCAGGTCTACGACGGCTGGGAGACGCGCCGCCGTCGTGAGGCGGGCGTGGACCAGGCGGTGGTCAGGCTCGGGATGCCCGGTGTCGTGAAGGGGATCGTCGTCGACACGGCGTTCTTCAAGGGCAACTACCCGCCGTTCTGCTGGGTGGAGGGCGCCCAGGTCGAGGGCTACCCGTCCGGCGACGAGATCACCGACTGGTTCCCGCTGGTCGAACGGTCCGCGCTGAAGGGCGACGAGAAGCACTACTTCGACGTGAGCGAGGGCCGCCGGGTCACGCACGTGCGGCTGACCATCGACCCGGACGGCGGCGTCGCCCGGTTGCGCGTGCACGGGCAGCCGCTCGCGGACCCGCGGCTGCTCGTACCGGGCATCGACCTCGCCGCGCTGGAGAACGGCGCGGTCGTCACGGGCTGCAGCAACATGTTCTACAGCTCGCCCAACAACCTCATCTCCCCCGGACAGGCCACGGTCATGGGCGAGGGCTGGGAAACCGCGCGCCGGCGTGACGACGGCAACGACTGGGTGTCGCTCCGGCTCGCCGCGGCCGGTGTGGTGCAGCTGGTCGAGCTCGACACGAGCCACTTCAAGGGCAACGCGCCGGGCTGGGCGTCGGTGCGCGGCTGCGACGAGCGCGAGGACCCGGAGGCCTGGTTCGACCTGTTGCCGCGCACGCGGTTGCAGCCCGACACGCGGCACCGGTTCGTCGTGGAGGGCCCGGAGGTGACGCACGCCCGGCTGGACATCTACCCGGACGGCGGGATGGCGCGACTCCGGCTGATCGGGACTCCCACGAGCGACGGCCTGGCGCACCTGCGGTCGGCGTGGGCTGAAAGCACCAGCTGAGAGCCGTTTGTTGCCTGTGCTACCCGCTCGATGAAAGCGTTTCTCCTGCAGAACTGAGGAGGAAATTCGGACTGCCGCAAGCAGTCCGGGCCGATCTTCGACCACGCCCCGTCGAGGGAGGCGGCGGACGACATCGACTCGATCCGCCGCGCGCTGGGTGAGAGGAAGATCAGCTACTACTGCGTCTCGTACGGGACGACGTGTGCCGCAGTCGAGCCGTAAGGCACCCTACGATCGTTGTGGGCCAAAAGTAGTCCCTTACGGTGGTTGTACAACTACGGTCTGATTCTTTTCATACCTCGGTTGGTTGTCTGCGTCACACCAACGGTGGAAGCGTTTCCTCCCGCAAGATCGGGGATCTAGGGAGGAAATCCATGCAACCGATGGTGCGCGTCTTTGGGGCCGCGCTCGCGAGTTCTGCATTGATTCTGGGTAGTTCATCGCTCGCGTTCGCGGCTCCGGAAGGGCAGCCGGAGTACAAGGTCGGCGCGATCGACTGGAAGCCGTGCGCGGAGGTGCCGACGATCGACTGCGGCTTCCTCGAGCTGCCGATCGACTACGCCAAGCCCAACGGGGAGAAGTTCCAGCTGGCCGTCTCGCGCCGCAAGGCGAACGACCAGTCCAAGCGCATCGGCGCGATGGTGATCAACCCCGGCGGTCCGGGTGGGTCGGGCGTCGACTTCTCGTTCGGCGCCGACCGCTACTTCAGCAAGGACATCGTCGACAAGTTCGACGTCATCGGGTTCGACCCGCGCGGTGTCGCGCGGAGCCAGCCGATCAAGTGCTCGGCGGAGGTGCTCCAGCGCCAGCCGTCCGACTACCCGACGACCAAGGCCGAGTTCGACAAGCTCGTCGAGTTCAACAAGGAACTGCGCGCCGACTGCCGCAAGGTGTCCGGTGCGATCTTCGACCACGCCTCGACGAGGGATGTCGCGAACGACATCGACTCGATCCGCCGGGCGCTGGGCGAGAAGAAGATCAACTACTACGGCGTCTCGTACGGCACGATCATGGGACAGCACTACGCGGAGCAGTACGGCCGCAACATCCGCGCCATGATCATCGACTCCAACATGGACCACAGCCTCGGCACCTGGAGGTTCCTCGAGACCGAGGCGCGCGGTGCGGAGGACACGTTCAACGAGTGGGTCAAGTGGAGCGACCGCACGCCGTCGTCGCCGTTCTACGGCAAGGACCTGCGCAAGATCTGGAAGGACCTCCTCGCCAAGGCCGACCGCGGTGAGGTGAAGGACCCGCAGGGCAACGTCATCACCGGCCAGCGCCTCGGGGCCTTCGTCGTGAGCATGGGCTACGGCCCGGCGTGGAAGCCGTTCGCGGACTTCATCGCCACGCTGGTCCAGGGCACGCCCGCGTCCGTGACGGCGTTCGCGGCGGGTGAGACGTTCGAGAACCCGTTCGCGGGCATCTTCTGCAACGACTACAACCTGCGCGTCAGCTCGTGGGGCGAGTACCAGGCGCTCTACGCCATGGAGAACCGCGTGGCGCCGAACACGCGCGGTTCGTCGCTCGGCCACGGCGCCATGATGGGCTGCGTCGGGTTCCCGAAGGCCACGAACCCGCAGCGTCCGCTGAACATCAAGCACGCGCCGAAGATCCTCATGACCAACGCCAAGCACGACCCGGCGACGGTCTACGAGTGGGCGGTCAACGCGCACCGGCAGTCCCGTGACACCACCGTCTTCGTGACCTACGAGGGCTGGGGCCACGGCGTCTACGACCGCAGCGAGTGCACGCTGAAGATCAACGACGAGTACATGGTGTCGCTGAAGCTGCCGCGCAGTGGCACGTCCTGTGCCGCGGTCGAGCCGCCTGCCGAGGCGTCGATCCTGTCCGCGAAGCCGAAGATCGCGGGCCCGTTCTAGTTTCACCGGTCACATGACGTGGGGGCGCTTTCCCGGGACCCGGGAAAGCGCCCCTGACGCCCATCGGCCCACGGTGTCCAGCGAGCCCTCCGGTGAGGTCGATTGCCTCGGAAGAGGGAGGGCATGCGTCACTCCTCGTCATCGGCTCGGCACCGTGAGGGTGCCGAATCGTGACCGTGAACCCCGCGAAACGCAGACGTAACACGTCCACGTCGTCAGTTCACCTCCGCGAAACGTTCCACGTAAGCGCGTGAAACAGGACATCTCGATGCTCCCTGCAACCGACGTGCAGTGGAGGTCGACGTGAACACAGGTGACACGGCCTGGGTGCTGATCAGCGCGGCGCTGGTCATGCTCATGACGCCGGGCCTGGCCTTCTTCTACGGGGGCATGGTCCGTTCCAAGAGCGTCCTGAACATGCTCATGATGAGCTTCATTTCCCTGGCCGTGGTCAGCGTCCTCTGGGTGCTCTACGGCTACAGCCTGGCGTTCGGCAACGACCTCGGTGCCGGCCTGCTGGGCAACTTCGACTTCATCGGCCTGAAGGGCGTTCTCGGCACGCTGGGCGGTCCTGCCGACCACCAGTTCCCGACGATGGCGTTCGTGATGTTCCAGCTGATGTTCGCGATCATCACGCCCGCCCTGATCTCCGGTGCGGTCGCTGACCGCGCCAAGTTCTGGGGCTGGACGCTGTTCATCGCCCTCTGGGTGACGATCGTGTACTTCCCGGTCGCGCACTGGGTCTTCGCGTTCTCGAGCGCTGACGGTTCCGTCGTCGGTGGCTGGATCGCCAACAACCTCAAGGCGCTCGACTTCGCCGGTGGTACCGCGGTCCACATCAACGCCGGTGCCGCCGGTCTCGCGGTGGCGCTCGTGCTCGGCAAGCGCAAGGGCTGGCCGAAGGAGCCCATGCGGCCGCACAACCTGCCGTTCGTGCTGCTCGGTGCCGCTCTGCTGTGGTTCGGCTGGTACGGCTTCAACGCCGGTTCGGCGCTGGGTGCCAACGAGACCGCTGCCGTCGCGTTCGCCACGACGACCGTCGCCACCGCCGCCGCCGTGCTCGGCTGGCTGCTGGTCGAGCAGTTCCGCGACGGCAAGCCCACCACCCTCGGTGCCGCGTCCGGTGCGGTCGCCGGTCTGGTCGCCATCACCCCGGCCTGTGCGTTCGTCAGCCCGCTCGGTGCCATCGCGATCGGCGTGATCGCCGGTGCGCTGTGCAGCCTCGCCGTCGGCCTCAAGTTCCGCTTCGGCTACGACGACTCGCTCGACGTCGTCGGTGTCCACCTCGTCGGTGGTCTCGTCGGTACGCTGCTGATCGGCTTCTTCGGCACCACCAGCGTGAACGCGGCCGGTGCGGACGGCCTGTTCTACGGCGGCGGGTTCGGCCTGCTGGGCAAGCAGGCGATCGCGGCCGTCGCGGTGCTCGCCTTCTCGTTCGTGCTCACCTTCATCATCGCGTTCGTGGTGAACAAGACGGTCGGCTTCCGCGCTGCCGAAGAGTCCGAGGTCGGCGGCATCGACGAGGCGGAGCACGCCGAGTCGGCCTACGAGTTCGGCGCGTTCTCCAGCGCTCGCGGTGCCAACAAGGGCAGTGTGACCGCGGGTGCGACCGCGGTTCTCGAGGGGAGCAACAAGTCATGAAGCTGGTCACCGCGATCATCAAGCCGTTCACGCTCGACGACGTGAAGAGCTCCCTGGAACAGCTCGGGGTGCTGGGCATGACCGTCAGCGAGGTGCAGGGCTACGGCCGCCAGAAGGGCCACACCGAGGTCTACCGGGGCGCCGAGTACTCCGTGGACTTCGTGCCGAAGATCAAGATCGAGGTCGTCATCGACGACAACCAGGTCGACAAGGTGCTGGAAGCGGTGGTCGAGGCCGCCCGCACCGGCAAGATCGGTGACGGCAAGGTCTGGGTGACTTCGGTCGACACGGTCGTGCGTGTGCGCACGGGCGAACGTGGATCGGATGCGCTGTAAATAACTGAGGAGACGGCCCGTGGAGAACAACGAAACGGCCGTCGTCACGGCTGACGACCTGGTGCGAGCACGCGAACGGCTGCTCGCGCCAGGTCGTCGTCGCTTGGCCGCCGAACCTCTGCGCGAAGCACTCGTGGACCTGCACGAGTTCTGGTTGACCAAACACGCGGGGGGAGCGGGGATATCCGGATCGGGTGTCGCGCTCGTGGCGGTCGGCGGGCTGGGGCGGCGTGAGCTCGTGCCCTACTCCGACCTCGACCTGGTGCTGGTGCACAACGGCGTCAAGAACATCGACGAGATCGCCGAGAAGCTCTGGTACCCGCTGTGGAACTCCGGCATCGGCCTCGACCACTCGGTCCGCACGGTCGGTGAGGCTTTGAGGGTCGCCGCCGGCGACCTGCGGACCGCGTTGGGGCTGCTGGACATCCGGCACATCGCGGGCGACGCCGAGGTCGCCGCGAAGCTCGCAGAAGGTGCTCGCCAGGCGTGGCGCGGCAACGTGCGCAACCGGCTGGACGAGATCGCCGAGTCGTCGCAGAAGCGGTGGGCCCGCAGCGGCGAGATCGCGCACCGCGTCGAACCCGATCTGAAGCACGGCCGCGGCGGGTTGCGGGACATCACGATCCTGGACGCGCTGTCCATCGCGCAGGTCGTGGACCGGCCGTCGGCCGACGTGGGGGAAGCGCGCAAGCTGTTGCTGGACGTGCGCACCGAACTTCGCCGGGTGGCGCGGAAACCCCGTGACGTGCTGCGGGCACAGGACGGCGACGAGGTGGCCTCCGCGCTGGGGCTGGCGGACCGCTTCGCCTTGGCTCGTTCGCTCTCTTCCGCCGCACGCACCGTCGTCTACGCCTTCGACGTGGCCATGCGGACGGCTCGTGCCGCCGCACCGAAACGCGGTCTCGGGGCCTTCCTGCGCGGCCAGCCGCCGCGTCGGCCGTTGGACGAAGGCGTTGTGCTGCACGGGTCTGAGGTGTCTCTCGCCCGTGACGCGGTTCCCAGTCGTGATCCCGCGTTGTTGTTGCGAGTCGCGACGGCGGCGGCTCGCAGCAAGCACCCGATCGCGTCCGGTACGTTGTCGCGACTCGCGGACTCGGCGCCGGAGCTGCGCCAGCCGTGGCCGCGCGAGGCCCGCGAGGAGCTGCTCGCGTTGCTGGGCAGCGGCACCGGGCTCGTGGACGTCGTGGAAGCGTTGGACCGCACGGGTTTGTGGGGCCGGCTGTTCCCCGAGTGGGGTGCGGTGCGGGACCTGCCGCCGCGCGACGCCGCGCACATGTGGACGGTCGACCGGCACCTGGTGCAGACGGTCGCGCACGCCGCACGGCTCGCGACGACCGTGGCGCGGCCGGACCTGTTGCTGCTGGGCGCGTTGGTCCACGACATCGGCAAGGGGCGTCAGCAGGACCACTCCGAGGTGGGGGCGGCGCTCGCCACCCAGATCGGTGAGCGGATCGGGTTGTGGCCGCAGGACGTCGAGACGTTGTCGATGATGGTCCGGCACCACCTGTTGCTGCCGCACACCGCGACCCGGCGTGACGTCGAGGACGAGGCGACCGTGCACCGCGTCGCGGAGACGCTCGGTGGCGACGCGGTTCTGCTGGAGCTGCTGTACGCCTTGGCGGAGGCGGACTCCCTCGCGACCGGGCCGGGAGTCTGGACGGACTGGAAGGCCGCGCTGCTGGCCGACCTGGTCAAGCGTTGCCGCACGGCGATGGCCGGGGAGGCGTTGCCCAAACCGGAACCGCTCGACCCGGCGCACGTGGCCATGGCGGAACGTGTTGCGGCGTCGGGGAAACCGGACGTGCTGCTGGAGAAGCAGGACCACGCTGCGGTCGTGACGGTGCTCGCGCCGGACCGTCCCGGCATGCTGTCGAAGGCCGCCGGCGTGCTCGCGCTGAACTCGCTGGAGGTCCACGCGGCCACGTTGCGCTCGCACGGCGGTGCGACGGTGGACGCGTTCACGGTGTCGCCGCGGTTCGGTTCGCTGCCGGACGCGTCGCTGCTGCGCGAACAGCTGTCGAGGGCGATCGAGGGCTCACTCGTGCTGGCGGACAAGCTCGCCGCCAAGGAACGCGACTACGGCGGCCCGCCGCTCGACCCGCCGCCCGCTCGCGTGCTGTGGTTCGACGACGAGGCGACCGGCGCGGTGGTGCTCGAACTGCGTGCCGCCGACCGCATCGGACTGCTGCACCGAGTGGCCGGCGCGTTGGAGCAGTGCGGTGCCGACGTGCAGTGGGCGCGCGTCTCCACGTTGGGCGCGACGGTCGTCGACTCGTTCAGCATCGCGGGCGACGACCTCGACCGGAAGCGGATCGAACGGGCGGTGCTCGACGCGGCCAAGTAGAGGTTGAGTAGCTCTACGCACAACCACTCAGGGTGCTCACGCTCCTCCGCGCCTCCGGAACACGGCAGTCTTCGTGGTGTCCGGAAAGCGTCCTCGAGGGGTGGACCACTTTCCGGGCTTGTGGACCCGGCCGGGGCAGGCCGGTGGGGAAGCGTTGGCGGCGCCGGGGGAGGCACCGCGCAACCCACCACCGGTTGCCCCGGCCGGTTTTCTGCTGTCTTGTGGGTGTTGGCCCCGTCGTGCATTTCGTGAGAAATCGGACCAAACTGAACGAGAGGGAAGGTCAACACGTCTTCTAGGACATGACCGCCGTGTTGAACACGCAGACCACCGCCGTCCGAGTGCAGCGCCGCTCGCTCGTAGTCCTCGCCGGCATCCCCGGCGCGGGCAAGACGACGCTGCTCACCCGCCTCGACGCGGACGAGCCGGTCACCGTGCTCGACTCCGACCAGGTGCGCCTGTGGCTGGAACCGCGGCTGCGCCTGCCCTACAAGTACTGGCGCGTCCTCGTGCACCTCACACACCGCCTGCGCGTGTTCTGGGCAGCCCTGTTCGGCACGGGCCTGCTGGTCGTGCACGAGCCGTCCACCAGGCCGGGAACGCGGTTCATGCTGGTCCTGGCCGGCCTGCTGTCGGGCCGCTCACGCCACTTCCTGTGGCTCGACGCCTCCGCGGCCCAGGCCCTGGACGGCCAGATCGCCCGCCGCCGCGTGGTGAGGACTCACGCGTTCGAGCGACACGTCCGCCGCGGTTCGTCGATGCGCGCGCAGTTCGAGGCGGGCTGGGTGCCGTTCGGATTCGCCGGCGTGACGCTCCTCACCCGTGCGGGGACCTCGGGTGGTCTGCGCATCATGGTGTCGTGATCAAGGCCGTCCTCTTCGACTTCGCAGGCACCCTGTTCGGGCGTCCCACCTACCGCTGGCTCTCCCCGCAGCACCTCACCGTGCTGCGCGCGCCCGCCCAGTACGTGGCGCGGATGAACGCCGCCGAGCGCGCCGTGTGGGAGGCGCGAGACCTGACTCCGCTGGCCAACCGGTCGGCGTACTGGACCCTGTTCCGGCTGGCCGGGCTCTCGATGCCCGACGACCTGTTCCAGCGCCTGCACAACCCGGCGTTCTGGCTGCCGTACCCCGACACCGCCGCGGCGTTGGAGGTCGTGCGCCCGCTGAAGGTGGGGGTGCTGAGCAACATCTCGTGGGACATCCGGCCGGTGTTCTCGCGGGAGTCGCTGTCCGTGGACGCGTTCGCGCTGTCGTTCGAGATCGGCGTCTCGAAGCCTTCGGTGCGGGCCTTCGAGGCGGCGTGCGTGCGGCTGGACGTCGAACCGGCCGAGTGCCTGTACGTCGGCGACGACCCTGTTGCGGACGGCGCGGCGGTGGCTGCCGGGCTGCGGTTCCAGCAGATCTCGACGGCTCCGGTGGGGCGGCGTGAGCCCGTGTTGCTGGAGGCGTTGGCGCGCCACGGGATCAACTGATCCTGCGGCGGACTTCACTGATGAGTTCGCCGATTTCCATTCCTGTCGCCGCGCCGGACAGCGGATGGGTGAAGCCGTCCAGGACGTTCCACTCGCGCAAGGTGCGGTCGGTGGAGCCGGTGAACACAGTGTCGTTGCCGGCCCACACCGCTCCTGTCACCGGACCGGAATGGCCGATCAACGCAGTGCGCTGAGCACCGGTCCACGGATCCCAGACACGTGCTGTGCGGTCGTTCGACGCGGTGAGAAGGCTGCGGCCGTCCGGCGACCACTCGACGGAGTTGATCTCGTCCGAATGGCCGCTCAGCTCGCCGATCCTGGTGAGCTCACCGGTCATCCTCAGCAGCACGATCGTGCCGTCCGCACAGCCGACGGCGAGCACGTCCTGGTCCGGATGCCAGGCGGCCGAGGTGAAGCGTTTGCCCTCGCGGTAGGCGCACCGGGTGCCGTCCAACGAGTTCACGGTCACCAGGTTGTCCTCCCCCGCGACCGCGAAGATCAGTTCGCGCGGATGCCACGACACCGCACGGAGGAACCCGGAGTGCCGAGTCCACGGCGGAGTCTTGAGCAGGTGGCCCTCGCGGTCGTACACCCTGGGCATCCAGGTCCGGTCTCGTGAGGCGACGGCCAGCAACGCACCGTCCGCCGACCACTGCACGTCGTGGATGCCGTCGGTGGCTTCCCTCATCCGGGCCAGTTCCTTGCCTTCGCGGCTGCGGATGATGACCTCACCGATGGACGTCCCGACCGCGAACCGCTGCCCGTCCACCGTCCACGCGCACGAGGTGTCCGGGCCACTGCTGGTGGTCATGCGGCTGCGCACGGGGTCCCAGGTCAGTGAGGTCACCGCCGATCCCGTGGCTTCCAACTTCTCCTTCGGTTCCGAACCGACCTTCCACACCCGCTGGGTGCCGTCGTCGGCCACCGACGAGAGCCGGTCCCCGCGGTGCGACCAGGCGATGTCGCAGACGCCCTGCTGGTGTCCTCGCAGGCACATGACCTCCGCGCCGCCCACCGCGTCCCAGATCCGCACGGTCCCGTCCGCGGAAGCGGTCGCGAACCGCTGACCGCTCGGAGACCACGCCACCCTCCTGACCTGGTCGGTGTGCCCGGTGAGCACCGTCTGCGCGTGTCTGTGTTGGAGCACCACCGCGTTGTCCTGGCCGCCGCTCGCGAACACGTCCGGCAAGTGAGGGTGGAAGCGAACCGATCGGATCGGCGGCTTCGCCGGCAGCAGACTGAGGTCGGGTGGTCGTCCGCCAGGAGGGGCGACGCCCACCTTCCCGTCGTCCCTCGCCACGGCGATCCGCGTGCCGGAGACGTTGATGTCCGCGTCCCACAGCCGGACGGGGTTTCCCTGCTCGTCCTCGCCTCTCGCCGCCGTGACCAGGTTCCTGCCGAGGCCGTCGACGTTCCACAGGTACGCCCAGCCGTCCGCACAGGCAACGAGCACCTGTTCCCCCGTGCGGTCGAACCGGACGGACCACGGGCGGTCCGGCAGCGGGATCACCTGGACCTCCTGCCGCCTGCCCGCATCCCACAGTCGCAACGTCTCGTCGGTCGCGACGGATGCGATCAGGTCGCTGTCCGGTGACCACGCGACCGAACGCACCCAACCAGGATCGTCGCCGCGGTATTCCTTGCCGTGGGAGAAGACGTGCAGGCACTCGGTGGTCTCGGTGTCCCACAGGCGCACCGTGCCGTCCTTCGACCCGGTCGCGAGCATCGTGTCGTCCGGTGACCAGGCGACGCCCCAGACACCTGCCGTGTGGCCCTCGAACGACCGCAGCCGATGCGTGGAAGCCATGGCAGACAACAAGCTCCGGCTCCAGCCGGACCGGTCTGGTGCGTGCAGCAACAACCGGACTGCGAGGTCATCTCCGGCCAGTGTTCGCAACGTGTCTTCCGGGTCCAGCAGGTTCGCCCGGCGCACCTCGTCGTCCGCGCGTTGCTGCAAGGACAACCGGAACAGCTCGACGGCGTCGGCGGAGAAGTGCAGGCCGGTGAGGGCTTCTTCGAGTTGCGGCCAGCTCGTCTCGTCGTTCGGTGACAACACGGTCAGCAGTGAGGCGAGGCGTGAGGGCGCAATCAGCTGGTCGGGGTGCTTCAACCATTCCTTCGCGATGTCCTCGACCTCACGCCGCGCCCGCAACGCCGCGTGGTCGCGTTCCAGTCCTTCCCTGAGCCGAGGCCAGTGCAGGAACAGGCTCTCGTGCGCCACCTCGACCGTCTGCTGTGTCGCGGTCAGCACACGATTGGTGATGAACGGGTCGAGCAGTTTCCGTTCGTCCGCGGACAGCTCGTCGACCGCCACCGCGCGCTTGGTGAACTTGCCGCTCTCGTCGACCGCCACCAGTCGCCGCAACGTCCGCAGCACGCGCCGCTCGGCTTCTCTGACCGTTGGCCACTGGCCGTCGTCGTCACGCACCAGGTCACGTGCCATGGCGAACGCCTCGTCGGCCTGCCTACGCAGCACATCCATCACACGGCCAGAGGCGATGTACTCAGCCCGTGTGATCGGCCGCGGTGCGCGCAACCCGTCGGGGTTCACGTGACGCCACAGGTTCTCCAGCGCGAACGCAAGCAACGGCAACGACTCGCGGCTCGCGTCCTCCTGGATCAACCCCAACGCGGCGTCGTCCACGCTCCAGCCGAGGGAGCGCAACGGGCCGTTCACGACCACCGGAAGCTCGGCCTTGGTGAGTGGCGTGACCAGGAAGTTGTCGCGGAAGAGCGGCTCGAAGTCCTCGCGTTGCATGAGTTCGTCGAGGAAGTCGGCGCGGACCGTGTAGACGACCCACGCCTCGCCTCGGCTGGCGGCGACCAGGCGTTGCACCAGCTCGGCGGACTCGGTGGCGAGCAGCTCCTCTGCCTGGTCGAGCACCACGAGCCGACGGCCGGGGCCTTCGACGGTGGGCAGAACGCCCTGGGAAGGCGTGATCGGGCCGATGATCGTCCAGCCCTCGCGTCGCAGCAGGGGGATCAGACCGGCGCGGACCAGCGACGACTTGCCCGCGCCGGACGGTCCGATCACGGCGAGGGCGCCGAACTCCCGGCGGCCCAGCAGCGGTTCTGCCAGCCGCTGGATGTCGTCCCCGCGGCCGAAGAAGAGCGATGCCTGGTGCTCGTCGAACGCCTTCAGGCCGGGGAACGGTGACACCAGCCGTCGGCCCTTGGTGACGTCAGCGCGTTCGAGGGTGAGCAACGCCGTACGACGTGCTTCTGCCAGAGAGTCTGCATCGGTGTGGTCGACGCGTTGGGCTTGCAGGTCGTTGAGGATCGCACGGTTCGTGGAGCGTGCACTGAAGAACTCCATGCACGGCGCGTGCGGTTTGCTCTCGCGGAAGACCGACGATTCCCAGGTGCACCACTCGGAGAAGGAACCGGGCGACGTCACGACGATCAGGGCGTCGGCGCCGAGGAGTTCGCGGCGCAGGCTGTCCCTCCACGGCAGTGAGACGTCAGGGCCGGCGCCGGGTGCGGTGTAGGCGTGCACGTCCTCGTAGCCGGAGGCGATCAGCGCGTCGCGCAGGTACAGCGCGATGTCGTTGCCCTCGTCGTGGCCGTGGTAGCTGAGGAAGATCCGTCCCACGGGGAGCATCCTGCATCATTTGGACATGAAGAAGGACTACTTCCGCGACCCCGACGCGCCGCGTGCCAACCGGTTGTGGCCGGTGGTCCAGGTCGCGACGCAGACGGACGAGGGTCTCCTGCTGATCGAACGCGCTGATGACGGCTATTGGGCGTTGCCCGGCGGTTTGGTCGACGTGGGGGAGACGTTCGTCCAGGCGGCCGTGCGGGAGGCCAAAGAAGAGACCGGGTACGACGTGGAGATCACCGGGCTCGTCGGGCTCTACTCGGACCCACAACACGTCACCTCCTACGACGACGGCACGGTCAGTCAGGAGTGCTCGATGGTGTTCCGTGCGCGCGTCACGGGCGGTGCGGCGGCGGCCAGTGACGAGACGACACGGGTGCGGTTCGTGAAGGCTGGAGACATCGAGAACCTCCGGATGCACCCCTCGATGCGGCTGCGGGTGGAGCACGCGCTGACGCTCGTTGGGGAGCCGCACCTCGGGTGAAGGCGCGGTTAGCTAGTCTGGACGGCGTGTTCTCCACGCTTTCCGACCGGCTGACCACGGTTCTCCAGGGCCTTCGCGGCAAGGGCAGGCTCAGCGACGCCGACATCGACGCGACCGCGCGCGAGATCAGGGTCGCCCTGCTCGAGGCAGACGTCGCGCTGCCCGTCGTGCGCGGCTTCATCGCCAAGGTGAAGGAGCGCGCCAAGGGCTCCGAGGTGCACCAGGCGCTGAACCCGGCGCAGCAGGTCGTGAAGATCGTCAACGAGGAACTGGTCAACGTCCTCGGCGGCGAGACCCGCAGGCTGAACCTCGCGAAGAACCCGCCGTCGGTGATCATGCTGGCGGGTCTGCAGGGTGCCGGCAAGACGACGCTCGCGGGCAAGCTGGCCAAGTGGCTGAAGGGCCAGGGCCACACGCCGCTGCTCGTCGCGGCCGACCTGCAGCGCCCGAACGCGGTGACGCAGCTCCAGGTGGTCGGTGAGCGCGCGGGCGTGCCCGTCTTCGCTCCCGAGCCGGGCAACGGCGTCGGCGACCCGGTCTCGGTGTCGCGCCGCGGCATCGAGGAAGCCAAGGCGAAGCAGCACGACATCGTCCTCGTCGACACGGCCGGCCGGCTGGGTGTCGACGAGGAGATGATGAAGCAGGCCATCGACATCCGGGCCGCGGTCAACCCGGACGAGGTCCTGTTCGTGGTCGACGCCATGGTCGGTCAGGACGCGGTCAACACGGCCACGGCGTTCCGCGACGGCGTCGGGTTCACCGGTGTCGTGCTGACGAAGCTCGACGGCGACGCGCGCGGTGGTGCCGCGCTGTCGGTCCGCGAGGTCACCGGCCAGCCGATCCTCTTCGCGTCCAACGGCGAGAAGCTCGAGGACTTCGACGTCTTCCACCCCGACCGGATGGCCTCGCGCATCCTCGGCATGGGTGACGTCCTCACGCTGATCGAGCAGGCCGAGCAGCACTTCGACCAGCAGCAGGCCGAGAAGGCCGCGCAGAAGCTGCACTCCGGCCAGTTGACGCTCGAGGACTTCCTGGAGCAGATGCTCGCCATCCGCAAGATGGGTCCGATCGCGAACCTGCTCGGCATGCTCCCCGGTGCCGGTCAGATGAAGGACCAGCTGGCGATGCTGGACGAGAAGCACCTCGACCGCATCCAGGCGATCATCCGCGGCATGACCCCGGCGGAGCGCGACGACCCCAAGATCATCAACGCCTCTCGCCGGCTGCGCATCGCGAACGGTTCCGGCGTCAAGGTCAGCGACGTCAACGACCTGGTCAACCGCTTCTTCGAGGCCCGCAAGATGATGTCGGCGATGGCCGGCCGGATGGGCTTCGGCGGCGGTGGCGGCAAGGGGAAGAAGGGCAAGAAGGGGAAGAAGGGCAAGGGCGGACGCGGCCCGACGCCTCCGAAGATCAAGGGCGGCTTCCCCGGGATGCTCCCCGGCGGCATGCCCGGTGGCTTCCCCGGCATGCCTTCCGGCGGCGGGATGCCCGACCTGTCGAAGCTCGGCGGCAGCATGAACGAGCTCCCGCCCGGCTTCGACCCGTCGAAGTTCAAGTTCGACGGCGACGACAAGAAGAAGTGACCATGCACCTGCGCGGCGTCGTCCTCCCGGACGGCGAGCCGCGAGACCTGTGGATCGTCAACGGTCGTGTGCGCACCCGGCCGGTGCCGGGTGCGCAGACCGTGGTCGACGGCGGGTTCCTGGTTCCCGGCCTGGTCGACGCGCACTGCCACGTCGGTCTGGGCCCGCAGGGCGGCGTCGAGCTGTCCGAGGCCGTCGAGCAGGCGCTGACCGACCGCGACACGGGCACGTTGCTGATCCGCGACTGCGGTTCGCCGATCGACACCACGCCGTTGCAGGAGCGCCTGGACCTGCCGCGGATCATCCGCGCCGGCCGCCACGTCGCCCGTCCGAAGCGCTACCTCAGGCACATCGGCGTGGAGGTCGAGTCGGACCTGCCGTCCGCCGTGGCCGAGCAGGCCGCGCACGGCGACGGCTGGGTGAAGCTCGTCGGCGACTGGATCGACCGCGGCGTGGGCGACCTGGCTCCACTGTGGACGGACGAGGAGCTGGCCGCCGCCATCAAGGTGGCGCACGACGCCGGCGCCAAGGTCACGGCGCACGTCTTCGGTGAGGACGCGCTGCCGGGCCTGATCAACGCGGGCATCGACTGCATCGAGCACGGCACCGGCCTGACCGACGACACGATCTCGCTGATGGCCGAACGGGGCACCGCCCTCGTGCCCACGCTGATCAACATCGAGACCTTCCCCGGCATCGCGGACAGGGCCGACAAGTTCCCCGCGTACGCGAACCACATGCGCGACCTGCACGCCCGTGTCTCGACGACGGTGGCCTCCGCGATCGAGGCCGGTGTGCCGGTCTACGCGGGCACCGACGCGGGCGGTGGCATCCAGCACGGCCGCATCGTCGACGAGATCATCGCGCTGCACGGCGTGGGCATGAGCCCGCTGGACGCCATCGGTGCCGCGTCGTGGAACGCCCGCGAGTGGCTCGGCTTCCCGTCGCTGACCGAGGGCGCGGCCGCGGACGTCGTGGTCTACGACGAGGATCCTCGCGAGAACCTCGAAGCCCTGCGGACGCCGCGCATGATCATGCTCAGGGGCCGGATCCTCTAGCCGTTGAACTTCGCCATCGCGCCGGTCTCGTACGAACCGCCCTTCTGGTGGGTGATCACGGCCATCCGGTTGGCGGCGTTGATCATCCCGACCAGGCACACGAGCGCGGCGACCTGCTCGTCGTCGTAGTGCTTGCGCACGCTCGCCCAGGTCTCGTCGGTCACGCCCTCGTGCGTGAGCCGCGTGCCCTCCTCGGCGAACGCGAGCGCGGCCTGCTCGGCCTCGGTGAACACGGTGGTCTCGCGCCACCCGGCCACCAGGTGCAGCCGCATCGGGTCCTCTCCGGCCGCCACGGCTTCCTTGACGTGCATGTCGATGCAGAAGCCGCAGCCGTTCATCTGGCTCGCCCGCAGGTTGACCAGCTCGGCCGTGGCGGCGGGCAGCGGCGACTGGTGCAGCGCCATGCCGAGCCCGGCGAACCGCTTCGCGAGCTTGGCGCCGGTCTCGGTGGCGAAGAGGTCGAAGCGCGATTCCATGATTTTTCCTCCCTCGTGGGCCTTGCTTGACGACCACGAGATGCCGGTCGCGCTGCGGTTGTGACAGCTCCTTCTTGTGACCCATGCCACTGTCACAAACCCCGGTCGGCCGGTGTCTCGTGGAGAGACTCGTTTCATGAGGGGGACCAATGCCTGACGTCGCGACCGACACGTTCGTGAGCCACCGCAACCTGCTCTTCACGATCGCCTACGAGATGCTCGGCTCCGCCGCCGACGCCGAGGACGTGCTGCAGGAGACGTGGCTCAAGTGGGCAGGCGTGGAGCACGACATCGTCGAGAACCACCGCGCCTACCTGGTCCGCATCGTCACCCGCCAGTCCCTGGGCCGCCTGCGCACCCTGGGCCGCCGCAAGGAGTCCTACGTGGGCTCCTGGCTCCCCGAACCGCTGCTCACGGCCCCCGACGTCGCCGAGGACGTGGAACTGGCCGACAGCGTCTCCATGGCGATGATGCTGGTCCTGGAAACCCTCACCCCGACCGAACGAGCCGTCTTCGTGCTCCGCGAAGTCTTCGACCTGGACTACGACGAAATCGCCGCCGCCGTCGGCAAGACCCCGGCCGCAGTCCGCCAGATCGCCCACCGAGCCCGCTCCCACGTGGCCGCCCGCCGCCCACGAGGAGTCGTCTCCCAGGACGAGACCCGCGACGCCCTGGCAGCGTTCCAACGCGCCACCGAAACCGGCGACCTCCAGGGCCTGCTGGACCTCCTGGCCCCGGACGTCGTGTTCCTCGGCGACGGCGGCGGCGTGAAGCAGGCAGTGCCACGTCCGGTCGTGGGCGCCTCGAAGGTGGCCCGCATGCTGCTCGGCGGCCTCGCCAAGACGACCGGCTGGACGATGGAACCGGGCCACGCCAACGGATACCCGGCGCTGATCGTGAAGTTCGACGGCGAGCTGGACACGGTGATCGCCCTGCGGATGGACGAGGGGCGGATCAGCGGGCTGTACGCGGTGCGCAACCCGGCGAAGCTCTCGCACATGGAACAGGAGACGGCGCTGCGCCGCTGATTGATCGGCGATCAGGGATCAGGCGACTCGAACCCCGTGCTCCGGCCGACTGGCTGCGGCACGGGGTTCGTCCGCGTAGTGCTCAACGCTCGTTGCCACCCACTCGTCCGCCCACCACACCCGGCCCGACTCGCACCCCAGCCCGACTCGCGTGCAGTCCGGCCCCCCACGCTCAGCCTCGCCAACACCCCACCCAGCTCGCACCCGGCCCGGCCAGCCCACACAACCCAGCCCCACAGGGGTTTAGCCGAAGCCCGCGCACGCCGATCCGTTGACCAGGAGAAGGACATCCGGCGGGGACCCGATCTGACCATCTTTTGGCCAGATGCTTGGCCCGGTTCCGTCAGTGCCGCACAGTAACCTCGGATTCGGGGGCGGCAGCGTCCCCCAAGGGGGATCGCGGTCCCCACTCCAAGCGTATCGCGAGGCACCGACAGTGCATCGGTGCTTCAGAAGCCGTCGATCGCGAGGTGAACCGATCTTGAGAGCGCCACAGATCACGTCACAGCCCGCTGCTGGTCCGCTGGTAGCCGCGGCGTGACTAGATTGCAGAGCGTGAGTGAGCCGGAGTCCCTGAAGCCGAAGCGCGGCTTCATCGAGAGCGTGCGGGACATCAGCCGCAACCCGGAGCCCGAGCGGGTCGGCCAGCGCTGGGGATTCGGCGCGTTCCTGCTGGTGGAAGCCGTCTTCATCCTGAGCGCCGTCTTCATCACGGCGGTGGGGAACAGCTTCGGCGCGACGCTGGAGAGTTCGACCTCGCTCGTGCTGATCGGGTCGCTGGTGCCGATCATGCTCGCGGCCGCGGTCGCCGTCGTGATCACCTACGTGCGCGGCAACGGGCCCGTCGTCGACCTCCGGCTCAGCATGACCAAGGCGGACGTCGTCATCGGTCTCAAGATCGGTGTCGTCGGCCTCGTCTTCACCTACGCCGCCGCGACCGTGTGGGCGAAGATCGTCGGCAAGGAGAACGCCACGAGCGCCGTCGGCGAGCTCTTCAGCCAGGCGAACCTCCCGCTCGCCGCCGCCATCACGATGTTCGTCTACATGAGCTTCATCGGGCCGATCTGCGAGGAGATCATCTTCCGCGGGCTGCTCTGGGGCGCCGTCGAACGTCAGGGCTGGAGCCGGTGGGCCGCCTTCGTGCTCACCACGGTGATCTTCGCGGTCAGCCACCTCGAACCGCAGCGCACCTGGTTGCTCCTCGTGATCGCCATTCCCATCGGCGTCGCCCGCCTGATCACCCGCAGCCTCGGTGCGAGCATGGTGGCGCACGTGATGAACAACTTCCTTCCCGGACTGTCTCTCCTCCTCCTGTCGGCCGGTGTCATCTGATGGACCTCAACAGCGACCTCGGCGAGGGCTTCGGCATCTGGAAGCTCGGCGACGACACCGCGCTCCTGAGCATCATCACCAGCGCGAACGTCGCGTGCGGCTTCCACGCCGGTGATCCGTCCACGATGCGCAGGGTGTGCGAGGAGGCCGCGAAGAACGGTGTCCGGATCGGCGCGCAGGTCTCGTACCGCGACCTCGCCGGGTTCGGACGGCGGTTCATCGACGCCGACCCCGTGGAACTGGCCGACGAGGTGCTCTACCAGATCGGTGCGCTGGACGCGTGCGCACGAGCAGCAGGCACCGAGGTCGTGTACGTGAAGCCGCACGGCGCTCTCTACAACGCCACCGTGCACCACGAGAAGCAGGCGGAAGCCGTGGTCAACGGCGCCAAGGCGTTCAAGGACCTGCCCATCCTCGGCCTCCCCGGCTCCGAACTGCTCAAGAAGGCCGAACGGGCGGGGTTGCGGGGAGTCCAGGAGGCCTTCGCCGACCGCGGGTACACGCCGGAGGGCACGCTCGTCCCGCGCGGTCAGCCCAACGCCCTGCTCACCGACACCGCGCAGATCATCGAACGGGCGACAAGGCTCCAGGACGGCGAGATCGTCGCGGTCGACGGCAGCGTCATCAAGACCCGTGCGGAGTCGTTGTGCGTGCACGGCGACACGCCTGGAGCGGCCGAACACGCGCGAGCCGTGCGGGAAGCGCTCGGCACCGTGACGTCGTTCGCCTAGGCCCGATTCGGATCCAGCGGTCCCCATCTGGCACAATTGCCCGCTGTCCGTCGCGGTCGGCCCCTCTGCCCGGGCCGCGGCTGTGCGAACCATCAACACAGAGCTCTAGGAGTACCAGGCCAATGGCCGTCAAGATCAAGCTTCAGCGTCTCGGCAAGATCCGCCAGCCGTACTACCGCATCGTGGTCGCCGACGCGCGCACCCGTCGCGACGGCAAGGCCATCGAGACGATCGGCAAGTACCACCCGAAGGAAGAGCCGTCGTTCATCGCGGTCGACTCCGAGCGCGCGCAGTACTGGCTGGGTGTCGGCGCGCAGCCGACCGAGTCGGTCCAGCGTCTCCTCGAGATCACCGGTGACTGGCAGAAGTTCAAGGGCCTGCCGGGCGCCGAGGGCACCCTGAAGGTCAAGGAGCCGAAGGCGTCGAAGGCCGACCTGTTCGCCGCCGCTCTGGCCGCCGCGAACGAGGAGCCGATGACCGAGGCCACCACGCCGAAGAAGAAGGCCCCGAAGAAAGACGACGCCGCGAAGGCCGACGCCCCCAAGGCTTCTGCCGAGGCGACCAAGGACGAGGCGTGAGTTTGTTGGCTGACGCCCTCGAACACCTCGTTCGCGGCATCGTCGACCACCCGGACGACGTCCGGGTGAACCTCGTCACGACCCGCCGCGGCCGCACCCTCGAGGTCCACGTCCACCCGGACGACCTCGGCAAGGTGATCGGCCGTGGTGGTCGCACCGCGACGGCTCTGCGCACCGTGATGGCCGGCATCGGCGGTCGTGGTGTGCGGGTCGACGTCGTCGACACCGACCGCTGAACGAACTTCAAGGGCAAATGGACGTCGTTGTCGGCCGTGTGGCCAAGGCGCACGGGATCACCGGCGAACTCGCCGTTGACGTGCGCACTGATTCACCCGAACTGCGGTTCAAGCTCGGAGCCACGCTCCGGGCGAAGCTGCGTGACGGCACGTCCCGAAGCCTCACCGTGTCAGCCGCCCGGCCTCATGCCGGGCGGCTGCTCGTGCGTTTCGAGGAAGTCCTCACGCGCGACGTCGCCGAAGCCCTGCGCGGCACGTTGTTGCTGGGCAGCACCGACGACCTGCCGCCGACCGACGACCCCGACGAGTTCTACGACCACGAGCTCGAAGGGCTCGCGGCGGAGCTCGTCGACGGCACGAAGATCGGCACGGTCAAGGAGATCGTCCACGGACCCGGTGGCGAGCTGCTCGTGATCATCCGTGATCGCGGCGAGGCGCTCGTGCCGTTCGTGCGCGAGATCGTGCCGACCGTGGACGTTCGCGGCGGCCGCGTCGTGATCGACCCGCCAGAGGGCCTGCTCGATGCAGATTGACGTCGTCACGATCTTTCCGGAGTACCTGGCGCCGTTGCGCGCCGCGTTGCTCGGGAAGGCGATCGACAAGGGTCTGATGAGCGTCGGCGTCCACGACCTGCGCGACTGGACCCAGGACGTGCACAAGGCCGTCGACGACAGCCCGTACGGCGGTGGGCCCGGAATGGTCATGAAGGCCGACATCTGGGGTCCAGCGCTCGATGACGTGTGCACGGACGAGACGCGTCTCATCGTGCCGACGCCTGCTGGACGGCCGTTCACGCAGGCAGTCGCGCACGAGTACGCGAACGAGTCGCACCTCGTCTTCGCGTGCGGTCGCTACGAGGGCATCGACCAGCGTGTTGTTGATGACGCCGCACGGCGCGTGCGCGTTGATGAGGTGTCCATCGGCGACTACGTGCTCGTCGGCGGTGAGGTGGCCGTGCTCGTGATCGTGGAAGCGGTCGCACGGCTGCTGCCCGGCGTGCTCGGCAACCCGAAGTCGCATGCGGAGGACTCGTTCCAGGACGGGCTCCTCGAAGGCCCGAGCTACACGCGGCCGGAGGTGTGGCGCGAGCTCGCCGTCCCGGACGTGCTCCGCTCGGGCAACCACAAGCTGATCAACCGCTGGCGACGTGACCAATCGCTCGTGAGGACCTTCCAAAGGCGTCCTGACCTGCTGGAAGCGTTGCCGGAGGATGCGTTCGACAAGCACGACCGCGCCCTGCTCGCGCGCCTGCGCGAGGGCGGGGAGTAGCCCGATTTCATTCCGGAGTGCCTGGTCTGGCACACTGGAGCAGTTGCCGCAGCCGGTGTGCTACCGGCGTGCGCACACAAGCCGACCCCCATCATGTCGTGCACAGTCATGGAACATGCTCTGGGGAGTTCAAGACACGTGAGGAACACCGATGAACATCCTGGACGCACTTGACGCCCAGTCGCTGCGCTCTGACATCCCGGCGTTCCGCGCCGGTGACACGCTGAAGGTTCACGTCCGCGTCATCGAGGGCTCGCGCGAGCGCGTCCAGGTGTTCCAGGGCGTCGTGATCCGTCGCCAGGGCGGCGGCATCCGCGAGACCTTCACGGTCCGCAAGGTGTCGTTCGGCGTCGGCGTCGAGCGCACCTTCCCGGTGCACTCCCCGAACATCTCGGAGATCGAGGTCGTCACCCGCGGTGACGTGCGTCGCGCCAAGCTGTACTACCTGCGCGACCTGCGCGGCAAGGCCGCCAAGATCAAGGAGAAGCGCGAGGCCCGTCCGGTCTCCTGATCGGTGGCTTCGAGCCCAGAAGACGCAGAGGACGCCTCCGCACCGGACGAATCGGAGCGGGGGCGTACTCCTGTTTGGAGAGAAGTTCTCTACGTCGTCGTGACGGCCGTCGTGCTGACGGCGCTGATCCAGGCGTTCGTGGCGCGGGTCTACGTGATCCCCTCGGCGTCGATGGAACGCACGTTGCACGGCTGCTCTGGCTGCGAGAACGACCGTGTGCTGGTCGACAAGCTCACCTACCGGTTCGGCGACATCGAGCCCGGCGAGGTCGTCGTGTTCCGCGGCCCCGAGGCGTGGACGACGCACGACTTCCGCAACGCGCCTTCGACGAATCCCGTCGCACGGGTCGTGCAGAACATCGGTTCGTTGCTCGGTGTTGCGCCCGCGAACGAACGTGACTTCGTCAAGCGTGTCATCGCGCTTCCCGGCCAGACAGTGATGTGTTGCGACGAGCAGCACCGTGTTGTTGTGGACGGCAAACCGCTCGATGAGCCGTATGTGTACTGGCAGCCCGGCAGTTCGCCGGCGGACCACGAGCCGTTCGCTCCGATCCGCGTGCCGGATGGACGGTTGTTCGTCATGGGGGACAACCGGATGAACTCCACCGACTCGCGCAAACAGGGCGGCGGGGGCGTAGCGGGCACAGTGCCGATCGAGAACGTCATCGGCAAGGCGCGGTACGTCGTCTTCCCGAAAGATCGGTGGAGTGTTGTGTCCGATCACAACCCTCAGCCCCTAGGCTGATCTCGTGGTTGACGTCGATCCAGAGCAGACCCCGTCCAGCGACGAGCCCAGTTCGGACGCTTCGGATAAACCTTCGAAGAAGAAGAAAAAGGGCAACTTCTGGAAGGAACTGCCGGTCCTCATCCTGGTCGCGTTCGGCCTCGCGATCGGCATCCAGATCTTCCTCGGTCGTGTCTACATGATCCCGTCGGAGTCGATGGAGACGACGCTGCACGGGTGCACCGACTGCTACGGCGACAGGGTGCTCGTGGACAAGGTCACCTTCCGCTTCACCGAGCCGTCGCCGGGCGACGTGATCGTGTTCCGCGGTCCGCCGTCGTGGCAGAACGACTTCATCACGGAGGGGACGGGCAACCCGATCTCGGAGGGGTTGTCGTGGCTGGGGTCGCTGATCGGGTTGCCGTCGGCGAACGAGGAGGACTTCGTCAAGCGCGTGATCGCCGTAGGCGGGCAGACCGTGAAGTGCTGCGACGAGCAGAACCGCGTGACGGTGGACGGCAAGCCGCTGGACGAGCCGTACAAGCACTTCGACGAGGGCACGCCGGCCGAGCAGGAGTCGTTCGAGGAGCTCAAGATCCCGGACGGCATGTTGTTCGTGCTCGGTGACAACCGCAACCACTCGTGCGACTCGCGGTGCCAGGGGCAGGGCGGGCTCAACGGGCTGGTGCCGGTGGGCAACGTGATCGGCAAGGCGCGCGTGATCGTGCTGCCTCCGTCGAGGTGGGGCGGGGTGTCGGACCACAACCCGCAGGTCGTTTCGATGGGTGCGCCGGGCTGGCAGCAGAACGTTCCGATGGGCCTGGGTATCGTCGCTGCGTGGCCGCTTCTGCTGCTGGGACGTCGAGTGCGAGACCGATTCCGCCGATGACGATGCTGATGCCGCCCCGAGCCGTGGTGAGGGGTTCGTCGGGGAACTGGGCGTTGCAGGGCTCGCTGGAGCGCCGCGGACTGGGGCCGGTCGCCGGTGTCGACGAGGCCGGGCGCGGGCCGTGCGCCGGGCCTTTGGTGATCGCGGCGTGCGTGCTGCGGCCGGGTGACGCGGCGCGGCTCGAGGGCCTGAACGACTCGAAGCTGATGACGGCGCTGGCGCGGGACCGGATGTACGACCTGGTGCTCAAGCGTGCCGTGGATCACTCCGTGGTCGTCGTGTCGCCCGCCGAGATCGACTGGCTGGGCATCCACGTCATGAACCTGGAGGGCATGCGGCGCGCGGTGGCGCGGATGGCGACGCATCCCGGGTACGTGCTGACGGACGGGTTCAAGGTGCCGGGGATGCCCGCGCCGAGCGTCGCGGTGGTCAAGGGCGACCAGGCGGCGGCGTGCGTTGCGGCGGCATCCGTGCTGGCCAAGGTCACGCGGGACCGGATCATGGAGGATCTGCACGCGCGGTATCCCCAGTACGGGTTCAACGTGCACAAGGGCTACTGCACGCCGGAGCACACAGCTGCGTTGATGGAACACGGGCCGTGTGCGGAGCATCGCTGGTCGTATGTAAATGTGGCAGCAGCGGCTTCGAAGCACGGTCTCGCCGCGCCGCACAGGGTGGCGCGCGGTACGACCGCGAACGCCGTGGTCCAGAATGAGGCAGCCCCGGCTGACGTCGGGGAGCTCGCGACGAGGGAGGGCGCGGAGCAGATGACCCGCGCGGAGGCGTAATGAGTGCAGAGGATCTCGAGAAGTACGAGACCGAGATGGAGCTGTCGCTGTACAAGGAGTACCGCGACATCGTCAGCCAGTTCTCGTTCGTCGTGGAGACCGAACGGCGTTTCTACCTGGCCAACTCGGTGGACGTGCAGGTGCGCAACGCCGATGGCGAGGTGTACTTCGAGGTGCGCATGTCGGACGCGTGGGTGTGGGACATGTACCGCCCCGCGAGGTTCGTCAAGAACGTTCGTGTCATCACGTTCAAGGACGTGAACGTGGAGGAGCTGGACAAGCCGGACCTTCGCCTGCCGGAAAGCGGGCCGTTCCCCACATAGCACACCCCACCGACAGTTCCGCCGTTTCAAGATCGACAACGGCCGACTTGTCCACAGCCGCCGAGTTGTCCACAGATTCCCCTCAGCCCGGCCACCCACCCCGCCCCACCCTGCAAGGTCGTACCCAACGACCCACAGAAGGCGAGGGCAGTGGTGGTGGCACAGACGCTGGTCGAGACCAGGCAGCAGGAGCTGGGCCGTCAGGGGGAGGACCTGGCGTGCAGGTACCTGGAGGGGCAGGGCCTGGTGGTCCTGTCGAGGAACTGGACGTGCCGCGACGGCGAGCTCGACGTCGTGGCCGTGGAAGGCGACCGCCTGGTCGTCTGCGAGGTCAAGACCCGGTCCGGTCCTGTGTGGGGCCGGCCGGACGAGGCCGTGGACGAACGCAAGCTCTCCCGCCTGCGCCGAACAGCCCTGCGCTGGCTGGGCGCTCACGGCGTCGGCTGGTGCAACGTCCGCGTCGACCTGATCTCGGTCACCTGGCCGCCTGACGGCGAAGCGCGCCTGCAGCACCTGCGGGGAGCCTGAGGTGGCGCTGGCGCAGGCGTGGTCCGTCGCCCTCTACGGCGTCGACGGCTTGGCCGTCGAGATCGAGGCCGACGTGGGCGTGGGCCAGCCCCGCACGCATCTCCTCGGCCTTCCCGACGCGTCCTTGCACGAGTCGAAGGAGCGGGTGAAGGCCGCCGTCCGCAACAGCGAGGAGGAGTGGCCGAAGCAGCGCATCGTGCTGGGTCTGTCGCCGGCGAACCTGCCGAAGGGCGGAAGCAGCTACGACCTGGCCATCGCCTGCGCCACCCTGGCCGCCGCCGGTTCGGTCCCGTGCGAGCGCCTGGCCACCACCGTGCTGCTGGGCGAGCTCGCCCTCGACGGCCGGATCCGCCAGGTCCGAGGCGTCCTCCCGTCGCTGCTCGCGGCCCGCCGCGCCGGCCTGCGCACCGCGATCGTGCCGGTGGACGCACTACCGGAGGCGTCCCTCGTGGACGGCCTGGAGATCCACGGCGCGCACACGCTCTCCGAGGTCCTCGCCTGGCTGAGGACAGAGAACGTGGAGCTGCTGTCCCCGTCGGAATCGGCCGAACCACCGCTTCCGGAGGTCCCGGACCTGGCCGACGTGGTGGGCCAGCCGGAGGCCCGCTGGGCGCTGGAGGTGGCCGCAGCGGGCGCTCATCACCTGCTGCTGACGGGCCCGCCCGGCACCGGCAAAACGATGCTCGCCGAACGCCTGCCAGGCCTGCTCCCACCGCTGACTCGCCAAGAGGCCCTGGCGGTGACCGCGGTCCACTCGGTGGCCGGCGTCCTGTCGTCCGACTACCCGCTGGTCGCCAGCCCGCCGTTCGTGAACGTCCACCACACGACGTCGATCGCGGCCCTGATCGGCGGCGGCAGCGGAATGGCGAAGCCGGGCGCGGCCTCCCGGGCCCACAAGGGCGTGCTGTTCCTCGACGAGGCCTGCGAGTTCGGCCAGAAGACCATCGACACCCTCCGCACGGCCCTGGAAGACGGCGAGGTCCGCATCCCGCGCCGCGACGGCATAGCCCGCTACCCGGCCCGCTTCCAGCTGATCCTGGCCACGAACCCGTGCCCGTGCGCGCCGCCGAAGGAGATCGACTGCATCTGCACCACCACAGTCCGCCGCCGCTACCAGGCCCGCCTGTCCGGCCCGCTGCTGGACCGCGTGGACCTCCGAGTCCGAATGCGAGCGACCACAGCCATGTCCAACGCCGACGCCGCCCCACCAGAATCCACCGAGGTGGTCCGCGAACGAGTCCTCAAGGCCAGATCCCGCGCCGCCACCCGCTGGTCGGCCCACGGCCACACCTGGCCCACCAACGCAGTGGTCCCAGGCCCGGCCCTGCGCCGCGAATTCGCCCTCCCACGCCCCACCACAGCACTCCTGGACCGAGCCCTCGCGACCGGCGCCCTGACAGGCCGAGGCGCCGACCGCTGCCTACGAGTCGCCTGGACCCTCGCCGACCTGGCCGAAGCCGACCGCCCAACCCCAGACCACGTAGCCGCAGCCCTCAGCTTCCGAGAACGCCGAACCCCAACCTAACCCTGCCCCACGCCCACCCCAGGCCGCATTCCCGCTGGCTCGCCCCGCCGGCTCGCCCCGCCGGCTCACGCCGCTGGCTCGCCACGCCGCCCCCACCGGCCCACGTCGAACACCGCCAGCTCACGCCCCACTCCGTCGACCTGCGCCTGCGTACGCCGCACCCCCGTCTGCCCATCCCCGTCGCCCGCCGCACCCCGCTGGCTGCTGCACCCCGCAGTCCCGCACTCGACCTCGCCGGCCTACACACGACCGGCCGATCCCACGCCGTATCCCTAGGTGCCCCACCCATAGGCGCATTTCCCACCTGCGGCTCACCCGGCCAAGGCTCCTGCCTGCGGCTCAGCGGCCTGGCTGGCTCCCAGGCCATCGACCCAGCACGCCACTGCGGGCCACCGGCCTACCGGCTCACGAGCTGCCATCCCCGACTCCGCGCCTGGCTCCAGCCGAGCAGGCGCTCGTTCACCCCGCGAGCGCCTGCTCACCCACCAGAGCTCAGCCAACCGGCACCGAGTCACTGCCCACCCGCCACAACCCACACGCCAACGGCGGCCAACGTGTCCTGACCCCGGTCGTCCAGAGCTCGACCCCGAAGCCGCCGGGCGCGGAGCCCCACTCCCACTTCGCGCCCGGCACCCATCCCAACCGCGACACCCAAGGCGCCGGACGAAGAGCCTCGAGCCTCGGCTCGCGTCCGGTCATCGAGCGGGCCGCTCGCCCCTTCCCCAGCGGGCGGCCCGCTCACCCCGCGTCCTTCAGCTCACCGGACCGGCTCCCACCCCGTGTCCGGTGTCGAGCGGGCCGTCCGCCCCCAACCGGGCGGCCCGCTCACCTTCCCCATCCCGAACAGGAACCCCGACCATGACCTCACTCCTCGTCCCAGCCGCTGCATCGACCCTTCCAGCGCCGCTGCATCTGCCGTGCACAGTCCGCAGGCGCTCCGTCGGCGCCAGCCCACCGAACCCGTGGCGGCCGGATCCCTGGCATCGCTGGTTGCCCTGGTGGTGGTTCCGGTGACATCGCCCCCGACCGATGCCGTCCGCCTGGCCAGGGCCTACCTCTCTCGCGTGGCCGAGCCCTTCCCCGCGGCGCTTGCGGCTCTGGTCGTTCAGGTCGGGCCGGTCGAGGCCGCGGAGCTCGTGCGGGCGGGTGAGGTGTCGCCATCTGTTGCCAGTCAGACTTCTGCTCGCCGTGCCGAGGAACGCGCTCATGAGGACGTCGAGCGCATTGCCAAGATCGGTGGGCGGCTGGTCATCCCCGAGGACGACGAGTGGCCGCGGTGGCCGTTCGTGGCGCTGGCCAACGCGCGGAGGGCTGGTGGTGAGCCGCTCGCGTTGTGGGTTCGGGGGCCGCACGACCTGGCCGAGGCTGTGGACAAGGCCGTGGCGATCGTCGGGTCGCGGGCTGCTAGCGGGTACGGCGAGCATGTTGCCGCCGAGTTCGCGTACGGGTTGGCGCAGGCCGGTGTGACCGTCGTGTCCGGTGCGGCGTACGGGATTGATGGCGCTGCTCATCGCGGTGCGCTCGGGGCCGGCGGGTTGACTGTCGCGGTTTTGGCGTGCGGGGCCGACTTCGCTTATCCCGCTGGGCATCAGGGACTGCTCGGCAAGATCTCGCGGGAAGGTCTGATCGTCAGTGAGTACGCGCCGGGCGTGATGCCTGCGCGGCATCGGTTTCTCACTCGCAACCGGCTCATTGCCGCGTTGGGTGGTGGCACCGTTGTCGTGGAGGCCGGGAGGCGTAGCGGGGCCAAGAACACCGCTGCGATCACGCTTGCGCTGGGGCGGCAGTTGATGGTGGTGCCTGGGCCCGTGACGTCCGCGAGTTCGGTCGGGTGTCACGAGTTGTTGCGGGACGGGCAGGCCGTGTCGGTGAGCTCTGTGGCCGAGATCGTCGAGTCGGTGGGGCGGTTCGGGGACGACCTCGCCACCGAGCCCGCCGAGAAGGAGAGCGAGCTCGGGGCGCCGCAAGGGGAGGCCATGCGCGTGTACGAGGCCCTGGGCAAGCGGTGCGGGGTCAGTGACGAGGTCGTGTCGGTCGAGTCCGGGGTGCCGTTGGAACGGGTTCGGGCGTTGTTGCCCGAGCTGGAGCTCGCCGGACTGGCGCTGCAGGCCGACGAGGGCTGGCAGAAGCTGGAGGTGCGGTGATCAGCTGACGTGGATTCCGAGGTCCGCCGCACCAGGTCTGTCCACTGTGGACTGGAAGGTGCGGGTCCGAGCGAGCGGTGTGGAGGACGTGACCTGCGGCTTCGCTTTCCTCATCGAGAGGTGTCGCCGGCCTCGTTCCTGGTGTCGTTGTCGGTGTCCTGGTCGTTGTCGCGCAGCACGAGGGCGGCGATCACGGCGTCGGCGAGGGCTTCGGCCTTCTGCTGCTTCATGCCGAGTGAGAGGGCGCGGGTGAGCGCGATCTGGCGCACCTCGGCCAGTTGGCTCGTGGTGAGCGGCGTCGACGGCAGTTCGAGGGGCTTGAGCTGCTTGCCCCGCAGCCTGTGCCACGCCTTGCGCATGGCGTTGGCGGTGCCGTCTCGCACGGCTTTGCCGACGCTGTCCGAGACCGCGGTGATCACGCTGCCGGACACGAGGGCGATCACCGGGGTCGCCATCGCGACGATGTCGCCCAGACCGAAGCCCAGCGGGTCGTCGTAGGCGCGGCGCAACCTGCGTTCCGCCTGCTTGGGGCTTTCCAGGTAGGGGGTCGCGACCACGTCGAACGAAGGCAGCTCCTCTGGAGCGATCTTGCGTACGACTCGGCGGGCGAGCTCGTCGGCTGTTCGGACGGTGGTGCTGGCTACCATCGCTACTCCGAAAGGTGATCTGTGCGGGCCACCAAACCCCTGGTCGTCACAGGGAGTTGAAACGTTATCGTGTTCGCGATCATGAGAGCGCTCTCAAACGGCGCGGGGGTGTGGCGATACTTGACCAAACGCCCCGACTGGCGCAGCGTCTTGGCCTATGTCCCCGCCGCCGCATGGTCGGACACGTCGTGTCGATCTCGTTCGCCTGCGCGAAAAACTGCCGGCGTCCGTCGCAGACGTGTTGCGGCAGTACGAACGGCACTTGACGTTGGAACGTGACCTGTCACCGCACACCGTGCGTGCCTACGTCGGTGACGCTGTGGCGTTGCTGGGACATGTCGCCGGGAATAACCCTGATGAAGCCGACATCGGACGAATCGACCTGACGAGCTTGCGGTCCTGGCTTGCCGCACAACGCACTGCGGGCGCCAGTCGCACGACGCTCGCACGACGTGCCGCAGCTGCGCGGACGTTCACCGCGTGGGCACATCGTGGTGGCCATCTGGCTGCGGATCCGGGCCCTCGGCTCGCTGCGCCGAGGCCGCACCGGACGTTGCCGTCCGTGTTGCGCGCGGACCAGGCGAAGGACGCGATGGCCGCCGTATCCTCCGGTGCTTCCGAGGGCGATCCGGTTGCGCTGCGTGATCAGGCCGTGGTGGAGTTGCTGTACGCCACAGGTATCCGCGTGGCTGAGCTCTGTGGTCTTGATCTCGACGACGTGGACTACTCCCTAAGGGTGATTCGGGTTCTGGGCAAAGGTGGACGCGAGCGCAGCACGCCGTTCGGCGTGCCGGCTGAGCGAGCGCTGCGCCGGTGGCTCGACGAGGGGCGAAACACCCTGGTAGCACCGGATTCGCCACCGGCTTTGTTCCTCGGCGCCCGCGGCGGCCGGCTGAACCAGCGAGCCGTTCGGACTCTGGTGCACGAGGTCGTCGCCGTGGTACCGGATGCGCCGGACATCGGGCCGCACGGGTTGCGCCACTCCGCTGCGACCCATTTGCTGGAAGGAGGAGCGGACCTGCGCACCGTCCAAGAACTGCTTGGTCACGCTACGCTCGCAACGACTCAGCTTTACACACACGTCACTGTCGAACGGCTGAAGGCGATCCATGACCGAACCCACCCCCGTTCCTGACGCCCCAGGGGGAGGATCGCGTACGGCGACCGTGCCCCCTGAACCCGTCCTGCCCGCACCTGCGGCGAAGCAGGCGAGCAACGGGCAGCGTCAGAACGGCGCGCCGCGCACCGAGGCGAGTTCCGAGCCCGGTGCCGACACGCATGTCAACGGCACTCCCGCAGCCGTTCCGACTGCCGTGACGCGCGCGGATGTCAGGTCTGGTGACGACGTCGAGGCCGGCATCGTCGCGCTGTGGCGCAGCTACGGCGAGTCCCGTGATCAGGGTCAGCGCGACCGCCTGGTGTTGCACTACGCGCCGCTCGTCAAGTACGTCGCCGGTCGCGTCGGCACGGGCCTTCCCGCCCACGTGGACGTGGCCGACCTGATCCAGTCCGGCATCTTCGGCCTGGTCGACGCGATCGAGAAGTTCGAGCCGGAACGCGGCCTCAAGTTCGAGACCTACGCCATGCAGCGCATCCGCGGCGCGATCCTCGACGACCTGCGCTCCCAGGACTGGGTGCCGCGCTCGGTCCGCAGCCGCGCCCGCGACGTGGAGCGCGCCCTCGAACGCCTCGGCGCCAAGCTGCAGCGCACGCCCACCGACCGCGAGCTCGCCGCAGAGCTCAAGATCGGCCTGGCCGAGCTGCGCGAGCTCTACGGCCAGCTCCAGCTGACCAGCGTCGTCGCCCTCGACGAGCTGATCGCCCCGAACAAGGGCGGCGCCTCCCTGGCCGAGTCGTTGCCAGACGACGACGCGGAAGACCCCGTGGCGAGCCTCGTCGACCAGGACAGCCGCCGTCAGCTGGCCGACGCGATAGCCCAGCTCGCCGAACGCGACCGCGTGGTGGTGACCCTCTACTACTTCGAGAACCTGACCCTCGCCGAGATCGGCAAGGTCCTCGGCGTCACCGAGTCCAGGGTCTGTCAGCTGCACACCCGCGCCGTCCTGCGCCTGCGCACCAAGCTCAACGAGCAGTCCGAAGCCTGACCAGAGACCGCCCCGAACACCGAAAACGGGCCTTCAAACCTCCTTCCGCCGCTTGCCACGGCTAATTCACTCGAACGGGTGGCCGTTGGACTGCTCCAACCACGGGCCGTGGCGCAGGCCCGGTGCGGTCCGAGGCCAGGAGCAGGTGAGCCGGGAGGCGGTCGGTGAGCGTTGCCACCTCCCGGCACCTGCCGGGCGCCTGCGGCGCGCAACGGGGTCGCGCCGCGATCAACCGCCAGGACAGCGGCGGGAAGCGCCCGATCGGACCGCCGTGCGGCGTGACGGGTCGCCGCGTGGCGGAGGTCTGGCTGGTTGAGGTTGGGTGCCGCGTCTTTCAGCGGCGGCGGGGTTGTCGGTGGCAGCCGGGTTGTCAGCGGCGGCCGGGTTGTTGAGCCGTACTGGTCGGGATGCGGCGCTGTGGGCGTGGGGGCTGGTGGCTGCGCCGGGCGTTCTGGTGCAGGTGCGCGGTAGTGCTCGACCAGGGTTGTCGTGGGCGTATTGGGCCGCAGCGCGGCGGGGGCTAGCGGGGTTGGGTGCCGCGTCTTTCAGCGCGGGAGGGTTGTAAGCGGCGTCAAGGTTGTTGGCCGTACTGGTCGGGATGCGGCGCTGTGGGCGTGGGGCCCGGTCGCCGCGTCGGGCGTTCTCGTGCGGGTGAGCTGGCGTTCTGCGGTGGAAGGGCGGTCGTTCGGCCGGCCGGGGGATGAGCCGCTGTGGAGGCACGGACCGGATCGGTGGCCGCGTTGGCGGGTTGCGTGCAAGCACGGCGGTGGGAAGGGCACGGGTGGGCTTGCGGGGCGCGGTGTGGTTGGGGTGCCGCGTGGGTGGGTTCCGGGCGCACCGTGAGCAGCCCCTGATGCGTCGCCGCCGCGTGTAGCCGTTACGTGCAATCGCCGCCACGTGCGACCCGCTGCGTGCTACTCCCGCCACGTGCGACCCGCTGCGTGCGACTCCCGCCACGTGCGCCCGCTGTGGCGTGCAGCTGCCGTGAGCGGTCGTTGCGTGCAGTCGCCGTGACCAGTCGCCGCGTGCAGCCCTCGCGCGCAGTCGCTGTGACGAGCGACGAACGACGAGCGACTGGCGCGGTTGGGGCGGGCGCTGTTCGTTGGCTAGCCGCCTCTGGCTGGTGGTGCGGGGCCTAGCGGCAGGAGGCGTACTCGGCCCGTCGAGACCAGGCGTAGCGGGTCCAGGTACTCGTGGCCTCGGCGTGCGCCCCAGTGCAGGCAGGGGGATGGGCAGTGGCCCTCTTGCAGGTGGCCGATCACCTCGCCTCGGCGCACCTGGCGGCCGGTGGTGACCGCGGGTTCGACGGGTTCGTAGGTCGTGCGCAGGTTGCCGCGGTGTTCCAGGGACACCAGCGTTCGGGCGGCTACTGCGCCTGCGTAGATCACCACTCCGTCTGCTGCGGCCAGGACTGCTGTGCCTGCTGGGGCGGACAGGTCGACTCCTCGGTGGCCTGGGCCGAAGAGGGACGTGGGGGCTTGGAACGCGCGTACTACCGGGTGGGGTGGGGGTAGGGGCCAGGTGAAGCGGGTGGTGGGTGTCGGGGCCAGGAGGGCCGTGAGGAGCAGGGCGGTGGGGAGGAGGGGCATGGGTTCACCGTGGGGGATGGGGCACCCCGGGGACCAGCGGTGATCGGGGAACTGTGGATTACTCGCCGGTTGTGGACAACTACCCCGGGCGAGATGGGGGCGATTCGAAGTTTGTCGGGGGTGGGGAGTAGACTTTTGGGTGCGTCCCGTCTGTGCGCGGGACGACTTCGCGTGCCAACGCAGATCCGACCGGCTGATTTCAGCAGGGTCGAGTCACGACGTCCGACGGTCCTGACGGTGCAGAGATGCTCCGCGGGTGCGGACGGCGGCCACGGCACCAGGGCTGAAGGCCGACCGGCCGGAGGCGTCAACCGAACCGACGCGCAAAGGCGAGACCTGGCGCGTCCGACAGATGAGGTGCGAACCGGCCATGGCCGTCGTAACCATGAAGCAGCTGCTCGACAGCGGCGTGCACTTCGGGCACCAGACCCGGCGCTGGAACCCGAAGATGAAGCGCTACATCTTCACCGAGCGCAACGGCATCTACATCATCGACCTGCAGCAGACGCTGACCTACATCGACCGGGCTTACGAGTTCGTCAAGGAGACGGTCGCGCACGGCGGGTCGATCCTGTTCATCGGCACGAAGAAGCAGGCGCAGGAGGCCATCGCCAACGAGGCGCTCCGCGTCGGCATGCCCTACGTGAACCAGCGCTGGCTGGGCGGCATGCTCACCAACTTCTCGACCGTGCACAAGAGGCTCCAGCGCCTCAAGGAGCTCGAGTCGATGGAGCAGACCGGCGGCTTCCAGGGTTTCACCAAGAAGGAAATCCTGATGATGAACCGCGAGAAGGACAAGCTGGAGCGCACGCTCGGCGGTATCCGCGACATGTCCAAGGTGCCCAGCGCCGTGTGGATCGTGGACACCAAGAAGGAGCACATCGCGGTCGGTGAGGCTCGCAAGCTGAACATCCCGATCGTGGCGATCCTCGACACGAACTGCGACCCGGACGAGGTCGACTACCCGATCCCGGGCAACGACGACGCGATCCGTTCCGCCGCCCTGCTGACCAAGGTCGTGGCCGAGGCCGCCGCCGCCGGTCTCATGCAGCGCTCCGGCGCCCGTCGCGACGCCGCCGAGGGCCAGGACAAGCCCGAGGTCGCCGCTGACGAGCCGCTGGCGGAGTGGGAGCAGGAGCTCCTCACCAACACCACGGCCGAGGCTCCGGCCGAGCAGCCCGTCCAGTCCTGATCTCCCCCACGCGGCGCCCGCACACCAGCGGGCGCCGCGTGACTCAAGCGCGTACATCGCAGAAGGAAAACGATGGCGAACTACACCACCGCGGACGTCAAGAAGCTCCGCGAGCTGACCGCCGCCGGCATGATGGACTGCAAGAAGGCCCTGGACGAGGCTGACGGCGACTTCGACAAGGCCGTCGAGATCCTGCGCATCAAGGGCGCCAAGGACGTCGGCAAGCGCGCCGAGCGCACCACGTCCAACGGCCTCGTCGCCGTCAAGGACGGCGCGATGGTCGAGCTGCGCTGCGAGACCGACTTCGTGGCCAAGAACGCCGACTTCATCGCCCTGGCCGACGACATCGTCGCGATCGCCAAGGCCAACAAGGTCGCCGACGTCGAGGCCCTCAAGGCCGTCGAGGTCGACGGCAAGACCGTCGACGCGCTGGTCCAGGAGTTCTCCGCCAAGATCGGTGAGAAGCTCGAGCTGGCCAAGGCCGTCGACTTCGACGGCACCGTCTCGGTCTACCTCCACCGGCGTGCCGCCGACCTGCCGCCGGCCGTCGGCGTGCTGGTCGAGTACACCGGCGACAACGCCGAGGCCGCCAAGGGTGCCGCGATGCAGATCGCCGCGATGCGCCCGAAGTTCGTCACCCGTGACGAGGTTCCCGAGGAGCTCGTCGCCAACGAGCGCCGCATCGCCGAGGAGACCGCTCGCGAGGAGGGCAAGCCCGAGGGTGCGCTCCCCAAGATCGTCGAGGGTCGCGTCAACGGCTTCTTCAAGGACGTCGTGCTCCTCGAGCAGGCTTCCGTGACCGACAGCAAGAAGACGGTCAAGGCTCTTCTGGACGAGGCCGGCGTGACGGTGACCCGTTTCGCTCGGTTCGAGGTCGGCCAGAGCTGATTCGCATGAGGGCGGGGTTGCAAGCACCGGCGACCCCGCCCTTGGCGTGTCTACAGACTTCCCAATGGCGCGAGGAGAAGGACCTGTGAGCGAAGAAGGTAGCCACGGCTACAGCCGGGTGATGCTCAAGCTCGGTGGCGAGATGTTCGGCGGTGGTGGCGTCGGTGTTGATCCCGACGTCGTCCAGACAGTCGCCAAGCAGATCGCGGCCGTCCACAAGTCCGGCGTGCAGGTGGCCGTCGTGATCGGTGGTGGCAACTTCTTCCGCGGGTCCGAGCTCCAGCAGCGCGGCATGGACCGTTCGCGCGCCGACTACATGGGCATGCTCGGCACGGTCATGAACTGCCTGGCGTTGCAGGACTTCCTGGAACGCGAGCACGGCATCGACACCCGCGTGCAGACGTCGATCCAGATGACGCAGGTCGCCGAGTCCTACATCCCGCGCCGCGCGATGCGCCACCTCGACAAGGGCCGCGTCGTGATCTTCGGTGGCGGCGCCGGCCTGCCGTACTTCTCCACGGACACCACGGCCGCCCAGCGCGCGCTGGAGATCGGTTGCGAGATCGTCCTGATGGCCAAGGCCGTCGACGGCGTCTACACGGCCGACCCCAAGATCGACCCCGACGCGTTGATGTTCGACAACATCACCCACCGCGAGGTGCTGGAACGCGGCCTCAACGTCGCCGACGCCACGGCCTTCAGCCTCTGCATGGACAACAACATGCCGATCCTCGTCTTCAACCTCCTCACCGAGGGGAACATCGCGCGCGCGGTGCGTGGTGAGAAGATCGGAACTCTGGTCAGCACCCCCGGTGGCCGCCCGGCCTTCTAGACCTGGTGGGATCTGACCAGGACCGGGATTTGGGCACGTAAACGCAGAGCAAGGAGCAGTCGTGATCGACGAGACCCTCCTCGACGCCGAGGAGAAGATGGAAAAGGCGGTTTCGGTGGCGAAGGAGAACCTCGCCTCCGTTCGAACCGGTCGTGCGACTCCCTCGATGTTCAACCGAATCCACGTCGACTACTACGGCTCGCCCACGCCGCTGAACCAGATGGCCAGCATCAGCGTGCCTGAGGCGCGGATGGCGGTCGTGAAGCCGTACGACGCGAGCCAGCTGAACGCGATCGAGAAGGCGATCCGGGACTCCGACCTGGGCGTCAACCCCGGCAACGACGGCACCGTGATCCGCGTCGTGATCCCGCAGCTCTCCGAGGAGCGCCGCCGGGACATGGTGAAGGTCGCCAAGGCCAAGGGCGAGGACGCGCGCGTCTCCGTTCGCGGTGTCCGCCGCAAGGCGAAGGAAGAGATCGACAGGCTCGTCAAGGACGGCGAGGTCGGCGAGGACGACGGCGCTCGTGGTGAGAAGGAGCTCGACGCTCTCACCCACAAGTACACCGCGCAGGTCGACGAGCTCGTGAAGCACAAGGAAGCCGAGCTTCTCGAAGTCTGATGTTCCTGAAGGTTCGCCCGGCCGAGTCACGGCAGGCGTAGCAGCCCTGGCCGGGCGGAGGTCGTGATGGGAGCACAGGTGGCAGGCGGTCCAACGGACGTGCCCGCGTCGAAGCCGTCGCGCGCGGGACGTGACCTGCGTGCGGCGATCCTGGTCGGCGTCGGGCTCGGCGCCCTGGTCATCTTGTCGCTGCTGACCGTCCGCCAGACCTTCATCGGCATCGTCGCGGCAGCCGTGGCGGTGTCGACGTGGGAGCTGACGAACGCCTTCAAGAAGGGCGGCATCAACGTCGCCCTGTGGCCCGCGCTCATCGGCGGTCAGGCGATCATCTGGCTGTCCTGGCCGCTGGAGCGCGCCGGCATGATGACCGGGTTCGTGGTCACCGTGCTGGTGTGCATGATCTGGCGGTTCCGCGGCGGTTCCGACGGCTACCTGCGTGACCTCAGCGCATCCGTGTTCACCGTCGCGTACATCCCGGTCTTCGCGTCGTTCGCGGCGATGCTCGTCGTACCCGAGGACGGTGCGGGCCGCGCGTTCGCGTTCCTCATCGGTGTCGTGCTGTCCGACGTCGGCGGCTACGTGGCCGGTGTCTTCCTCGGCAAGCACCCGATGGCGCCGACGATCAGCCCGAAGAAGTCGTGGGAGGGCTTCGCCGGCTCGATGATCGCGGGCATGGTCGGTGGCGCGATCACCGTCACCACGCTGCTCGACGGCCAGTGGTGGCACGGTGTCCTGTTCGGTGCCGCCCTCGTCATCACGGCCACCGCAGGCGACCTGGTCGAGTCGTTGATCAAGCGCGACCTCGGCATCAAGGACATGGGCACGCTGCTGCCCGGCCACGGCGGACTGATGGACCGGATGGACTCGCTCCTGCCGTCCGCCGTCGCCTCCTGGCTGCTGCTGCACCTGTTCGTGCAGTGACGGTTTCCGCGCAACGCCGCAACTAGTGGTCGTGAGAGACCACGAGGCAATGGCGGCGTTCGAGCGGATCTACCGCGACAACGTCGGCGCGATCACTCGGTACTTCGCCAGGCGGTGCCTTGAACCGCAGCTAGTGGCCGACCTGACCGCGGACACCTTCGTTCGTGCGATCACGTCGTTCCCGACGTTCGACTCTTCGAGAGGAACGGCGGCCAGCTGGCTGTACGGCATCGCCCGCAAGGCCTTCGCCGCACACTGCGAACAGTCGGCTCGGGGCGCCGAGCTGGTGCGCCGGGTCGGCGGCAGGCGGGAGCTCGGCCGCGACGAGCTGGCCGAGCTGGAGGCGCGGATCGACGCCGAACAACGCGGCCGTCTGCTGCTCGGACGGCTGCGGTCGCTGCCCGAGATCGAACGAGAAGCGATCGAGCTCGTCCATCTCGATGGTCTCGCACCCAAGGAAGCGGCCGAAGCGCTCGGCGTGCCGAAAGGGGCGATGCGGTCTCGGCTGTACCGCGCCATGGCACGCATGCGCGATGACGTGGAGGTGCAGGCAGATGAGCAAGTTTGAGGACAACCTGTGGGCTGAGCTGCAGCAGGAGCACGGACAAGCGTTGCTGCAGAACATGGCGAAGCGGCAAAGCCGGCGCACGAAACGATGGATCGCCGCAGCAGCAGCGGTCACCGTTCTCGGAACCGGTGCGTTGGCCGCATCGGCCTACTTCGGTGGCGCGCCACCCGCGTATGCCGTGGTCGACAACCCGGACGGGTCGGTGACGTTGACCATCCGGGAGCTGGAGCGGTTCGACGAGGCCACGGCGAAGCTGCGCGACAGGGGTGTTCCGGCGGTCGCGGTGCCGTTGCGGCAGGACTGCGCCGAGAAGGGGGACAGCCTGCAGGTTCCGGTGGCTGCGGTGGACTTCGAGTCCACGCCGGGCCAGTCCAGGATCACGATCACGCCGGGTCGTGTTCCGTCCGGAGCCACGGTGGTGCTCGCGGCGGGTAGCGGTGCTGATGTCTGGATCATCAGCGGCGGGGTCTACCCGGCTGACCGAGTTCCCGCCTGCCTGCCCAGACGCGGAATCTAGTCGTCGTACGGGTCGTCCACCTCGGTGCGCGGTTCGGCCTCGATCACGCGGGACGGGTCGATCACCGAGAACGCCATTCCCGCGTGGTCCTCGACCACGGTGATGCGTCCGTACGGGGTGTCGTAGGGCTCGACGGTCACCCGGCCGCCGAGCTCCAGCACCCGGTACGCGACCGAGTCGATGCCGATCTCGGGAGCGGCGTTGAAGTACACCATCCAGTGCGAACGTTCCCCGTACGGGAACTCGCGGCCCATCTTCTGGCGTCCGATGACCTCGGTGCCCTCGACGGACCACGTCGCGTAGTCCAGCCGGTGCCCGTCGCCGATCTGCGTGATGTCGTAGTGGCAGAGCTCGCCGAAGAACTCGTCGGCCGCCGTGCCGTCACGGGTGTTCAGCTCTGCCCACGCGTAGGCGCCGTGGCCGCCCGTGCCGAAGCGCCAGTCCGGTGGCACGTGGCGGAATCCGACCACGGCGCCCGTCGGGTCGGCGATCACGGTGCTCTGCGTGTGGTCGGCGGCGTCCTCCGGGTTGCGCAGCACTGATCCGCCGAGGTGGAAAGCCTTCTCCGCGGTGGCCCTCGCATGCGGCGTGACCAGGTACAACCGCCACGGTTCCGGTTCGCCCTGCGGCAGTCCCGCCACCGGAATTCCGTCGACCATCGCCACGGTGTAGCCGGCGTCGTCGGCGTAGTGCCAGCCGAACAGGCCGGTGTAGAACTCGATCGCCGCTTTCAGGTCGTCGACGGTTCTCTCGGCCCAGCAAGGACTTCCCGCGAGCAACGGCGCGAGCTGGGGCGTGTTGGGCGCGATCGACACTGCCGCCTCCTGCAGGGAAGAGATGCGATCACGCTACGCCGTAACTGGACGAATTCGAACTGTCACCTGCAAATCGAGGCCCTACAGTGTCTCCGTGAGGGGATTCGTGCGGGCGGCGCTCAACGCGGTGCGTCCGGCAGACGTCGTACCAAGTCCGAACATCTGGCACTGGCCCGACGTGTACGAGGTCGAGAACCGTGCGCAGGACGTGCACGGTGCGATCTGGGCGGCGATACGCGAAGAATGTCCGTTCGCCGGGGTGGACGTCGTCGACATCGGATGCGGCGACGGCTTCCACCTGCCGATCTTCGGCTCGGCCGCGCGGTCGGTCGTCGGCGTCGAACCGCACCCGCCGCTCGTGGTGCGCGCGAAGAACCGCGTGGCGTCGTTGCCGAACGTCCGCGTCGTCTCCGGTCCCGCGCAACGGTTGCCGCTCGACGACGCCTGCGCCGACGTCGTGCACGCCCGCACCGCGTACTTCTTCGGGCCTGGCTGCGAGCCGGGGCTGCGCGAGGCGGACAGGGTGCTGCGGCCGGGCGGCGCGATCGCGATCGTGGACCTGGACGGCGCGGCCCCGCCGTACGGGCCGTGGCTGTGCGCGGACGAGCCGCGCTACGACCCGTCGGCGGTGGAGAAGTTCTTCGCGGACAACGGTTTCTCGCTCACCCGGATCACTGCGGAGTGGCGCTTCGGCAGCCGGGAGGACCTGGAGTCGGTGTTGCGCATCGAGTTCTCCGCCAAGGTCGCGGAACGCGCGATCGCGTCGGTCGACGGGTTGAGCTTCCCGGTCGGCTACCGGTTGCACGTGCGCCGCAAACCGCGGGGCCTGATCGTGTGATCGGCGCGCGCTCCACGCGCGATGGCGGACTAGGCTCAGGTTCGTGGAGAAGCGAAACGCAGGCAGGTTGAACCGCCAGGTGGGCGTCGTGGGGCTGGGTTGCTGGCAGCTCGGCGCCGACTGGGGCGAGGTGGACGAGAGCGAGGCGCTCGCGCTGCTGCACGCCGCCGCCGACACGGGTGTCGACTTCTTCGACACCGCGGACGTGTACGGCGACGGGCGCAGCGAGACCCTCGTCGGCCGTTTCCTCAAGGAGCGCAAGGACGACGGCGTCTTCGTCGCGACGAAGATGGGGCGGCGGCTGCCGGCGCAGGTCACGGAGGGGTACAACCGGGAGAACTTCCTCGCGTGGAACGACCGGAGCCGCCGCAACCTCGGTGTCGACACGTTGGACCTCGTGCAGCTGCACTGCCCGCCCACGCCGGTGTACAGCCGCGACGAGGTGTACGACACGCTCGATGAAATGGTTGAGCAGCAACGGATCGCTGCCTACGGCGTGTCCGTGGAGAAGGTCGAGGAGGCGTTGGAGGCGATCAGGCGTCCGCACGTGGCCAGCGTGCAGATCATCCTGAACGCGTTCCGGCTCAAGCCTCTCGAGGAGGTGCTGCCGGCCGCGGCCGAGGCGGGGGTCGCGATCATCGCGCGAGTGCCTCTCGCGTCCGGGTTGCTGACCGGGAAGTACGACAAGGCAACGACTTTCGGCGCGGACGATCACCGCAACTACAACCGCAACGGTGAGGCGTTCGACGTCGGCGAGACCTTCTCCGGGGTTCCCTACGAGGTCGGTCTGGAGGCCGTCGAGCGGTTGCGGCCGCTGGTGCCGGAGGGTGCCACGATGGCGCAGTTCGCGTTGCGCTGGATCATCGACCAGCCCGGTGTCACGGTCGTGATTCCCGGTGCGCGCAACGTGGAGCAGGCGCGGGCGAACTCGCAGGCGGCGGAACTGCAGCCCGTTGACGAGAAGGCCGTCGCGGCGGTGTACGACGAGCTGATCCGGCCGCACGTGCACGACCGGTGGTAGGTCACTCCTCGGCGAGGATGGAGTAGAGCTTGCGGCGCAGCTCGTTGTAGAGCTCGACCGCGCGCGCCTTCTGCTCGGGCGTGCCCGCGTGGGAGATCTGCTCCATCGCGCTGCCGAGCAGCGTGATCGCGGTGCGCAGCTCGCCGTCGACCGGGTCGAGCTGGATGTTGATGTCGCGCCAGGGCGGGGCCGTGTGCTCCGTCCTGCCGTGGTCGGTGAGCGTGAACAGCTTCTTGCCTCCTTCTTCCTCGGCGGAGATGAGGCCTTCGTCGGCGAGCATCTGCAGCGTCGGGTAGACCGAGCCGGGGCTCGGGCTCCAGCCGCCGCCGGTGCGCCTGGCGATCTCCTGAATGATCTCGTAACCGTGCATCGGCCGTTCTGCCAGCAACGACAGAACCGCCGCCCGGACGTTGCCGCGCCTCTGACGGCCGCCCCTGCCGCCGCCTCTTCCTCCGCCTCCGAAGGGGCCGTGGCGGTGCCTGTGGTGGTGCTCTCTGTGGTGTGGTCGCATCATCATGTCGTTAACGATATATCGGAATCTATCGCGATGCAACGGTCGTGGGTTGCCGAAGTTCGTGGGACACTAGATGTGCTATGACCTCGCTTCCCCTTGTCTTCGACGCGCCCAAGCGTGGCCTGCCGCCGCGCCACCTGGTCGACCTCACGCCGGCTCAGCGCGCTGAGGCCGTTGCCGCTCTCGGCGAGAAGCCGTTCCGCGCCAAGCAGCTGTCGAACCACTACTTCAGCCGCCTGACCGTCGACCCGGCCGAGATGACCGACATCCCGGCCACCTCGCGCGACAAGCTCGTCGCCGACCTGATGCCGCCGCTGTTCACGGTCGTGCGCAAGGTCACCACCGACGAGGGGACTACGGCCAAGACGCTCCTGCGCGCGCACGACGGCACGCTCATCGAGTCGGTTCTGATGCGCTACCCGGACCGCGCGACGCTGTGCATCTCGTCGCAGGCGGGCTGCGGCATGGCGTGCCCGTTCTGCGCGACCGGCCAGGGCGGCCTGCAGCGCAACCTGTCGACCGCGGAGATCGTGGACCAGGTGCGCCTGGGCGCCGCGGCGATGCGCGACGGCGAGCTGCCGGGCGGTCCCGGCCGCCTGTCGAACATCGTGTTCATGGGCATGGGCGAGCCGCTCGCGAACTACAAGCGTGTGATCGAGGCCGTGCACCGCATCACGGCGCCGGCACCGGACGGCCTGGGGATCTCGCAGCGCACGGTCACCGTGTCGACGGTGGGGCTGGTGCCGGCGATCCGGAAGCTGACCGAGGAGAAGCTGCAGGTGCGGCTGGCGGTGTCGCTGCACACGCCGGACGACGAGCTGCGCAACACGCTGGTGCCGGTCAACACGCGCTGGGACGTCGCCGAGGTGCTGGAGGCGGCGCGCGGGTACGCGGACCAGACCGGGCGGCGGGTGTCGATCGAGTACGCGCTGATCCGGGACATCAACGACCAGGGGTGGCGCGCCGACCTGCTCGGCAAGAAGCTGCGCAAGCACCTCGGGCAGCTGGTGCACGTGAACCTGATCCCGCTGAACCCGACGCCGGGGTCGAAGTGGGACGCGTCGCCGAAGCCGGTGGAGCGGGAGTTCGTGCGGCGGGTGCGGGAGCAGGGTGTCGAGTGCACCGTGCGGGACACTCGGGGGCAGGAGATCGCGGCTGCCTGTGGGCAGCTGGCCGCGGAGGGCTGAAAGGCCGAACAGAACGGGCTGGACGGAGCCGTCCGGCAGGTTGCCCACGATCGGACTGAGCAGGGACGACGCCACGTCCCCGGAGACACCGTCAGCGGACAGAGCCGGACAGGAAACTGCGCCACGAGACCGTGCGGCTACCATGCGGCGTCGTGGGGGAACCGACGAGACTGGTTGCGGGCCGGTACGCGACGATCAGAGAACTCGGCCGGGGCGGCATGGGGGTCGTCTGGCTGGCCGAGGACCGGGTCATCGGACGGCAGGTCGCGCTCAAGGAGCTGCGGACCACCGAGACCGACCGCGTGTTGCGCGAGGCTCGCACGGCAGGGCGGTTGAACAGCCCGAACGTCGTCGCCATCTACGACGTCATCGTCGAGGACGGCGTCACGTACCTCGTCATGGAACTCGTCGAGGCGCCCACGCTGTCCGAGGTGATGACGCGCCAGGCCCTCACCGAGGACCAGGTCGCCGACATCGGCCTGCAGACGCTGAACGCGCTGGAGGTGGCGCACGCGGCGGGCATCGTGCACCGGGACGTCAAGCCCAGCAACATCATGGTGTTGCCCGACGGCCGGGTGAAGCTCGCGGACTTCGGCATCGCCCGCGTGATGGACGATCCGGGTCTGACGGCGACCGGCGGCATCATGGGCTCGCCCGGTTACATGGCGCCGGAGTTGTTCGCCGGCAAGCACCCTTCACCGGCGAGCGACCTGTGGGCGTTGGGCGCCACCATGTTCCACGCGGCTGAGGGGCGCGCGCCGTTCCACCGCGACACCACCGCGGCCACCATGCACGCGATCATGTACGAGGAGCCTGTCCTCCAGCGCACCAGGGGGCCGCTCGGCGACACGATCATGGCGTTGCTCGCCCAGGACGAGACGCGGCGGCTCACGGCGGACCAGCTGCGGGAACGGCTCAGTGGCCGCACCACGGTGGTCAAGCCGCTTGCGGTGTCCGAGCAGACCGTCGTCATCGAACCTGTCACCACCTACGTCGCGCCGAACACGCCGACGCACGCGGACTGGGACGAGAAACCCAAGTCCCGCAAGAAGATCGGGGTGTTCGCCGGTGCCGCGGCCGCGCTGGTGGTGATCGCGCTCGCCGCCGTGTTCCTCCTCAAGCCGGAGACCCAGCCGGGTGCGGCCGCCGCGCAGCAGCGACCCAGCTCGGAACAGCCGCCGTCGAGCACCACGTCCAGTGCGCCGTCGAGCAGCAGCGCGGCGCCGAGCAGCAGTGCCGCGCCGTCCAGTTCTGCGGTGAGCAGCTCGAAGCCCGCCCAGACCACGCAACCGGCGGCCCAGCCGCCGACGAGCCAGCCGAAGCCGCCACGCAAGACGCTAGTGCTGAACCGGCACCTCAAGAGCGGTACCTACCACTTCAGCGGCACGCCGTCCGTGGGCACTCCCGCGGGGTTCAACGTCGAGTTCAGCATGGGCAAGCTGGCGGCCGAGCCCGAACCGGGCACCAAGCCCCTGTACGCCTGCCGCATCAACAACTCCGAGGACCACATGACGTCGCCGTCCTCGACGTGCGAGGGGCAGACCGTGCTCGGGACGCTCGGCTACATCTTCACCGAGAAGCCGTCCGACGCTCCGTCGCTGCCGCTGTACCGCTGCCTGTTCAACGGCACCCACTTCGACTCGAACCAAGCGAACTGCGAGGGCTACCAGCTCGAGTTCCAGTTCGGGTGGACCGTCCAGTGAACTAGCGCCTGTATCGAAGTCCGATCCGCGATAGCCGGGCCCGAGGCGGCCCCTGGCGGCACGGCCGAACGACCCACATACAACACCGGTATGCGGGTCGTCCGGCCGCACCACCAGGAACCACCTCAAGCTCGACTCTCATCGAACCGGACTTCGATACAGGCGCTAGCGGGCGGGTTCCAGCCCCAGGGGCTCCGCGGCGTCGAACGTCTCCCGGGCCTCCGCGACCGACTCGTAGTTGCGCTGCGCCCACGACCGCAGCGCGGCCAACGGCTCGGTGACACTGCGTCCCAACGAGGTCAGCTCGTACTCGACGCGCAACGGCACCGAGGGGTACACCGTGCGCGTGACGAGTCCATCGCGCTCCAACGTGCGCAACGTCTGGGTGAGCATCTTCTGGCTGATGCCGTCCAACCGCCGTTTGAGCTCACCGAACCTCATGGGTCCGTCTTCGAGCGCACCGATCGCCAACGCCGTCCACTTCGACGCGACCATGTCCAGCAGGTCGCGGCACGGGCACATCTTGAGGTAAACGTCCCTGATCACAGCTAGTTTCTATCAGGTACCTAGTGCACAAACTAGTGCCTGATTGCCAACGGAGACCAGATCCCTGAGGCTTACCAACCATGCGAGCGATCACCCAGAACGAGTTCGGCGGCCCGGAAGTCCTCACCCTCACCGACGTGCCCAAGCCCTCTCCGCTTCCGACGGAGGTGCTGGTCAGGGTGCACGCGGCCGGCATCAACCCGGTCGACTGGAAGACCCGCGCGGGCAGCGGCATGGCCGGTCTGCAGACGTTCCCGCTGATCCTCGGCTGGGACGTCTCGGGCGTCGTCGAGGAGGTCGGTTTCGGTGTGACGACGCTCAAGCCCGGCGACGAGGTCTACGGCATGCCGCGCTTCCCGCACGCCGCGAGTGCCTACGCCGAGTACGTCACCGCGCCGTCCCGCCACTTCGCGAAGAAGCCGAAGGGTCTCACCCACGTCGAGGCGGCAGGCCTCCCGCTCGCGGCGCTCACCGCGTGGCAGGTCCTGGTCGACACGGCTGACGTGCAGCCGGGGCAGAAGGTGCTGATCACGGCCGCGGCGGGCGGCGTCGGTCACCTCGCGGTCCAGATCGCGAAGGCCCGCGGCGCGCACGTCATCGGCACCGCGCGCGAGCCCAAGCACGCGTTCCTGAAGGACCTCGGCGCCGACGAGGTGATCGACTACACGAAGGCGGACTACGCCGGCACCGACGTCGACGTGTTCGTCGACCTGGTCGGGGGCGCCTCACCGGACTCGGTGCGTCCCGGCGGGCTGTTCGTCGGCGTGCCGTCCGGAGTGGACAGCGCGGTCCGCGACGACATCAGGACCAGCCCGATCCTGGTCGAGCCCGACCGTGCTGGCCTGGAGGCGATCGCGGCGCTGGTCGAGAGCGGCGACCTCAGGGTGCACGTCGACGTGACGTTCCCGCTCGAGGACGCCGGAAAAGCGCATGCCCTGGGCGAGACGGGTCGCACCCAGGGCAAGATCGTGCTCGAGGTCTAGCTAGCGGCGCCAGGGCTTCTTGCGGCGCGCGGCGTCCCACACCAGCAGTGCGATGATGGCCACACCGGTGGCGACGAGGTAGATGTTCTCGGTCTGACCGTGGTGGTTGCCGATCAGCATGAGGAACACGAAGATCGCGGAGAGCCAGCCGGCGATGCGCGTGCCCTTGGGCAGCTGGCCGTGCCAGCCCCACTCGTGCGACGGCTCCTCGTGAGGGTCGACGGCAGGACGCTTGTCCAGTTCCGAGGACGAAGCCACGGTTTCCTCCACTGCTCATCCGGATTACGAGGTCATCGTCGCACATGTGGGTGCGCACGGATGTGTGAGGTCGCGCGCGCACGACTTACCGGCCAGGTCGCGTGGCGTCTACGCTCAGCGCTGCCACTCCCGTCCGATCTTGCGAAGGCGCCTCGACTTGACCGGCTTCTCTCCCGCTGAGGCCTCCACCCCGGACACGTTCGCCCCCGTCGAGATCGGTCTCCACGGGGTGCGCAAGCGCTTCTCCGACCAGGTGGCGGTCGACGGCATCTCGCTCGACGTCCACGAGGGCGAGTTCTTCTCGGTGCTCGGCCCGTCCGGCTGCGGCAAGACCACGGTCCTGCGCATGATCGCCGGGTTCGTCGACCCCGACGAGGGCCGCATCGAGCTCGACGGCAACGACATGGTGGGCGTCCCTCCGTACCGGCGGGACGTCAACACCGTCTTCCAGTCGTACGCGTTGTTCCCGCACATGTCCGTGTAGGACAACGTCGCGTACGGCCTCAAGCGCAAGAAGATCCGCGGTGACGAGCTGAAGAGGCGCGTCGGCGAGCACCTCGAACTCGTGCGCCTCTCCCAGTTCGCCAAACGCAGGCCCTCGCAGCTGTCCGGCGGTCAGCAGCAGCGCGTCGCCATCGCCCGTGCGCTCGCCGCCGGTCCGCAGCTGCTGCTGCTCGACGAACCTCTCGGCGCGCTCGACGCCAAGCTCCGCAAGGAGCTGCAGATCGAGCTGATGCGCATCCAGCGCGAAGTCGGCACGACGTTCCTCTACGTCACGCACGACCAGGAAGAGGCGCTGGTCCTCTCGCACCGCATCGCCGTGATGAACGCGGGCAGGATCGAGCAGGTCGGTTACCCCGAGGACGTCTACGAACGCCCCGCCACGAGGTTCGTCGCCGGGTTCATCGGCACGTCGAACATCCTCGACGCCGAGGTGTCCGGTGTGGACGGTGAGTTCGCCGAACTGACGGCGCCCGGTGCGACGCGGTTGCGCGCCCGGTTCACCGGCACCCTCGGCCACGGCCGGAAGGTCGCCGCGACCGTCCGCCCGGAGAAGGTCCACCTCTTCAACACCACCGCCGAGCCACCGGCGGGCTGGTGCGTGCTCCAGGGCGTCGTGCACGACGTCGTCTACACGGGCGTTTCGACCCAGTTCGTGGTGGACACCCCTGGTGGCGAGCTGGTGGCGTTCGTGCAGAACGCCCAGCGCATCGACGACGCGGGCGCGCCGGGACAGCCGGTGCGGATGGCGTGGGACCCCGAGTTCACCGTGCTGCTGGAGAAGGTTGATGACTGACGACAAGATCCGGATCGCTCGGCTGTGGGACGTCGACAGCCCTCGGGTGACCCGGCGCACGATGCTGGGCTCGATGACCTTCTTCGCGCTCGCCGCGTGCGGTGTCGGTGAGGCGCCCTCGACCGGCGGCGGCTCGACCTCGGCCGCCAAGGCCACGAACCTGAAGAACGAGCCCAAGCTCAACTTCTACAACTGGACCGACTACATCGCGAAGGACACCCTGCCGGGCTTCCAGACCGCGACCGGCATCCAGGTCACCTACGACAACTTCTCCACCAACGACGAGATGGAAGCCAAGATCGCTTCCGGCTCGGCGGGCTACGACCTGGTGGTGCCGTCGGACAACTTCCTGCGCCGCTTCCTGCGTTCCGGCCTGGTGCAGCCGCTGGACCACTCGCTGCTGCCGAACCTCAAGAACCTGGAGAAGCGGTTCGTCGAGGCCGACTACGACGCCGGCAACAAGTACTCCGTGCCGTGGGCGTGGGGCACGACCGGTCTCGCGTACTCGAAGTCGCAGATCGGCGGCGACGTCACCGGGTTCTCCGCCTACGACCTGCCGAACGCGCAGGGCCGCAGCTCGATCCTCGACGAGGCCCGCGACGGCATGGCGCTCGGCCTGCTCAAGCTCGGCCACGACCCGAACACCACCGATCAGAAGCAGATCGACGACGCGGTGAACTTCTTGCTGTCGTTGAAGAAGAAGCTCGGCCAGATCACCTCCGACGTGATCGAGCCGCTGACCTCGGGCCAGGTCCGGCTCGCGCAGGCGTACTCCGGTGACGCGTTCCAGGCCCGCGAGGCCAACGAGGACGTCGGTTACGCCATCCCCGCCGAGGGTGGACTGTCCTACGTGGACCTCCTGGTCATCCCGAAGGACGCGCCGCACGCCGAGAACGCGCACCGGTTCATCGACTACGTCCTCGGCGCCGAAGCGGGAGCCGCGCTGTCCAACGCCGTGCGCTACGGCAGCCCCAACGCCGCCGCGAAGCCGTTGATCGACAAGGAGCTGCTGAACGACCCGCTGGTCTACCCGTCGGAGGACCAGCTCAAGAAGCTCCCGTTCACCAAGGACCTCGGTGGCGACGTCGAGGCGAAGTACGCCGACGCGTGGACGAAGGTCAAGACCGGCTGACGGGAAAGCTCCGCAACCCCCGGATCACGACCGAGTCGCGGAACGTCACCGGGCCTGCCTGGCGCAGGTCCGGCATCTTCCTCGCCAGCGCGCGGAACGCCACGTCGCCCTCCATGCGCGCGAGCGTCGCGCCCAGGCAGTAGTGGATGCCGCTGGAGAACGCGAGGTGCTCGGGCCTGTGCACGCGCATGACGTCGAACCGGTACGCCTCCGGGTAGACCTCGGGATCGCGGTTCGCCGCGCCGATGAGCAGCGTCACCATCTCGTCCTCGCCGATCCCGTCGACCCGCTCGTGCGCGATCCGGCTGGTCAGCTGAACCGGCGACGCCCACCTCAGCGTCTCCTCGACGACGGCGGGCGCGAGTTCGGGGTGGGCCTTGAACAGCGTCCACTGCGCCGGGTGGTCGAGCAGGGCGCGGGTGCCGTTGCCGATCAGGTTCACGGTGGTCTCGAAGCCCGCGACCAGCAGCAGCACCAGCGTGCCGAGCATCTCCTGCGCGGTGAGCTTCCGCTCGGCCTCGGCGGCGACCAGCGAGCTGATCACGTCATCGCCGGGCCTCCTGCGGCGCTCGGCGATGAGCCGGTCGAACAGCGCGAGCACCTTGTCGTTGGCGCCTGCCATCTCCGCGGTGACGCCCGTGTCGAACGAGGCGGCGACCAGCGCGCCGTAGTTCGCGAACTCGGCGGTGTCCGAGTCCGGAACGCCCAGCAGGTCGCTGATCACCGAGATCGGCAACGGTGCCGCGAAGTCCGCGATCAGGTCGAACTCGTCGCGGTCGAGCAGCGCGTCGGCGACCTTCTCGACGCGGGCGCGGTACTCGTCGATCCTCCTCGGGCTGAACGCGGGCGTGGCGAGCCTGCGCAGCCGGGTGTGGTCGGGTGGGTCGAGCTCCAGGAACGATTCGGGGAGCAACCCGCCGTTGACCGGGTAGCTGCCGTCGGAGAACCGGACGCCGAACCGCCGGTCGCGCAGGATCTTGCCGGCGAGCCGGTGGCCCGTCGTCACCCAAAGGCCACCATCGCGCGTGAGCGGCCCGTGCGCGCGTAGCCGCTCATAGATCGGATGCGGGTCTTCATGGCCGGTCAGCTGCTCCAACATGGCTTACCCCGAAGCTCTTGCGGAGTGTGGTCCTGCTGACACAACCGTACAGACGTGTTCACTCGGTCCTCCAGGAACGCCACTGGCATGATTCGCACTCGTGTCGCGACGCTGGCTGAAGGCCAACGCCCTGCTCACGCCCACCGGGCTGTGGCTGGGGATCTTCCTGATCGCGCCGTTGGCCCTGGTGGTCCAGTTCAGCTTCGCCACGCGCGACACGGGTGTCGCCCGCGCGGTGCTGCCGTGGACGACGCAGGCGTATCTGACGGCGCTCGATCCGGCGTTCCTGCCGATCTTCGGCCGGACCCTGGTGTACGCGGTGGCGACGACGGTCGCCTGTCTGTTGCTGGGGTTCCCTCTGGCGTGGTTCATCGCACGGCACGGCGGCAAGTACCGCACCGTGCTGCTCGCGGCCGTCCTCATCCCGTTCTGGTCGAGCTATCTCGCGCGCATCTACGCGTGGAAGGCGCTGCTGGACGGTGAGGGCTTGGTCAACACGATGCTCGGATGGGTCGGCTTGGGCCGTGACGGCGGTTTTCTGCTCACGCACGGAGCAGTGATCCTCGGGCTGACGTACGGCTTTCTGCCGTTCATGGTGTTGCCGCTCTACGTCGCGTGCGAGCGCTTCGACTTCCGTTTGGTGGAGGCGTCCTACGACCTCGGCCACGGGCGTGCGTCGACGTTCTTCCGAGTGGTGCTGCCTGGGGTGATGACCGGTGTTCTGGCCGGGTCGCTGCTCGTGCTGGTGCCGTCGGCGGGTGACTTCGTGACGCCGAAGCTGCTCGGTGGCGTCGACCAGTCCACGTTCGGGTCGGTGATCGACGACCAGTTCCGCGGTGGCAACAACTGGCCGTTGGGCTCGGCGATGGCCGTGCTGCTGCTCGTGCTGGTGGTGCTCGTCCTCGTGTTGCGCGGACGGCGTGGGGAGGACGTGCTGTGAACCGTCGTCCGTGGATTTTGGGTTTCGTGGCGTTCCTCGTGTTCGCGTTCTTGTACGCGCCGATCGCGTGGCTGGCTATCGCGTCGTTCAACTCCTCACGGTCGTTGTCGCGTATCAGCGGTGTGTCGACGCAGTGGTACGTCGAGCTGTTCGACGACTCACGGGTGTTGGAGTCGTTGCAGCTGACCTTGCAGCTGGCGCTGGCGTCCGCGGTGATCTCGACGGTGATCGGGACGCTGGCGGCGTTCGGGTTGCGGCGGGCGTTTCCCGGACGCGGGTTGTGGACGGTGCTGCTGTCGCTGCCGCTCGTGGTGCCCGAGGTCGTCATGGGCGTGGCGATGCTGGGGTTCTTCGTGAAGATCGCCGGGATCCCGCTCGGGTTCGGGGCTCTGTTGTTCGCGCACGTGGCGTTCTCGCTGAGCTTCGTGGTCGTCGTGGTGCGGTCGAGGGTGTCCGGAATGGACGTCCGGATGGAGGAGGCGGCCGCGGATCTCGGGGCGTCGCCGTTCGTCGCGTTCCGAACCGTGACGCTGCCGCTGGTGGCACCGGCGGTGGTGGCCGGTGCGGCGTTCGCGTTCCTGCTGTCGTTCGACGACGTGGTGATCTCGTCGTACCTCACCGGCGTCGGCTCGACGACGTTGCCGGTGTTCGTCTACGCGCAGGCCTCCAAGCGCGGGATCTCGCCGGAGATCGTGGCCCTGTCGACGTTGATGGTGACGGCCACGGCGGTCCTGCTGGTCATCGGCGTGATGGTCGCGTCGTGGCGCGCCCGCAAGGCGGGATCCTCCGCGCAGCTGGTCTAACTTCCTGCCGCAGCGGTATCCCCGCAGGTGCGCGGACGGCATCTTGACCGGAAGTCACCGGCAGCCATGGGGGATGACGTGCCGCAGTTGCGTGTCCACTTCACCGACCGAGACATCGCGCGCACCCGGTTGAAACTGGAACCCGACCTGATGTGGGAGATCGTCAGCAGCGCGCAGATCCTGCAACACCGCGACGGTGACCTGTCCTTCGGTCCGTGGCGCCGCCATGTGCGCGAGCTTGCCGCACGCGATCCCGACCTGCGCACGGCGCTGCACACCTTGGTCACGGTGGCGCCCCACGCGACGTATTTCCCGGACCTCCTCACCCCGTCAGCGGACCTGTCCGGCATCGACGAGTGCGCCGACGCGGTGCTCTCGACCCCGCCGCGGCGCCTGCGCGAGGAGATCGGCCGGATCCGCCCGGCGGCCGGCGCGGACGCGTGCTGGCTGGACGAGCTCGCCAGAGGCAGGCCGACCGCGCTTCTGCAGCTGCGGCACGCCTTGCGCGTCTACTTCAGGTCCGTGATCGAGCCGCACCTGCCGGTCATCGAGGAGGGGCGGTGCACCGACGTGGCGGCCGGGGTTCAGCAGTACCTGCACCGCGGTCCGGAAGGGCTGCTGGGCGCGCTCGGGCCTGCGACGCGGTGGGATCCGCCGGTGCTGTCCGTCAGATATCCGCACGACCGGGACCTGTACCTGCGCGGACGAGGTCTCGTGCTGATCCCCTGCTACTTCGCCGTGCACCACCCGGTGGCGCTGGCGGATCCCGAGCTGCCACCGGTGCTGGCGTTCCCGATCCGGACCGGGTCGCGGCTGCTGGCCGGTGGCCGGGTGGGAGGCTCCCTGACCGCGCTGCTGGGCACGACCAGGGCCTCGATCCTGCGGTTGGTGATCGCCGGCAGCACCACGACCGCGCTGGCGAAGATGGTGGGGGTCGCTCCCGCCACGGTGAGCCACCACACCGGAGTCCTGCGCGAGGCCGGGCTCATCGCCACCGAGCGCGAGGAGAACTACGCGCGGCACCTGATCACACCGCTGGGGCTGAGGGTGCTCTCGGGCACCTGAAAGAGGGCCGCCACGACGTGACGGCCCTCGTGATCAGCTGATCAGCACGTGGTGCCGCCGGCGCCCGCGACCCACCTGTGGGAACGGATCCGCACGCCGGGGAACGCCGTGCCGGACAGCACGCGCTGGCGGATGTACCAGGCGCTGCCCGTGTAGTTCGCGCCCGTGTACAGGCACACCCGGTCGTAGGACGAGCTGGCCCCGTTGTTGTACACGCGCATCACGGCCCTGGACGACGCCCACGAACACGTGACCGGAGCGTTCCACCAGTCGGCGTCGCGGTTCGTCCAGCTGCAGCGGCTGCTGCTGCCGTCGTTGTTCGGCCACACGCACAGGTCGCCGGAAGGGCACGTCAGGGCCAGAGCCGAGACGTCTTCCTGCACCACCGGTGCTTCGATCGCCGGGATGGTCAGCGCGTCGGGGTCGGCCGCCGCCGTCCCCGCCAACGTCAGCAGCACCATGACCGCGGCGAACAGCACACTCAGCGTTTTTCTCATCTTTCCCCCTGTGAGAAGTGATGTGCAGGACGCGGAGTCTGCCGAGGGCGTCGCGTTCCGGGAGGGTGCTTCGAACGTCGTCTAAGCGTTTCCACCTGACGTGGAAAAGCATCAACTTTCGTCGCGCGAATTCGATACTCCAGCGTGCCGCGCGGACATGGGACGTCTCGTAGCTTGAGGGCGTGACTACTGCTCTGCGGGCAAGGGCGGAGGCGTTCCGCGCCGACACCCTGGCCCGGCTCAAGGCGATGACCCCGGTGCGGGTCATCGGTGACGTGATCGTCGTGGTCGCCGCGATCCTGCTGGACCTGTGGCCGGGACCGTGGGGGGAGCAGAAGGCGTCGGGCTGGACGCTCGTCGCGTACGTCGCGGTCTACCTGGTGCTGCTGCCGTTGCGGCACGTGCTGCCGGCGACGGCCATGATCGTGGGCGCGGCGATTCCGTTCATCGGCCCGGCCGTGATGGTCGTGCTGAGCTACACGGCGGGGCGCCGGATCGAGTCGTGGGTCAAAGCGGTGGTGTCGACCACGATCACGTTCGTCGTCGTGGTGCTGGTGTGGGACTGGGACGCGCGGCCGATCGACATCGAACCGGTCTACGGGGTGCTGATCCTCGTCACGATCTTCGGTGTGGGCGTGGCGCTGCCGTTCCTGGTCGGCCGGTACCTGGCGCAGCGCGAGGCGCTCGTGCAGGCCGTGCAGGACCGCGAGGCGCGGATGCAGGCGGAGCACAAGATGCTGTCCCGGCAGGTCCGCCTGCGCGAACGCAGCCGCATCGCCCAGGACATGCACGACAGCCTCGGCCACCGGCTGTCGCTGATCTCCGTGCACGCCGGTGCGCTGGCCATGGACCCGTCGCTGGGGGAGAAGCAGCGCGAGGCCATCGGCGTGCTGCGTTCGGCGGCGTTGACCGGCATGGAGGAACTGCGGGCGATCATCGGCGTGCTGCGAGCCGAGGACGGTCCCGACGACGACCCGGCGACACGGACCGTGGAGTCCATCGACTCGTTGGTGGGCGACGCGCGCAAGGCGGGTGTGCTGGTGAGTCTGGTGCGGGGCGGGCAGGCCCACCCGTTGCCGTCCCGTGTCTCTCACGCGGCCTATCGGGTGGCACAGGAGGGTTTGACCAACGCGTCCAAGCACGCTCCGGGCGCCGCCGTGCAGGTGACGGTGAAGTACGAGCCGGACGCGCTCGTCGTCGAGGTGCGCAACAACCCGTCGCGCAGCGGTTCATCGGGCGGTGAGCCGGGCGTGGGGCTCATCGGCCTGAGCGAACGCGTGCGCGTGGCGGGCGGCATCCTGCACGTGGGCGCGCTTCCGTCGGGAGGCTTCCGAATCGCGGCCGTGCTGCCGTACGAGGAAACGGCGCTGCCCGGCGAACCAGAGGACGAGCAGGACGAGACGGAGTCGCCGCGCGGCATCCGCAAGTGGGCGGGCGTCGGCTCGATCGCGGGCGCGTCGGTCGTGCTGACCGTGATCATCGGCGGCTTCACCTACCTGGGCGCGCAGCCGGTGACCGAGGTCGTGACGCAGGAGAACCTCGACCGGATCCGGGAGGGTCAGCCCGAGGCGGAGGTGATGAAGCTGCTGCCCTCCGGCGACGAACCGCTGGTCGGCGACGGCGAACGCAAGTCGCAGGCCTCTCCGGAGCCGACGGGCGCACGCTGCGTCTATCACATCACCGACGAGCAGTCGTACCTCGCGAAGGGCACCCGAGTGGTGCGTTTCTGCTTCCGGGACGGCAAGCTGGTCGAGAAGAAGATCCACGTGCAGAGGACTAATCCATGATCCGGGTGCTCATCGCCGACGACGAGCCGCTGATGCGCGCCGGCATCAAGGCCATCCTCGGCACCGCCGACGACATCGAACTGGTGGCAGAGGCAGGCGACGGCCTCGAGGCGCTGCAGATCGTCCGCGAACGCCGCGTCGACGTGGCAGTGCTGGACATCCGCATGCCACGGATGGACGGCCTCGCATGCGCACGCGAGCTCCATGTGCTCGCACCGTCCGTGCGCGTCGTCATGCTGACGACGTTCGGCGAGGACGAGAACATCGTGCGCGCGCTGTCCGAAGGCGCCGCAGGCTTCCTGCTGAAGGACTCCGCACCCGAGGAACTGCTACGGGCCGTGCGAGCGGTCAACAACGGCGAGGCGTACCTCTCGCCGATGGTGACCTCACGGGTCGTAGGCATGGTGGCGACGTCCGGACAGCCGAAGCGGCAGGAGGCGCAGAAGGCCGTCGCGGGGCTGACCGAGCGCGAGGTCGAGGTGCTGGCGCTGCTCGGGCAGGGGATGTCGAACGCGGACATCGGCGCGAAGCTGCACATGTCCGAGGCGACGGTGAAGACGTACGTGTCGCGGTTGCTGGCGAAGCTGGGGCTGACGAACCGGGTGCAGGCGGCGTTGCTGGCTCGGGACGCGGGGATCGCGAGCTGACGACTGACGTCACGAGCTCCCACAACGAGAAGAGGCCGTCCGGGGGTCACCCGAACGGCCTCAAACGTCTCACGCGCTAGACGCGACTTCGCCTGCCCGTCACCAGGCGGTAGACGCCGAGCAGGATGAGAGATCCGACGATCGCCAGCAGCCAGGTCCTCAGGTCGAAGAAGGACCCGAGGTCGGTCCCGAAGAGCGCGGACCCGATGAAACCACCGAGAATCGCGCCCACGATGCCGAGCAGCATCGTGATGATGAAACCACCGGGATCGTTACCAGGCATGATGGCCTTGGCGATGGCACCGGCCAGCAGGCCGAGCACGATCCATCCCAGGATGCCCACGGAGAGTCTCCTTCCATCCGCTTGTCGCGAAGGGAATGCCCCCGAACTGGCGACTTCACGCCTCCAAAACCACTCCGTTATCAAAGTAACGGGCTGTGCCGGGCTCTCAGGCACTCTCCGGAACAATGAGGGGCGATGAGTACTCCACGCACTGTCCTGATCCTGGGCTCGACCGGCTCCGTCGGAACCCAGGCGCTCGACGTCATCCGCCGCAACCGCGACCGCTTCCGGGTCGTCGGGCTCGGTGCGGGTGGGCGTCAGCTCGACCTGCTGAAACAGCAGGCGGCAGAGTTCGACGTGACCACGGTCGCCGTCGCCAGCGGGGCCGAGATCCCCGGCGTCAAGACGCTGACCAGCATGGTCGACCTGATCGAGGCGTGTCCCGCGGACGTCGTGCTCAACGGCATGGATGGCTCGCGCGGGCTCGAACCGTCGTTGAAGGCGCTGGAGGTCGGCGCCACGCTCGCGCTCGCCAACAAGGAGTCGCTCATCGCGGGCGGGCCGCTCGTGCTGAAGGCGGCCAAGCCCGACCAGATCGTGCCGGTCGACTCGGAGCACTCGGCGCTCGCACAGTGTCTGCGGGGCGGTGCGCCGCACGAGGTGCACAAGCTGGTGCTGACGGCGTCCGGTGGTCCGTTCCGCGGCAAGACCCGCGCGGAACTCGACGGCATCACCGTGCAGCAGGCCATGGCGCACCCGACGTGGTCGATGGGCCAGGTCGTGACGATCAACTCGGCGAACCTGGTCAACAAGGGCCTGGAGCTGATCGAGGCGCACCTGCTGTTCGGGGTGCCCTACGACCGCGTCGACGTGGTGGTGCACCCGCAGTCCATCATTCACTCGATGGTGACCTTCACGGACGGCTCGACGCTGGCCCAGGCGTCGCCTCCGGACATGCGCCTGCCCATCTCACTGGGCCTCGGGTGGCCCGAGCGCGTCGCCGGTGCCGCGGCCGCCTGTACCTTTGACACCGCCACCTCGTGGACGTTCGAGCCGCTGGACAACACCACGTTCCCGGCGGTCGAGCTGGCACGGCAGGCGGGAACCGCGGGCGGGTGCCTGCCCGCGATCTACAACGCCGCGAACGAGGAGGCTCTGGCGAGTTTCGTCGCGGGCAAGACGTCGTTCCTGTCGATCGTGGACACCATCGGCCAGGTTCTCGGCGAGGCGAACGACTGGCGGAGCGACCCCGCGGACGTCGCGGAGGTCCTCGCTGCCGAGGACTGGGCACGCGCACGTGCCCGCGAGCTGGTTGGAAGGAACTGAACGTCTCGTGAACACATTCATCAACATCCTCGGGGTGCTGCTGTTCGCGTTCGGCATCGCGGTGTCCATCGCGCTGCACGAGTTCGGGCACCTGCTGACCGCGAAGGCCTTCGGCATGAAGGTCACCCGCTACTTCATCGGCTTCGGCCCGAAGCTCTTCTCGTTCCGCAAGGGCGAGACCGAGTACGGCCTGAAGGCGATCCCGGCCGGCGGCTTCTGCGAGATCACCGGCATGACCGCGCTGGAGGAGGTGCACCCCGACGACAAGAAGCGCGCCTTCTACAAGCAGAAGGTGTGGAAGCGCGTCGTCGTGCTGTCCGCCGGCTCCATCACGCACTTCCTGCTCGGCTTCATCATCCTGCTGATCCTCGCGATGTCGCTGGGCCTGCCGAACAACAAGGACGTCCCCGTCCTCGCGCAGGTCTCCGACTGCGTGCAGGACTACACGGTCCCCTACGACGCGCCGTGCCCCGCGGGAGCGCCGTCCCCCGCCAAGAGCGCGGGCCTCAAGCCCGGTGACCAGATCGTCTCGATCGCGGGCAAGCCGATCGCGACCTGGTCGGACATGCAGAAGGTCACCCGCGACCTCAGCGGCCCCAACGAGTTCAAGGTCCTGCGCGACGACAAGGAGCTCGCGCTCACCGTCGACGTGCCGAAGGTCACCCGCCAGATCTCCGACGGCAAGGGCGGCCTGGAGGTCAAGCAGGTCGGCGCGATCGGCGTGATGGTGCAGCAGGCCTTCACCTACGGCCCGATCGACGCCGTTCCGGCCGCCGTGTCGTTCACCGGCGAGATGTTCGTGAACACCTGGAAGGGCCTCATGCGCTTCCCGGAGCGCATCCCGGCCGTGGTCAAGGCCATCGGCGGCGGCGAGCGCGACCTCGACACCCCGATCTCCGTCGTCGGTGCCTCCCGCCTGGGCGGCGACGCGGCGGAACGCGGGCTCTGGGCGTTCTTCATCCTGATGCTCGCGGGCCTGAACTTCTTCGTGGGTGTGTTCAACCTCCTGCCGCTGCTCCCGCTTGACGGTGGTCACATCGCCGTCAACCTCTACGAACGGGTGCGAGACTGGATCAGGAAGCTGCGCGGGAAGCCCGCCGGCGCGCCGGTCAACTACATGCGCCTGTTGCCGCTCACCTACGTGGTCATCTTCATCGGCGGCGCCATCACGCTGCTGACCGTGACCGCCGACATCGTCAACCCGATCAGGTTGCAGTAGTGAATCACGAAAGGTGCACACCCCATGAGTGACGGCGTGATGCTCGGAATGCCGGCACTGCCGCCGCCGGTGCTGTCGGAACGCCGCAAGACCCGGCAGCTGATGGTCGGCAACGTCGGTGTCGGCAGCGAGTTCCCCGTCTCCGTCCAGTCGATGACGACGACCCTGACGTCGGACGTCAACGCGACGCTGCAGCAGATCGCGGAACTCACCGCGTCCGGCTGCGACATCGTCCGGGTCGCCTGCCCGTCGCAGGACGACGCGGACGCCCTGCCGGCGATCGCCAAGAAGTCCCAGATCCCGGTGATCGCGGACATCCACTTCCAGCCGAAGTACGTCTTCGCCGCCATCGAGGCCGGTTGTGCCGCGGTCCGCGTGAACCCCGGCAACATCCGCAAGTTCGACGACCAGGTCAAGGAGATCGCGGCCGCCGCGAAGGACCACGGCACCCCGATCCGGATCGGCGTGAACGCCGGTTCGCTCGACCCGCGCCTGCTCAAGAAGTACGGCAAGGCCACCCCGGAGGCCCTCGCCGAGAGCGCGATGTGGGAGGCCTCGCTCTTCGCGGAGCACGACTTCCACGACATCAAGATCTCGGTGAAGCACAACGACCCGGTGGTCATGATCCGCGCGTACGAGCTGCTCGCCGAGCAGTGCGACTACCCGCTGCACCTGGGTGTCACGGAGGCCGGTCCCGCCTTCCAGGGCACGATCAAGTCGGCCGTGGCGTTCGGTGCGCTGCTCCGGCAGGGCATCGGCGACACCATCCGGGTGTCGCTGAGCGCGCCGCCGGTCGAGGAGATCAAGGTCGGCCACCAGATCCTCCAGTCGCTCAACCTGCGCCCGCGCAAGCTGGAGATCGTGTCCTGCCCGTCCTGCGGCCGCGCCCAGGTGGACGTGTACACGCTCGCCGAGCAGGTCACGGCCGGTCTGGAGGGCATGGAGGTGCCGCTGCGCGTCGCGGTCATGGGCTGCGTCGTGAACGGCCCCGGTGAGGCCCGCGAGGCCGATCTGGGCGTGGCGAGCGGCAACGGCAAGGGCCAGATCTTCGTCAAGGGCAAGGTCATCAAGACCGTGCCCGAGCACGCGATCGTGGAGACCCTCATCGAAGAGGCGATGCGCATCGCCGAGGAGATGGAGCCGGTCGAAGGCGGAGCCCCCGCCGTCACCGTCGGCTAGTTCAAATGATGAACGGCGCTTTTGTCCACCTCAGGTGAACGAAAGCGCCGTTCATCGTGTAAAGGCGCGGGTGCGGGGCGTCACGGGCGGTAGGCACTGTTGGCTGATGCCACACACACGTCCCATCTGGCACGCTAGTCAACGTGCTGAGGCTTGCCGGAGCGCGCGTGCTGGACGAACGCGACCTGATCGACGTACGCGGGGTCTTCGACAGGGACCCCGTCGCTGCGTGCATGGTCGCGGCAAGGGTGGAAGTGGCCGGCCTGGACCCGTGGCGCCTGGGCGGCGAGATGTGGGGCTCGGACTCCCGGCCCCTGCGCGGTCGCGTCGACGGCCTGTGCTTCTCCGGCCCGAACCTCATCCCGCTCAGGGGCGGCGCGTCGGCCATGCGGATGTTCGCCGACCGCGCGCGACGCCGCGGCCGCATGTGTTCCAGCCTCGTCGGCCCGGCCGAGCAGGTCCTGACGCTCTGGGACGAGCTGCAGCCCGACTGGGGACCCGCCCGCGAGGTGCGGGGCGACCAGCCGTTGATGGCGATCTCGTCGAGCCCGAAGGTCACCCCGGACCCGATGGTCCGCCAGGTCCGCCCGAGCGAGCTCAGCCGCTACCTCCCGGCCGCCATCTCCATGTTCGTCGAGGAGGTCGGCATCGACCCGTGTGCCGAGGACGGCGGTGCGGGCTACCGGGCACGCGTGAGCGAGCTCATCGCCGCGGGCAGGGCCTTCGCCAGGTTCGAACACGGCGAGGTCGTCTTCAAGGCCGAGATCGGCGCCATGTCGTCCAGGGTCGGTCAGATCCAGGGCGTCTGGGTCCGCCCGGACCGCAGGGGCGAGGGCCTCGGCACCACGGGCACCGCGGCCGTGGCCGACCGCCTGACCCGCGTTCTCAACCGCACGGCCAGCCTCTACGTGAACGGCTACAACCACGTGGCGCAGGCCGCCTACCGCCGAATCGGCTTCGAACAGGTCGGGCAATACGCCACTGTGCTCTTCTGAACGGGCATACTCGCGCGGGTGCGCCTTCTCGCGACGATCACGGTGGCCCTGCTGACGCTGAGCGGCTGCGGCCTGTTCAAGTCCGAACCCGGAGCACCGGAGATCACCAACGACTTCCTGGCGAAGCTCGCGTCCGGTGACGTGCAGGGCGCGGCCGGGATGACCGACAACCCGAACGACGCCAAGGACACCCTGGAGAAGTTCCGCAACGCGCTCAAGCCGGAGGGGCTGACCAGCAAGGTCGACCAGCTCCGCAAGAACGGCGAGACCGCGTCCGAGGCGTCGGTGACGCTCGACTGGAACCTCGGCAAGAACCGCCACTGGACGTACCCGACGAAGTTCGACGTGCGCCAGGAGGGCGACACGTGGAAGGTGCACTGGCAGTCGTCGGTGGCGCACCCGAAGCTCGCGGCGCAGCAGTCCATCAAGCTCACCGAGCTCAAGCCGGACCCGGCACCGGTGCTCGACCGCGACGGAACGCCCCTGCTGGCCCCTGAGCGCGTCGTCTCGGTGCTCCTCGTCGCGAAGGAGGCCGGTGACGTCCCGGCCGTCGCGAAGACGCTCGCGGACGCGCTGAACCCGTTCGACAAGGCGATCACCCAGCAGTCGATCACCGAGGGCGTCGGCAAGACCCCCGAGGGCCAGGCCTACCAGGTGGCGGCGCTGCGCGACCCCGACTACCAGTCGGTGAAGCCGAAGATCTACGAGCTGCCCGGTGTGCGGTTCAGCTCGCAGACGTCGCTGCTGGCACCGAGCCGCAACTTCGGCTCCCAGGTGCTGCCCGCGGTCCGCAAGCTCGTCGAGAACGACATCGCCGGCAACTCGGGCTTCCGCGTCGCCACGGTCGACGCGCAGGGCACGGAGGTCGAGGAGCTGTACTCGAAGGCCCCAGAGCCCGCCAAGGCCGTGAACATCGCGCTGTCCCGCGCGATCCAGGCCGCGGCCGAGGACGCCGTCGAGCCCGTGCAGCAGCCCACGGTCCTGGTGGCGATCCAGCCGTCGACCGGCGACATCCTGGCCGTCGCGCAGAACGACCCCGCCGACGCCCAGGGCGCGCTCTCGCTCACCGGCCGCTTCCCGCCGGGCTCGACGATGAAGGCGGTGTCCGCGCTGGCCGCGCTCCAGTCCGGCAAGGTGGGCGCCGACACCCCGCTGCCGTGCCCCGGCAAGACGACCATCGACGGACGGCGGATCGTGCCGAACTCCAGCGAGTTCGACAAGGGCACCATCCCGCTGCGGTCGGCGTTCGCGTTCTCCTGCAACACGACGTTCGCCCAGCTCGCCGTGGACATGCCGCCGGACCTGCTGACGACCACCGCGCAGTCCCTCGGCCTCGGCGTCGACTTCGACATCCCCGGCCTGACGACGATCACCGGTTCCGTGCCGCCCGCGACCGACGTGGTGGAACGGGCGGAGGACGCGTTCGGCCAGGGCAAGGTGCTGGCGTCGCCGTTCGGCATGGCGCTCGTCAGCGCGTCCATTGCGAAGGGCTCGATGCCGGTGCCGCAGCTCGTCCGCGGCAAGGAGACCAAGGCGGACAAGCAGCCCGCCGCGCCGCCCGCCGCGATGCTCGACCCGGTGCGGCAGATGATGCGCGAGGTCGTCGACTACGGCACCGCACCGCAGCTCAAGCCGTACGGGGACGTGCGGGGCAAGACCGGCACCGCGCAGTTCGGCGACGGCGTGCACTCGCACGGCTGGTTCATGGGCTACCGGGGCGATGTCGCGTTCGCGACGATCGTGCTGAGCGGGGAGACCTCGACACCGGCCGTGGAGGTGGCGGCGAGGTTCCTCAAGGCGGTGCCGTGACGGACGGCTAATGTGGAGCGCATGGCTGTTCGTGCTCCGCTGGAACCCGGTGTGCAATCTCCGCGTCGTCAGGTGCCCTCGCGCATCGTGCGTCCCGAGTACGTGGACAAGCCCGCGCCGCAGAAGAGCACCGACCCGTGGGTGCAGACCCCGGAGATCATCGAGGCCATGCGGGTCGCGGGCAGGCTCGCCGCGCAGGCGTTGCAGGAGGCGGGCAAGGTCGTCGTTCCCGGCGTGACGACGGACGAGATCGACGCGGTGGCGCACGAGTTCCTGTGCGACAACGGCGCGTACCCGTCGACGCTCGGCTACCGGGGCTTCCCGAAGTCCTGCTGCACCTCGCTCAACGAGGTCATCTGCCACGGCATTCCGGACTCCACGGTCGTCGAGGACGGCGACATCGTGAACATCGACGTCACCGCGTTCATCGGTGGCGTGCACGGCGACACCAACGCCACCTTCCTCGCGGGCAACGTCTCCGAGGAGGCGAAGCTGCTGGTCGAGCGCACGCACGAGGCGACCATGCGCGCCATCAAGGCCGTCAAGCCCGGCCGCGAGATCAACGTCATCGGCCGCGTGATCGAGGCGTACGCGAACCGCTTCGGCTACGGCGTCGTGCGCGACTTCACCGGCCACGGCATCGGGCGCGCGTTCCACAGCGGTCTCGTGGTCCTGCACTACGACGAGCCGTCGATGAAGACCGTGCTCGAGCCCGGCATGACGTTCACGATCGAGCCGATGATCACGCTCGGCGACTACGAGGGCGACATGTGGGACGACGGCTGGACCGTCACCACGAAGGACAAGAGCTGGACCGCTCAGTTCGAGCACACGATCGTCGTCACCGAGACCGGCTCGGAGATCCTCACAGTCTGCTGACCACTGCCTTGAGCGCGGCCGCGACCGTCGAGGGCGACGTGGCGGCCGCCAGGTGGTGCGACTCGACGCGCTCGACCGGCCAGCCCAGCGCCTCCGCCTGCGCCGCCGCCTCCTCGTAGGCGGACGACAGCAGCACGTACCCGCACGCTCCGGACCACTCGACGACCGGGCGCTGCTCCTTCAGGAACTCCCACGGCACCTCGGGTGCCTCGTCGCGCATCTCCTCGCGCAGACCGGCCGGCACGAGCCGCAGCGGGTCCTCGGGGAACCACCGGTCCCAGCGCGGCAGCCTGCCGTCGCGGACCGACGCCTTCACCTGGCGGACCAGGGCGGGGTCCACTGTCTCGCGCCACGCCCTGCCCGGCGTCGGCAGGTCCGAGTCGAGGAACACCAGGCCCGCCACGTCCAGTTCGAGGGCGTCGGCGAAAGCCGGCAGCAACGGTCCCGCGCCGCTGTGGCCGACCAGGACCAGTGGTCCCGCGACGCCCGAGTCGTCCAGGGCGTCGGCGAACGCGCCGATCAGCCGCTGGTGGACAGGGGCCTCGTTCACGGTCATCTGCAGGTCGACCAGCAGGACGGCCACCCCGTCGGAGGCCAGTTCGTCGGCGAGCGGGCGCATGCTCGACGGGCCGAGGAACGGGCTGTGCATGAGCACGACGGTGACCATGGTGGTGATGATGGCAGCATTGGCGTCCATGCGGGGCTCGATGTTGATCTGCGGGACGACCTCCGACGCCGGGAAGAGCGTCCTGGTCGCGGGTTTGTGCCGCTTCCTGGCACGCCAGGGCGTCGACGTCGTGCCGTTCAAGGCTCAGAACATGTCGAACAACTCGTTCGTCACGCTCGACGGCGGTGAGATCGGGCGCGCGCAGGCGTTGCAGGCGCGGGCGGCGTTCAAGGAGCCCAGCGTGCGGTTCAACCCCGTGCTGCTCAAGCCCGGAAGTGATCGCACGTCCCAGGTCGTCGTGCTCGGCCAGGCGGTCGGCGAGGTCTCGGCGCTGAGCTACCGCGAACGCAAGCAGCAACTGCTCGACACCGTTCTGTCCACTTTGGATGGACTCCGTCAAGACCACGAGGTCGTCATCTGCGAGGGCGCCGGTTCGCCCGCCGAGATCAACCTGCGCGCCAACGACATCGCGAACATGGGCCTGGCCACCAGGGCGAACCTGCCGGTGCTCGTCATCGGCGACATCGACCGCGGCGGTGTGTTCGCCCACCTCTTCGGCACGGTCGCGGTGCTCGACGCGGCCGACCAGGCATTGGTCTCGGGCTTCGTCATCAACAAGTTCCGCGGTGACGAGCGTCTGCTCGAACCGGGTCTGCGGCAGCTCAAGGCACTCACCGGACGGCCGGTGCTCGGTGTGCTGCCGTGGCGGGAGGAGCTCTGGCTCGACGCCGAGGACTCCTTGTCCTACAACGCGGACGGCGTGATCGGCAGGCCGCAGCCGCCACGGAAAGACTGGCTGCGGGTCGCCGTCATCCGGCTGCCGCGCATCTCCAACGCGACCGACGCCGAGGCGCTGGCGTGCGAACCCGGCGTGTCCGTGCGGTTCGTGACCGAGCCGTCACGGCTGGCCGACGCGGACGTCGTCGTGCTGCCCGGCTCCAAGGCCACCGTCTCCGACCTCGCCTGGTTGCGCGAAACCGGTCTGGCACGGGCGATCGAGCGTTTCGACGGCCCTGTTCTCGGCATCTGCGGCGGGTTCCAGATGCTCTCCAAGCGCATCGAGGACGACGTGGAGTCCGGGCGCGGCACGGTCGACGGTCTGGGCCTGCTCGACGTCGACATCCGCTTCCAGCCCCGGAAAACCCTCGCCACACCGGTGAGCACGGCGTGGGGCGAACCCGTCACCGGCTACGAGATCCACCACGGCCAGGTCGTGCGCAGCACCGAGAACCCGCTCATCGGCGACGAGGGCGCCCAGACCGATCGGATCCTCGGCACGCACTGGCACGGCCTGTTGGAGAACGACGCGTTCCGCCGCAAGTTCCTGTGCTGGGCCGCCGAACGCGCCGGCCGGGACTTCGAACCGGGCGAGGTGAGCTTCCAGGCCGCCCGCGAGGCCCAGCTGGACCTGCTGGGCGACCTGGTCGCCGATCACCTCGACACGAAGGCCGTCATCGACCTGCTGGAACGAGGAGCTCCCGCGGGGCTTCCGTTCGTACCGCCCGGCGCCCCACCAGTTGCGGAATAGCGAGCCCTGCCAGCACGAGGCCACCGGCCGCGGCCTGCAGCCAGCTCAGGGCCTCCCCGAGGAACACCCACGCCGAGAACATCCCGAACACCGGCACCAGCAACGAGAACGGCGCCACGACGGACGACTCGTACTGGCGCAGCAGGAACCCCCACACGGCGAACCCGAGCAGCGTCGAGATCCACGAGACGTACCCGACCGCGCCGATCCCGGCCCAGTCGAGGCGGCCGAGCGCGCTCATGTCCTCGGTGAGCGCCGACAGCGCGAACAGCGGCAGCACCGCGACCGCGCTCACCCACACCATGAACCGCAACGTGTCCGCGGGCCGCGCGTACCGCATCAGCACGTTCGACACGCCCCAGCAGGCCGCCGCGGCGATCAGCAGCACGAACCCGAGCAACGGCGACGAGAGCCCGTAGTCCCACGCGATCACCCCGATGCCCGCGACGGCCAGCGCGATCCCGGTGATCTGCACGGACTTCGGCCGTTCGCGCAGCACGACCGCCGCGAACAGCGTCGTGAAGATCACCTGGCTCTGCAGCACCAGCGATCCCAGTCCGGCCGGCATGCCCGCCTTCAGGCCGATGAACAGGAAGCTGAACTTCGCCACGCCCAGCACGAGCCCGACCGAGATGACCCACTTCCACGCGACGGACGGCCGTCCGACGAAGAAGATCGCGGGCACGGCCGCCGCGAGGAATCGCAGAGCGGAGAACAGGATCGGCGGGAACTCGTCCAGGCCCACCTTCAACACGACGAAGTTGAAGCCCCAGATGGCGGCGACCAGCACAGCGAGCAAGACGTGGCGGGGACTCATGCACTCAAGCTTGCGCGTGCTAACTGTTTAGCACCAGTTCCGTTTCCTACGTCGTTAGGTTTAGCATCGCTACATGCTCGATCTGGGAAGGCTGAAGGCGCTGCACGCCATCGCCGTGCACGGCACGGTCGGCGCCGCGGCGGACGTGCTCGGCTACACGCCCTCCGCGGTCTCGCAGCAGATCGCCAAGCTCGAACGCGAAACCCGCACCACGCTGCTGGAACGCAACGGCAGGGGCGTCCGCCTCACCGACGCCGCCCGCCTGCTCGCCGACACCGCGGGCCAGGTCCTCAAGCTGGTCGAGGAGGCCGAGGTCGCGCTGGAGGAACAGCGCGGCGCCGCGATCGGCCGCCTGTGCATCGGCTCGTTCGCCACCGCCGCGCGCGGTCTGCTGCCCGACGTCCTCGTGGGACTGGGTGAGCAGCACCCGGCCCTCGACGTGCGGCTCACGGAGATCGACCCGCCGCACGCCACCGAGGCCGTCGCACGCGGCGAGCTCGACCTGGCGATCGTGCACGACTGGGCGAACACGCCACTTCCCGTGCCGCAGTCGCTGTCCCGCAGCTACATCGGTGACGACGTCGCCGAGGTGATGGTCCCGGTCACGAACCCGTTGTCGGACAGGGAGTTCCTCGAACCCGCCGACCTCGCCGGTGAGCGGTGGATCTGCCAGACGGAGGGGTCGATCTGCTTCGACTGGCTGGAGCGGACGTTCCACGGCGCGGGCATCGAACCCGTTGTGGCGTACCGGATCAGCGAGTACCGGACGCAGATGGCGTTGCTGGCCAAGGGGATCGGGGTGGCCCTGATCCCGCGCCTGGGCAGGGGAGAGGTGCCGGGCAACGTCCACGCCATCCCGTTGCGGCCCACGCCCACGCGGCGGTTGTACGCGGTGTGGCGAACGCAGGCCTCGCGCCGCCCGGCGATCAAGGCCGCGTTGGAGGTGATCGAGCAGGTCGCCGTCTAAGGGGCGACGACCACGTGCGCCTTGCCGGGCGCCATGGCCGTCAGCAGCGCCTTGGCCTCGCTGACCACGGCCTTGAGGTCCTTCGCCGCGGTCTGGAAGTAGGGCTCGATCGTGAGCGTCGCGGTGTCCTTGGTCTCCACGACGTTCCACGTGCCGTGCAGGTACCCGTCCACGAGGAACGTCGGGGGGAACACGCCGTTGCGCACCGCGCCCCACCGCGACCGCGCGTCCTCGTTCATGATCCGCGACCGGTCCGCGTGGCCCAGCAGCACGTTGTCGAACGAGGGCAGCAGCCGCGCGGGCGCCGGGGTGTCCTCCGGCACGAGCACGCCGTCCGGCACGTCGAACAGCACCTTGCCGTCGGAGTTCCGGTACTGGACGAGATCCATGCGCGCCGCGTGCGCCTTCAGCCCGGTCATCCGCGACCAGGCCTGCACGTCCGCGATCGTCGACGGCCCGAACGCCCGCAGGTACCGCGTGATCAGCTCCGGCACGGCGGCCTCGGACGGCAGATCGCGGCCGAGCCACGTGGCCATCGCGACGTTCTGCGGAACTCCTCCCACGCCCCAGATCCCGCGCGGCGGCACCTGGACCATCGGCACCAGCATCTGCGCCTGCGTCGACAGCTCGCGGGCCGTCGGCCCGGGGAAGTGCTCCTGCAGGTGCGCGCCGATCTCCGCGACCGTGCGCGGTTCTGAGTGGACGAACTCGCGCGTGATCCGAGCCAGCTTCTCGAAGTCGGTCTCGACGCGGGTGGCCGGCGGCACGACGTTCTTCGCCCACTTGTCGAGCTCCGGCTGCAACGCCGTGCGCATCAGGTACACGTCGTCGGCCGAGATCAGGTGCAACGTGCCGCGCCACAACGTCATGCGCACCAGCGAGCGATCGATGATCAGCTCGCTCAGCGCGCCGAAGTCGAACGAGCGCAGCCGTGTCCACAGCGCGAGGTACGGCGGCACCGGCGCCTGGGCCTGGAGGCCGCCGAGGTGCTCGACGGCCGCGACGATCGGCATGTCCGTGCGCTCCAGCAGCATCTGCCGCGCGAGGAGCGTCCGGTTGAGAGTGCGGTTCGAAAGAGTGTTCACAGTGACCCGAAGAACTTCCTGATGTCCTGGACCAGCAGGTCCGGTTCCTCCATCGCGGCGAAGTGACCGCCGCGGTCGAACTCGCTCCAGTGCACGATCGTCGGGATCATCTTGTCCGCCAGCGACCGCACCGGCGTGCCGACGTCGTGCGGGAACACCGCCACGCCCGTCGGCACCGTCGTCGGCTGCTGCTGACCCCACGACGCGGACTGCTCCTTGTACAGCTGAGCCGAGGAGCCCGCGGTGCCGGTGAACCAGTACACGGACACGTTGGTCAGCATCTGGTCGCGGTCCACCGCGTCCTCGGGCACGTCCGCGCAGTCGGTCCAGTCGTGGAACTTCTCCACGATCCACGCGAGCTGCCCGACGGGTGAGTCGGTCAGCCCGTAGGCGAGCGTGCGCGGCCGGGTGCGCTGGACGTGCATGTAGCCGGAGAGCTCCTTCTGGTAGTGGTCGAGCGTCTCCAACGCCTTGAGCTCGTCGGCGGTCAGGTCGTTGACGCCCTGCGGCCGGAAGGTCAGCAGCATGTTCACGTGCACGCCGACCACGTGCTCGGGGAAGACCCTGCCGATCTCCTGCGCGATGCCGGAGCCCCAGTCGCCGCCCTGCGCGCCGTAGCGGTCGTAGCCCAGGCCCTCCATGAGCTTCGCGAAGGCCCACGCGACGCGCAGCACGTTCCAGCCGGTCCTGCGCACCGGCCCGGAGAAGCCGAAGCCGGGGATCGACGGGATGACCAGGTGGAAGTCCTCGGACAGCGGCTCGATCACGTTCAGGAACTCGACGAACGAGCCGGGCCAGCCGTGGATCAGCAGCAGCGGGAGCGCGTCCGGGTTCTTCGACCGCACGTGCAGGAAGTGGATGCGCTGCCCGCCGATCTCCGTCGTGAACTGCGGGTAGGAGTTGATCCGAGCTTCCTGCGCACGCCAGTCGAACCCGTCGGCCCAGTACTCGGCGAGCGGCCTCAGGTACGTCAGCGGGATGCCGTAGGACCAGCCGACGTCCGGCAGGTCCTCGTCCGGCCAGCGCGTCCTGGCCAGGCGCGAGCGGAGGTCGTCGACCTCGGCCTGCGGGACCTCGATGCGGAACGGCGTGATCTCCATGGCCCCCACGCTATGAGCTCTTGCGGACAGCTTCCGTCCGCGATCAGCAGAACTTCTCGATCAACTCCTCGAAGAACCCGCCGGCCTCGATCGCCGCCTTCTCCTGGTCGCCGTCGCGGACCGCGTGCAGCAGCCCGGTGTGCGACACCTGGTCACGTCCCGGCTGGCTGGTGTCGACAGAAGCCGCCACCGAAGCTTTGACCGCCTCGGTCAAGCCCTGGTACAGCTCCGCCAGAAGCGTGTTGTGCGAGCACTGGACGAGCAGCACGTGGAACGCGGTGTCGTGCTCGATCACCTCGGTCCACTGCTCGGCCTCCATCGCCGCGTCGCGCTTGTGCAGCAGCTCAGTGAGACGTGCCAGCTCGGCGTCCGTGCGGTGCTTCGCGGCCAGGCGCGCGCCCTCCATCTCGAGGGTGCGGCGGACCTGAAGCACCTCCTTCAGCTCCGTTCCGCACATGCGGCGGACCGCGCCGGAGATCTCGCTGGTCGCGCGGACGAACGTGCCGTCGCCCTGCCGCACCTCCAGCAGGCCGGCGTGCGAAAGCGCGCGCACGGCCTCGCGGACCGTGTTCCTGCCCACCCCGAGCGCGGTGACCAGCTCGGGCTCGGGCGGGATGCGCTGCCCGACGGGCCATTCGCCGCTGGTGATCGCACCCCTCATCTGGTCGATCACCTGGTCGACGAGGCCTGCACGTCGGGTAGTGGCCAACGGCACAGCGTCATCCTTTCATCCGAACATCCCATGTCTGCGATAGTGGTGCCCGTGACGATTCAGCAGACGACTCTTTCCGCACAGACTGCCACCGATCCGGGTCGCAGGGTGTTGGTCGTCAAGAATCGTCACGTTCCGCTGGTCGGGTCCACGCTGCTCGCGATCGGGGTCGCCCTCGCGGCGGCGAATCTCCGCCCTGCGGTGACCAGTCTGGCCTCGGTGCTCGGCGATGTCCGCGCCGCCCTTGGGGTTTCGGCCGCTTGGACCAGCGCGTTGACGGCCGTTCCGGCGCTTTGCTTCGGCTTCGCGGCGTTCGCGGCGCCGTGGCTCGGCCGCCGCCTCGGCATGGCCCGCGCGATCGGACTTTCCCTGGGGGTGCTCACGCTCGGCCTGGTCCTGCGCGTGATCGACGGTCCGTGGGTCGTGCTGGGCGGCACTTTCATCGCGTGTGCGGGCATCGCGGTGTCCAACGTGCTCATCCCGGTGGTGGTGAAGGCCTCCTTCCCGGACAAGGTCGGCCTCATCACCGGTGTCTACACGGGAGCGCTCGCTGCGGGCGCCGCGGTTGCTGCTGCGCTGACTCCACGGCTGGAGGACTACCTCGGCTCGTGGCGCCTCGCTGTCGGTGCGTGGGCGTTGCTGTCGGCCGGTGCGGTGATCGTGTGGTTCGCCGGTGCGCGGCACGGTTCCTCGGCGTCCGTGGTGCGGTCGGCCGCGCCGGCGGAGAAGCGGTCGCTGGTGCGCAGCCCGCTGGCATGGGTGATCACGGTGTTCTTCGGCCTGCAGTCGCTGTTCGCCTACACCGTCATGGGCTGGCTGCCCGCGATGCTCGTCGACTCCGGCGTGGACCGGAACACCGCCGGCATGCTGCTCGCGGTGTCGATGCTGCTCGGTGTGCCGGTCAGCCTCTTCGTGCCGCCGATCGCGGCCAGGTTCTCCAGCCAGGCGCCGATGGTGCTGGCGCTCGGCGTGCTGTCGTTCGCGGGCATGCTCGGGATGCTGCTCGCGCCCGCGGTCGCTCCCGGCCTGTGGGTGGTGCTGATCGGGTTCGGCATGGGCATGTTCCCGCTGGCGCTGCTGATCATGTCGCTGCGCACCAAGTCCACTTCGGACACCGCACGTCTGTCCGCGATGGCGCAGAGCCTCGGCTACCTGATCGCGGCTTCTGGCCCGTTCGCGTTCGGTCTGTTGCGTGACGCCACCGGCTCGTGGTCGGTGTCGCTGGTGCTGCAGCTCGTGCTGCTGGCGGCGCTGACCGGCCTGGGCGTGGTCGCGGGACGTCCCCGCTACATCTAGTCAGGAATCGAGAAGCTTCGCGTTCTCGCTGGTCCTAGCGTTGTCGGCATGGACATCACCATTCACGCCACGTTCCTCCCGCACACCGACCCCGAGGCGTCGCTGGCCTTCTACCGCGACCTGCTCGGCTGGGAGGTCCGCGCCGACGTCGGCCAGGGCGCGATGCGCTGGATCACGGTCGCGCCCGCCGGTTCCGGTTCGTCCGTCGTGCTCGAACCGCCGGCCATGGCCGAGGGACTCACCGACGTGCAACGCACCGTGATCGCCGAAATGATCGAAGGCGGCTCGTACGGGTACATCCAGCTGTCGACGCCCGATCTCGAAGCCGTGTTCGACAAGCTGCAGGGCAGCGGCGCCGACGTCGTGCAGGAGCCGACCGATCAGCCGTGGGGTGCGCGGGACTGCGTGTTCCGCGACCCGGCCGGCAACAACGTCCGCATCATCCAGGCTTAGCGCCTGTATCGAACTAGAGCAACTCAGACATACCAGACATGGTTTTTTGGCGCGAAAAGCACGTTCGGGCCATCTATCGGCCCGAACGTGCTTTTCGCGCCAAACAGCAGGCGCTTGGTGGCGACTTCGATACAGGCACTAGTTCGAGGCGAAACCGCGGTGCAGCACCGTGAGCTGGTCGGCGAGGTAACGGGCCCACGCCTTCGCCCGGTCCCAGTCCGGTGCGGCACCGCCGAAGCTGACGGGCCCGATTGCGCCGAGCCTGCGCACCATGCGGGTGACGTCGTTGGGCACGGGCGGAGTGCCGCGGTGGAACAACCACATGGGCGTGTGTTTGAGGGAAACCTTGTGCCGCCGCACGAACCGGTGCGCGTCGCGCGTGGCGGCGTCACCCATGATCACGGCACCGAACCCGTGCAACGTGTCGGCCGCGGCGACCGAGAGCACCGTGACACTCAGCCCGCAGCCCGCGAGTTCGGTGCCGATGATCTCGGCGATCTCGTCGGTGGCGGCGATTCTCGAGGTGTACGCGACGAGGACTCTGTCAGTCATCGCTGCATCGTTGTTGGTGGTTCTGGTTTTCGGCAGCGTCAGAAGTCCCTGTCGTGCAAGGCCTTTCAGTCCAACGGCAGGTTCAGGAGCGCGTTTTCCACGAGCTCTGGCATAGCCGGATGGATCCAGTACTGCCCGCGCGCCATGGATTTCGCGTCCAGACCGAAGCTCATCGCCTGGATGATCGGCTGGATCACCGTCGACGCCTGCGGCCCGATGATGTGCGCGCCGAGCAGCTGCCCGGTCGCGGGGTCCGCGATCAGCTTCGCGAAACCGGTCGTGTCCTCCATCGCCCAGCCGTACGCGATGCTGGCGTAGGCCTGGCTCGCGGTGACGTACCGGATGCCCTTCTCCTTGGCCTGCTCCTCGGTGAGACCGACGCTCGCGATCTGCGGGCTGGAGAACACCGCGGCGGGCACGAACCGGTGGTCGCTCTTGATCGGGTCGTCGGGGTTCAGCAGGTTGTGCTGCACGACCTTGGCTTCGTGGTTCGCGACGTGCTTGAGCTGGTAGTCCGAGCTGATGTCGCCCAGCGCGAGGATGTGCGGCTGGCTGGTGCGCTGGTACTCGTCGACCTTGATCCGGCCGTCGTCGTGGGTCTCGATGCCGGCGTTGCGCACGTCGAGGAGGTCGGTGTTCGGCTTGCGGCCGGTCGCGATGAGGAGCTGGGCCGCCTCAACGGTTTCCGCGCCCTCGGGGCCTTCGAGGTGGAGCTTGACGCCCGTCGCGGTCTTCTCGGCGCGGGTGGTCTTGCGGTTGAGGCGGACGTCCCACTTCTGCTTCGCGACGTCGGTGAAGCGCTCGGCGATCTCCAGGTCCTCGTGGCGGAGGAGGAGGTTCGAGCGGGCGATCACGGTGACCTTCACGCCGAAGCTGCTGAAGACGTGGGCGAACTCGGAGGCGATGAAACCGCTGCCGACGATGATCAGGCTCTCGGGGAGCTCGTCGAGGCGCATGATCGTGTCGCTGGTGTGGTAGCCGGTGGTGTCCAGGTCCGCGATGTCGGGGATGGTGGGGCGGCTGCCTGCTGCTACGACGATCCGGTCCGCTGTGATGGTTTCGCCGGTGCCCGTGTTGATCGTGTGGGCGTCTTCGAACGTTGCTGTGCCCTCGTAGACGGTCACGTTGGGGTTTTCGTTGGCGCGCCAGTTGCGGCCGCCCTCGGCGATCGGGTCGATGCGGTTGAAGATTCGGTCCCGGATTTGTGGCCAGTGGACTGCGTCCAGCGTTGCGTCTACGCCTAGTTTTTTGGCGTTTTGCGGGGCCGCGGCCTGGTCGGCGGTGTGGACGAACATTTTGGTGGGGATGCAGCCCACGTTGAGGCAGGTGCCGCCGAAGGTGCCCTTTTCGAGGATGGCGATCTGCCAGCCTGCCATCGCGTCGTTCGGGATGGAGTTGCCGGAGCCGGTGCCGATGATGACCAGGTCGAAGTGCCTCACGTGTGGATCCAACCACCTTGTTGCTGGTGGTGTTCCCCGGTTGGGGTTACGCGGGGCTTACGGCGACCTTGGCCGGTCGGTGCCGAAGTGGATGAACGGCGCATTCGTCCACCTGAGGTGAACGAATGCGCCGTTCATCGCCAGCCTGTGGGCCTCGCGCAGAACACGACGACGGGCCTTGGGCGTCAGTGCTGGTAGGTGGGGGTGATGATGGCCCTGGCCAGGGTGTGGAAGGCCAGGTTGAAGCTCACGACTGCGGGAGAGGCGTTCTCGTCCACGTCGAGCTTCTCGACGTCCACTGCGTGGACCACGAAGTAGTAGCGGTGCGGGTGGTCGCCCTTCGGTGGGGCGGCTCCTCCGAAGGCTCGGGTGCTGTAGTCCGAGCGGACGTGGAAGGCGTCGCCTGGCAGGGTGGCGTCCGAGGCGCCTGCGCCGGTGTCCAGGGAGGTGGTGGTGGCTGGGATGTTCACGGCCACCCAGTGCCAGAAGCCTGAGGGGGTGGGGGCGTCCGGGTCGTAGCAGGTGACCACGAAGCTCCGGGTTTCGGCCGGGTGGCCGGACCAGGAGAGTTGGGGTGAGGTGTTGCCGCCCTCGAAGACCTGGGCTTCCGGGAGCTGCTTGCCGTCTTCTACGTCGGTGGACGTCACTGTGAACGTGCCCACCTTCGGGAGCAGCTGGTAGGGGTCGGGAGCGACTGGACGCTCAAGGCTCATCGGAACTCCTCCGTCTCGTGATCAGTTCGAGCCTATCCCCGTGCAACCATGAGTGCCTGCGCGACGTCTTTCGCGTGGAGGGGGATTCATCGATGTCCAGGTTGCGGCTTGTTGCTGCGTTTGCGTTGGTTGCCGGGATCGTGTCATGTGGACAGACGCCCGATGAGCAGCCCAGTGGCCCCGTTCTCACCACGGCGCCGCCTGCTACGTCTGCCACGCCTGAGAAGCCGAAGCGGATGTTCGAACCGGCCTATGCGTATGGAACGGTGCAGGCTCATGCTCCTGCGGTCGTGGACGGGATGGTGCCCGTCGTCACGCGCATTCCAACGGACAAGCCATATGTCTTCATCACGATCGACGACGGGGCTGTGCAGCATCCGAAGGCTCGTGAGCTGATGATCGAGGCCGGGGTGTGGCCTTCGGTGTTCCTCAACACGAAGTACGCGGAGGGGCACAAGGACTACTTCAAGGCCCTGCCGGTCACCGTGCACAGCCACACGTCCAACCACCCGAACCTGCTGGGCAAGCCGTACGAGTTCCAGAAGCAGGAGATCTGTGGCAACGCCGACTTCCTGGCTCAGGACTACGGCAAGCGGCCCACGTTGTTCCGGCCGCCGTTCGGCAACTACGACGCGACCACGCGCAAGGCTGCTGCCAGTTGCGGGTTCAAGGCGCTGGTCAACTGGACGGCCGCGGTCAACGACGGGCGAGTGCAGTTCCAGCAGGGGGACAAGCTCAAGCCCGGGGACATCGTGCTGATGCACTTCCGGACGACGTTCGTCGAGGACTTCACGGCGTTCTTGAACCGGGCCAAGCAAGATGGACTCACTCCAGTGCCACTGGAGGACTTTCTGGGGTAGTACGGCAACAGGGGGAAGGCATGAAGCGGATTGCAGCAGCGCTCCTCGCCGCTGGGGTGGCGTTGAGCATCGTTCCGGCGGCTTCTGCGGCTGAGTACGCGCAGCTCACCAACGTGCGGACTGGGCAGCACGCGACGTTCGACCGGGTCGTGTTCGACCTGACCGGTGGGCAGGTGCAGGACAGCGTTCAGTCGATCTCGGAGCCGGTGAGCTGCGGGTCGGGCAAGCCGATCTCGGCGCCTGGGGTCGAGTTCCTGGAGGTGCGGTTGACGCCCGCCGACGGGCACTCGTACACCGGGTCGCGGAAGCTCACGCCGGGCCTGCCGAACGTGAAGAGCGTGGTGTTCACGTGCGACTTCGAGGCTGACCTGTCGATCGCGATCGGGGTGGGGAAGGCGAGCCCGACGTACCGGGCCTACTACCTCACCAGCCCGCTGCGGTACGTGGTCGACATCGACCACTGACGCAACTGTGGCGCGCGCCACGCGTCTGTTCTTTCATCGAGTCGCCCTGAGAGGGGGCCAATGATGAGGAACAGACGCTTGGCCGCGTTGCTTCTGGCAGTGCTCGCGGTCTTCACGTTTGTCCCGATGGCGTCTGCGCAGACCACGCCGACGCTGTCGAACATCCGGACCGGCCTGCACACCGACTACAACCGGATCGTGCTGGACATGTCCGGCCTGCCCGCCGAGTACCGGCTCCGCGAGGTCTCCGGCGTGTCGGACTGCGGGTCCGGCAACCCGGTGTCCATGCCGGGCAGCAACGAGATCCTCGAAGTGGTCATGTTCGGTGCCGCCGCGCACGACGACAACGGGAATCCCACCTACACCGGGCCGCGGAACTTCACGCCGCCCAACCTCAACAACGTCCGCAGGGTCGCGCTGACGTGCGACTTCGAAGCGGTGCTCACCGTTGCCGTCGGGTACACCAACACCAGCTCGTGGCACCGGGTCTTCACGCTGACAAACCCGAACAGGGTCGTCATCGACATCGGTCTCTAGCAGCGAAAAGCCTCGTGGGGGCAGTAGTCGCCGCTACTGCCCCCACGAGGGGTCTTGCCGGGAACCGTTACGCCGCAACGGTCGCGACGGTCTCCTTCGAGAGCGCGTGCTCCAGGACCTCTGCCACGTCCGAGACGAAGTGCACGGTCAGCTGCTCACGCACCGACTCCGGCACGTCGTCCAGATCGGGCTCGTTGCGCTGAGGCAGCAGCACGGTCGTGATGCCCGCACGGTGCGCGGCGAGCAGCTTCTGCTTCACGCCGCCGATCGGCAGGACCCTGCCGGTCAACGAGATCTCGCCCGTCATTGCCACGTCCGAGCGCACCGGGCGGCCGGACAGCAGGGACGCGAGCGCCGTCGTCATCGTGACGCCCGCGGACGGGCCGTCCTTCGGCACCGCGCCCGCCGGGACGTGGATGTGCACACCCCGGTCGGCCAGTGCCGCGGCCTTGTCGTCGTGCGAACGCAGGTACGACAACGCGATCTGCGCGGACTCCTTCATCACGTCGCCAAGCTGGCCGGTCAGCGTGACGCCGGTCGAGCCGGTGTCCTTCGGGGCCAGCGAGGCCTCGATGAACAGGACGTCACCGCCGACGCCCGTGACGGCCAGACCCGTTGCCACGCCGGGAACCGAGGTGCGTTCGGCCGACTCGGGCGTGTTCTTCGGGCTTCCCAGGTACGACTTCAGCGACGGCTGGTCGACGGTGATCGGCAGCTCGGACTCGCCGAGCGCCACCTTCGCGGTCACCTTGCGCAGGATGCGCGCGAGGGCCCGTTCCAGCTGCCGCACACCGGCTTCCCGCGTGTACTCGCTCGCCAGCTGGTGCAGCGCGGGCTTGTCGAACGTGACGTCCTCAGACGCGAGGCCGGCGCGTTCGACCTGGCGCGGCAGCAGGTGGTCGCTCGCGATCGTGACCTTCTCGTCCTCGGTGTAGCCGTCGAGCTGCACCAGTTCCATGCGGTCGAGCAACGGCGCGGGGATCGACTCCAGCACGTTCGCGGTCGCGAGGAACACGACGTCCGAGAGGTCGAGCTCGACCTCCAGGTAGTGGTCGCGGAACGTGTGGTTCTGCGCCGGGTCCAGCACCTCGAGCAACGCCGCCGTGGGGTCGCCGCGGTAGTCGGAGCCGACCTTGTCGATCTCGTCGAGCAGCACGACCGGGTTCATCGAACCGGCTTCGCTGATCGCGCGGACGATCCGGCCCGGCAGCGCACCGACGTACGTGCGGCGGTGACCGCGGATCTCGGCCTCGTCGCGGACGCCACCGAGCGCCACGCGGACGAACTTGCGGCCCATCGCGCGTGCCACGGACTCGCCGAGCGAGGTCTTGCCGACGCCGGGAGGACCGACGAGGGCCAGCACGGCACCGGAACGACGTCCGCCGACGACACCCATGCCGCGGTCGGCACGACGCTTGCGGACGGCCAGGTACTCGGTGATGCGCTGCTTCACGTCGTCCAGGCCGGCGTGGTCCGCGTCGAGGACCTCGCGGGCGGCCTTGATGTCGTAGGCGTCCTCGGTCCGCTCGTTCCACGGCATCTCGAGGACGGTGTCGAGCCACGTCCGGATCCAGCCGACCTCAGGCGACTGCTCGGAAGTGCGCTCCAGCTTGTCGACCTCGGCCAGGGCGGCCTTGAGGACCTTCTCCGGCAGTTCGGCGGCCTCGACGCGCGCCCGGTAGTCCTCCTGCTCGGTGGCGGGCTTGCCGTCGAGCTCGGCCAGCTCCTTGCGGATCGCGGCCATCTGCTGGCGCAGCAGGAACTCCCGCTGCTGCTTCTCGACGCCTTCCTTGACGTCCTTCGCGATCGTCTCGTTGACGTCGAGCTCGGTCAGGTGCGCCTGACCCCACTCGACCAGCTTCTCCAGCCGGGTGGTGACGTCGGACGTCTCCAGCAGCCAGATCTTCTGCTTCTCGTCGAGGTAGGAGGCGTAACCGGCGAGGTCGGCCAGCGCCGACGGGTCGCTGATCTGCTGCACCGAGTCGACCATCTGCCACGCGCCGCGCGTCTGCAGGATGTTCGTGACGAGCGCGCGGTACTGCTTCGCGAGCTCACGGGTGCGGTCGGTGATCTCGGACTCGTCCGCGACCGTCGCGTTCACCCACAGCGCCGCACCCGGCCCCGTGGTGCCCGTGCCGATGCGCACGCGCTTGGTGCCGCGCACGACGGCGGCGCGCTCGCCACCGGGCAGACGACCGACCTGCTCGATCTCGGCCAGTGTGCCGACCGAGGCGTACTTCCCGTCCAGCCGCGGGACGAGCAGCACTTGATGATTTGCTGCGGTCGTGGCCGCGTCTACGGCCGCACGGGCCTCGGCGCTCGCGTCTGCACCGGAGATGCGGATCGGCACCACCATGCCGGGGAGCACCACGACGTCGTCCAGCGGCAGTACCGGCAGGGCCAGGGTTTCGCCCATCTCGTCATCCTCCAAAGTTGAGTCTGTATCGCTCAACCAACTGGAGCGTAGTGGTGTTCCCCTCTGGTGTTCGCTGTCAGCGAGCGGCCCCCGACCTGCAACACGATCGTGGGTCGCGCGTGTGGCGGTGGACACTCGTGTGCGCACGGGCGAGGATGCGCGCGTGATGGAAGAGCTGAAGTGGGTCCCGTCCACGGTCGACGTCACGCGCCCGAGCGTCGCGCGGATGTACGACTACTACCTGGGCGGCTCGCACAACTTCGAAGCCGACCGCGCCGCCGCCAAGCAGGTGGAGCAGATCTTCCCTGGCATCGCCCAGAGCGCCCAGGCGAACCGCTCGTTCCTGCGCAGGGTCGTCCGCCACCTTTCCGCCGAGGGCGTGGACCAGTTCCTCGACCTGGGCTCCGGCATCCCGACCGTGGGCAACGTCCACGAGATCGCCCAGCAGGCCAACCCGTCCGCGCGCGTGGTCTACGTCGACTACGAGCCGGTCGCCGTCTCGCACAGCAACGCCCTGCTGGCCGACAACCCGAACGCCACCGCGATCCTCGCCGACCTGCGCGCGACCTCCGCGGTGCTGGCAGGCGCCCGCGAGACGCTCGACTTCTCCCGCCCCGTCGGCGTCCTGATCATCGCCGCGCTGCACTTCGTCCCCGACTCCGACGACCCGTACGCCGCGGTCGCCGAGTACATGGCGGACCTCCCGTCCGGCTCGTACCTGGCCATCACCCACGCCACCTGGGACAGCCTCACCGAGCAGGAGGCCGCGGAGGCCAAGCAGGTCGCGCAGATCTACAGCAACTCGGACAACAAGCTCGCCATCCGCACGCACGCCGAGGTGAGCAGGTTCTTCGAGGGCCTGGACCTGCTGGAGCCGGGCATCGTCACGGTGGACGAGTGGCGCCCGGACTCCTTCGAGGACCACACGGGCATCTACGGCGCCGTCGCCCGCAAGCCCTGAAGCAGGCGGTCGCGGATCTCGTTCGTCTCGCGGTCGGTGAGGGTGCGCTCCGGCGCCCTCATCGTCACGCGGATGAGCACGTTCTTCTGGCCCGGCAAGGCTTCCAGGCGTTTCTGGACGTGCGCGGGCAGGTCTTCGGTCCTGGTTTCGCTCAGGATCTCGATCTCCTCGACCACGTCCTCCGGCACGAGCGCACGGATCCGGTCGCCCAGCGTCTCGACGTCGTCGTTCGCGCTCGCCATGACCGAGATGTCCCTGATGGCGGCCGGATGACGTGAGATCGGCCGGTACTCGGTGAGGTCCAGCATCTGGGTCGCGATGCGCGGATCCTCGTTGCGCAACAGGCGGATGTCGGGGATTCCCTTGCGCAGCATCAGAATCCGGTCCAGTCCGAGCCCCATCGCCAGCCCGTGCGGGTGGTGCTTCAACACGTGCCGCGCCGCCAGCCCGCACTCACCGATCTCTACCCACTGACCGTCCTGCTCGACGTCGATCTGCTTGCCGTGCGTGGTGTACGGGTGCTCCGCGTCGATCGTGCGGTAGCGCCTGCCGGGCAGAAGTGTCGTGACGACGCGGTCGATCAGGTCGTTCAGTTCTTCTCTCTCGTTGGAGATCCGCCAGACGTCGAGCTGGTGCGGCGTGCCGGTGTGCAGCCGGTCGACCGTGTCGCGGCGGTAGACGAGACCGGGGCACAGCAACGTCACGTCCGGGGTGGCGTCCTTGAGCGCGGGCGGAATCATCGCCGTGGTGTGGCTGCGCAACATGCACGTCTCGCTGACGTACCTGGTGTAGCGGGCGTCCCGGGTGATCGCGTCGGCCGGATAACCGAGGTGTTCGTAGTTGTGCTCGACCGGGACGAGCGGGTGGTGGCGGACCTGCCTCGGGTGGTCGAGGGCTGCTTCGAGGTCGGCGATCAGGTGCTGCATCGCGTGCGGGCCCTGCGCGGGATCGGTGAGGTCGCGGACGTTCAGGGCGTGCAGGAGTTCATCGGTGCGGTACATGGGACTTCCCGTCTTCTTGGTCGTGGGTGGGGTGCGGAGTCCCCCGACCAACGGGAAGGTTTCAGGCGCGCGCCACCGCCGCAGGTCGGGGGTGGCTAAATCGCGTCATGGACCCAGGTTAGCGCGCACCGTCAAGGCGTTGGCGCCGAGATGACCGGTCGATCAATCCAGCGGCTTGCGGTAACGGACGTACTCGTTCTGCCGCCGGAACCCCACGCTCTCGTAGAGGTCGTAGGACCGGTGCGGATTTGCCGTGCCCGTGAACAGTCGTGCGGTCGTCGCACCGTGCTCGCGAAGACTTCGCAGCCCGTCCAGCAGCAGGACCCGGCCGATTCCCAGGCGCCGGTGGTCCGCCCGGACGCTCAACTCTTCGACCTCGCCCACAGCGCGGTCGTGACGGCGGATGGAGCAGAGGGCGACGCCGACCAGGTCCTGCCCGTTCCACGCAGCTCGCCAGCAAGCCGGGTCAGCAGTGTCGACGAACTCCTGGAAAGTCCACTTCGGAGTCCAACTGGTATTCGCATATGAATTGACGACCGTGCTCCAGGCGGCATGGTGATGGCTCGTTCCGATCGGCCCTGTCCGGATCCCGGCCGGCAGTTCGGTTCCCGGCTCTGGCAGCTGCTGGAGATCGCGCAGCTCCAGCTCGACCAGGCTGAAGACACGTCGGTAGCCGGCTGCGAGCAGCAGCGCCGCGGCGTCCTGCTCCCAGGCCGCGGCGTTCGCGCCGATCACTGCGGTGCGGGCCGTTCCGTGCTGTTCGACGAGCCGGCGGATCCGCTCTTCGGCCCAGCTCAGCATGACTGAGCCGATGCCCTGACCGCGGTGTTCGGGCAAGAGGTGGCCGCGGTGCAGGTACAACCACGTGTCGTCCCGTTCCTGCCACCACCGGATCGTCGAGTAGCCGACCACGTTCCCGTCGCGCACCACCAGGATCTGGTTCCTGGACGGTTCCTCCAGCTTGGCAGAAGCTTCGGCGATCTCGGCCGCTGTCGGGAGCCCCTCCACAACCGAGCGGGCGTCGATCCGGTCCCGTTCAGCGCACCCCAGCCGCACCGCGGCCATGGGCCCGTGGTCTTCGTCGCCGCGATACGGCCGGAACCCGAAGCCCGCCGGAAGGATCTGCCCTGGCGCATCATCGGACATGGCCCGATGATGTCGAACTTCGAGAAAGGTCCGCCACCCCTTTCCCGACCCGGCTACTCGGGTGGCGTCAGCCGCAAATCCGGATCCACGGGCGGCGCCCCGTCGAACGGCCCGTCGTCCTTCAACCGGCCCACGTGGTCCAGCGCCACGTCGATCTCCGCCCGGAACGGGTCACCGTCGGCCGGGGGAGTGCGGAACCACTCGTGCAGCGCCTCGGGGATCTGGAAGCGTTCCAGCAGCTCCTCGTACATCGCGTCCCGTTCCGCGGCCTGCACTCCGAGCTCCTGGTACTCCCGCATCGCGATGCGCAGCCGGATCCAGCGGTAGCGGTCGGTGTTCTGCTGCTGCTCGAACCGTTCGCGCAGCAGGTCGCCGGCACGCTGCCCGCGCAACGCGAGCTTCCTGATCGTCGCCGGTGGCATGAACAGGTTCGTGCCGCCCTCGTCCTCGGCTTGCCGCACGTGTGCGATCCGGCCGCGGTAGCCGGGCAGAGCGGACTGCATGGTGTCGCGCCAGTCCAGGAAAGTGTCCAAGATGGACACCAGGAAGCGCGGTACCGTGTTCAGAGAGGCGTAGCGCGTGCCGGAGGTCGACGCGTCCTGCTCCGGCAGCCACACCTCGTCCGTGTCGCCGTTCGGGTAGGGCTGGAGGCTCAGGCCGAACGTGGGCCAGCGCGGCAGCAGCGAGTCGAAGAAGTGGATCGGGAAGTTGCTGGTGATGCCGCCGTCGGAGAACCAGTGCACGCGGCCGTCCCGGTACAACGGCACGGCCGCGATCAGGCCGGGGAACGACAGCGACATCCGCACGGCGAGCACGACCGGCAGCTGTTCCCCGGCCGGCAGATCCCGCAACGGCATGTGCGTGTGCTGCGGGCATTTCGCGGTGCTGACAGCGCCGTTCATCTGCTCGACCACCCGGCGCGGCAGCACGTAGCCGAGGCACTCCTCGCAGTACTGCCAGCTCTCCTTGAACGGCAACCGGTACGGCCGCCCCTCGGACAGGTCGGTGGTCATCAGCACGAGGTTGATGTCGCCCAGGTCGCCGAACGTCAGCGCGTCCTCGGTGCCGGCCAGCGAGTCGAGCTGGTCGGCGATCCAGTCGGCGAGCGGCGGCACGCCCGTCGACCTCGGCATGCCCGCCAGCCGGTCGAGCAACGACGGCGTGAAGTCACCGGTGCCCGGCACCAGTCCGAAGTGGATGGAACGCGCGTTGTCCTTCAGGAACCGTTGCATGGCATACCCGTACGTGACGGTCAACGCGCTGACCGCCGCGAGCGACAGCACCAGCCACACGAGCAGCACGACCGCCGCCGTCGCGTAGTGCCGCGAGAACGCCAGGCCCAGCACGAGCGGCACCGCGGCGAACACCCAGGCGGGCCAGGGCAGGCTCGACCGCAACGGCCACAGCACGAGCACCACGCAGGCGATCGCCAGCAGCACGACCAGCGTCGCGAGCCATCCCGCGTAGGACTTCGGCGCCAGCCAGGCCGACCACAGCACCGGTCCGCCCAGCCACAGCAACGCCATCAGCGCGAGCACCGCCTTCGCGCGCAACCCCACGGCACCCAGCAACGCGAAGAACAGGCACGAGATCGCACTACGGCCCGTGGTCTCCCGTTTCTGCATGGTCGCCACGACGATCCGGTACAGCGCACGGGTCTTCTCGGCGGGCTGGAACAGCTGCGCGAGCCGCCACCTGTCCGCACCGCTGCCGGACGTGAACCAGTCGATCAGCTTCGTGAGTCTCTCGAAGCCACCGGAAGCACGACCGCGTTCAGCGGCCGCCGTGAACGCCGCGGCGATCGCACCCGCCGACGCGCCGCCGATCTGCTTGAAACCGTAGTGGCGCGCCAGCGATGCGACGGCCAGGGGATACACGACGCCGCTGGTCGTGCCTCCGCGCATGGTCAGGTCGCAGTAGCGGTCGTACTCCATGTGCTGATGATCGCGCGGTCAGAAGGCTCCGTCGCGAAAGTTCACTCGGACGCCACCGAATCGATCGCCACTCGTGGTCACCACGCCCACGGCGGATCCGGGACGGTGCCGCCCTGCGCGCGGTAGATGCGGGCGAACGCGTCCAGCGCCTTGGTGACGTCCCCGTACCGCGCGACGTCGCCGCGCCGGACGCTGCCGCAGTTCAGGTCGAACACGACGGTCTGGTTCGAACCGTCCGGGTACTCGAACCGCATCCGGTACCCCGGCCGCATCGCAGCGAAGCAGCCATCACCGCGCTTCGTGCTCGACAACGAGTTCAGCTCGCTGACGACCGGAGTGACGTCCTTGTCGATGACGGAGTTGAGCGGCCAGCTGCGCTCGAAGGGCCCGTCCACGGTCAGCTGCGCCTGCACGGCGCCGTCCGGCACGACAGGTGCGACCAGCTCGTCGCGCAGGATGAACGGCAACGACGCGGCGGCCAGCAAGGCCACCGCGCCCACCACGAACCAGCGTCGTCTCACGCCACCCCCGCCGCCTCAGCGAGCTCGGCCGGCGTCCCCGACATGATCACGCGGATGTGCTCGGTGACCTTTTCCACCGGCCAGTCCCACCACGCTATCCGTTCCAGCAGCTCGATTTCGGCGTCGCTGTACCGCTTCCTGAGCAACCGGGCGGGGTTGCCGCCCATGATCCCGTACGCCGGCACGTCCGCCACGACCACGGACCCCGCCGCGATGATCGCACCGTTCCCGATCCGCACGCCGGGCATGATCAACGACTGGTACCCGATCCAGACGTCGTGGCCCACCACCGTGTCCCCGCGAGAGGGCGCTCCCAGCGCGATGTCCAGGGTCTTCTCTCCCCACACGCCGCCGAAGATCGTGAACGGGAACGTGGACACGCCCGCCATGTTGTGGTTGGCGCCGGACATGATGAACCGCACCCCCTCGGCCAGAGCGCAGTAACGACCGATGACCAGCTTCTCCGCGCCGAAGTTGTAGAGCACGTTGCGTTGCTCGAACTGCAAAGCGTGGTGCGGGTCGTCGTAGTAGGTGTATTCGCCGATCTCGATCTGCGGGTTCTTCACCAACGGCTTGAGCTGCACCGTGCGCGCGATGTCCGGCAACGGGTAGAGGTTGTCCGGCGACGGGATGGTCACGGCGCTCCGATCGGCTCTTCGCTGAACTGCGTCCGGTACAACTTGGCGTAGTGGCCCTCCAGAGCCAGCAACGACTCATGCGTACCACGTTCGACGACCTGACCGCGGTCGACGACGAGGATCTGGTTCGCCGCCCTGATCGTCGACAACCGGTGCGCGATCACCAGAGACGTCCGGCCCGCCAGCGCCTCGACCAGCGCCTCCTGCACCGCCGCCTCGGATCGCGAGTCCAGGTGTGCGGTGGCCTCGTCCAGGATCACGACGCGTGGCTTGGCCAACAACAACCGCGCGATCGTCAGCCGTTGGCGCTCACCGCCGGACAGCCGGTATCCACGTTCGCCCACCACGGTGTCCAACTGGTCCGGCAACGACGACACCAGGTCCGCCAGCCGTGCGCGCTCCAGCGCGTCCCACAGTTCCTCGTCAGACGCGTCAGGTGCCGCGAGCCGCAGGTTCGCACCGATCGACTCGTGGAACAGGTGCCCGTCCTGCGTCACCATGCCCACTGTCTCGCGGATCGAGTCGAACGACAGGTCGCGAACGTCCACACCGGACAGTCGCACGGTTCCGGAGTCCGCGTCGTACAACCGGGGCACCAGCGAGGCGATCGTCGACTTGCCCGCGCCGGACGCGCCGACCAGTGCGATCAGCGAACCGGGTTCCGCCACGAAGGACACCCCGCCGAGGATCTCCTCGCCGCCGCGCGTGTCGAGCGACGCGACCTCCTCCAGCGACGCGAGCGACACCTTGTCCGCCGACGGGTAGGCGAAGCGGACGTCCGAGAACTCGACGGACACCGGCCCGTCGGGAACGGCCACCGGGGAGTCCTTCTCTTTGATCAGCGGCGGCAGGTCCAGCACCTCGAAGACTCGTTCGAACGACACGAGCGCGGTCATCACGTCCACCCGTGCGCCGGCCAACGCGGTCAACGGCGCGTACAACCTCGTCAGCAGCAGCGCGAGCGTCACGATCGTGCCCGGCACCATCTGCCCGGCGAACACGAAGTACCCGCCAAGGCCGTAGACCAGCGCCAACGCCAGCGAGGACACCAGCGTCAGGGCCACCAGGAACAGCCACTGCGCCACCGCGGTCCGCACGCCGATGTCGCGCACCCGCCGTGCCCGCGACCCGAACTCCAGGCTCTCCAGCGACGGCCGCCCGAAGAGCTTGATCAACGTCGCACCCGGTGCCGAGAAGCGCTCGGTCATCTGGGTCGTCATCGCGGAGTCGAGGTTCGCTGCCTCGCGGTGCATGGACGCCAAACGCTTGCCCATGCGGCGCGCCGGGATCAGGAAGATCGGCAACAACACCATCGCCAGCACCGTGACCTGCCACGACAGCGTCAGCATCACGGCCAGCGTCAGGATCAGGGCGATGATGTTCGTGACGACGCCGGAGATCGTTTCGGAGAACGCCCGTTGCGCCGCGATCACGTCGTTGTTCAGCCGCGACACCAGTGCGCCGGTGCGCGTGCGGGTGAAGAACGCGATCGGCATCCGCTGCACGTGGTCGAAGACGGCCTGCCGCAGCCGCAGGATCAGGTCCTCGCCGACCCGCGCCGACTGCCAGCGCTCGGCCAGCGAGAAACCGGCCTCCAGGACCGCGACACCGGCGATCGCCAGCGCGAGCCACACGACGAGCCCGAAGTTCTGACCGCTGATGATGGTGTCGACGACGCGACCGGCGAGCACCGGCGAGGCGACTGCGAGCACTGCGGCGAACGAGCTGATGGCCAGCAGGCCGTAGACGGCCCGCCGCTGCGGGCGGGCGAACCGGGCGACACGCTTCAACGTCGCCCGGCTGACGCGACGGCTCTTTTCGTCCTGCATCGCGCTTTCGAGCGCGTACCAGGCGTTGAAGTCGATGTTCATGACGACCAGTCTCGAACTTCGACCTATGACGAGGTCAAGCTGTTTTGAGGAACTCGTCGACCTCCGCGAGGGCCGCCGCGCGCACCGGCTCCGCCGACAGGAACAGGTCGTGCATGCCCGCCTTGATCTCCACGACCTTCACCGAGGTGCCGAGCTTCGGCCCCCACTTCCGCATGCCCTCGACGTCCAGCACGGCGTCGGCCTTGGAGACGTCCTCGCTCCACTCGCGCGCGTTGAGCATGCTCTTGTCGGAGTGCAGCACCAGCACGGGCACGCGCACGTCGAGGCCGTTGTGGACCTTCTCCTGCGCGACGAGGATCGCGCGGATCCACCCGGCCAGCACGGGGAAGCCCGCGAGCGGTTTCCACTTCAGGTCGAAGTCCCACTCGCCGTTGCGCGAGCTGTGGATCGCCGACCCGTACGCCTCACCGAGGTTCGCGCGGATCTTCGCCTTCGGCGCGACCCGCCCGATCAGCTTCACGACCTGCCGCATGAACGGCGGTTCGACGACGTCGAGCCACGGGCTGTTGAGCACCAGGGCGTCGATCAGGTCGCTGGCACGGCGTTCGTGCGCCCACAACGACGTGGTGAGGCCACCCGTCGAGTGCCCCATGAGCACCACACGCGAGTGTTCTTCGCGTACGACGGCGATCGCGGCGTCGATCTCCTCGAAGTACACCGCCATGTCGGTCGTGTAGTTCGGCACCTCGCCGTCGCGCAACGACCGGCCGTACCCGCGCAGGTCGACCGCGTAGAAGTCGTAGCCCTGGGCGGTGTAGTGCTCGGCCACGTGCTCCTGGAAGAAGTAGTCCGCGAAGCCGTGCACGTAGAGGATCGCGCCGCGGTCGTTGGCCGCGGCCCGCCGGCGGACGAGGGTCGCTGATGCGCCGCCCCGCAACGGCAGAACGGTGGTGTCTTCGTCGCTGCTCACCGCGCAAGTTTGCAACGGTCCTGCGCCGATTCCGTGCACCCTTGTCCGGATCGTGTCTAACCTGGATGACGTGACGGGGGATATTGAGCAGTCATCGCGCGTGCGCTTCCCAGGCATCAGCCCGCGCGCCTACGAGCATCCTGCCGACCGAGGCGCCCTCGCGGTGCTGAGGGCGGTGCCCGCGGTGGCACCGATCCTCAAGGCGGTCGCCGGAGCCTTCTCCGAGCGTGGTGAGCGCCTGCTCCAGGTGGCGTCCTCCGTGCGGGTCGGCCCGAAGCAGTACCCGCAGCTCGACCGCATCCGCAACGAGGTGGCGGCGACGTTCGACCTCGACGAGGTCCCGGACCTCTACGTCGAGCGCAGCGCGGGCGCCTACGCCTACACCTACGGCATCGACAAGCCGTTCATCGTGATCAGCACCGGCTCGGTCGACCTGCTCGACAACGAGTCGCTGCGCTTCGTGATCGGTCACGAGATGGGCCACGTGATGTCGGGCCACGCGCTCTACAACACGCTGCTGCGCCGGCTCATCGACCTCACGACGTCGTTCGCGTGGGTGCCCGCGGGCGCGATCGCCATGCGGGCGGTCATCGCGGCGCTGCGCGAGTGGCAGCGCAAGACCGAGCTGTCCTGCGACCGGGCGGGCCTGCTCGCCTGCCAGGACCCGCAGGCCGCGCTGCGCACGCACCTCGCGCTCGCGGGCGACCTCGGCGGTCAGGTCGACATCGCGTCGTTCCTCGCCCAGGCGAAGGAGTACGAGGAGGTCGAGGACATCCGCGACAGCCTCCTCAAACTCCTGCACACCGAGCACCGGTCGCACCCGCTGGTCGTGGTGCGGGCGGCGGAGCTGCAGCGCTGGTCGGCGACCGAGGAGTACCGCGAGATCCTGACCGGCACGTACCCGCGCCGCGAGGACGACAGGCCGACGAGCAACCTCACCGACGACGTGAAGTCCGCCGCCCGGTCGTACAAGGAGTCCATGAGCACCTCCGCCGACCCGCTGATCAAGACGATCAACGACATCGGCGAGAGCGTGATGGGCGCTGCGGGCAGGGTCTGGAGCAAGGTTGCTCCGAACGGAGCATCCGAGTAGCTACCATCTGGAGTCATGCGACGACTCCTGGTGCTGGTCCTCTCGGCGTTGATGGTTTCCGCGGGCACCGCTGCCGCCAGCGAGCAGGTCGTTGGCGGTGAGCGGGCCTCCATCGAGGCCAATCCGTGGGCGGTCTTCCTCACCGACGACCGCGGTGCCCAGTTCTGCGGCGGCACGATCGTCGCGCCGACGAAGGTGCTCACCGCGGCGCACTGCGCGGTGGGCCGCTCGCCGGCTGAACTGCGGGTCGTCGCCGGTCGCGAGGACAAGCTGGACCGCGCCACGGGCGTGTCGGTGGTGCCTGCGGACATCTGGATCCACAGGCAGTACATCGCCGCGGACGAGGGCGAGGACGTCGCGGTCCTGAGGCTGAAGAAGGCCCTGCCGTACACGCCGCTGCCCATCGCCGAACTGTCCGACCGGGTGCTCTACCAGCCCGGCACGCAGCTGCGCGCGCTCGGCTGGGGCCGCACCAGCGAGAACGGCAAGACGTCGCGCTACCTCATGCAGGCCACCGTGCCGGTGCTGCCGGACGCCTTCTGCGCCGAGACCTACCCGCAGTTCGTGAAGACCGACATGTTCTGCGCGGGCTACCAGGACGGCAAGATCGACACGTGCCAGGGCGACTCGGGCGGCCCGATCGTCGCGGAGGGCAAGCTCGTCGGCGTCACGTCGTGGGGCGAGGGCTGCGCGCGCAAGGACAAGCCCGGCGTGTACGTCCGGCTCTCCCGGTACGCGAAGGACCTTCATCCGATCGTGGACGCGGCGCCTGATCTGATCACGTCGGCCCGGTAGCGCAGCCCCGCGCTCTCCGCTCGTTCGATCGCCTGCTCGTACAACGCCCTGTCCTGCAGCAACGCGGCCTTGCCCGCCAACGCGCGCACCTCGATGATCCGGAACTCGGCGTCGACCGCCCGGCGCAGCACCTCGTCGAACTCGGCGACCGAGCGGTTCACCTCCGCGAGCACCAGGCAGGCGTCGACCTCGATGAACAGGTCGTCGTCGCCGGCCAGTTCGAGCGCGCGTTCTGCCTGGTCGCGTGCCTCCGAGGGACGTCCGGCCGCGATCAGCAGCTCGGCGTACTCGACCCGTGCGGACATCTCGATCGGCCGCAGCCCGTGCTCCTGCGACAGGCGGAGGGCCTCGCCGAACGCGGCCTCGGCGTCGGCGTGCCGGTGCTGGGCCGCGAGCACCACGCCGAGGTTGTTGAGGCCGTTCGCGAGGTCCTGCCAGTCGTCGATCTCCCTGGCCAGGCCGACCGACCGGCGCAGCGCGTCCTCGGCGGAGGAGAGTCTGCCGAGCTCCAGCTCGATCAGCCCGAGGTTGCCGAGACCGCCGATGAGCTGCAACGTCATGCCGTTCGGGCCGTAGATCTCGATCGCGGAGGCGAGGTGTTCGCCGGCGAGCCCGAGCTCGCCGATGTCGTGGTAGATCCCGGCGAGGATGTTCAGCGCCGTGGCCTCCTGGGCCCGCGAGCCGGCGGCGCGGTACTCGGCGATCGCGTGCTCGCTGTGCTCGATCGCGCTCCGGTGCTCGCCGAAGCGCCAGTCGAGGTACGCGAGGCAGACCCGCACCGCCGCCGCCCGCTGTCCCGTCTCGCCGCTGTCCAACGCGGCGCGCGCGATCGTGCGGAGGTCGGTGTACTGGCCGGTGAGCAGCAGGTATCCCCGCAGGGCCGCGACCAGTGCGGCGTCGGGGTGGTCCTCGGCGAGCGCCACGAGGTTCGGCCGTTCCGCCTCGAACCACGCCATCGCCTCGTCGCGGCCGGCGAACGGCACGGCGTCCGGTGTGGCCGGCAGCAGGCGGGTGAAGCCGACCTTCAGCTCCGCTTCGGCGCCGTCCGCGTGCTTCAGGTACCAGTCGAACACCGCACGCCTGTCGTCGTCTGTCGTCCGTGCGTGGGCGTACAGCCGTAGGAGGTCGTGCAGTTGGTAGCGGTCGTTGTTCTGTTGTACGAGGTTGGCGGCCACCAGCTCGTCGATCGCGTCTCCGGCCAGGCCGCGCGGGAGGTCGGGACCGGGCACCGCGCCGAGGAAGTCGAACGTCCGTTGCGCGCGTTGGGACAGCTTCCGGTACGAGAGGTCGAACGTCGCCTGCACGGCCGTGTCGTCGTCTGCGATCTCCAACGCTTCGAGCCGGTGCTCGCGCAGTTCCTCGACGTAGTCAGGGAGGTGGCGTCCAGCGAGGTTCGCCCCGGCGATCCGCAACGCCAGCGGCAGCCGCGCGCACAGCCCGATGAGCTCGCTCGTGTCCCCGTCGACGCGCATGCCCTTGAGCAGTTCACTCGCTTCGTCATCCTCCAGCACGCCGAGCCTGACCTGCGCGAACTGCGGCAGGTCCTGGCGGCTGGTGACCAGCGCTGCACAGCCGGGCGTGGCCGGCAGCAGGGGTGCGATCACGTCGGCCGTCGCGTTGTCGAGCACCACGAGCACCCGCCGGTTCTCCAGGAGCGCGCGGTAGTCGTCGTTCGGTCCGCCGCCGAGCGCCTTCACGAACCGCGCCAGCGCCTGCTCGACCGTCATCGACGGGCCGGTGGAGTAGCCGCGCAGGTTCACGTACAGCTGCCCGTCCGGGAACTCGGGCCGCAGCCGGTGCGCCTCCCTGATCGCGAGCACGGTCTTGCCGACACCGGGCAGCCCGGTGATCGCCCGCACCGGCGCGTCGATCAGCTCCAGCCTGGCGATCTCCTCCCTCCTGCCGACGAAGTCCGGCAGGTCGGCCGGGAGCTGGCACGGCGCGGGCGGCCGCGGCACGAGCCGGTAGCCGGTCGGTTCGGTGATCACCTGTTCGGTGGCGCGCAGCCTGCTGACCAACGTGCGCAACGCCGCGCGCGGGTGCTTCGGCGGTTCGTCCGGCCACACCTGCGCGGCCAGCACGTCGAACGGCACGGGCTCACCGGGACGTGCGGCCAGCGCGTCGCGCAGGGCCTGGAGCCGATCCGCCACCGTGGTTACGACCTGCCTTCGCCCAGTCCTGCGAGCACGCGCGCCAGCCCGTACTCGAACGTCTTGTCCCGCAACGCTTTCGACGTTACGCCGTGCAGCGACAGCTCGTCCTCGGACTGGCCACTGCGCGCCAGCAGCTGCACGTACGCCGCCTCGCTCACGGTCATCCCGACCACGTAGCCGAGGACTGTCTTCATCGCCAGATCGGCTTCGTCCTCGGGGAAACCGTCGTCGGTGAACAACGCCAGCAGCCGCGCCGACCGGTCCGACAGGTTCGGTCCCAGTTCGGCCAGACCGACCTGACCGAGCACCGACGCCACCCACGGGTGCCGCAACACCATGGCGCGCAGGCTTCGTGCGGCCTCGGCCACTGACGCCTGCCAGGGACCTTCGTAGGGAACCTCCATCTCGCCGTACACCTCGTCGACGACGAGTTCGATCAGCTCGTCCTTGTTCGCGACGTGCCGGTAGAGCGAGGTGGCCTTGGTGCCGATGCGCGCGGCGAGCGTGCGCATCGACAACGCCTCCAGACCTTCCGCGTCCAGCAGCTCCACGGCTCCGGCCACGATCTGCTCCAGGCTGAGCCCCGCTCGCGGCCGTTGCCGCGTCCACACCGAAGAAACCATGCGATCAATGTACGCACTTGCGTACGGCGGCGCGATCTGCGTACAGTGTTCGCATGACGCGAACGATGTACGCACAGAATCTGCTCGACACCCTCCGCGCGGAGCACGACGTTCCCGGCGCCACCCTCGCCGTGCTGGTCGACGGCGAGATCCACGAGTTCGCCAGCGGTGTCCTGAACACCGGAACGGGTGTCGAGGCGACCACCGACTCGGTCTTCCAGCTCGGCTCGGTCGCGAAGATCTACACGGCGACGTTGGTGATGTCGCTGGTCGACGACGGGCTGCTCGACCTCGACGCACGGGTCGTCGACGTGCTGCCGGACTTCCGGGTCGCCGACCCGGACGCGACGAGCAAGATCACCGTGCGGCAGCTGCTCAGCCACACCAGCGGCCTGAGCGGCGACTTCCAGCCCGACACCGGCCGCGGCGACGACTGCATCGAGAAGTACGTCGAGGCGTGCGTGAAGCTCGGCCAGGACGTGGCGCCCGGAGCGACCGTCTCCTACAGCGGCGCGGGATACGTCGTGCTCGGCCGGATCGTCGAGGTGCTCACCGGCACGACCTGGAACCAGGCGCTCGCCGACCGCGTGCTCACGCCCCTCGGCCTGACGCACACCATGACGTTGCCGGAGGAGGTGCTGCGGTTCCGCGCCGCGACCGGGCACTTCGGCGGTCAGCCAACGCCGGTGTGGGACATGATGCCGCGCGCCGCCGGGCCTGCCGCCGCCGTCTGCGCCAGCGCCGGTGACGTCGTGCGACTCGCCGAGGCACACCTCGACAACGCCGTGCTGAAGCCGGAAACCGTTGCCCTGATGCAGGAACGCCAGGTCGACGTGCCGGACAAGTGGACCGTGAGCGCGGACGGCTGGGGGCTGGGCTGGACGCTCTACGACTTCACCGGCACGCCCGGCATCGGCCACGACGGCGCCGCCACCGGCCAGTACACCTACCTCCGCGTGATCCCGGAGAAGGGCATCGCCATCGCGTTGCTGACCAACGGCGGCGGCGCGCGCCCGCTGTCGTCGGCGATCCTGCGCTCGCTGCTCGGGGAGTTCGGCGTCGAGATGCCACCGCCCTTCGCGCCGCCCGTCGAGCCACTGGACGTCGACATGACGCCCTACAACGGTGTCTACAAGCGCGAAGGCGTGGTCATCACGATCGACGGCCTCAAGGCGCGGTACGAGTTCGTCGACGACATGGCGATCTACCCGTCCATGGACATGGAGCTGGTTCCCGTGGCGCCCAACGTCTTCGCGGCCACCGGTGCCGGATCGTCGTTCCAGGACGACTTCATGCCGGTCGTGTTCGAAAACGGGTGCTGCTACATCGGAATGCGCGCCGCTCCCAAGATCAGCTGACTAGCGTGACGGCCGGGACGAACAGCCACCGCCAGGCCGAGATGGCCGACTGCACCGGAGCCGCGAACCAGCGGTGGGAGCGGGTCGACGTCGCGAACGGCCAGTTCTTCCTCCGCAACGTCGCCGACCGCTGGTGCCTCGACGGGCACTTCTCCCTGGTCACCGACCAGTGCGACGAGACGGAGAAGTACCACCGCTGGGGCCTCGAGTCCGACGCGTCCGGTGCGACGAAGCTGAAGCTCGGCGTGTCGTGGCCCGCGTACGCCGACACGTCGCTCTACGACGAGATTCCCGACCTCATGATCATCCCGGGGGAGCCGCAGGACAGCGACCACCAGCGGTGGATCGTGACCGAGGTCGGCACCGTGCCGCCGCTGCCCGACACCACCGGCGCCGCGGTGACGCTGGAGAACGCCCAGACGCCCGACTACTGCGTCAACGGCGGCGGCATGGGCACCTGTCCGGGTTCGGCGTTCCAGCGGGTCGAGCTCGGCGGCGGTGTCTTCCAGCTGCGGGCCGGGAACGCGTGCCTGCGTCCGGACCCCGCGACGAGGTTCCAGGTCGACCTGCTGGGGGACTGCTCTTCCACTGATCCGGGGCAGCTGTGGCGACTGGAGGGGCCGGACGTTTTCGGCGGTCGCATGATCCGCAACGTCGGCAAGGGCACGTACCTCTCGCCCATCGCGGAGGGACTGCAACTGTTCGAAAGGGAGACGTTCGGCAAGGCGCCGCTGTGGCAGAGGTGGGACCTCCACCTCGCCTGAGGCGACTAGACGACCAGCCCGACCGACATCGTGAGGAAGACGGCCGCGCACACCGCGTCCAGCGCGGTCGTCACGCCGGGCCGCTTGAGCCGGCCGGCCACCCGCGAGGCGGCCAGCACGATCATCAGCTCCCACACGGCGGCGAGTCCGAGGAACAGCACGGCCAGCATCGCGAGCTGCGGTGCCGGTTCACCCGATCCGATGAACTGCGGCAGGAACGCGAGCGAGAACAGGATCATCTTCGGGTTCGTGATGTTGGTCAGGAAGCCCTGCCGGAACGGCCGGTCGCTCATGACCTCCTCCGGCTCGCCGCCGGAGCGCTTCATGAGGCCCCGCGCGATGGAAATCGCCAGGTAGAGCAGGTAGGCGGCGCCGATCCAGCGCAACGCGGCGAGCACCATCGGGTACTGCGCGAGCACCACGCCGAGGCCCGAGATCACGAGTGCCACCTGGACCGCGGCGGCCGAGTGGATGCCCGCCAGCGCCAGCAGGCCGGCGCGGGTGCCGGAGCGCAACGACGTGCGCAGCAACAGGAACGCGTCAACACCGGGGGTCACGATGACGACCGCGCACGCGATGAGAAAGGCCGGAACCTGGCCGAAGTCGAACAACACCGTACATACCCCCGTGAGCTACACCACTGGCCGCAAAATCTTCGGCTCAACGGGACACTAACACGAGAATCTCCGGTTTTGACGGCGTCCTAGCGCTGTCGCTACGGTTGGTGACCGATCGTCCACCTGGCGCAACGAGGAGTGGTCCGTGAGGGGTAAGCGGCTTGCCGTGATCGTGGCGGTGATCGCGCTGGTCAGCGGTGCGTCGACGGCCGATGCGATCGTTGGAGGGACACCCGCGCGGGTGGCCGACACCCCGTGGGTTGTGGCGATCACCACCACGGACGGCCAGCTGATCTGCGGTGGCGCGCTGGTCGCACCGGACAAGGTCGTGACGGCAGCGCACTGCGCGACGATCAAGGGCGTGGTCGGCCGCAACCAGCGTCCCGCCGAGCAGTTGCGGGTGGTCGCCGGGCGCACGGACCTGCGGGCCACGGGAGAGGGGATCGAGGCGGCGGTCGCGAACGTGTGGCGGCACCCCGAGTACAAGGACGTCACGAAGGGCGACGACGTGGCGGTGCTGACGCTCGCCCGCTCGCTGCCGTACCGGACGATCGCGCTCGGTGAGGTCGGCGAGGACGGTGTCGTGCTCGGCTGGGGCCGCACCGCGGAGAGCTCCCCGCCCGCCATGACGTTGCGCAAGGTGACCGTGCCGATCCTGCCGGACGCGGAGTGCGTCGCGAAGGAACCGGACTACCGGCCGGGCGCGATGCTGTGCGCCGGACGCGGTGGCCGTGACGCGTGCGCCGGCGACTCGGGCGGGCCGCTCGTCGTGCGGGGCAGGCTCGCGGGCGTGGTGTCGTTCGGCCGCGGTTGTGCCCGTGCAGATGAACCTGGTGTCTACACCCGGCTCGCTCACTACCGATCGACGCTGGGCTTCTGATATCCACGGTTGGTGCGAACCACACCGTTTCCCGCCACCCTGCGCAGGCAGTGGGGACTCGACCTGAGCCCCGCCCAGCTGTACGCGATCCTGCGGCTGCGTCAGGACGTCTTCGTCGTCGAGCAGAACTCGATCTACTGCGACGTGGACGGCCGTGACCTCGAACAGGGAACACGGCACTTCTGGCTGGAAGCGGACGGATCACACGACCCGCTCGCGTACCTCAGGTTGCTCGAAGAACCCGACGGCACCTTCCGCATCGGACGCGTCGCCACCGCGCGCATGGCCCGTGGGCGAGGCTTCAGCCGTCGCCTGATGCACGCCGCACTGGTCGATGTGGGCAGCGCGCCGTGCGTGCTCGACGCGCAGACGTACGTCGTCGACTTCTACGCGTCGTTCGGCTTCGTCCCGGAAGGCGACGAGTTCATCGAGGACGGGATTCCACACCTGCGGATGCGGCGCATTCCCTGATCACGCGCACCGCGCGCTCGATGTCGGCCTCGGTCAGGTCGGCGCGCGCGGTGAGCCGCAGCCTGCTGATCTGGTCCGGTACCGACGGCGGGCGGAAGCACCCGACGACCACGCCGTTCGTGCGGCAGGCTTCGGCCCACCGGAACGCCTGCTCCGGGCCGGGCGCCCGCACGCTGACCACGGCCGCGGTGGGCGTGCTGACCTGGAAACCGGCCTCCTTCAGGCGGTTGCTCAGGTCGTGTGCCACCGTCAGCGCGCGCTCGGGGCGGTCCGGTTCCTCGCGCAGGATCTTGATCGCCGCGAGGGCCGCCGCGGCACTGCTCGGCGCGAGGCCCGTGTCGAAGATGAACGTGCGGGAGGTGTCGATCAGGTGCTTGATCACGCGGCTCGGGCCGAGCACCGCGCCGCCCTGCGCGCCGAGCGACTTGCTCAGTGTCAGCGTGGTGATCACGTCCGGCGCCTTGATGATGCCCGCCTCTGCCACGGCACCGCGGCCGCCGGGTCCGACGACACCGAGACCGTGCGCGTCGTCCACCACCAACGCGGCACCCGTCGCGCGACAGGCCTCATGCAGTTCGTTCAGCGGTGCGATGTCGCCGTCGACGCTGAAGACCGAGTCCGTGACCACGATCGCGCGCCGCTTGCCGCGGGTCTCCAGCGCGTGCCGGACCTTGCCGACGTCGCAGTGGTCCGCGACGACGACGTCCGCCTTGGACAGACGCGTGCCGTCGATCAACGACGCGTGGATGTGCTGGTCGGCCACGATCGCCGTGCCGGGACCCGTCAACGCCGTGACCGCGCCGAGGTTCGCCATGTAGCCGCTGCTGAACACCAGCGCGGACTGGGCGCCGCAGAAGTTCGCGAGCTCGTACTCCAGCTCGTTGTGCAGCTCCGTCGAACCCGTGACCAGGCGCGACCCCGTGGAGCCCGCACCCCACTTGAGCGTGGCGGCGGCAGCGGCACCGGCGACGCGCTTGTCCCTGGCGAGCCCGAGGTAGTCGTTGCTCGCGAGGTCGAGATCCGTCGAGCCCGCCGTGCGCGGCCGCACGCGACGGGTCAGACCGGCCTTGGCGCGCGCTTCAGAGCGGACGTCGATCCAGTCGAACGTCGACTCACCACCGCTGGAGATCGTCTCGGTTGTGCTCACGGTCACCGCCTGAGTCTCCCATCCGCCGACTAGCGTGCCGCTCGTGGACCTGTTCACCTTCACGCGTGCCGAACTCACCTCGCCGGTGCAGTTCGTCGACGGCCGCTGGGTGGTCTCGGCCTACGACGACGTGCGTGCCGTGCTGGCCGATCCGGTCACCTTCCTGCCCGACAACGCCCTGACCGCCGTGACTCCGGTGGTGCCCGCCGCGTTGCGCGCCCTGGTGAGGGCCCGCTTCTCGTTGCCGCCGACGCTCGCGAACAACGGCTCCGACTCGCACGCCGCCCTGCGTCGGCTGGTGGCGTCGTTCTTCACGCCGGTCCGCGTCGCCGCTGCGGAGCCTCGCATCCGGTCGCTGGTTTTGGAACGGCTGGGTGGCGCGGATCTCGTGCGGGACCTGGCGTGGGACCTGCCCGCGATCGTGCTGATGGAGCTGCTCGGGCTGGAGAACGTCGACATCCCCACGTTGAAGCGGTGGAGCTCCGGTTCGCTGGAGTTCTTCTGGGGCGACATCACCCGCGAACGGCAGCTGGAGCTGGTCGACGACGTCGGCGACTTCCACCAGTGGCTGATCAAGCGCTACCACGCGCGGGACGGCGAGTTCTTCTGCGCGCTGGCCGACGCCGGCGTGTCCGCCGAGGACTCCGCCGGCCTCTGCTACTTCTTGCTGATCGCGGGTCAGGAGACGACGACTCAGTTGTTGTCCACGGCGTTGCGCCGTTCGTTGCAGGACCGCGCGTTGTGGGCGCGCCTGGCCGAACCCGGCGTGGCTGAGTCGTTCGTGGAAGACGTCCTACGGACCGATACGCCTGTCGTGACGTGGCGGCGGCTGACCGCTCGTGAGGTCGTGTTGTCCGGTGTGCGCGTTCCTGCCGGTGCGGAACTCGTGTTGTTGTTGAGCGGTAAGGAAACCGATCCCCGGCATCTGGCGTTTGGCTACGGGCGCCACTTCTGCCTCGGTGCAGGCCTGGCTCGGCTGGAGGCCGCGGTGACGTTGCGGACCGTCGCTGAGCACGAGCCGTCGCTGCACCTGACCGGCGACGATCCGGAGTGGCTGAACCTGCTGTCGTTCCGGGCGCCGAAGTCGGTCACGGTCGCGCGATGAGCTTCCCGGTCGTCGTGCGCGCCTCCATCGCCCGGTGCGCCTCGGCGATCTCGTCGAGCCGGTAGACGTCGCCGAGCACGGGCTTGAGGTTGAGACCGAGCACTTCCTCGGGCGTGGTGTTCTGGGGCAGACCCATGACCGCGACGCCCTTGCGGAAGATGTCGCTCGCCGTCACGTCCAACGGCTCGCCGCTCGCGTACCCGAACACGACCATGCGCCCGACACCGTCCTTGAGCAGCTCGAACGCGCGCTTCCCGACCTCGCCGCCGATCGACTCGAACACGACGTCGACCGGCTCCAGGGCGTCCCAGTCGTAGCCGATGCCGCCCTTGCTGGACGCCGCGAGCACGGTCGCACCCGCGCGTTCGGCCAGCTGCACGAGCAGGGTGCCGACGCCGCCGTTCGCCGCCTCGACCAGCACGCGATCGCCGGGCTGGATCCGTGCCGCCTTGGTCGCCGCGACCGCGGTCGTGCCCTGCAGGAGCAGTGCGAGCGCCTCGTGGTCGCTCACCTCGTCGGGCAGTTCGACCGGGTGCTCGACGACGGCTTTCGTGGCGTACGCGCCGTCTCTCGGGACGCCCATGACCCGGCGGCCATCCCTTGTGGTGCCAACGACTTCCGAACCCAGGACCGCGGGGAAGCCCGGCCCCGGATACCAGGGGAAGAGCTCAGCGCCCTTGCCGCGGCGGATCACCGTCTCGCCGTAGTTGAGGCCGATCGCGGTGACGTCGACCAGCGTGTCGCCGACCGGATCCGGTACCTCCTCCACCTTCAGCACCTCGGGCCCGCCGAACTCGTGGAAACGCACTGCCTTCACGGCTTCCTCCCTCGATAAACGGACCGTCGGTCCGCTTGCTACTATACGGACCGCAAGTCCGGTTAAGTCGAGGGAGGCCGTCGTGGAACGTGCGGACGCCGCACGCAACCGGGCCGCGGTGCTGGCCGCGGCGTCCCGGCTGATCGGGGAACGCGGCATCGAGGCCGTGTCGATGGACGATGTCGCGGTCGCTGCGGGCGTCGGCAAGGGCACGGTGTTCCGCCGGTTCGGCGACAAGGCGGGCCTGGTGCGCGCGGTGGTCGACGAGACGGCGGCGTCGTGGATCCAGGTCGCGTCCCTGGAGTGCCGCACCGCGGGCGAGTTCGCCGGCACGTTGTTCGACCACGTGCTGGCGTCGTTGCCGCTGGTCATCGCCGTGGAACGCACGACGACGCGCAGCTGCGAGGGCAGCTTCGCGCTCACCGTGGAGCGCCTGGCCGGCCTGGTCGGCTCGACCTTCAAGGCGCACACGCTGCTCGCGGTGCTGCGCGGCGAGCACATCGCGTTCCTGCTCGACCAGGGCATGACGGCCGACGAGATCAGGGCCGGAGTCATCTCGCTCGCCGACACGCTCGCGGCTGAGGTTTGATGCGGTGGTGATGAACCGACAGCTCTCGGGAGTCCGGAAGAAGTCGCTGCTGGAGATGCTCGGCCCGGTGCCGGACGTCGACCCCGACCGCTACGGCGAAGGCGGCCCGGTGGGCGCGCTGGAGACGCGGGTCGCACAGCTGCTGGGCACCGAGGCCGCACTGTTCGTGCCGACGGGCACCATGGCGCAACAGATCGCCCTGCGCTGCTGGGCCGACCGCACGCACAACCCGATCGTGGCGATGCACCCGTTGGCGCACCCGCTGCACCACGAGGACGACGCCCTGACCGTGCTGTCGGGCCTGCGGCCGATCAAGGTGCGCAACGCCGACGTGGCCACGTGCCCCGAACCGTTCGGGACGCTGCTGCTGGAGGTGCCGGACCGCGAAGCGGGGTTCATCCTCCCGACCTGGGACGAGCTGGTCACCGTCGTCGACGCGGCCCGCGAACGCGACGCGGTCGTGCATCTCGACGGCGCGCGCCTGTGGGAGAGCACCCACGGTCTGGGCAAGCCGCTGGACGAGATCGCGGGCCTGTTCGACTCGGTGTACGTGTCGTTCTACAAGTCCCTGGAGGGCATCTCGGGCGCCGCGCTCGCCGGCACCCAGGACTTCGTCGACCAGGCACGCGTGTGGCGGCACAGGTACGGCGGCATGTTGTTCCAGCAGTGGCCGGCCGCGTTGTCCGCGCTGCACGGCCTGGACACCGTGCTGCCCAGGCTCGGCGAGTACGTCGCGCACGCCAAGGTCGTGGCGGCCGCGATGGGACTTCCGGAGCCGCACACGCACCAGTTCTCGTTGCACCTGCCGGGTGACCCGGCGCGGCTGACCGAGGTGAGCGGGAAGTTCCTCGGGTCGTTCTGGCGGGACGGGACGCTGGCGAAGACGGAGATCACGGTGGCGGAGCCCGCCCTGGAGTGGACCGCGGACGAGGTGCGGGAGTCCTGGGAGAAGTTCCACAGCCTGCTCTGACCCCTGTTGCTCGACGGCACGCGGGGCCCTTTCGTGCGCTTGGAGAGTACGAAAGCTCCCCGCGTACTCCTCGGCGACGGCCGTTCGGGGCGATGTCGCTCACCTGGCTGTTGGTCCCGGGGGTGCGAAATGCGACGATGCCGGGGCTGTGAGGGGAGCGCGAGGAAGCCGGTGCGAATCCGGCGCCGTCCCGCGACTGTGACCGACCGCGTGTCGGGAGTCAGGAACTCGTCCCCCTCTTACCCCACCGACCGCGGGCGTGGACACCCGAGGAAGGACCTTGCTGCATGTTCCCCTTTTCGGCTGTCGTCGGACATGACGACCTCCGGCTCGCCCTGCTGCTGAACGCCGTGCACCCCGGCATCGGCGGTGTTCTCGTCCGCGGCGAGAAGGGGACCGCGAAGTCGACGATCGTGCGCGCCCTCGCCGCGTTGCTGCCGGAGCTGGCCGTGTCGCGTGGCTGCCGCTTCGGGTGCGTGCCGGGCAGCACGGACTGCCCCGACACGCCGCACGACGGCACGGAGACCCGACCGGCCCGGCTCGTCGAACTGCCCGTCGGTGCCACCGAGGACCGGCTGGTCGGCTCGCTGGACCTGGAGAAGGCGCTGACCGAGGGCGTCCGGGCGTTCCAGCCCGGTCTGCTGGCCTCGGCACACCGGGGCGTGCTCTACGTCGACGAGGTCAACCTGCTGCACGACCACCTGGTCGACCTGCTGCTCGACGCCGCCGCGATGGGGCGCGCACACGTCGAACGTGAAGGCGTGTCGGTCTCGCACCCTTCCCAGTTCCTGCTGGTCGGCACCATGAACCCCGAGGAGGGCGAGCTGCGGCCGCAGCTGCTCGACCGGTTCGGGCTGACCGTGGCGGTGAAGGCCGCACGGGACGTGAGCGTGCGCACCGAGGTGATCCGGCGCCGGCTCGCCTACGAGGCCGACCCCGTCACGTTCGCGGCGAAGTGGGAGGCGGAGGACGCGAAGCTCCGGCAGCAGATCGCCGACGCCAAGCGGAAGCTGCCGCAGGTGTCCCTTCCGGACGGTGAGCTGCGCCGGATCGCCGCCGTCTGCGCGGCCTTCGAGGTCGACGGCATGCGCGCTGACCTCGTCGTGGCCCGTGCCGCCACCGCCCACGCGGCGTGGCGCGGCGCCGAGCAGGTCGAGGAGGTCGACGTCGAGACCGCCGTCCGGCTCGCGCTGCCGCACCGGCGCCGCCGCGACCCGTTCGACGAGCCCGGCATCGAGGAGCAGCAGCTCGAGGACGCCATGCGCCAGGCGGCCGAGCACGCGGAAGAACCGGACGACGGCCCCGACGACGACGGTCCCGGTGGCGGCGAGCTGCCCGAGCCGCAGGAAGGTCCGAAGGGCAACGGGAACGCGCCCAACGACCGTCCGGCACCCGAGCCCGCACCTGCGTTCAAGGCACGCCTGCTCGAGGTCCCCGGCGTCGGGGAAGGCGCGCCGGGCAAGCGTTCCAGGGCCCGCGCCCGCACCGGCAGGATCGTCCGTTCGTCCAAAGTGGACGGGAACGGTCTGCACCTCGTCGACACCCTCACCACCGCCGCACCGCACCAGCAGGCGCGCGGCCGCAGCGGCCCCGGGCTCGTGCTCACCGGAACCGACCTGCGCAGGGCGGTCAGGGAGGGCAAGGAGTCGAACCTCGTGCTCTTCGTCGTCGACGCCTCGGGTTCGATGGCGGCACGGCAGCGGATGTCCGCGGTCAGCGGCGCGGTGATCTCCCTGCTGCGCGACGCCTACCAGCGCCGCGACAAGGTCGGCGTGGTGACGTTCCGCGGCAACCAGGCCGAGGTCGCCCTGCCCCCGACCACCTCCGTCGACGCGGCCGCGACCAGGCTCAAGAAGATGCGCACCGGCGGCAGGACCCCGCTCGCGGACGGCCTGCTGAAGGCCCACCGCGTCCTGGAGATCGAACGGCTGCGCGACCCGCGCAAGCGCCCGCTCGTCGTCCTGCTGACCGACGGCCGCGCCACGTCGTCCGGACTCGGCGGCGACCCGACCAAGGACGCGCTCAAGGCCGCCGGACTGCTGGAGCAGACCGCCGTCGTGGTCGTGGACTGCGAACAGGGCCACGTCCGCCTCGGCCTCGCGCAGAAGATCGCCGAAGCGCTGCAGGGCACGTGCGTCAAGCTCGACCAGCTGTCCGCCGACCACCTCGCCGGCGTCGTCCGGGCCGCATAAGGAGAACTCAGTGCCTCAAGGACAACCCACCGAGGTGCCGAAGGACGGCCTGACCACCCGTCAGCGCCGCAACCGGCCGTTGCTGATGCTGCACACCGGTGAGATGAAGGGGAAGTCGACCGCCGCGTTCGGCATGGCGCTGCGCGGCTGGAACCAGGGCTGGGACGTCGGCGTGTTCCAGTTCGTGAAGTCCGCCAAGTGGAGGGTGGGCGAGGAGTCCGCGTTCAAGGCGCTCGGCCGGCTGCACGAGGAGACCGGCGAGGGCGGCGCGGTCGAGTGGCACAAGATGGGCGAGGGCTGGTCCTGGTCCCGCAAGCAGGGCACCGAGGAGGACCACGCCGCCGCGGCGCTCGAGGGCTGGCAGGAGATCGCCCGCCGGCTGCGGGACGAACGCCACGGCTTCTACGTGCTCGACGAGTTCACGTACCCGCTGCACTGGGGCTGGATCGACGTCGACGAGGTGGTGGACGCGCTGGTCAACCGGCCAGGCCATCAGCACGTCGTGATCACCGGGCGGTACGCGCCGCAGAAGTTGGTCGACGCCGCCGACCTCGTGGTGGAGATGACCAAGGTCAAGCACCCGATGGACGCCGGGCAGAAGGGCCAGCGGGGGATCGAGTGGTGAACAGACTGGTCGTCGCCGCCCCCGCCTCGGGCAGCGGCAAGACCACCGTCGCCACGGGCCTGATGGCCGCGTTGCGCCGCGCCGGATCCAGGGTCGCCCCCTTCAAGGTCGGCCCCGACTACATCGACCCCGGCTACCACTCCCTGGCCACGCGGCGGCCGGGCCGCAACCTCGACCCCGTGCTGGTCGGCGAGCACCGCATCCCCGGACTGTTCGCGCACGGCTCCAAGGGCTGCGACATCGCCGTCGTCGAGGGCGTGATGGGCCTGTTCGACGGCCGCGTCGACACCGCGGGTGTCGGCTCGACCGCGCACGTCGCCAAGCTGATCAACGCCCCAGTGCTGTTCGTCGTGGACGCGCGGGGGCAGAGCCGGTCGCTCGCCGCGCTGCTGCACGGGTTCCGCGGCTACGACCCCACGGTCCGGCTCGGCGGCGTGATCCTCAACCAGGTCGGTTCGGAACGCCACGAGCAGGTCCTGCGCTCGGCCTGCGACGAGGTCGGGCTCGACGTCCTCGGCGTGTTGCCGAGGGATCCTCAGTTCTCCTTGCCCTCACGGCACTTGGGGCTCGTGACGGCGGCGGAGCACGGGGCGGAGGCCGTCGCCGCGGTCGACGCGATCGCCGCCGCGGTGGCCAAGCACGTCGACCTGGACGCCGTGCGCAGGCTCGCCCGTTCCGTGCCCGCGATGGCGGTCGCCGCGTGGGAACCGCAGGTCGAACCCGTTGCGCACGAACCCGTGATTGCTGTGGCGGGCGGGGCGGCGTTCACGTTCGGGTACGCCGAGCACGTCGAGGTGCTGAAGGCGGCGGGCGCGGAGGTCGCCGTCGTCGATCCGCTCAACGACGAAGATCTTCCGGAAGGCACGGCTGGACTTGTCCTTCCTGGCGGATTTCCCGAGCAGCACGCGGAAGCGTTGTCGGCCAACGCGAAGTTGCGCGACGCGGTGGCCCGGTTCGCTCGATCGGGTGCGCCGGTGCACGCCGAGTGCGGTGGGTTGCTGTACCTCGCCAGGTCGCTCGACGGGCACCCGATGTGCGGCGTGCTCGACGCCGACGGGTTCATGACGCCGAAGCTGACCTTGGGTTACCGGGACGCGGTGGCGTCGGCGGGCTCGCCGCTGCACCTGCCCGGCAGCCGCGTGACCGGCCACGAGTTCCACCGGACTCAGCTGTCCACACCGCACTCGGACCCTCCCGCGTGGCACTGGCGCGGCGTCGACTCACGACCTGTCGCCGAGGGTTTCGTCGCCGGTGGCGTGCACGCGTCGTACCTCCACACGCACCCGGCAGGTGATCCGGAAGCCGTAGCCCGTTTCGTGCGCGCCTGCCACCCGTTCGTGGCCGGAGCGGCAGGCGGTACGGTCTTCGCTTAAGCCTCTCGCCGAAACCCCTGTGGAGCTGTCGTGACGACGACCGGTCGGGTCTCCTTCGTCGGCGCCGGTCCCGGTGCCGCCGACCTCATCACCCTCCGCGGCGCGCGCCGCATCGCGGAAGCCGACGTGGTCGTCTGGGCCCCCAGCGCGGTGGACGCCGAGTGCGTCCGCGAGCACGCCCGTGCCGACGCCGAGCTGGTCGACTTCTCCCGCGTGACGCAGGAGGAGATCACGGACCTGTACCGCCGTGCCGCCGCGTCACGTCTGACGGTCGTCCGGCTGCACGCGGGTGACGCCGCGACCGGTGGTGGCGTGCAGGAGCAGCACGACCTGTGCCTGCGTCTCGGCCTCGAGGTCGAGGTCGTGCCCGGTGTGTCCGTCGTGGCCGCCGCTGCCGCCAAGATCGGCCGCGAGATCACGCTCACCGAGGCGTCGTCGACCGTGCTGATCTCGCCGGAGAGCAGCGAGCTCGTGCAGGAGTTCGCCGCGCTGCAGACCACGATGGCCGCCACGGTCTCGGGCGCGCGCACCGGCCAGTTCGTCGAGAAGCTGCTCCAGGGCGGCTACTCCGAGACCACGCCGGTCGTCGTCGCGTACAAGGTGAGCCAGACCGACGAACTGGTCGTGCACACCACGATCGGCGAGCTGGAAGCCGTGGTGAAGAAGCACAAGCTGTACCGCCCGACGTTGTTCCTGGTCGGTTCCGCGGTGAAGGCCCCGACCCGCCGCGTCTCGACCTCGGCCACCACCTCGGTGGACGAGCCGATCCGCGCCGCCCGCCCGACCCGCTGGTCGCGCCGCGCCGCCTCGCGCATCTCCACGCGCGTCGACGAGCCCGTCCCCGCTGCCCCGGTTCCCGCCGCGGCTCCCGCCGAGCCGAACCCGGCCTGGACCGCGGTCGAGGGAATACAGCAGTCCGTGCGCAAGCCCGCCGAGGAGCCCGCGCCGAAGCCGAAGCTGACGGTGGTGGCGGCGGAGAAGCCGAAGCCGCCGACGGTGCGCGCCTCGACGGCCACGCCGAAGAAGAAGCCCGCCGCCCGTAAGCCCAAGCGCACCAACAGCTGATGACGGTGGAGAAGCTGCTGGAGGCAGCGGGCCGGCCCGTCGAGATCGTCGACGCGGCGGACGGCCTGCGCCCCGCGCTGAACGTGTGCCGCGCGCAGTCCGCCGTGATCGTCAAGCTGGCCGAGGGCATCGGTCCCGCCGAGATCGGCGCGGGTCTCGCGGGCTGGCGCCGCACGCTCACGGTGGCGGACTCCGGCGAGCTGTCCACTGTGGACCCGAAAGACGCGGTGACCCGTCGCTGGACCGCGCCCGAAGCCGTGTTGTGCCTGGCGGACAACGAGTTCCTCCGGTCGAACGACGGCTGGGCGCTGCCGGACGAGTCGTTCGCGAGCCGTTCGCACGTGCTCGGCGCCGAGGTCCGCGCGTTCGTGCTGGCACGGCTCGCCCCACGTCCCGGCGTGCTGGTGTGGGACGTGCTGGCCGGTTCCGGTGCGGTGGGCGTGGAGTGCGCACGGCTGGGTGCCGCGGTGATCGCGGTCGAGCCCGATCCGGTGCAGTGCGTGCGGATCATCGCGAACGCGTCCGCGCACGGCGTCGACGTCCGGGTCGAGGAAGCCGAGCTGGACACGTCGTCGTTGCCACGCCCGGACGCGGTGTTCGTGGGCCGTGGTGAGATCGGCGCGGTCAAGGCGTGTGCGGCCGTGTCCGCGCGGCGCGTCGTGGTCGCGACCGAGAGTGTGGACGAGATCGTGCCCGCACGGGACGCGTTGCTGGCAGCCGGGTACGAGGTCGAAGGTGTGCACTGGACCGCTTCCCGTTTGCTCGACTCGGGTTTCGCGCCCGCGGTGCCCGTGACCGTGTTGTGGGGTAGCAAGAAGTGATCGGTGTGTTCGCGGGTCCGGCGCAACGTGGCGACGGGGCCGACCTCGCCGGCCTCCTCGGGTCCGACGCGGTCGTTCCGGACGGCCCGGTGAAGTCCGCGGTGCAGCAGCTGTGGTCGCGGCTCGGTGCGGTGGTCCTGTTCCTGGACGCGGGTTCCGCGGTCCGGCTGATCGCGCCCCTGTTGCGGGACAGGCGATCCGACCCCGCTGTGGTCTGCGTGGACAAGCACTTCGTCGTGGCGCTGGCCGGTGACGCGGACGCGTTCGCCCGGCACGTCGCCGATCTGCTGAACCGCACGGCCGTCGTGACGGGTGGTCCGTCGATCGACTCGGTGCTGGACGAGCTCGTCGAGCAGCTCGACGCCACCGCGGACGGCGACGTCGAGGCCTGCGCCGCCGCCATCGAGGCGGGCGAGAAGGTCGTGCTGCGCAACCCGTTGAACTTCCCGCTGCCCGCGCTGCCGCCCAACGTCGTCGGCGCGGGCGAGGACGCGACGTGGCTGATCGTCGTCGACGACCGCGCGGCCGCCACCAAGGACAACGTGCTGCGGATCGTGCCCCGCACGCTCGTCGTCGGTGTCGGTTCCACGCGCGGTGCGTCGGCCACGAGCGTCGGTGCCGCGCTGGCGGAGCTGGACGCGCAGGGCGGCCTGGATCTGCGCGCCATCAAGGCGTTCGCGACGGCGGACGCGAAGGCCGACGAGCCCGGGATCGTGGATGCCGTGGAGGACTGGGGTTTCTGGCACGGTGACACCGCCGAGCTGCTGACGTTCCCGACCGAGGAGCTCGCGGAGATCGGCGTGCCGAACCCGAGTTCGGTGGTGCGCAACTCGATGGGCACCGCGAGTGTCGCGGAGGCTGCGGCGTTGCGCGGTGCGCAGACGCTCGGGCACGGCGGACAGGTCGAGCTGGCGGCCGAGAAGTTCAAGCGGGACAACGTGACCGTGGCCGCGGCACGGGTGCTGCCGCGCGGGCGGCTCGCGCTGGTCGGACTCGGTCCGGGCGCGGCGGAGGAGCGCACACCCCGTGCGGAGGCGGAGATCCGGCGCGCGGCGTTCGTGGTCGGCACACCGGAGGCGATCGACGCCGTCGGACCGCTGCTGCGTTCCGGCACGGAGGTCCGTCACGAGGGTGCGTGCGATTTGGCCGCGCGCGGTGCGGCTGTCGCGTTCGTCGCTTTCGGAACCGGACCAACGCTGGACAATCCGGTCGAAGCCGACGTAATTGTTGTTCCCGGTGTATGGGAACACTGACGGTTTTCCTCCTTTCGTAGGGTCTCTGTCGAAGATTTCTTGATTAGCGTCCCCGCGCACACGGCCCACCCTGCCTCGGGCCCGAAGCACTGGAGACCGACATGAGATCGCGTCGTCTCGTCGCTGTCGCCTGCACTGCCGGTGTGGCGCTGTCCCTGCTGGCGATCAACGCCCAGGCCGCGGCTGGGAAAGAAGGTCTGCGCCTGCTGACCGTCAAGGACTCGCTGACCGCCACGCACACCTGGTACGAGCAGACCTACGACGGAAAACCCGTGCTGGGTGCCTACTACGTCGAGCACGTCGACAAGGCGACCGGCGTGAAGACCGTGGACGACGGCCGGGTCGCGGTCGGCACGGTCGACGTCACGCCGGCTGTCACCGCGGAGGACGCCAAGACCAAGTCCGCCGGTGTGCCGGAAGGGGCGAACCTCAAGGTGCTGCCCGGCACCGGCCTGGTCTACGAGGTGATCTCCGACAACGGCAAGGGATCCGAGCGCACGCTGGTGCACGCGGAAACCGGCGCGGTGGTTCGCTCCGAGAGCCTGGTCAAGCACGCGGACGGCACCGGCAAGGTGTTCAGCCCGAACCCCGTGTCGTCGCAGCAGAACCAGAACCTGGTCGATGCGAACGACGCCGACTCGGCCGTGCCCGCTGCCGCGTACCAGTCGGTGACGCTGTCCGATCTGGACGGTTCCGGCTACCTCAAGGGCAAGTACGCGGCGTTGACCGGCACCAAGAGCAAGCTCGCGTACAGCGCGAACAACCAGTTCGACTACACGCGCAACAACGACTTCTTCGAGCAGGTCAACGCCTACTGGGGTGTGACGGAGGCGCAGAAGTACATCCAGGGCCTCGGCTTCACCAACATCAACAACGAGGCCCAGAAGATCACCACGATCGGCCTGAAGGCCGACAACTCGTTCTACGACCCGTCGAAGGACCAGATCACGTTCGGCAGCGGTGGCGTCGACGACGCCGAGGACGTCGAGGTGGTGTGGCACGAGCTCGGCCACGCGATCCAGGACGCCCAGGTGCCGGGCTTCGGTTCCTCCACGGAGGCGGGCTCGATCGGTGAGGGCTTCGGCGACTGGTGGGCGTTGATCATGTCCTCCCGCGACGCGCAGGACACGGCCACCGTCCCGCTGGCGTGCATCATGGACTGGGACGCGACGTACTACACCACCACGACGCCGCATTGCCTGCGCCGCACCGACACCGAGCTGAAGTACGCCGACCGCAACAACGAGGTGCACCACGACGGCCAGATCTGGTCGCGCGCTCTGTGGGACGTCTACAAGACGTTCGGTCGCGACAAGTCGGCGAAGATCGTGCTGGAGGCGCAGTTCTCGTACTCGCCCTCGACGACGTTCTCCGCTGCTGCCAAGGCGACCGTCGCCGCGGCCAAGAAGCTCTACGGTGACGCGGACGCCGCCACCGTGCAGGCCGCTTTCACCGCGCGCGGCATCTCGTAGTCAACTGTCAAACCGCCCGTAACGACTTGTGGCGGTTGTGCGTTTGATTCCAGGCCCGTGACGCTGTGTGTGCCGCCGCTTGACACCCTGCACACACAGCGTCATCCGGGAAGGACTGGCTACATGGCGAAAACCCTGCATCGCCTGATCGTGTCCGTCGTGGTGTCCGCTCTCGCGAGCATCTTCTTCATCGCACCGGCCGCCAACGCCGACGTCTCGCCGATGATCGTCGGCGGCACGCGGGCGAGCACGTCGACCTACCCGTGGGTCGTGTACCTGGCCACCACCACTGGTTCCCAGTTCTGCGGTGGAACGCTGACGAAGGCCAACAAGGTCGTCACCGCCGCACACTGCGTGAAGGGTCGCACGCCGGCCAGCACGCGGGTCGTGCACGGGCGTGACGACAAGCAGAGCACCGCGGGCACGGTCGCGAACGTGACCAAGATCTGGGTGCACCCCAGCTACACCACCGCGACCGCCGGCTACGACGTCGCCGTGCTGACGCTGGACCGCAACATCAACTCGGCGACCCTGCCGCTCGCCACGCCGTCCGACACCGCCCTGTACACGGCGGGCAACTCGGCGCTGATCCTCGGCTGGGGCACCACGTCCTCCGGCGGTTCCGCCTCGCGGTACCTGCTCAAGGCCAACGTGCCGCTGACCTCGGACTCCACCTGCAAGACCGCGTACTCGCAGTACAGCAACACGTCCATGGTGTGCGCGGGCTACCCGCAGGGCGGCACCGACACCTGCCAGGGCGACTCCGGTGGCCCGCTGGTGTTCGGCGGCAAGCTCATCGGTGACACGTCCTGGGGCCGCGGTTGTGCCGCAGCGGGCTACCCCGGCGTGTACGGCCGCATCGCGCCTTACTACTCGGTGATCACCGCTCAGCTGTAAACGGCTCACTTGCCATGCCCGCAGGATCACGCGCATCCTGCGGGCATGGCTGATCTTGAAGCGATGCCAGAGGACTGGTCGAGCGCGCTGGTCGTCGTCGCACACCCCGATGACATGGAGTACGGCGGTGCGGGCGCTATCGCGCGTTGGACCGCTCAAGGCAAGAAGATCGCGTACCTGCTGGCGTGCCGTGGTGAAGCCGGCATCGACACGATGAACCCAGCGGAATGCGGCCCGTTGCGGGTCAACGAGCAGATCGCCTCCTGCGCGGCCGTCGGCGTGAACGTGGTCGAGTTCCTGGACCACCCGGACGGCCTCATCGAGTACGGCGTGCCGTTGCGGCGCGACATCGCGGCCGCGATCCGCCGTCACAAGCCGGAGGTCGTGATCACCGGCAACTTCCGCGAGACCTGGCCGGGCGGCGGGTTGAACATGGCGGACCACATCGCAGTCGGTCGCGCGACCGTCGACGCGGTGCGGGACGCGGGCAACCGGTGGATCTTCCAGGAACTGCGACTCGAACCGTGGAACGGCGTCAAGTACGTGGCGGCGGCGTCCTCGCCGTTGGCCACGCACGCCGTGGACATCACCGACTCGTTCGACGCTTCGGTCGAGTCGCTACGCGCGCACAAGGCGTATCTGGCTGCGCTGAGCGGGGACATGGCCGAGCCCGAGCCGTTCCTGCGGGGCGTGGCGGAGGCGGTGGGACAGCGGTTCGGAGGCGTTCTGGCGACCTCTTTCGAGCTGCTTCAGCTGTGACCATGTTCCCTTCGGCTGGACACGACGTGTCGGGTGTGGATGCTTCTACGCATGCCCTTTGAACAGCACTACCTGGCCGGCCTCGACCTGAGGGGCCGGCGCGTCCTCGTGGTCGGCGGAGGCACGGTCGCGCAGCGCCGCCTACCTCGCCTGATCGCGTCCGGCGCCGCCGTCGAGCTCGTGTCGCCGTCCGTCACACCCGCCGTGCAGGGCATGGTCGACGCGGGGGAGCTGACGTGGCACCAGCGGCGGTTCGAGCCGGGTGACGTCGAGGGCGCGTGGTACGTGGTGGCGTGTACGTCCAACGTCGAGGTGAACACACAAATCGGCGAAGAGGCGCTGTCGCACCGTGTGTTCTGCGTGCGCGCGGACATCGCCGTCGAGGGCACGGCCGTGACACCGGCCACCGGTATGCACGACGGCATGCTGATCGGCGTGCTGGCAGGCGGCGAGCACCGCCGTTCGGCCTCCGTGCGCGACGGCCTCGTGGCGGCGTTGCGCGACGGCCGCATCGCGGACCAGGCCGCACCGCCCGTCGGCGTGGCGCTGGTCGGCGGCGGCCCCGGCGACCCCGAGCTGATCACCGTGCAGGGCAAGCGTTTGCTGGCCCACGCCGACGTGGTCGTCGCCGACCGCCTGGCCCCGCGCGAGCTGCTGGAGGAACTGCCCGCGCACGTCGAGGTCGTGGACGCGGCGAAGATCCCTTACGGCCGTGCGGCAACGCAGGAGTTCATCAACCAGACGCTGATCGACCGCGCCAAGGAGGGCAAGTTCGTCGTCCGGCTGAAGGGCGGCGACCCGTACGTCTTCGGCCGCGGCTTCGAGGAGCTGCTGGCGTGCGCGGAGGCGGGCATCCCCGTGACCGTCGTGCCGGGCGTGACGTCCGCGTTCGGTGTGCCCGCATTGGCCGGTGTGCCGGTCACGCACCGAGGAGTGGCACACGAGGTGGTCGTCGTTTCCGGACACGTTGCACCGGACGACCCGCGCTCTCTCGTGGACTGGCCAGCGATCGCACGCCTCCGTGGCACCGTCGTGCTGATGATGGCCGTAGAACGCGCCGGTGCGTTCGCCACGGCGCTGATGGAAGGCCGCCCGGGCTCGACCCCCGTTGCCGTCGTCCAGGAGGGCAGCACGGCAGCCCAGCGCGTCCTGCGCTCCACTTTGGACTCCCTGGCGGCCGACATGGAGGCACAGGCGATTCGTCCGCCGGCGATCATCGTGGTCGGCCCGGTAGCCGACATTGCTTCAGCAAATAGTTAGATAAGTTTCTTTACAAAATCCGCTCGACCGGTGGACCCTGCTTTCACGCCGCCGAAGTCCACCGGTTCTTGCGGAGGCACGCATGAAACGCGCCCTGTCTTTGGCGGCAGGCATCTTGCTGGCGATGTCCGGTTTGGCGGTTTCATCCCCGGCGAACGCAGCGTCCCAACAGGTCTTCTGGACCTTCTACGGCTGGTACGACAACACGCCGCCCGGTGGTGACATCGCCTACCCGCAGATCCACGACAAAGCCGGCGGCAAGGGCACCTGGTCGGACCCGATCACGTTCGCGACGTCCAGCAAGGAAGCCAAGCCGGGCACGCGCATCTATTTCCCGCGCGTGAAGAAGTACTTCATCATGGAGGACTCCTGCTCCTCCTGCGAGCAGGACTGGAACGGCAACGGCCCCAACGGCGGCCCCAAGCTGTGGCACTTCGACGCCTGGGTGGGTGGCAAGGGCGCCAACGCCATGAACGTCATCGACTGCGAAGACGCGCTGACGAACTACCACGACAACGGCAAGCCGGTGATGGAGGAGACCATCCTCAACCCGCCGTCGAACCTGGCCGTGGACCCGACGCCGATCTTCAACACGCAGACCGGCGAGTGCTACGGCGGCGCGAAACCCAAGACCACCAACGGCGAGTACAAGAACGTCTCCACCGGCAAGTGCCTGCAGGGCGGCGCCTCCGGAACCCAGCTGACCACCGCCACGTGCAACGGCTCGGCGCCGCAGCAGTTCAAGTTCCACGGCGCGTTCATGGAACAGGGCTCGCCGCAGCTGTGCACGACGCTGTCCTCGGGCAAGGTGCTGCTGAAGAAGTGCGACGGCGGGCCGAACCAGCAGTGGTCCATCAACCCGAACAAGACGATCTCGGACATGCAGTACAACACGAAGTGCTACCGGGACGCGTCCGGGAAGGTGACGGCCGCGTCGTGCTCGGGTGACGCTGCCAAGTGGACGTTCAAGGCGGCAGCCGAGAAGTGAGCTCGTAACGGCTTGAGGCAGATCAACCCGACCGTGGTTCGCAGTGCGACAGCGACGAACCACGGTGCCAACAGTCCGAAGTAGTCGGCTGTGAGCCCTCCCAGCAGCGCGCCGATCGGTTGAACACCCCAGGTGATCAGGGTTTGCGCGCTGCTGACGCGGCCGAGGAGTTCGGTCGGCACAGCGCGCTGCCGCAGAGTCGCCGTGGCAACGCCCCACACCGCCGTGCAGAACGAGCTCACCACGGCGAACACCGCGACCGTGGGCAGATCGTGTGCCACGGTGGCAATCCCCAGCCACATCAAGGGAATCAGCACCACGGTCACGGTCACGGTGTTCCGATACCGGAGCAGCCGTTCCGCGAGCACCCCGCCCGCGACGCCTCCACAGGCGAGCGTGGCGAGGAACGCGCCGAACCCCGCGTTCGTCAGCCCGAGCCGGTGCTGTGCGAACAACACCAGGGTCGCCATGGTCATCGCGATGCACAGGTTCGTCGTCGCGGACACCACCGTGACCGTCCTCAGCGCCTTGTGCTTCACCAACCACCGCAAGCCCTCGGCAACTTTCGGCCTCACTTGCGGGCGTTCTTTCCGTTGTGTTCGCATGCATGTGACAAGCAGTGCCGCGATGGCGAACGTCAGAGCGTTGACCCAGAACGGCGCCGGCACCGCGACCGCGAACAACAACCCACCCAGCGGCGGTCCCGCGAACTGCAACGCCACCGCCTGCGACGCGAACAACCGCCCGTTCGCCCGCTCCAGCAGATGGTTGTCCACTGTGGCCTTGATGAGCGGCTGCCCGACCGCTCTCGGCACGTTCTCCGCGGTGCCGATCAGGAACGCCATGCCGTAGAGGAACGCGATGTGCGCGCTGTGGAAGGTGGCCAGCAGAGCCATGAGCGCGCACTGGACCCACAAGGCGGTGAGAAGGAGGCGCCGGCCGTCGTACCGATCCGCCGCCGCCCCGGCCGGGAGTGCGGCCAGCAGCCAGGGGAGCGCGCCGAAGAAGCTGACGCCGGCGATCAGCTTCGGGTCCTGGGTGAGGTGCGCGGCGAGCAGGGGGAGTGCGGCCAGGAAGATTCCGTCGCCCACCGCCGAGATCGCGCTGCCGCCCCACAGCAGGTACCAGTTCCGCCCCATGCGGCACCCTACCGGCGCTCCCGCGGGTGACCTGGGACCATCAAGGGCATGCCTGTTCCAGAGACGCATCTCCGCCGGATCATGCGCTGGTGTGCGGCCAAGGTTCTGGTGCGCAATACTTACCGGCCCTATTACCAGATTCGGTTCGAGCACGCCGTGCGCGGGTCGAACGTGACGATCTTCGAACTCACAGCGCCGTGGGGGGAGGGGCTCGAACCCGTTTGGACCCGGCGCAAGTGGGCCCAGCTGCGCTACGACGGATCGTTGTGGCGGTTGTACTGGTGGTGCCGCAGCCGCCGGTGGCGCCTGGACACGTGGGGGACTCCCAGCGCCGCGATGTCACCGGGTCCGCTGCTGGAACTGCTCGACGATCCCTACTTCCCGACCTGGGCGTACTAGCGCCTGTATTGAACCAGAGCAACTCAGACATACCGGACATGTTTTTTGGCGCGAAAAGCACGTTCGGGCCATCTATCGGCCCGAACGTGCTTTTCGCGCCAAACAGCAGGCGCTAGAAGGCCGCCTCCCCGCAGCGGGGAGGCGGCCTCAGCCGTCGATCAGATCAGTGCTGCGGTGCCCGGCGCGGACGGCCGGTGCGCTCGGTCCGGCCGAAACTGCGACCGCCCTCGGAGCGCTCCGAGCGACGCGGACCGCCGCGGAACTCGCCGCCCTCGGAGCGACGGCCCGAGCCGCCGCGGTACTCGCCGCGGCCGCCACCGGTGGCGGGGGCGCCGAAGCGACGCCCACCGTTGCCGCCGCGACGGGCCGGCTTCTCGCGTTCCACGATCGGCTCGCCGCTCGGGATGCGGGCGCCGGTGATGCGGATCAGGTCGTCGTCGCCGGGGCGCACCTTCGTGCTCTCCGGACGGATGCCCGCGCGGGCCGCCATGCCCTGGACCGCCCGGCGCTGGTCGTGCGTCACCAGCGTGACGACCGTGCCGGACTGACCTGCGCGGGCCGTGCGGCCTGCGCGGTGCAGGTAGTCCTTCGGGTCGGCCGGCGGGTCGACGTGGACGACCAGTGACACGTCGTCGACGTGGATGCCGCGGGCCGCCACGTCCGTCGCGATCAGTACGGGCGTGGTGCCCTCGCGGAACTCGCCGAGCACCCGCGTGCGGGCGCTCTGGGCCTTGCCGCCGTGCAGCGCGCCGGCGTGGACGCCGACCGAGCGCAGCTTCTTGGCCAGGCGGTCGACGTGGTGCTTGGTGCGCACGAACATGATCGTGCGGCCCTCGCGTGCGGCCACCTCGGTCACCACGTTCTGCTTGTCCTCAGCGGACACGAACAGCAGGTGGTGATCCATCGTCGTGACGCTCGCGGTGGGCGGGGCCACCGAGTGCGTCACCGGGTTGTGCAGGTACTGGCGGACCAGCTTGTCCACGTCGCCGTCGAGCGTCGCGGAGAACAGCAGGCGCTGCCCGTCCTGCGGGGTCAGGTCGAGGATCGCGCGGACCTGGGGCATGAAGCCCATGTCCGCCATCTGGTCGGCCTCGTCCAGCGCGGTGATCTCGACCTGGGACAGGTCGCAGGTGCCCTGGCGGACGTGGTCGGACAGACGGCCCGGCGTGGCGATCAGCAGGTCGACGCCGCGGCGCAGGTGATCGATCTGGCGCGGGAACGACGTGCCGCCGACGACGACGCGGCACCACAGGCCCAGCGCGCGGGCGTGCGGCATGAGCGCCGTCTCCACCTGCATCGCGAGCTCACGGGTCGGGACGAGGATCAGGCCGCGCGGCTTGTGCGGCGCGGAGCGCCCGCCCGCGAGGCGGGTCAGCATCGCGAGGCCGAACGCGAGCGTCTTGCCGGAGCCGGTCTGGCCGCGGCCGAGGATGTCACGGCCCGACATCGAGTCGGGCAGGGTGGCCGCCTGGATGGGGAACGGCTCGGTGATCTCGTTGGCGGCGAGCGAACGGATCAAAGCGTCGGAAAGGCCGATCTCGGCGAACGAGGGCAGCGGGCCTTCCGGCAGCGTGCTCTCGAAGTGCTCGGCGACGATCGGTTCCTCGACCCGCTGCTGCGGACGCGAGGAGTTGCCCTGGCGACCCGAGCGGCGCCGCGGTGACCTGCGGCTTTGTGCGCGCTCGGAACGGCCTTCGGACATGGATGGCAAAACAAACCTCCGGGACATGGCACGTCTCGAGGCTGCCCCGCGCGCTACCGCGGTGCCGATCACAAGGACGGGCCCGGCGTGATGGTCACGCCGCTGATGAGTGGGTGGAAACACCGGTCAACGGCTGTCAGGCCTTCATCGGTGCACAGCACAGTCTAGCTGATCATTGAGGGTGCGCCGCGCGCCCGGCAGTGTCGTTGGACACGGCCGGACGCGCAACGTGGGTCATCCCATACCGGCCACGTCCAGCAGCGTTGCCACCAGCGCGGACGGGTCGCCGATCTCCGGCGGGAGGCCGCGCGAGGCGAACCACCCGCTGATGTTGCGGACGTCGCGGTCGAGGAACTCCGCACCGCGCGGGTTCCTGACCAGGTCGACCACCTGCGGCAGGTCGATCATGATCAGCCTGCCTTCGTGGACCATGAGGTTGTACGCGGACAGGTCGCCGTGGGTGAGGCCCGCCTCCGCGAGCGTCATCAACGTGCTGACCAGCTGACGCCACAGGTCGAGCAGCTCGTCCTCGTCCGGACGGGTCTGCGCGAGCCGTGGTGCCGCGTTGCCCTCGTCGTCACCGATGAACTCCAGCAGCAGCTCGGTGCCGCTGCGCTGCACCGGGTACGGCACGGGTGCGCCGATCTGCCACAGTCCGGACAGTGCGGCGAACTCCGCGACCGCCCACTGCTCCGCGATCAGGTTGCGCCCGAACGCGGTGCGGTTCGCGATGGCCCGCGTTTCGCGGGACTTCTTCATCCGGCGACCTTCCAGATATCCCGCGTCGCGGTGGAACATCCGGTGGTCGTTGCTGCGGTAGCGCTTGGCGGCGAGCAGGCACGCCTTCTCGCCGATCGCTCGTTCCAGCAGGAAGACGTCCGCTTCCTTGCCGGTCTTCACGATGCCCAGCTCGCGGTCGACCGCGGCGAGTTCGGTGATGAGCCAGCCCGGATGCGGCTTGGGGCCCTGCTCGGCGTCGCCCCACGTGGACCAGCGATCGCCGTCCTGCGGGGTGTCCGCCGTGCTGAGCTGGTCCTCGCGCAGTCGGGCGACTCGCAGCTTCTCTGCTTCCGTCATTCGGCCGCGACGCGTCGGTTCCGCGTCGTCGGCGGTGCGCTTGGCGCGCTTTCCCTTGCGCCGCATGGTGTCGGCGTCGTCAAAGGATGATTCGAAACGCTCGAAAAGATCGTGCTCGCGCACGGTGGGGTCTCCCAAAAGGTGAAGGTGACCGCCCCACTGGCGCTCTGCGATCAAACGGTGCTGATCAGGCGCGAAGGGCGGCTGGACGGGTCGCGAACGCGGTGCCACGTCCAAAGACAGGCTCTGACATCACGCACCTCCTCGATCCAGCTCCGATGTCACGCTTCGAGGCAGAAGACTGCCGTGCGGCCCCCACCGGCCGCAACCGAATTAATCGGTGATCAGGTCCGCGGTCTTGTCGCCCGTCGGAACGATCTTGAGCCCGCCCTTCTGCGCGAGCTTGACCAGGCCTTTCAGGTCGGTCGGCTCCGTCTTGGCGCTCGCGATGGCGCGGGCCAGCAGACCCTTGTGCGCCTTGTTGAAGTGGCTGACGACCTTGCCCTCGCTGGTGACCACCCGCACGACGACGGCGTGCGGCACCTTCGCGAGGCTTGAGTACGCGCCGGAGCGCAGGTCGACGATGAACTCGTCGGCGTCTTTGAGGACCGGTTCCAACGCCGGCTTCCACAGCGTGCGCAGGCTGCCGTGGGACGGGAGCGTGCTGCCGCCCGACAGCCGGTACGCGGGCACCGGATCGCCACCGCGGATAGCCCCGAACAGCGCCGACGCGACCGCCAGCCGCTCGAAGGCTCGCTCTTTCTCGGCCTTCTTGAGCGACGGGAAGTCGAGGTTGTCGTAGAGCACGCCGGTGTAGCGCAGCAGCGCGGGCGTCGTCTCGGACGTGCGCAACGCCGCGTTGCGGTGCACCTCGTCGACCTGGCGCTCGGAGATCTCCAGCGCCTTCAGACTCGCCGGGACGTCCTTCGCGAGATCGGCCAGTGCGGACACCAGCTTGTCGCGCACCGGGTTCAGCTCGGGGAACGACAGCGCGTCGAGGTCGAGCGGCGCGCCCTCGCCGCCGATCGCCTTGGTCTCCGACGGGGGAAGCAGCACCAGCACGGTTGGAAAGGGTAGGGCAACGTGCGAAAACCGCTGGACCTGCGTGGTGCTCTGGAAGGCGTGGACGCACTGGACCGCCTGTACGACTCGCTGGACGCACGGCTGCGCCCGGAGGACGTGGTCACGCTCGTGCTGGAGGCGCTGCCGTCGCTGACACGCCGGGAGCGTGCGGTGCTGCGCGACGTGGCGGAGCACACGCGGCGTTGGCACGGCTTCTCCGGGATGAGCATCGACTACGCCCGCCCGGTCGGTGCCGCGCGCCAGATCGCCGCCACCCGGTTCGTGTTCGGAGTGGACGGCGGCACCGTCGACGCTGACGACCCGATCTCGGTGCTGGAGTTCGCGGCGCTCGTCGGCTCCGAGATCAACTGGGACCCTGCGCACACCGACTTCCTCACCGACCGGCTGAACCGCGAGGACCGTGCCGCCGCGGGCATCGAACTGTCCAAGCGCAAGTACAACCGGCGGTTCCGCATGTTGCGCCGCCTCGCCGCGAAGGCCGCGCGGCTGGAGCGCGCGCGGAAGATGCGCGGCCTGACGGTGCTGGCGGCGGCCGGGTTCGTCGGCGCGATCGACCGCGACCGGTTCCGCGCCGACCCGGACTCGGCCTGCTTCATCGCCTACTTCACGGCACGGCGCAAGCTGCGCCGCGAGTTCTCGCTCGCGGGCCGGGAGAACCCGTTCGACCAGGTCGCCGAGGTGTTGTTCGCGCGCTGCGAGGCCCGTGACGAGACCGACTGGGAGATGATCGCGCTGGCCTGCCCGACCTGGCAGGTGCTGCGCCGGCTGCGGGCCGAGCAGCTCGGCGAGCTGCTCGGCCGGTGGTCGGCGGCGACCAGGTCGGTGGCGGAGCTGCTGGCCTCGGAGTGGCGGTCGTCCGAGATCGACAAGGCGACCATGATCGTGCGTCGCGGCGTGGACTCGTCGAGCTGGAACGCCCTGGCCGGCGCCTACAACGCCGCACGCACCGGCTGGATCGCCTGCCTGCACGCGTCCGGGCTGACGTCGCTGGTCGAGGACGCGTGGCCGGGCAAGGTCATGCGCGTGATGGCCGCCGACCTCGCCGCCTGGCACCAGACGTCCGGAGGCGGCCTGCACCCGGACACCTCGGTGTGGTCGCGCCTGCCGCTGCCGTGGGACGTGCTCGACGGCACGGCAGCCTGCTCCCGTGCCGACGTGGAAGCTGCCTGCCGCGAGCACCGCGTGGACCCCGAGCGTTCCGGATGGACAGCACCGCGAACGCACACGGCGATCGCGCGCTTCCGGCCGACCCCGGAGCTCGTGCACGGCGTCGCGGTGTCCGACCCGTTGTGGGCCATGGCGTTGCGTCGCGCGCGGGTGTTCAGCGGCAAGCCGTTGAACACCGGGGTATTCGGTGGACAGGACGCGCTCGACTGAGCAGGCTGTACCGCGTTCGGCTGTAGTTCAGCGGTAGAACACCCGGCTCTGGGGCCGGGCGGACGCCGGTTCGAGCCCGGCCGGCCGAACGCGTGGAACGCGTAGCTCAGTGGTGGAGCGCCCGGCTCTCACCCGGGAGGACGCCGGTTCGAGCCCGGTCGTGTTCTCACGGTGCCTGCAACGTCAGGTAAGCCAGGCCGAGCGTGCCGCGCCAGCCGCGCAGGCGGAAGGTGCGGTGCGTGTCGGCCTTCGCACGGATCTCCTCGGCGTGCGGGGAGTCCGGGTTGTCCCGCAACCAGCGTTCCCACGCGAGCCCGTGCCCGTTCTCGAACACGTCCCACTCGTCGAGGCTCGCCTGCTCCACCGCGAGCAACCGGTACCCGTGAGCGTGCGCGAGGTCGACCAGGTCGGCCAGGGAGCCGTACTGGTCGCGCGGGATCGGCATCGCGGCGAGCTGCGCCTCGGTCGGCTCGCGTTCCCAGAAACCCTCGCCCAGCAACAGCTTCCCGCCCGCGCGCAACAGCCCTTTCGCCGCCGTGAGCGCGTTCGCCGTGTGCTGCAACGGATCTCCGCCCCACACCTGGCTGGCACCGTTGACGATCACGGCGTCGACCGGCCGTTCGGACTGCCACTGAGCGACGTCGGCCACCTCGAGGCTGACGCGGGACGCAAGGCCTCGTTTCTCGGCGCTGGCCTGGCCGTGGGCGATGGCCGCCTCGTCCAGGTCGACGCCGGTGCCGGTGGCGGTGGGCGCGGTTTCCAGCACTCGCAGCAGGAACTCCGCCCAGCCGCAGCCGACGTCGAGCACGTGCGCGCCGTCGAGCGGGAGCAGACCGCGGATCAGGCGTGCGGCCCGTTCCTCGGACAGCGGCCCGTGGAAGGTGAGGTCCTCGTGCAGCGGTGCGATCTCTGGTGTCGTCATCGCCCGCAGGATGGCGTTGATCGCCTGGTCCGGGCAACGCGTTATTCAGTTGTTGGGGTCATCACCTCCCCGTAGCGTCAGTTGGCGTGGAACTCGTGTGGCGTCCGCTCACGACAGCGGACATTCCTGCGGTTGCCGCGCTGTACAACGCGGCCGAGGCGATCGACGACACCGGCGAACTGCTGTCCGAAGAGGACTTCGCCGAGTCGTTCGCCGAGGCGGACCTGCCCAGGGGATCGCTGGCCGTGCTCGTGGACGACGAGCTCGCGGCGTACGGCCTGGTCGTGCTGCGCGACAACCCGGCAGGCACCCACCGCGTCCGCCTGGACGGCGCGGTGCACCCGAAGTTCCGCCGCAACGGCATCGGCCGCCAGCTGCTGGCCAGCCTGGTCGCCTCGTCCCGAGAACTGCACTCCGAGCGCCACCCGACTATGCCGCTCACCGTGAGCACCATGGTCGAGAGCCGCTCGGCAGGGCACGTGGCACTGGCCGAGGAAGCAGGGTTCACCGCACAACGCCACTTCTACGAGCTGGAGGTGGCACTGGGCGAGTCACTCGCCCAGGTCCCGATCCCGCCCGGCTACGAGATCGTGCCGTTCTCCCCGGACCGCGACGAAGAGGTCCGCCAGGTGACCAACTCGACCTTCGCCGAGCACTGGGGTTCGGTCGAGCGCAGCCCCGAGGAATGGGCGTCGTCGTTCACCAACAGCAAGAGGTTCGTGAAGGAGACCTCCTTCCTGGCGCTCGCACAGGGCGCCGTGGTCGGGTTCGTGCTCGCGCGGCACTACCCGGTCGTCGAGGAGATGACCGGCGTCCGCGAGCTGTGGATCGGGGACGTCGGCACCCTCGCGGAACACCGCGGGCGCGGGGTCGCCTCCGCCCTGCTGAGCTGGACGCTGGCTCAGGGCAGGGCGCAGGGGTACCAGCGAGCCGGGCTGTCCGTGGACACGGCCAACTCGACCGGTGCGCTGGGTGTGTACGAGCGTGCCGGGTTCGGGGTGGCGCGGACGTGGATCGACTTCGGGTTGCCGGTCTTGTTGGGGTAGTGGGGTTTTCGGCTGGCCTTCGACGTGGTCGGTGGGGTGTGTGGGTGCTGGGTTCGTGTCTCCTCACGTCAGGGGAAGCGCGGCTCTGGGACCCCGACGCGCCCTGTCTGAGCGGCCGGGTGCCAGGTGAACGTCCGTGGTGACGGCACTGGTCGAGCGCGTTGGGTGTGCGCGGACGCGGCTGACTTCGGCCGAGTCCGGGTCGCCGGTCGTGTTGGGGCAGTGGGTTTTCGTCGGCTCACCGTGGTCGCCAGAGTGCCTCGGTGCCGGGCCCACGTCTCCTCACGCCAGCGGAGGACGCGGGACCGCGTTGCACCCGACTCGACCCGCGCGGTCGGTGGTGCAGGAGCGCGCTGCAGTCGGGCTGAGCAGTTCGGCCTTCAGCAGGTCGTGGGGCGGCCAGCAGGGTGGCTTCGGTGCCGGGCCCGTTTCCTCACGCCAAAGGCGGACACGGGGGCGGCACGGCAGTGCACCATCTGATCGGCGGGGCATCGGGTGAAGGCGGTGACGGCACTGTTCTTGGACGCCGCCAACTCGACCCGTGCGCTCGGCCTGCACGAGCGCACCGCGGTCGAGGTGGCACGAACCCGGATCGACTCGGGCTTCCGATCGAGCTGAGCAGCGAGGTCTCACCAGACTCCGCGGCGGCCAGCAGGGTGCCTCGGGCCCGCGCCTCCCCACGCCAGAGGAGGACGCGGACACCACGAACACCCGGCTGACCGGCCGAGAGGCTAGAGCTCCTCGCCCGCCTGGCCGACGCAGAACTCGTTGCCCTCCGGGTCGGCCAGCACCGACCACACCAGGCCGGGGATGCTGTGCACCGCGACCTCGGTGGCGCCGAGGCCCACCAGCCGGGCCACCTCGGCCTTGCGGTCGGGCACGTGCGAGTCGAAGTGCATTCTGTTCTTGCCCGGCGTGGGGTCCGGCACCTGCTGGATGCCCAGGGCGGGGCCGTGTTCGGTGTTCGGCGCCAGGACGATGAACTCGCCCCAGTCGTTCTGAACGGTGGTGTTCAGGGCGGCCGTCCAGAACTCCGCGAGCTTGCGGGCGTCGCCGGTGTCGATGGTGATCATTTCGATGGTCAGGGACATGGGAGGGACGCTACTCAGGGGGTCTGACAGTTTTGGTTCTTGCAGGTCAGATGCGGTGAAACCTGCCGCCGCGATTCCATGAGCAGGGCAACCAGTACGCTGCTCCAACAGCCCGTGAACGAGGAGTACCCACCGTGATCACCAGGATGTCGTCGCTGTTCCTGCGCACTCTTCGCGAGGACCCGGCCGACGCCGAAGTGCCCAGCCACAAGCTGCTGGTGCGCGCCGGCTACGTCCGCCGCGTCGCGCCGGGCGGATACTCCTGGCTGCCGCTCGGGCTGAAGGTCCTGCGCAACATCGAGGCCGTCGTCCGCGAGGAGATGGACGCGTTCGGCGCGCAGGAGATCCAGTTCCCCGCCCTGCTGCCCAAGGAGCCCTACGAGGCGACCAACCGGTGGGAGGAGTACGGGCCCAACATCTTCCGGCTCAAGGACCGCAAGGGTGCCGACTACCTGCTCGGCCCCACGCACGAGGAGCTCTTCACCCTCACCGTGAAGGGCGAGTACAGCTCGTACAAGGACTACCCGGTCACGCTGTACCAGATCCAGACCAAGTACCGCGACGAGGCGCGTCCCCGTGCGGGCATCCTGCGCGGCCGCGAGTTCCTCATGAAGGACTCGTACTCGTTCGACCTCACCGACGAGGGTCTGAGCCAGTCGTACCAGAACCACCGCGACGCCTACATCCGCATCTTCGACCGGCTCGGCCTCGAGTACGTGGTCGTGTCGGCGACGTCCGGTGCGATGGGCGGCTCCGCTTCCGAGGAGTTCCTCGCCGTCGCCGAGACGGGTGAGGACACCTTCGTGCGCAGCACCGAGTCGGACTACGCGGCGAACGTCGAGGCCGTCACGACCCCCGTGCCCGCCGAGCAGTCGATCGACGACAAGCCCGCCGCGCAGGTGCACCACACGCCGAACACGCCCACCATCGAGACGCTGGTGGACTTCCTCAACGCCAACACCGACCGCAAGTTCACCGCGGCGGACACGTTGAAGAACGTCCTGGTGAAGCTCAAGCACCCCGGCAAGGACTGGGAGCTGCTCGCCGTCGCCGTCCCCGGTGACCGCGAGGTCGACTTCAAGCGCCTCGAGGCCGCGCTGGAGCCCGCCGAGGTCGCGATGGTCGACGAGGCCGACTTCGCCAAGAACTCGTTCCTGGTCAAGGGTTACATCGGTCCGGGCGCGATCCAGGCGAACGGCATCCGCTTCCTCGCCGACCCCCGCGTCGTCAAGGGCACCGCGTGGGTCACCGGCGCCGACAAGGCCGACCACCACGTCGTCGACCTCGTCGCAGGCCGCGACTTCACGCCCGACGGCGTCATCGACGTCGCCGAGGTCCGCGAGGGCGACCCGTCGCCCGACGGCAAGGGTGTGCTGGTCGCCGCGCGCGGCATCGAGATCGGCCACATCTTCCAGCTCGGCCGCAAGTACGCGGACGCGTTCTCGCTCGACGCCCTGGGCCCGGACTCCAAGCCCGTGCGCATCACCATGGGCTCGTACGGCATCGGCGTCTCGCGTCTCGTCGCGGCCATCGCCGAGCAGTCGCACGACGACCGCGGCCTGATCTGGCCCCGCAACGTCGCCCCCGCCGACGTCCACGTCGTCGTGGCCGGCAAGGACGAGACGCTGCTGACCGCCGGTGAGGACTTCGCGAAGCAACTCAGCGAGAAGGGCCTCAAGGTCCTGCTGGACGACCGCAAGGCGAGCCCCGGCGTGAAGTTCGCGGACGCCGAGCTCGTGGGCGTGCCGACGATCCTGGTGATCGGCCGCGGGCTGAAGGACGGCGTGGTCGAGGTCAAGGACCGCAAGTCCGGTGACCGCGTCGACGTGCCGGTTGCCGAGGTCGTGGATCACCTGGTGCAGGTCGTCCGCGGTTAGTCGTTCGGACCGCTGGGCGGGTCAGCCCGCCCAGCGGTGACGACGGTCAGGTCGTCGGCACCAGCGAGTCGACCATCTTCTGCAGGTCGGCCTCCTTGGGCAGCGGCGGCGTCGTGCCACCTCCGCCGCCCTCCAGGTCGCCGTTGATCGCCAGCACGTGCAGCTTGCTGCTGCCGTTCAGCACGACGACCTTCACCATTCCCTTGCTCGCCAGGCACTTGTTCGCCGACTGGGTGATCGTCGCGTCCACCTGCACGCCCTCGACGACGACCTTCTTGCCGTCCTTCTGCGTGTGCTGGATCTTCACGGCCTTCGGCTGGGTCAGCTCCACCTTCGGCTCACCGCCCGACGAGTAGTACTGCGTCGCCAGGGCCTTCGTGAAGTCCGTGGCCGTCTGGTTGATGTCGCCCTTGGGCAGCAACGTGCCGCCGTTGGTGCCCTTCGTGTACGACTTGCCCTCGCAGGTGTAGTTGCCGTACGAGGTCACCCCGGACAGGGCGATGTCGTCGAACTTGTCGACCGGGATCCTGGCGTCGGCGACGACGTCCCAGTTCTTCGGGACCTCGTAGTTGAAGCCGAGCGACGTCTCGACGCACTGCACGCCCTCGTTCTTGCACGCCCCGGTGGTGCCCTGCGCCGTCGAGTTGGGCGGCGCGGTGCTGGGCTGGGCGTTCGGGTCGGTCGTGTTGCGGGACAGCACGAGCCACGTCACGCCGCCGCCCACGAGCAGTACCAGCACGACCGCGCTGATCACCAGGAAGAGCGTCTTGTTGCTCTTCTTGGGCGGCTCGTTGTCGAACCCGCCGTACACGCCGAGGCCGCCGTACCCGCCCTGGCCCTGTTGAGGGAAACCGCCCTGCTGCTGCGGGAAGCCACCCGTCTGCGGATAACCGCCGACCTGGTAGCCACCGCTCTGGTAGTCACCCTGCTGCTGGCCCCAGCCCTGCTGGTCGTTCCAGCCGCCCTGTCCGCCCCCACCTGGGTAAGTCACGGGCAAACGGTACCTGGTGGGTCTGACAGTGATTAATTCATCATGCGTTGACTTCCGGAGCGCGCCGGGCGTAGCGTGCTCACTGAATTCAACGTGTGATGAACTTTGGAGGCCCGTGATGCGCACCGCGCTGGTCACCGCCGCCGCAGGTGCGGTGGTGACGTTTCTCCTGGGATTGCTGACGTTCGGCGTGCAGGCGACCGTGCACCCGCACGACGTGCCGCTCGCCGTGGTGGCGCCTCCGCCGATCGCGGAACGCGTCGAGGCCGCCGACTCCGCCGAGGTCCAGATCACCGTCGCGTCCGCCGACGAGGCCCGGACCCTGTTGGCGGACAAGAAGGTCTACGGGGTCCTGGAGATCACGCCCGGCCAGGCGACGATCCGGCTCAACCCCGCGGTCAACCCGTCCGGCACGCAGGTCGCGCAGCAGGTCCTGACCGGTGTCGCGCAGGGAGCCGGCCTGCCCGTGAAGGTCGAGACCCAGGCCGTGTCCGCGGCCGAACGCACGGCGCCGCTCGCCGCCTCCGCACTGCTGTGGGTCGGCGGCATGGTCGCCGGACTGCTGTTCGTCGTGCTGAAGGGCAATCGGTTCCGGTGGCTGTCGGCGCTCACCACGGCCGTGCTGGTCGTTGGTTCCGTGACGGGGTTGCTGGCGTGGTGGGGCGTCACGTTCAGCGCGACCGCAGTGGGTTTCCTGCTCGCTGTCGCCGTGTCGTTCGCACTGCTGCAGGCAGGGTTGTTCAAGCACCTCGGCATCCGCGCGATGGGGATCCTCGGCCTGCTGTACCTGATGGCGCCCGCGGTGGCGGGTCAGGTGCCGGAGCTGCTCAACCCCGCCTACCGCGCGGTTCTGTGGTCGTGGACGCCGTTCCGCTTCTCGACGGAAGGCCTGCGCAGCCTGATGTACGACGGCTCGATCAGCACCGAGTGGTGGGTGTTCGGCGGGATCGCGCTCGTCGGGCTCGTGCTGCTGCTAGCCGGCAAGAAAGCTCAGACGGACCGTGCGGACGGGGTTGTCGACGTTGGTGTCGACGAGGCAGACCGACTGCCACGTCCCGAGCGCCAGCACACCGCCTAGCACCGGGATCGTCGCGTACGGCGGCACCAGTGCGGGCATCACGTGGTCACGGCCGTGACCAGGGGTGCCGTGCCGGTGCCGCCACTTCACGTCGCGGGGCAGGATGCGCTCCAACGCGGTCAGCAGGTCGTCGTCGCTGCCGGCGCCGGTCTCGATGATCGCGACACCGGCGGTCGCGTGCGGCACCCACACGTGCAGCAAACCGTCGCCGTTCTCGCTGTCGAGGAACCGCTGGCATTCGCGGGTCAGGTCGTGCACGACCTCGTCGGAGCCGGTGCGGATCTGGATCTCCTCGCTGCGCATGACCTCAGATCTTACGAACGACCCGTGCGGGGTTGCCGACCGCGAGCACGTGATCAGGCAAATCGCGCGTCACGACACTGCCCGCGCCGACCACCGTGTTGTCGCCGATGGTGACTCCAGGGCAGACGATCACGCCGCCGCCGAACCACACCCGGTCGCCGATGACGATCGGCGCGGTGGTCTCCCAGCCGGCGATGCGGGCGTCGTGGTCCTCGATCGGGTGCAACGCCGTCAGCAGCTGCACGCGCGGTCCCATCATCACGTTGTCACCGATCGTCACCGGCCCGCAGTCGAGGATGATGCCGTCGTAGTTCATGAAGCTGTTCGCGCCGATGCGGGTGTTGTAGCCGTACTCGATCTGCAGGCGTGGCAGCAGAACCGTGTTCTCGCCGATCTCCGCGACGAAGTCCTTAAGGGTTGCATGCATGCCCTCGTAGTCACCGGGTTCCAACGCGTTGTAGCTGTTCATCACGCGCCACGCCCGTTGGCGGTCCAGTTCGAGCTCGGGGTCCATCGACAGGTAGGGCTCGCCGTTGATCATCTTCTCGCGGTTGGTTCCCATGAGGAGATTCAACCTGCGTAGGCCCGCCGGTACTCGGTGGGCGGCACACCGACGTGGGCGGTGAAGTGCCGGCGCAGGTTCGCGCCGGTCCCCAGACCGCAGCGTTCCGCGACCTGTTCCACGGACAGCGCGGTCGTCTCCAGCAACGCCTGGGCGTGGGCGACGCGCTGGGCGAGCAGCCACTGCAACGGGGTGCTGCCGGTGGCGTCGTGCAGGCGGCGGAAGAACGTGCGCTGGCTCATCCCGGCGCGGCGGGCGAGCTCGGCGACGGTCAGCGGGCGGTCCAGGTGCCGGACGGCCCACTCCAGCACCGGCGCGATGCTGTCGTCGTCGGTCTCGGGCACGTGCCGGATGACGAACTGCGCCTGGCCTCCGGTGCGGTGGGCCGGCACGCACAGCTTGCGCGCCAGCTGGTTGGCGACGTGTGCGCCGAAGTCCTGCCGCACCAGGTGCAGGCACAGGTCGAGTCCCGCGGCCGCACCGGCGCTGGTGAGGATCGCGCCGTCGTCGATGTAGAGCACCGAGTCGTCGACCTCTACCTGAGGGAACCGGCGAGCCAGACGGTCCGTGTACGACCAATGTGCTGTGGCGCGACGTCCGTTCAGAAGTCCCGCTTCAGCCAGAACGAACGCACCGTTGCACAACGCGGCGATGCGCACGCCGTTGTCTGCGGCGTCCTGGAGTTCCTTGACCAGCAACGGGTCCAACGGCTCGTTTCCGTCCAGCACTGCTTGCGGGACTGACGGGACGATGATCGTGGACGCGCCGTGCAGGCCCTCCAGGCCGTGTTCGGGGTTGAGCGTCCAACCGTGCCGGGCCCGTGGTGCCGCGGGATTCAGGCCGCACAACCGCATCGTGTACCAGGGATCGAAGTGGTCGACGCCGAACACCACGCACGCCAGCCCCGCCTCGTACACGTCCCAGACGGCCGGTGCGTCGTCCTCGGTCACCAAGATCGCCACCACGCTCATGCCCGCACGGTAGCTGGCAGCAATCGTTCGACAGTAGGCATTTCCGCCACTGTCGGTGCGCGGCACCGCTTGCGAGGGTGGGGGAGGTCAATCGACAACCCTTGGGGGACAACGCAATGCACTCGGATGTTGCCGTGCTCGGACTCGGTCAGATGGGCTCGGCGCTCGCCGCGGCCTTCCTGCGCGCCGGTCACCGCGTCACGGTCTGGAACCGCTCCGAAGCCAAGACTGCGCCGCTGGTGGCCCAGGGCGCCCGCCGGGCCGCTTCAGCCCTGGAGGCCCAGCGGTCCGCACCGGTCGTGGTGGCCTGCGTGCTGGACTACCCGGCGCTGACCGAGATCCTCGACCCCGAACTGCCGGGCGTCCTGGTCAACCTCACCTCCGGCTCACCGGAACAGGCGCGCGAGATGGCCGCGCGTACGCCGCGTTACGTCGACGGCGGCATCATGACGACCCCGCCCGGCATCGGCGACGAGCGCTCGATGATCCTCTACAGCGGCGACCAGGACGCGTTCGCCGAGGCGAGGAACCTGCTGTTCGCACTGGCCGAGCCGGTGAACCTCGGTGCCGAACCCGGCCGCGCCGCGCTGTACGACACGGCGTTGCTGGGCATCATGTGGGCGACGCTGACCGGCTGGCTGCACGCGAGCGCTCTCGTCACCGCAGACGGTTCGACCGCCGCGCACTTCACGCCGCTCGCCACCCGCTGGCTCGGCCCCGTCGCGGGGTTCGTCACCACCTACGCCGAGCAGGTCGACGCGGGCAGCTACCCCGGCACGGACGCGACGCTGGACGTGCACCTGGCCACGCTCGACCACCTCGTGCACGCGAGCGAGGTCCGCAAGATCGACCCGACGCTGCCCAGGCTTTTCCACGAGTACGCGCGTCAGGCGGTCGAAGCCGGTCACGGCGGGGACGGCTGGGCGCGGATCATCGAGCTGCTGCGCGCGAAGGCGGTCTGAGGTGGACTGGCCGAAACTGCTCGACGCAGCGGCCGAGGACTGCGTGCGGGCGCTGGCCACCCTGCCGGGGGCCGGTTTCACCCGCCGCGCCCACGGCCTGGAGTGGTCCCGCCGCGAGACGCTCGACCACGTCGTCGAGGGCCTGCTCGGGTACACGGCGCTGCTGGCGACCCGTGCGGAGAGCCGGTGGACGAGCCTGCTCGGCAGCCTGCGTCCCGGCTTGCCGCTGGAGCACTGCCTGGAAGGCATCACGACCGCGGCGACACTGCTGTCCCGAACCGTTGCCGCGAGCCCGCCGGACGCCCGCGCGTGGCACCCGTGGGGCACTTCGGACGCGACGGGGTTCGCCGCGATGGGCATCACCGAGCTGACCATGCACACGCACGACATCACGGGAGCCCAGTGGCGGCCGGACCCGGAGCACTGCGCACCGGTGATCGAGCGGTTGTTCCCCGATGCCCCGCGCCACGCCGATCCTGTCGCGCTGCTGCTGTGGTGCACCGGACGCGGTGATCTGCCAGGGGTGCCACGACGAGAGAAGTGGCAGTGGCACGGCCAGGTTTAGCGGCTGCTGCTCGTGGACGGCCGGTACCGCGAAGTCGCAGGTCAGATAGCGGAAGAGATACGTCACACGCCTTCACCGAAGGAAGTTGCGGACAGTCTGGCGGACGTTGTGTAACACTGTTTTTTATGAAGGCAAGCCGCCTGCGCTTCGGGATGAACCTGTGGCCGCCGTTCCTGTTCGCCGGCATCCGTGTCGAGGAGATCTCGCCGGACTACCGCTATGCGCGCGTGCGCATGCGTCTACGTCCGTGGAACCGCAACTTCTTCGGCACGCACTTCGGCGGTTCGCTGTTCGCGATGACCGACCCGTTCTGGGTGCTGTTGCTGTTCAACCAGCTCAACAACGAGCACGTGGTGTGGGACCAGGCCGGCGAGATCGAGTTCATCGCTCCCGGCCGCGGCACCGTGTACGCGGAGTTCCGGCTGGCCGACGAGCACGTCGAGCAGGTGCTGGAGCAGACGGCGAACGGTGAGAAGGCGTTGGTCTGGTTCGACACGGACGTGGTCGGGCAGGATGGAACCGTGATCGCTCGAGTGCGCAAGCAGGTCTACGCGCGGCGCAAGCGCGGCAAGCAGCTCGCCCATGCGTGAGGCCTTCGGTGCCGTCTTCGACGTCCAGCCCGGCTACCTGAACACGGCGTCCATCGGGGTGCCTCCCCGGCACGTCGCGAACGCGGTGGCGGGCGCTCACGAACGGTGGCGGCGCGGCGAGGACACGTCGTCGGACTTCACCCTCGTGGTCGAGACCTCACGTCAGGCGTTCGGCCGGCTGGTCGGAGTGCCCGAGACGTCGATCGCGTGCGGCGCCACGGTCTCGCAGTTCGTCTCGCTGGTCGCCCAGGCGTTGCCGGCGGGGTCGAAGGTCTTCGTCGAACCCGGCGAGTTCACCAGCGTCACGCTGCCCTTCGTCGCGGCGGGCCACGAGATCGTGTCCGCAGTGAACGCCGCGGATCTCGTGGCGACGAGCGTGGTCCAGTCGGCGGACGGCAGGGTCGCGGACCTCGAAGCGCTGAGGTCGAGCGGCAAACCGGTGCTGCTGGACGTCTCGCAGGCAGCCGGGTGGATGCCGTTGTCGTTGGCGTGGGCGGATTTCGTCGTCGGAGTCTCCTACAAGTGGCTGATGGCTCCCCGCGGCGCGGCCTGGATGGCGGTGCGGCCGGACCGGCTGGACTTCCTCAAGCCGTTGGCCGCGAACTGGTACAGCACGGAGGAGAACTACGGCACCGAGCTGGTGCTCCGTCCGGACGCGAGGCGGTTCGACCTCTCGCCGACCTGGTTCGCGCACCTCGGTGCGGCGGTGGCGCTGCCGTGGGTGGCGTCGCTGGACCTGGAGGCCGTGCGGGCGCACTGCGTGAAGCTGACGGATCACCTGCTCGCCGGACTCGGTCTGCCGTCGAACGGTTCGTCGATCGTCTCCGTCGACGTACCACCCGTTCCGGGTGTCGTTTCGTCGGTTCGCGCAGGTCGGACCAGGTTCGCGTGTCACATGTACAACACGGTCGAGGACGTTGATCGGGTGCTCGCAGCGCTTGGCTGACCGCCGTCCGTTACCGTGGGTCCTTGTGTCGGAACCACGTCAGTCACCTGAAGAGGTGACCCAGAACCTGCCTCGCTTCCCACCGAGGCCGTCCGACACCGCACCGCTCTACCCTGCCGACGAGCTGATGAAGCTCCAGTCGATCATGGACAACCGCCAGGGGCACCTGCCCCCTCCGCCGCCCGCGCCCCCGCGCAGAGCGTGGCTGGGCAAGGCGCTGGCACTCGTCGGCGTCGCGGTGGTGTCGGGGTTCGTGTGGTGGGTGTTGCAGCCGTCCGAGCCGATCGACAAACCCGTCGCGCAACCGCAGAAGACCGCGGGCGAGTTCGAGTTCACCACGGTCGGGCAGCTGCCGGAGCCGGTGAAGGACAGCGACTGCGCGGCCCACGCGACGGGGCAGACGCAGGCGTTCTTCAAGACCACGCCGTGCCTGCAGCTGACGCGGGCGTTCTACACGGCGAAGCTGCAGGACGGCCGGGCCGTGTACTCGTCGGTGTCCGTGGTGAAGATGCGCAACGCCGAGGAGGCCAGGCAGCTGCGCGAGCTGACCCAGAAGGACGGCACCGGCAACGTCAAGGACCTGGTGCTGGACAAGGCCATCAGCGTGCCGCCGCTGACCACGCTGGCCAACGGCGGGTACGCCTCCGAGCAGCGCGGCCAGGAGGTCGTGATCGTCGAGTCGGACTCGCCGAACAAGGGGACGGACGCGCTCGCGCACAACAAGGAGATGAAGAGGGTCTCCGCGGACGCGATCAGGCTCGCGTCCTCCTTCGGCGGCTGATCGTTTGGCGTTTGCAAGTACCCCCAACTCCGTGTTGGTGGTACTTGCAGACGCCCTCAGCCAGAGGCGACACCGGGCATCGTGATCGACGCCGGGTTCGTGCCCGCCGCCTTGCGCCACCGCGTCGCCCGCACGGCCGCCGTCGTCAGCGCCTCCAGTGCCGACGTCCGCAGCGCGGCGTCGTCGGTCCGTTCGAGGACGCCGTGCCACGCGGCACAGGTGTCCTGCTCGACGGCGGCGAGCGCGGCGAGTGCGGAAGGGCCGTCCGACACCGGTGCGGGCGGCAGGTAGGCCGCGGCGGGCGGGTTCGGTGTCGCGCCCTTGTCCCGCAGCCACCTCTCGGTCGTGTCGCGGCGCGCCCGGTGCGCGTTGGCGCCCTCCGCGACGGCCGCGGCCTGGTTGCCCAGGAACGCCGACACCAGGCCGTAGGTCCACAACGCGGCGTGCTCGGTCCCGAGCGCGGTCTGCACGGCGTCCACGTTCACGCGAGCACCTCCCGCAGCGAGGCGCAGCCGGCCGCCACCGACCCGACGAGGCCTGCCCGGTGGCTGGGCAGCGAGGCGACGAGGGTGGAGGCGTCGCGGACGGCGTCGTCGAGCGCGGTCCGCAGCGCCGCCAGCGGATCCGGTGGCGTCGGCGGGCTGGTGGGAGCGGGCGGGGCCGTGGAGGACAGCGGCGGGCGTTCGCGGTCGACCTCGGCCTGCAGCAGGCCTGCGTGCGTCTCACGGGCCTTGGCGATCTCCGCGGCCGCAGGCACCGACGTGAGCGACTGCGCCAGCTTCGCGTCCGCACGGGCCTGAGCGGCGAGAGCGGACAACGGATCCGGCGGCGGTGGTGCGGGAGGTTCTGTGGTGCACGCAACGGCGAGCGGTGCGGCGGCCACCGCGAACAGCACGCGGCGGCGGCTGACCGATTCGGAGATCACGCGAACCCATATTGCCAGCAGCCGTGCGGGTCGGTGGGAGGCGGGCGAACGAGATAGTCTTGGCGTCCACGGCCGCCGGGTTTCGCGTCGGCCGGGGTTTTCATGCGTTCGAACTGAAGGAGACACCACGTGTCCAGCCCGCCGCGCGGAGAGCTTTCCGCGCAGCTAGCACCCGTTGTGCGGGAAGCTCTCGAAGCCATCGGCTTCGACCTCGACGCGCTCGACGTGAATCAGGCTGGGCGCCGCCGTCTGGTCAAGGTCGTCGTGGACGGCGAGGACGGCATCGGGCTCGACGAGGTCGCCGAGGCGAGCCGCGTGGTCTCCGCCGCGCTCGACGCGCACGACCACCTGATCAACGGGCCGTACACCCTCGAGGTCACCTCGCCGGGTGTCGACCGCCCGCTCACCCGCCCGCGCCACTGGAAGCGCGCGCACCTGCGTCTCGTGAAGATCAAGCAGCCCGAGCAGGTCGAGTGGTTCGGCCGGGTCGGGGAGTGCGACGAGACCGGGGTCGAGCTGCTGCACCAGGGCGAGCTGCGGCGCGTGGAGTACCGCCACATCGAACGCGCGGTCATGGAGATCGAGTTCAAGCAGCCGCCGGTCGAGGAACTGGCTCGGCTCACTCGGAAAGCACCGAAGGAGGAGCCGAGGTGAACGTCGACATCGCCGCCCTGAGGGCGATCGAACGTGAAAAGGACATCCCCTTCGAGACGGTCCTGGAGGCGATCGAGTCAGCACTGCTGACCGCCTACAAGCACACCGAAGGGCATCACTCGCACTCGCGGGTGGAGATCGACCGCAAGACCGGCGTCGTGCGCGTGCTCGCGCAGGAGCTGGGGCCGGACGGCGTGGTGCAGGAGGAGTGGGACGACACTCCGGAAGGCTTCGGCCGCATCGCCGCCACCACCGCGCGCCAGGTCATCCTGCAGCGCCTGCGCGACGCCGAGCACGAGCGCACCTTCGGCGAGTTCGCCGCCAAGGAGGGCGAGATCATCGCCGGTGTGGTGCAGCGTGACGCCCGCGCGAACGCCCGCGGCATGGTCGTCGTCCAGGTGGGTGACACCGAGGGCGTGCTGCCGCCGGCCGAGCAGGTGCCGGGCGAGCAGTACAACCACGGCGAGCGCATCAAGTGCTACGTCGTGAGCGTGTCCCGCGGTGCGCGCGGACCGCAGATCGCTCTTTCGCGGACGCACCCGAACCTCGTGCGGCGGCTCTTCGCCCTCGAGGTTCCGGAGATCGCGGACGGCACCGTGGAGATCCCCGCGGTGGCACGTGAGGCAGGTCACCGTTCGAAGATCGCGGTGAAATCAACGGTTGCCGGAGTGAACGCCAAGGGCGCCTGCATCGGCCCGATGGGTGCCCGCGTGCGCAACGTGATGCACGAGCTCGGCGGCGAGAAGATCGACATCATCGACTTCTCGGACGACCCGGCAACTTTCGTCGGGAATGCTTTGTCACCTGCGAAGGTTGTGTCCGTGCGGGTGCTCGACGAGCGTGCCAAGACGGCCCGTGTCGTGGTCCCGGACTTCCAACTGTCGCTGGCGATCGGCAAGGAGGGGCAGAACGCCCGCCTCGCCGCCCGCCTGACCGGCTGGCGCATCGACATCCGCAGCGACGCGGAGTCGCCGGCTGCCGGAGCAGTCACATCCAGTTCGGCCGAATGAGCTCCAGGGGATAGACTTATCAACGGTTCAACGTCGGGTCCGGTCACCCAACACATCGGCCCTGTTCGCACGTGCATTGGATGCCGCACCCGGACGTTGCCCTCTGAGCTGCTGCGTGTGGTCGCGGTGGACGGTTCGGTGGTTCCGGACGTCCGCAGGCGACTTCCTGGTCGGGGTGCTTGGTTGCATTTCGATCTCGAATGTCTGCGCAACGCCGAGCGGCGACGGGCGTTCTCGCGGGCCCTCCGGGTCCAGGGAGCACTCGACGTCGCTTTGTTGCGCGAGCACCTGGAGCAGCACGGGAACTTGGCCGCGGGACAGCCCCGTGGCCAGCAAGCAACAAGGAAGCAGGTCGACCCGTCATGAGTCAGCCGTGAAGCTGAAGACATGAACGCGCGACGTTAAGACGAGGTCGATGGGACTTGCCCGCCGGCCTCACGACCAAGGAGAGCAGTGGCAGGCAAGGCCCGCGTGCATGAGCTCGCGAAAGAGCTCGGTGTTACGAGCAAGGAAGTTCTCAACAAGCTCGCCGAACAGGGCGAGTACGTGAAGTCCGCGTCTTCGACCGTCGAGGCCCCCGTGGCCCGGCGGCTTCGTGACGCCTACGAAGCCAAGTCCTCGAAGCCGGCTCCCAAGCCGTCCGCTCCGAAGCCCAAGGCTCCGGCACCCGCTGCCGCCGCAGCGCCCGCCGCACCGGCGGAGTCCAAGCCGGCGGCGTCCGACTCCAAGCCGGCCGCGCCCAAGGGCGTGCCCGGTCCGCGTCCGGCTGCTCCGCGTCCGCCGGCCCCGAAGCCCGCTCCGGCAGCTCCTGCCGCGCAGGCTCCGGCTCCCGCGGCGCCCGCACCGGCTCCCTCTCAGACCCAGGCTCCGGCCGCAGCGGCACCCGCCGCGTCGGCTCCGGCAGCCCCCAAGGCCGCTCCGGCTCCCGGCGCCAAGCCGGGTGGCCCGCGTCCGGGCCCGCGCCCGGCACCGCAGCAGCAGCCTGAGCCCCAGCAGCCGCAGGCCCCGGCCGCGTCCGCTGGTGCGCAGTCCCCGTCCGTGGTGCCGCCGCGCCCGCAGTCTCCCAAGCCTGCCGGCCCGCGTGCCCCGCGTCCGGGCAACAACCCGTTCGGCGTCGGTGGCGGCAACGCTCCCTCGCCGCGTCCCGGACCTCGTCCCGGCCCGCGTCCGGAGCAGGGCGACCGCCCCTCCGGCCCGAAGCCCGGCGACCCGCGTCCGTCGAGCCCCCGTCCCGGTGGCGCTCCCGGTCAGGGTGGTCAGCGTCCGGCTGCCGCGCAGGGCGGTCCCCGTCCCGCGCCCGGCCAGGGTGGTCCTCGCCCCGCTCCCGGTCAGGGTGGTCCTCGCCCGAACCCGGGCAACATGCCTCCTCGCCCGAACCCCGGCATGATGCCGGGCCGTCCGGCCGGCGGTAACCGTCCTGGTCCTGGTGGCGGCGGTGGCCGTCCCGGTGGCGGTGGCGGTCGTCCCGGTGGTGGCGGCGGCGGTGGCGGCTTCCGCGGCGGTGGCGGCGGAGGCGGCGGCGGAGGCGGTGGCTTCCGCGGCGGTGGCGGCGGAGGCGGCGGTGGCGGCTTCCGTCCCGGTGGCGGCGGTGGCGGAGGCGGTGGCTTCCGTCCCGGCGGTGGTGGCGGTGCCGGTGGCGGCGCCCCGGCCGGTGGTGGCGGCGGTTTCCGCGGCCGTCCCGGTGGCGGTGGCGGCGGCGCTGGTCGCGGCGGTACCGCTGGTGCCTTCGGTCGTCCGGGTGGTCCGGCGCGTCGTGGACGCAAGTCCAAGCGGCAGAAGCGCCAGGAGTACATGGACAACATGCAGGCGCCTTCGGTCGGTGGCGTCCGCCTGCCCAAGGGCAGTGGCGAGACGATCCGCCTGCCGCGCGGTGCCTCGCTGACCGACTTCGCCGACAAGATCAACGCCAACCCGGCGTCGCTCGTGCAGGTGCTCTTCCACCTGGGCGAGATGGTCACGGCGACCCAGTCGGTGTCCGACGAGATCCTGGAGCTGCTCGGCTCCGAGATGAACTACGTCGTGCAGGTCGTGTCCCCCGAGGAGGAGGACCGCGAGCTGCTCGAGACGTTCGACATCACCTACGGCGAGGACGCCGGTGACGAGGACGACCTGCAGGTTCGCCCGCCGGTCGTGACCGTCATGGGTCACGTCGACCACGGTAAGACGCGACTCCTCGACACCATTCGCAAGGCGAAGGTGCACGAGGGCGAGGCCGGTGGCATCACCCAGCACATCGGTGCGTACCAGGTGGAGACGGAGCTCGAGGGCAACCCGCGGCTCATCACCTTCATCGACACCCCCGGTCACGAGGCGTTCACCGCCATGCGTGCCCGTGGTGCGAACGCGACCGACATCGCGGTCATCGTCGTCGCAGCCGACGACGGCGTGATGCCGCAGACGGTCGAGGCGATCAACCACGCCCAGGCCGCCGAGGCGCCGATCGTGGTCGCGGTCAACAAGATCGACAAGGAAGGCGCCAACCCGGCCAAGATCCGTCAGCAGCTGACGGAGTACGGCCTGGTCGCCGAGGAGTACGGCGGCGACACGATGTTCGTCGACATCTCGGCGAAGCAGGGCATCAACATCGACAGCCTCCTCGAGGCCATCCTGTTGACCGCCGACGCTTCGCTGGACCTCCGGGCCAACCCGGACATGGAGGCCCAGGGTGTCGCGATCGAGGCGCACCTCGACCGCGGTCGCGGTCCGGTCGCCACGGTGCTGGTCCAGCGCGGCACGCTGCGCGTCGGCGACTCGATCGTCGCCGGCGACGCCTACGGCCGCGTCCGCCGCATGGTGGACGAGCACGGCGACGACGTGCACGACGCGACCCCGTCGCGTCCGGTGCAGGTCATCGGTCTGACGTCGGTGCCGCGCGCCGGTGACACGTTCCTCGTGGTCGAGGAGGACCGCGTCGCTCGCCAGATCGCCGAGCGTCGCCAGGCCCGCACTCGCAACGCCGCCAACGCCGCGAAGCGCAAGCGCGTCAGCCTGGAAGACCTGGATGCGGCGCTGAAGGAAACCAGCGCTCTCACCTTGATCATCAAGGGTGACAACTCGGGTACCGTCGAGGCCCTCGAGGACGCGCTCATGAAGATCGAGGTCGGCGACGACGTCGAGCTGCGCGTGATCCACCGCGGTGTCGGTGGCATCACCGAAGGCGACATCAACCTCGCCGTGGCCGGCTCCGCCATCGTCCTGGGCTTCAACGTCCGGGCCGAGGGCAAGGCGACCGAGCTCGCGAACCGCGAAGGTGTGGACGTCCGGTACTACACGGTCATCTACCAGGCGATCGACGAGATCGAGGCGGCCCTCAAGGGTCTCCTCAAGCCGGAGTTCGAAGAGGTCCAGCTCGGCCGCGCCGAGATCCGCGACGTCTTCAAGTCCTCCAAGGTCGGCACGATCGCGGGTTGCATGGTCCTGTCGGGCGAGATCCGCCGCAACGCGCGTGCTCGCCTGATCCGTGACGGCAAGGTGATCGCGGAGAACCTCCCGATCAGCTCGCTCAAGCGGTTCAAGGACGACGCCACCGAGGTCCGCGAAGGTTTCGAGTGTGGTCTCACGCTCGGCAACTACAGCGACCTCAAGCTGGAAGACATCATCGAGACCTTCGAGATGCGCGAGAAGCCGCGCGCCTAGTCGGTTGACGTGAGGGGTGCGGAGCCGTTTAACCGGTGGCTCCGCACCCTTTTCTTCTGGAGGATCTTGCCCATGTACGTGGGGGCTCTGGAACTGGACGTGCTGCTCGGTGACGTCCACTCGTTGAAGGAGAAGCGCTCGGTGGTCCGCCCTGTCGTGGCGGAGCTGCGCAAGCGCTTCGAGGTCGCTGTCTCCGAGGCCGGTCATCTGGACCTGCATCGGCGCAGCCTGATCGGGGTCGCGGCCGTCGCCGCCGACTCCGAGCACGTCAGGGACGTCCTGGCCGCCTGTGAAAGGCTGGTCGCCGGACGTCCCGAACTTGAACTGCTCTCCGCCCGGACGCGTCTCGTCGGGCCGGAGGACGACTAGGAAGGGGAGGCTCGTGGCCGACACGGCACGTGCCCGCAAGCTCGCCAAGCGGATCTCGCAGATCGTTGCCTCGGCTCTGGAGCACGAGGTCAAGGACCCGCGTCTGGCTCGGGTCACCATCACCGACACCAAGGTGACCGGTGACCTGCACGACGCGACCGTGTACTACACGGTGCTGGGTGAGCGTCTGGATTCCGAGCCCGATCTCGCCGGTGCCGCGGCGGCGCTGGAGAAGGCCAAGGGCGTGCTGCGTTCCATGGTCGGACAGCAGACCGGGGTCCGCTTCACACCGACGCTGACGTTCATCACCGACACCGTGCCCGACACGGCGCGGAAGATGGACGAGCTGCTGGCCAAGGCTCAGGCCGCCGACGCCGAGGTGGCCAGGCTGGCCGCCGGGGCGTCTCCTGCCGGCGAGGCGGATCCGTACAAGGCGCCGCGCGAGGACGAGGACGAGGACTGACGCACCGTCCACACAGCACTGTTCGGGGCACCCGCGGTTGGGCCGTTCACCTCGTGCCAGAGGGACATGGTCTTGTCCGTGGGTGCCCTGCAGCACATCGGGACGGTGAACAGCTAACGTCTCCCTGTGGCAGACGACCTGAGCACCACCATTGCCGAGGCCGCGCGGTTGCTGGCCGACGCCCGCGACGTGACCCTGCTGAGTCACATCAACCCCGACGCGGACACGCTCGGGAGCGCGTTGGCGGTGGGGCTCGCGTTGCACCGGCGCGGGGTCGCGGTGCGAGTGGCGTTCGGTGAGCCCGAGACGGTGCCGGAGTCGCTGAAGGCGTTGGACACGGCGGGGTTGCTGGTCCACCGCGACGAGGTGCCTCTGGAGCCTTCGTTGTTGGTCGTGATGGACACCGGCAGCCTGCAGCGACTCGGGCCGCTGGCCGGCAGGGTCGAGCGGTGCACGGGTCCGGTCATCGTCGTCGACCACCACGTGTCGAACACGCGGTACGGGACGGTGCACTGCATCGACGAGCACGCGGAGGCGACGGCGCTCATCGCGTTGAAGCTGCTGGACGAGATGGACGTGGAGATCGACGAGCCGATCGCGCGGTGCATCTACGCGGGGCTGGTCACGGACACTGGGGGCTTTCGCAAGGCGGGGCCGGCGGCGCACGAGACGGCCGCCCGGCTGCTGCAGACCGGAGTGGACGCGTACAGCGTCACGCGGCCGTTGATGGACGCGCATCCGTTCGCGTACCTGGGCATGCTGTCGCGGGTGCTGGGCAGGGCCGAACTGGACCAGCGCGCGGCGGGAGGCCTCGGGCTGGTGCACGCGGTGGTCGGGCTGGACGACGCGCGCGATGTGCGCAGCGAGGAGGTGGAGAGCGTGATCGACGTGGTGCGTTCCACCTCCGAGGCCGAGGTCGCCGCCGTGTTGAAGGAGTTGCGACCCGGCTTCTGGTCGGTGTCGCTGCGGGCCGTGAGCCGGGTCGACGTGCGCGAGGTGGCGCAGGTCCTCGGCGGTGGTGGGCACCGGCTGGCCGCCGGGTTCACCTTCGACGGGCCCGCGGAGCAGGTCGTCGCCGCGCTCAAGGGCGCGTTGGAGCGGGTGGGGTCATGACGAGGACAGGAAGCCCGCGGCTGCTGCGGGAGATCAACGACCGGGCCGCGATCGAGACATTGCTGCGCAGCGGTGCGATGACGCGGGCCGAGCTGGAGGAGGTCATCGGCCTCTCCAAGCCCGCGACCGCCCAGCTGCTGGCGCGGCTGGAGGAGGACGGCATGGTCGTCCGCACCGGCCTGCGTGGTGGTGGGCGCGGCCCGCGCGCGCAGATGTGGGCGGTCAACGGCGGGGTGGGGCACGTCGCGGCCGTGGCGTTGTCGGCGGACCTGATCGACGTGGTCATCGCGGACATCACGGGCTCGTTGCTCGCGGAGCACAGCGCGCCGATGCCCAAGGAGAACACGCTGCAGGCGTTCCGGGAGACCGTGCAGAAGGCGGCGGCCCTCGCGGGTCTCCGGCTCGACGCGCTGTCGCACGTCGTGGTCGGCACGCCGGGCGCGGTGGACCCGGCGACCGGGCACCTGGGCTTCGCGCCGCACCTGCCGGGCCTGGTGGACGTCGACCTGCCCGCGACCCTGCGCGAGCTGCTGGGGACGTCGGTGTCGATCGAGAACGACATCAACCTCGCCGCGCTGGAGGAGATGAGCTCCGGCAGGGCGGTGGGCGTGCGGAACTTCGTGCTGTTCTGGCCGGCCGACGAGATCGGGTCGGCGGTCGTCGTCAACGGCGTGCTGCTGCGCGGTGTCACGGGCGGTGCCGGCGAGATCGACTCGATGCAGGTCCCCGGCGGCCGCTACGGCGACCAGGTCGACAGCGACGCGATCGTGGCGCTGGCGGCGTCGCACGGGATCTCGGCGTCGTCGGGTCTGGAGGCCGTCGCCCACGCGCTGACCTCCGGGACCGAAGGACGCGCGTTCTTGTCGGACCTCGCTCGTAGAATCGCTTTGGGGCTGGCGAACGTGGTGTGCGTGCTCGACCCGGAGCTGGTGCTGCTCTCCGGTGGAGTGGCGCAGGCCGGTGGCGAGACGCTGTGCGACCTGGTGTCGGCGGAGCTGCTGAAGCTGGTGGTGCCGCGGACGCCGGTGCACCTCGCGCAGATCACCACGAACCCGGTCCGTGCGGGGGCGCTGCACTCGGCGCTGGCGGTCGCGCGCGAGCAGGTGTTCGGGCTGCCGCAGCGGGCGTAGGTGGCGTTTCTTGTCGCTCGATCGGGTGGTTCAGGGCGCTTGGAGGTCCTGAAACGCTGTTACGCGCGCCTCGCGTATCGAGGAAGCGCGCGGGGGAGCGAACCGGGAGAGCGTTGGGTGAGCGAACCGGTAGGTCGGGGGGGAGTGAACCGGTAGGTCGTGGGTGACCGAACCGGTGGGCGTGGGGGAGTGAACCGGAAGAGCGTGGCGAGCGAACCGGGAGAGCCTGGGTGAGCGACCCGGTAAGGCGCGGGTGAGTGACCTGGTCGAGCGTGGGCGAGTGACCCGGTCGAGCGTGGTGAGCGAACCGGGAGGGCCTGGGAGAGCGACCCGGTAGGGCGTGGATGAGCGGCCCGGTTGAGCGTGGGCGAGTGACCCGGTCGAGCGCGGGGAGCTCCCAGGAGGTGAGTGCTTTCCATCGCTAAACAGATGGACAGCGCTCCCCGAACGCCTAGGTTCGGCCTGTGGAGGATCGGGTTCCCGCGCGGCGGGTGATCGGGTTGGCGGTGCCGGCGCTGGGCGTGCTGGCGGCCGAGCCGTTGTACGTGCTCGTCGACACGGCCGTCGTCGGGCACCTGGGCGCGCTGCCGCTGGCGGGCCTGGCGCTCGGCGGGGTGCTGCTGACGCAGGTGTCGACGCAGCTGACGTTCCTGTCGTACGGCACGACGGCCCGTACGGCCCGTCTGCACGGTGCTGGCCGCCGCGCCGACGCCGTCGAGGAGGGCGTGCAGGCCACCTGGCTGGCACTGGCGGCGGGACTGCTCGTGGTGGTGCTGGGCCAGCTGTTCGCGCGCCCGCTGGCGTCGCTGCTGGCCGGCGAGGGCGCGGTGGCCGACGCCGCGGTGGAGTGGGTGCGCATCGCGTTGTTCGGGGCGCCGTTCATCCTCGTGACGATGGCCGGCAACGGCTGGATGCGCGGCGTCCAGGACACCCGCCGGCCGTTGCGGTACATCCTGATCGGCAACGGCATCAGCGCCGTGCTGTGCCCGGCGCTGGTGTACGGCGCGGGGTGGGGGCTCGAGGGGTCGGCCGTCGCGAACGTGGTGGCGCAGGTGCTGGCGGCGGGGCTCTTCGTGCGCGCGCTCTTCGCGGAGAAGGTGCCGTTGGCGCCGCATTGGGGTGCCATGCGCGCGCAGCTCGGCATGGGGCGTGACCTGGTGTTGCGGAGTTTGGCGTTCCAGGCTTGCTTTGTGAGTGCGGCTTCGGTGGCTGCTCGGACGTCTGTTGCTGCTGTGGGGGCGCATCAGGTCGTGTTGCAGCTGTGGACGTTCCTGGCGTTGGTGCTGGATTCGCTGGCGATCGCCGCGCAGTCGTTGGTGGGGGCGGCGTTGGGGGCGTCTCGGCGGGTGCAGGCTGAGCGGCTGGCTTGGCAGGTCACTCGGTACGGGCTGGTTTTCGGGGTTGGGCTCGGGGTTTTGTTCGCTTGCCTGGTTTCTGTGTTGCCTCGGGCGTTCACTTCGGATGCTGGGGTGTTGGCGGAGATTCCGCATGCTTGGTGGTTTTTTGTTGCGCTGCAACCGGTTGCTGGGGTCGTGTTCGCGTTGGACGGGGTTTTGTTGGGGGCTGGGGACGTTCGGTTCATGCGGACTGCGACGTTGGGGGCGGCGGTGGTGGGGTTCTTGCCGTTGGTTTGGGCTTCGTACGTTTTCGGGTGGGGGTTGGTTGGGATTTGGACTGGGCTGTCGGCGTTCATGGTGTTGCGGTTGGGGGCTGTGGTGTGGAGGGCTCGGTCTGGGGAGTGGGCTGTTGTTGGGGCGGTTCGGTAGGAGCGCGTCGGGTCGTCTTGGGTCCGCCTGGGTTTCGTAGGTTGGCCTGGGTTTCGTAGGTCGTCCCCCTGTTGCGTTGGGCGGCTTGCTGTTGCGTAGGTGTTCGGCGTGTGGGGACCACCCCACCAGCGTTGTTTGCTCAAAACGGCTCGGCATCGCTTCGGCTCGCCTGCGGCCTCGCCTTGGGGCGGCTGGCCTTCGGCCTCGCCGCTTGTCGTGTTCCGCTCGTGTCAGGTCCGCCGTGTGCCGTTGGCCTTGCGCGTTCCGTTCGCATGGCCGGTCTCGCCCGGTTTCGCCCCCTCGGCGCCTTGCTTCGCGTCGCTGGCCGCCCGGAGGCCTGGCGGTGTGAGCGGGGGCACGGGCGTTTTGGCTGGTGGGGACCTGTGGCCGACCTCACGGCATGGAATCGTTACCAAGAAGGTTGTTTAGGCGATGTAACTAATATCTGCTCGCCTCCGACCTGGGAGAGTGCGTCTTGCCGTCGGTCGATCGCGCCACCCGAACCTCGTGGCTGATCTGGACCACCGCTGTGTTCGTCTACTTCGCCGCTGTGTTTCACCGGACCACGCTTGGTGTGGCCGGGCTGGAGGCCAGTGAGCGGTTTGGGCTCGGGCCCGCGCAGCTCGGGGTGTTCACCGTGTTGCAGATCGGGGTTTACGCCCTGATGCAGATTCCTACCGGGCTGCTCGTTGATCGGTTTGGGCCTCGGCGGGTGCTCACTGCCGCCGCGTTGCTCATGGGGACCGGGCAGTTGCTGTTCGCTGTCGCTGACTCGTACGGGCTGGGGCTCGTTGCTCGGGCCGTGCTGGGGATGGGTGACGCGATGACGTTCATCAGCGTCATTCGGCTCGTGGCTGCGCACTTTCCGCCTCGGCAGTACTCGTTGGTCGTGGCGGTCACGGCTGCGTTGGGTGGGGTGGGCAACCTCGTGGCCACTGTGCCGTTGACGCTCATGCTCGGGTCCGTTGGGTGGACCTGGGCGTTCTTCGTGGCTGGGGCGGTTACTGCTGCCTACTCGGGTGTGGCGTTCTGGCGGTTGCGGGACGTGCCTGCCGGGTTCGTGGCGCCGAAGCCCGAGGTTGTGCCGTTTCGGAAGATTTGGCCGAAGGTTCGGACGGCTTGGAGTGTGCCGGGGACTCGGCTCGGGTTCTGGGCGCACTTCAGCACCATGTCCACGCCTGCTGTGATCGGGTTGTTGTGGGGGTATCCGTACCTCGTGCAGGCGCAGGGCATGTCGGCCAAGGCCGCGTCGTCCACGCTCGGGTTGTTGGTCATCGGGGCGATTGTGGCCAGTCCGGTGATCGGGGCGTTGTTCTCGCGCAATCCTGAGTGGCGGATGCCCATTGCGGGTGGGTTCCTGGCGTTCGCGCTGGCTGGGTGGGGCGTGTTGTTGTTGTGGCCCGGTGGGCACGTGCCGGTGCCTGTTATCGCCGTTGTGTTTCTTGTGTTGACGGTTGGTGGGCCGATTTCCGGGGTCGCGTTCGCGTTGGCGCGGGACTACAACCCCTCGCACCGGCAGTCCACGGCCAGTGGGCTGGTCAACGTGGGTGGGTTTCTCGCGGTGACGGTGGCTGCGCTCGGGGTTGGTGTGTTGCTGGACCTCGTCGAGGGCGTGTTGGCGCCTGCCACGGCGTTTCGGGTCGCTTTCAGCTTTCTGGTGGCGGTGCTCGCGTTCGGCGGGTGGCGGATGCTCGTGTGGTGGCGGCGGGCGCGGGCGGCGGTGTTCGCTGCCGAGGAGCGCGGGGAGGCCGTGCCGGTGCAGTTGCGGCGTCGTCGTTGGGACGCTCTGCGCGTCGCTTAAGCTTTCCGGCCGTGAAACCCTCTGTTGCACCGGGCCTGGTCGTCGTCGACAAGCCGGACGGCATGACCTCGCACGACGTGGTGGCGCGTGTGCGCAGGATTCTCGGCACCCGCAAGGTCGGGCACGCCGGCACGCTCGACCCCATGGCCACGGGCGTGCTCGTGCTCGGCATCGAGCGGGCCACGAAGCTGCTCGGTCACCTCGCGCTCGACAGCAAGGCCTACCTCGCGACGATCGTGCTCGGGGCGTCCACCACCACGGACGACGCCGAGGGCGAGGTCTTGTCCACTGTGGATGCTTCTGACGTGGCCGACGACGCGATCGCCGCCGAGGTGGCGAAGCTCACCGGGCCGATCCAGCAGGTGCCGTCCGCGGTGTCGGCGGTGAAGATCGACGGCAAGCGGGCCTACGCGCGGGTGCGTGCTGGTGAGCAGGTTGAGATTCCCGCACGGCCCGTGACGGTGCATCGGTTCGACGTGCTGTTCACGCGCCGTGAGGACAAGACGGTGCTGCTCGACGTGATGGTCGAGTGCTCCTCCGGGACGTACGTGCGCGCGTTGGCGCGCGACCTCGGCGCCGCGCTGGGTGTCGGTGGGCACCTGGGTGCGTTGCGGCGCACCAGGGTCGGGCCGTTCGACCTGCGCGTCGCCCGGACGCTGGAGCAGCTGGAGGAGACGCCCGGCCTGTCGCTGGACCTCGACTCGGCGGTGGCCACGGCGTTCCCGCGCCGCGAGATCGACCCGCAGGAGGCATCGGCGCTTTCGCACGGGCAGCGGCTCAAGGCGGGCGGGATCGACGGGACGTACGGCGTGTTCGGGCCCGACGGGCACGTCATCGCGCTGGCCAAGGACGAGGGCACCGCGTGCAAGCCCGTGGTGGTGCTGAGCCCCGCTGGCTAGGCTCCGTCCGGGGGCTTTCATGAGGATTTCGCGAGCGTTGCTGTTCGTCAGGTTCTATCGGCGCAACGGACGGCTTTGGGTGCGGTCGTGGTGGCGGCGGTTCGAGCTGGAGCCGGGTATGGCGGCGGAGCTGACGAAGGTGGCCGGACCCAGGCGGCGGCTGACGATCCTGTCGGACGGTGAAGTGCTGTGGTCGTGCGTCTACTGGCCGAGCCTCTGGAACCTCGTGATCGACCCCGACCTCGACTTCACGTCCGCGGAGCCGGAGGACTTCGACCTCGGTTTGATGGTGTCGAACGTGCTGAGCAATCCCGCTCGGCTCGAGCGCCTGCGGACCGGTGGCGGGTGAACGGACCTGCGACTGCGGCGGCGCACACCGCCGACGTAGGCTGATCACCGTGCAACGCTGGCGCGGTCTGGATCACCTCCCCGGCGGCTGGGGCCGCTGCGTGGTCACCATCGGTGTCTTCGACGGTGTCCACAAAGGCCATCAAGCCCTCATCGGCAGGGCCGTCGAGCTCGCGGACGAGCGCGGCCTGCCGAGCGTCCTGATGACGTTCGACCCGCACCCGTCCGAGGTCGTGCGGCCCGGCAGCCACCCCGCGCAGCTGACGACGCTGCGGCGCAGGGCGGAGCTGGTGGAGGAGTTCGGCATCGACCACTTCGTCGTGGTGCCGTTCAGCCTCGAGACCTCCCGCATGCCCGCGGACGAGTTCGTGCACGAGGTGCTCGTCGAGAAGCTGCACGCGGCCGCTGTCGTGGTGGGTGAGAACTTCACCTTCGGGCACAAGGCTGCCGGTAACGTCGCGTTGCTGCGCCAGCTCGGGCAGCGGTTCGGATTCGTGACCGAGGGGGCTGATCTGGTGTCCGCAGAAGAGGTGACCTACTCGTCGACCTACGTCCGGGCGTGCATCGACGCCGGGGACGTGAAGGCGGCGGCGGAGGCGCTGGGCCGGCCACACCGGCTCGAGGGCATCGTCGTCAAGGGCGACGGGCGGGGGAAGGACCTGGGGTTCCCGACGGCCAACCTGTCGACGCCCAAGTTCGCGGCGGTGCCGGCCGACGGCATCTACGCGTGCTGGTTCACCGACGCCAAGGGCAAGACGCTCAAGGCCGCGGTGAGCGTGGGGACGAACCCGACGTTCTCCGGGCGGGAACGGCGGGTCGAGGCGTTCGTGCTGGACGTGGACGAGGACTACTACGGGCAGCGGGTCGCGGTGGACTTCGTCGACCGGCTGCGCGAGATGGAGAAGTTCGACTCCGTCGAGGCTCTTCTCGAACAAATGCACCGCGATGTAGACCGAACGAGGGAACTGCTGGCCGAGTCGTGACCGTCAGATTGGGCGAAGCGGACGTGGGTGTGTTCGCGGGCTGGCAGGATGCGGGTCGGAGTGCGGGCTACGGGAGAGGCTGAGGTGGAGGACCACAAGATCGTGCAGCGCAACCTCGCGCTGCAGCGGGAGTGGTACGGGGAGCCCTTGGGTGACCGGGTGCGCCGGCTCGTCGTGGCCTTCAACGTGTCCCAGGCTCAGCTCGCGGACGTGCTGGGGATCAGCGCGCCGATGCTCAGCCAGGTGATGAGCGGCCGCCGCGCCAAGATCGGCAACCCGTCCGTGCTCGCACGGATGATCATGCTGGAGCGCAAGGTCCTCACGCCGGACGTGGCGACCGGGGCGCCGGAGGCGTTGCAGCGCGCGCTCGACGACGTGCGCGAGTCCAAGCCGACCGTGTCCCGCGACTCGCTGCCGGTCAACGGCGACGAGAGCGTCGCGTACCCGGTGCTGCGCCGCATCGCCGACCGCACGGAGCTCCAGCAGGCCGCGGACATGCTGTCCGACGACTTCCCGGCGATCGCCGAGCTGTTCCGGCGCGCGATCAGGGCCGCCAACAGGTGAAGTTCTTCACCGCGATCTACCCGCCGCGGCACGTGGTGGACGAGCTCCGAGCGGTGCTCGACAGCGGCCCGGACGTGAAGTGGACCAAGCCGGAAAAGTGGCACATCACGTTGTGCTTTCACGGCGAAACTGCAGATGAGGAACGCTTCAAAGCCCTCGAGGGCCACGAGGTGCCGGAAATCCGGCTGAGGAACTTCGGCACCTTCCGCGACACGGTTCTGTGGGCCGGAATAGACGGCGACTTAAATCAGTTGGCAAGGGCAGCAGGCGCGGACGACAATTGGTTCGCGCACCTGACGGTGGCGTACGGATACCGGGGACAGCCGATGCCGGCCTTCCTGAGCAGTCCGTGGCAGCCGTCGGAAGCGGTGCTCGTGAGCAGTGCGGACGGTGTGTACACGCCCCTCACCCGGGTGGGGTTGCGCACGTCAGCGCGCCGCTGAGCACTGTGCCTGATAGCCTTCCCAGTTGGGTCTGGCTGCGGTCCGTGGCGGCCAGTACCGGCTACCCCGGCCAGCAATTCGGCGGGCGTGGGGCCGCACGGACCTGAACAAGTAGGAGAAGTACCTAGTGGCACTGTCCACGGAGCAGAAGAAGTCCATCCTCGGTGAGTACGGTCTGCACGACAGCGACACCGGCTCGACCGAGGCGCAGGTCGCCCTGCTGAGCAAGCGCATCGCTGACCTCACGGAGCACCTCAAGCAGCACAAGCACGACCACCACTCCCGCCGTGGTCTTCTGCTGATGGTCGGCCGTCGCCGCCGTCTGCTGAACTACCTGACCAAGGTGGACATCAACCGCTACCGCGCGCTGATCCAGCGCCTCGGTCTGCGCAGGTGATACTTGCCGAGGGGGAGTGACCGGCCGGTCACTCCCCCTCGGCGTACAACCGGGTGTATACAGATCCCTGGTTGAAAGAGGAACAAAACAGGGCCCGCATCGCGCGAAGCAGTTTCCGCGCCGGTCCTCGGTAGTGGCCCCCTGGTGGAACGCCCCAGGGGACTTCGATCGAAGACCGGCCTCGTCAAGACGCGTGTGCGGTGTCCAAAAGACGAGGAGTAACAAGTAAATGACGGACACTGAAGTCCACGAGGCGACTGCCGTAATCGACAACGGCAAGTTCGGCTCGCGCACCATCCGCTTCGAGACCGGGCGCCTCGCGCGTCAGGCCGCCGGAAGCGTGGTCGCGTACCTGGACGACGAGACGATGCTGCTCTCCGCCACCACGGCGTCGAAGCAGCCCAAGGAGCACTTCGACTTCTTCCCCCTCACGGTGGACGTCGAGGAGCGCATGTACGCCGCGGGCCGCATCCCCGGCTCGTTCTTCCGGCGTGAGGGCCGTCCGAGCACGGACGCGATTCTCACGTGCCGCCTGATCGACCGTCCGCTGCGCCCGTCCTTCGTGGACGGTCTGCGCAACGAGATCCAGGTCGTCATCACGGTCATGAGCCTCAACCCGGCCGACCTGTACGACGTCGTGGCGATCAACGCCGCGTCCGCGTCCACGCAGCTCGCCGGCCTGCCGTTCTCCGGCCCGATCGGTGGCGTCCGCGTGGCGCTGATCGAGGGCCAGTGGGTCGCGTTCCCGACGCACGAGCAGCTCGAGAAGGCCGTGTTCGACATGGTCGTCGCGGGTCGCGTGGTCGAGTCCGGCGACGTCGCGATCATGATGGTCGAGGCCGAGGCCACCGAGAACGTGATCGACCTGATCGGCGAGGGCGCCGTCGCCCCCACCGAGGAGGTCGTGGCCGCGGGTCTCGAGGCCGCCAAGCCGTTCATCAAGGTCCTCTGCGAGGCGCAGGCGCAGCTCGCGCAGGTCGCCGCCAAGGAGACCGGTGAGTACCCGACGTACCCGGCCTACCAGGCCGACGCGTTCGAGGCCGTCGAGTCGGCCGCTTCCGGCGAGCTCGCGCAGGCGCTGACCATCGCGGGCAAGCAGGAGCGCGAGGAGAAGCTCGACGAGATCAAGGCCGCCACGCTGGACAAGCTGGCCGAGCAGTTCGAGGGTCGCGAGAAGGAGGTCGGCGCCGCGTTCCGCTCGCTGACCAAGAAGCTCGTGCGCCAGCGGATCCTGCGCGACAAGGTCCGCATCGACGGCCGCGGCCTCACCGACATCCGCGACCTGGGTGCCGAGGTGGCCGTGATCCCCAGGACGCACGGCTCGGCGCTGTTCGAGCGCGGCGAGACCCAGATCCTGGGTGTCACCACGCTGAACATGCTGCGCATGGAGCAGCAGATCGACTCGCTGTCTCCCGAGACGCACAAGCGCTACCTGCACCACTACAACTTCCCGCCCTACTCGACCGGTGAGACCGGCCGCGTGGGTTCGCCGAAGCGCCGCGAGATCGGCCACGGTGCACTGGCCGAGCGCGCGCTCATGCCGGTGCTCCCGAAGCGTGACGAGTTCCCGTACGCGATCCGCCAGGTGTCCGAGGCTCTCGGCTCCAACGGCTCGACGTCCATGGGTTCGGTCTGCGCCTCGACCCTGTCGCTGCTCAACGCGGGTGTCCCGCTGAAGGCGCCGGTCTCCGGCATCGCGATGGGTCTCGTCTCCGACGAGGTCGACGGCAAGACCGAGTACGTGGCGCTGACCGACATCCTCGGTGCCGAGGACGCGTTCGGCGACATGGACTTCAAGGTCGCGGGCACCAAGGAGTTCGTGACGGCGCTGCAGCTCGACACGAAGCTCGACGGCATCCCGTCCGAGGTGCTGGCGCAGGCGCTGGGCCAGGCCCGCGACGCGCGCTACACCATCCTGGAGGTCATGGCCGAGGCCATCTCCGACCCGGACGAGATGAGCGCCTTCGCTCCGCGCGTCACGTCGGTCAAGATCCCGACCGACAAGATCGGCGAGGTCATCGGCCCGAAGGGCAAGATGATCAACTCGATCACCGAGCAGACCGGTGCCGACATCTCCATCGAGGACGACGGCACGATCTACGTCGGTGCGGCGGACGGCCCCTCGGCCGAGGCCGCGATCGGCATGATCAACGCGATCGCGAACCCGCAGCTGCCGAAGGTCGGCGAGCGCTTCCTGGGCACCGTGGTGAAGACGGCCGCGTTCGGCGCGTTCGTCTCGCTGCTGCCCGGCAAGGACGGCCTCGTCCACATCTCGAAGCTGGGCAACGGCAAGCGCATCGCGAAGGTGGAGGACGTCGTCAAGGTCGGCGACAAGCTCCGCGTCGAGATCGCCGACATCGACCAGCGCGGCAAGATCAGCCTGATCGTCGTGTCCGATGACGACGCAGCGGACGCCAAGCCGGCGGCGGCTCCCGCTGCCGAGGCTCCGGCTGAGGCCGCTGAGGCGGCTCCCGCGCAGTGAGTGCGACGAACAACGTGACGGCCGCGGGTGCATCCACCCGCGGCCGTCCGCGTACTGCAACGCCTGGGCACCTCCAGAAGCCGGGCAGCACGCGGGTGCTCGAGACGTCCGCGGGGTCCGAGGTGCGGCGCAGCATGCTGCCCTCGGGCCTGCGGGTCATCACCGAGCGCATCCCGAGCGTGCGGTCCGCCTCGGTCGGGCTGTGGGTGCAGGTCGGGTCCCGTGACGAACGGCCCGAGGTCGCGGGTGCCGCGCACTACCTGGAACACCTGCTGTTCAAGGGGACCTCGCGGCGTTCGGCGGCGGCCATCGCGGAGGAGATCGACGCGGTCGGCGGCGAGCTGAACGCGTTCACCGCCAAGGAGCACACCTGCTACTACGCGCACGTCCTGGACGAGGACCTGCCGCTCGCGGTGGACCTGGTCGCGGACGTGGTGTTCGAGGCGATCTGCGGTCCGCGTGACTTCGAGACCGAACGCGGTGTCGTGCTCGAAGAGATCGCGATGCGCGACGACGACCCCGAGGACCTGCTGCACGACGCGTTCATCGAGGCGTTGTTCGGCGGGCACGCGCTGGGCCGGCCGGTGCTCGGCACCGAGAAGTCCATTCAGGACATGGAGAGGGACAACCTCTTCTCGTTCTACAAGAAGCGCTACACGTTGCCGCGCATGGTGTTCTCCGTCGCCGGCAACATCGAGCACACGCACGTGATGCGTCTGGTGCGCAAGGCCATCGGCGACCGGCTGTCGCGGGAGGGCACCGCGGTCGCGCCACGGGCGGGTCGCGCGCGCATCGCCGACGCCCGCAAGCTGGTGCTGCACACCGACGACACCGAGCAGGCGCACCTGATGCTCGGCATGAAGGGCCTGGACCGCCACGACGAGCGCCGGTTCGCGCTGAACGTGCTGAACGCGGCGATCGGCGGCGGCATGAGCTCCCGGTTGTTCCAGGAGGTGCGCGAGCGCCGAGGCCTGGCGTACCAGGTGTACTCGTCGGTCGGCCTGTACGCGGACACCGGCACGTTCTCCGTCTACGCGGGCTGCCAGCCGGACCGGCTCGGCGAGACCGCGGGCGTGATCCGCGAGGTGCTCGTGGACGTCGCGCGGGGTGGCCTGTCGGACGCGGAGGTGGCGCGCGGCAAGGGACAGCTGCGCGGCGCGCTCGTGCTGGGCCTGGAGGACACCAGTTCCCGCATGTCGCGCATCGGCAAGTCCGAACTGAACTACGGCGACCACCTGAGCGTGGAAGACACGTTGGCTCGCATCGACGCGGTGTCCGCGGACGAAGTGGCGCTGCTCGCACGTGATCTGCTGCGCCGTCCCGTCGCCGCGGCCGTGGTCGGCCCTTACGATCACGCCGACGATCTGCCGGACCAGGTACACGAGGTGATTGCATGATTCGCGTCGGAGTTCTCGGCGCGCGGGGCCGCATGGGTTCCGAGGTCGTCCGCGCGGTCGAGGCCGCGAAGGACATGGAGGTCGTGGCGGCGATCGACGCCGACGACTCGTTGCAGGCCCTGGTGGACTCCGGTGTGCAGGTCGTCGTCGACTTCACGCACCCCGACGTCGTGATGGGGAACCTGGAGTTCTGCATCGCGGCCGGAATCCACTGCGTCGTGGGCACTTCCGGGTTCGACAACGCGAAGCTGGCCGCGGTGGAGCAGTTGCTGGCTTCGAAGCCCGAGGTCGGTGTGCTCGTCGCGCCGAACTTCGGCATCGGTGCCGTCCTGCTGATGCGCTTCTCCGAGATCGCGGCCCGGTACTACGAGTCGGCCGAGATCATCGAGCTGCACCACCCGCGCAAGGCCGACGCCCCGTCCGGTACGGCCGCGCACACGGCTCGTCTGATCGCGGCGGCGCGTGAGGGCATGGACCCGATGCCTGACGCGACCACGCAGGAGGAGCCGGGCGCGCGCGGTGCTGTCGTGGACGGCGTGCGTGTTCACTCGCTGCGGATCTCCGGGATGATCGCGCACCAGGAGGTCGTGTTCGGCGGCGAGAGCGAGACGCTGACGATCCGTCAGGACTCGTTGCACCGGACGTCGTTCATGCCGGGCGTCGTCCTTGGTGTCCGGGAGATCGTGGGTCGTCCCGGTCTCGCGGTCGGTCTCGACAAGTACCTCGACCTGTGAAGGTTCGAATCACGGTCGGGGTGCTGATCGCGGCTCTCGCGGTCTACTTCGTCCTGCTCGCCGGCCGCGCGGTGGCTCTGCTGCAGACCGGCTCGGTGGTCGGCGTGCTGCTCGGCGTGGGCGTGCTGATCCTGCCGCTGCTCGGCGTGTGGCTCGTGTACTCCAACCTGCGTTTCGGTTGGGAGACCGAGAAGATGGCCCGCGAGCTCGACGCGGACGGGCTGCTGCCGGACGTCTCGCACCTGCCGCGGCGGCCGTCGGGGCGGGTGGACCGGGAGGCTGCCGACTCGTGGTTCGAGGAGCGGCGGGCCGAGGTCGAGGCCTCGCCGGAGGACTGGCGGGTCTGGTTCCGGCTCGCGTACGCGTACGACATCGCGGGGGACCGCGGGCGGGCGCGCGAGACGATGCGGAAGGCGATCGAGCTGCACTCCTGATCTTGCCGGGGTGTTGGCCAGGGCGGACGTGTCCAACGCGTCCGCCCTGCTCGCTATCCTGCGGCGGTGACGGTGACCGCTGACGACCTCGACGCGGCCCTCTCCTGCGTGGCCGACACGCTCGGTCCCGCGACCGGCCGGGACTGGGTGATCTCGCCCGGTACGGGGGAGTGGAACTGCCGGCAGACCGCTGAACACGTCGGCGACTGCCTGCTGTCCTACGCGGCCCAGCTCGTCGCCCGGCCTGATGCCCGCTACGTGCGCTTCCTCGCCGTCGCGGACGAGGAGGCGAGCCCGGCCGAAGTGCTGGAGTTCGCGGTGGCCGGTGGCCGGATCCTCTCCTCGGTCGTGCGGACGACTGCGCCGTCCGTTCGCGCCTACCACCCCACCGGCATGGCAGACCCGGCTCACTTCGCGGGCATGGGCTGCGTCGAAGCGCTGGTGCACGGCGAGGACATCGCCCGCGGCCTCGGACTGAGGCTCGACCCGCCACGCGACGTCTGTGCCCGCGTGCTCACGAGGATGTTCCCCCACGACGACCTCGACGTGGATCCCTGGACCGGGCTGCTGTGGGCCACCGACCGCACCAGCCTGCCCGGCCGTGAGCCGCAGACCGGCTGGCGCTGGCAGGGCCCGCCGGTCTGAGCTCTCGCCGGTCGAGCTGAGCAGGGTGGAACGGCTCGCCGGTCAGCTGTGCGTGACCGCCACGGCCAGTTCCGCCGCCAGATCCCCCTTCTGCACCACCAGCACGTCCTCCAGCCCCAGCCAGTCGGCCATGTGCCGCAGCTCGCCCGCCAGTTCCGCCGCCACCCGCGGCCGCTCCACGCCTTCCTCGGACCAGGCCGACTGCACGCGCAGCACCCCCGCCGCGCGGTCCGCCTTCAGGTCCACGCGGCCCACCAGTTGGCCGTCCAGCAGGAACGGGAACACGTAGTAGCCGTGCACCCGGCGCGGCTCCGGCACGTAGATCTCGATGCGGTACCGGAAGCCGAAGATGCGTTCGGTTCGCGCGCGCTCCCAGATCAGCGGGTCGAACGGGCACAGCAACGCGCGGCCTGCCACCCGCCGCGGCGCCTTCGCCTCCACGTGCCGGTAGCCGACGCCTCGCCAGCCGTCGACCGACACCGGCTCCAGGACGCCTTCTTCCACCAGCGATGCCACCGCTGCCTGCGAGCGGCGCGGGTCGAGGCGGTAGTAGTCGCGGAGGTCCGGTTCGGTGGCCACGCCCAGGGCCATGGCGGAGCGCAGGACCAGTTCGCGGGCGCCCTCCTCGGGAGTCCACTTCTGCGCCAGGACGTCCGGCGGGATCACGCGCTCGGTGAGGTCGTAGAGCCGTTCGAACGAGCGGCGCGTGCCAGTGGTCAGGACGCCCACGCCGAACAGGACCTCGCACACCCGCTTGACCTCGGACCAGTCCCACCACGGGCCCTTCGAGCGGCCCGAGTCGCCGATCAGGGCCTTCTCCAGGGCTCCGGCGCCGATCGGGCCCAGTTCCTTCACGGCGGCCAGGACCTCGTCCACGAGCTGGGGTGAGCGTTCGAGGATCGCCTGGTAGTTCTGCCACCAGCCGCGCTTCTTGGCTCCCGAGTGGAACAACGGCCAGTCGAGGACCGGTACCAGCGACGCCTCGTGGGCCCAGGTCTCGACGAGCATGCGGGGCTTGCGCGACGTGTGGGTCCACGCCGCGTCGTCCAGCAGGGACGGGTCGTAGGAACCCAAGCGCGAGAACAACGGCATGTAGTGCGCGCGCACGGCCACGTTCACGGAGTCGATCTGCAACAGCTGCACGCGTGACAGCACCCGTTGCAGGTGCCTGCGCGTGGCCGCCGACGGCCTCAGGTCGGTGAAACCCTGCGCGCCCAGCGCGATCCGGCGGGCCACGTCCGCACTCATCCTCTGCACCCGGCCGATGTTGCCACGCACCCCTGACAATTCTGCGCGGCGGCGTCGATAAGGTGCGGACATGGCCGACGCCGGCGTGCACCTCGCCACCGCTGCTGATCTTCCAGAGATCGTCCGCATCCACCGGGAGACGTGGCGCCTCGCCTACGCCCAGCTGTTGCCGCCGGAGGTGCTCGACACGCTCGACACCGACGAGGCGTGGGGGCTGGCGGTTCAGCAGGGGGCGGTGCTCAAAGCCGTCGAGGGGGAGTGGATCGTCGGGTTCGTCGTCGCCAGCAAGGCGCCGGACGACGAGGTCGCCAAGGCCGACGGGTCGCTGCCGGAGGACGCCGCCACGACCGCACTGCTCAGCGTTCTCGTCGAGCCGCGCTGGGGGCGTCGCGGTCACGGCACGCGGCTGGTCGCGGAAGCGTGCAGGCGCCTGAGCGAGGCGGGCGCGACGAGGGGCATCGCGTGGGTGCCCGAGGCGGACAAGGCGTCGCGCAACTTCTACGAACGACTCGGCTGGACGGGTGACGGGACGGTCCGCACGTTGGACGCGAGCGGGCGTCCGTTGCGGGAGGTCCGGGTGTCCGGGCCGTTGGAGATCCGCCTCGGCGACTGAGATGTGTGTAGCCTCGGCTGAGTGCTCGCCTTGGTTGGCCTCGCCTTCGGGGTCGCGCTCGGCTCAGCGGTAGTTCCCCTGATCAGCATCGAGATGTTCGTGCTGGGACTGTGCACGCGCTGGCCGGACGTCTCGTTCTGGATCGTCGGCCTCGCCGTGGCCGTCGGCCAGGTGCTGGGCAAGCTGCTCTACTTCTACGCGGCGCGCGGCGACATCCACCTGCCGAAGTTCCTGCACCGCGAGCCGAAGGACAAGCCGTCACGGCTGAAGCGCTGGTTCGGGCCGGGCACGCGCGTCCACCGCTGGAACACCTGGATCCACGTGAGGTGCCGGGCGCACCCGAACTGGATGGCCGGCACGCACGCGGTGAGTTCGCTGGTCGGGGTGCCGCCGTTCATGGCGACGACTGTTCTCGCCGGGTTCGCGGGCATGTCCACGGCGATGTTCGTCGTGACCGGCATGGCGGGCCGCTTCGCGAGGTTCAGCTTCCTCGCGGCCTCGCCGGCCGTGGTCATGGCCTGGTTCTAGCTGAACAAGATCGACGCGGTCACGGAGAAGGCGATCAGCAGAGTGGCAACGGCGATGCGGGCTGAATCGAGCACGAACTTAACCATATCGATCCGTCGCCGATGAAAGACAGGCGCAAACGGGTCAGAACCGAATGATCTGGCTCTCACCCGCCTGCTTCACGCCCGATTATTCGAGCACCAGTAGGCCGTCAGGCAAACCGGGGATGTCGTACGAGTGCCACATCGGGCGCCAGCCGGGCAGCTCCAGCATCCGCTTCAGGTCCGCGAAACCGCTGAGCCAGCCCATCCACGCCCCGTAAGGCGGGTTGCCGGTGTCGAACCCGCTCTGCACGAACGTCAGGTGCGTCCTGCCCTCCGAGCCCTTCAGCTCCCAGGACGCGACCATCCCTTCCTGAAAGTCCAGCGCGAAGTGCCCCTCATCGAGCGCGATGATCTTCGCCGGGTGCTCGTTCTGCTCGAAGCTGCCCATCGTCCACCGGCCGCCGACGTGCGGCTCGATCTCCATCCGCGCACCGAACCACCGCGCGAACACGTCGGGGTCGGTCAGTGCGTCGATGATGGCCGCGGGCGTCGCCGCGATGTCGGTCTCGAACCGCTGCTCGGGCGTGGTGAAGTCGCAGAACCCGAACACCGGCCGTCCCTCGACGTGCTCGACCAGGTTCGCCAGCGCCAGCGGCCAGAACGTCTGGAGGATCTCCGACTGCTCGTCGCCCACGCTCCAGGTCGGGTACGGCGTCTGCGTCATCGCGATGAGCGTCTCGCCGTCACCCTGCTCCACCCCGAGCTCGACCGTGTACTCGGTGCCGTACAAGGCCCACGAGAAGCGCACTGACCTGTCGTCGTGGTCCAGCAGTTTCTGCCGGCCGCGTTCGCCTTCCGGCGTGTAGCGCCCCCAGAACTCGTAGTGGCCGCCCTCCAGGTCCACCTGCGCGTGCTCGGCGAGCCACGTCCGCAGGCCTTCCGCGGTCGTCAGGGCCTCGTGGATCCTGGCGGCGGGCGCGGACGTGCGGACGCGGATGGTTCCGGTGCTCATCGATCGTCTCCTTTGGGATAGCAGGCGAGCGCGATGCGGAACGCATCCCCTTCCGCGCCGCCGTATCGGGTGAAGAGGTCCTGCAACGTCGTCTGCAGCTCGGCGAGGAACTGCTGGCGGTCTTCCGGCCGGACGCGGATCTCGCCGGACACGCCGACCGACGGCAGTTCGGACGAGCGGTCCAGCGCCGCCACGTCGACCTGGATCTGCTCGGCGAGGTCCACGAGGTGTCCCAGCGCGAGTTCGTCGCGCGAACCGATCCGGCCGACCAGTCGCGGCGACAGCCAGTACGACCGCGCCACGGCCTGGTAGAGGCCTTCCTGGACGCCGCGCACCTTGCGTTCGGCGACCTGGGTCGCGAGACCGGCCTTGACCAGCTGTTTCACGTGGTAGTGCACGCGTTGCGGCGTCTGATCGAGCACCTCGGCGACCTCGGTGCACGAACGCGGCGCGGCGAGCTGCCGCAGCACCTCCACTCGCTGCGGCTTGAGCAGTGTCTCGGCCTGCTCCATCCGGTCCAGGTAGATCACGTCTCTCATCGCAAAAACAACTTTGAACGTTCAAAACTATTTTGTCAATTGAGCCGACAAAGATGGACTGACAGATATTGAAATCTGTCAGTCCATCGGGCAGGGTGGAAGTCACCGAAGAGATGAAGGAGTCCGGAAATGCAGAAGCGTCAGCTCGGAGCCACCGGTCCGGTCGTGTCCGCCATCGGGCTGGGCTGCATGGGCATGTCCAACGCCTACGGCCCCGCCGACCGGGACGAGAGCATCGCGACCATCCACGCCGCGATGGACGCGGGCGTCACGTTGCTCGACACCGGTGACTTCTACGGCATGGGGCACAACGAGCTGCTCATCAACGAGGCGATCAAGGGCCGCCGCGACGAGGTGCAGCTCAGCGTCAAGTTCGGCGGCCTGAGGGACGCGGACGGCGCGTTCATCGGGTTCGACACCCGCCCGGTCGCGGTGGCCAACTTCCTCGCGTACTCGCTCGAACGGCTCGGCACCGACCACGTCGACATCTACCGGCCCGCGCGGCTCGACCCGAACGTGCCCATCGAGGCCACCATCGGCGCCATCGCCGAGCAGATCGAGAAGGGATACGTCCGGCACATCGGCCTGTCCGAGGTCGGCGCCGAGACCATCCGCCGCGCCCACGCCGTGCACCCGATCGTCGACCTGCAGATCGAGTACGGGCTGCTGGAGCGCGGTGTCGAGCGGGAGATCCTGCAGACGACCCGCGAGCTGGGCATCAGCATCACCGCGTACGGGGTGCTGTCGCGCGGCCTGATCTCGGCCACGCCGCCCGCCATCGGCGACGACTACCGCGTCCACACGCCTCGGTTCCAGGGCGACAACCTGATCCACAACCAGGCTCTCGTCGAGAAGCTCAACGAGATCGCGACCAACAAGGGCATCACGGTCGCGCAGCTCGCCATCGCGTGGGTCGCGGCACGCGGAGAGGACGTGGTGCCTCTCGTCGGCACGAGCAAACGTGCGAGGCTGAGCGAGGCGATCGGGGCCGTCGACGTGACGTTCACCGAGCGGGAATTGCAGGAGATCGAAGCTGTTGTTCCTGTTGGAGCCGCTGCGGGCACCCGGTACCCGGCCCAGCAGATGGCCATGTTGGACAGCGAGAGGTGAGCAAGTGGCGGAGGCGTTGACGTCGGAGGCGATCCTCGCGGCTACCGAAGAGGTGCTGCGCAGGTACGGCCCCGCCAAGGCGACGGTGGTCGACGTCGCCAAGGCGCTCGGCGTCAGCCACGGCAGCGTCTACCGCCACTTCGCCACCAAAGCCGCGCTGCGGGAGGCGGTGACCCGGCGCTGGCTCGACGCGCAGCACGCGGCGATGGAGCCGGCGTTCGACCAGGGGTTCACCGCCGCCGAGATGCTCAGGGCCTGGCTGCAGAAGCTCTTCGACCGCAAGAGGCACTCGCACGTCGAGGAACCCGAGCTGTTCGCGACGTACCTGGTGCTGGTCAGGGAGAGCCGCGCCATCCCCGAGTTCCACATCGAGCACCTGGTGGGTCAGCTCGCGCGCATCATCCGCGCGGGAGTGGATACCCAGGAGTTCGTGACCGACGACGTGCGGAAGACGGCGCTGGCGGTGTGGGACGCGACCGACAGGTTCCACCACCCGGCGCACGCCCAGGAGTGGGCGGATCCTCACATTCAGGACGCGTTCGACGCCGTCGTCTCACTGGTCATCGCTGGACTGCGGTACAACCGAATCCCGAGTGCCGCAGGCGATGCTTGAGGGTCACGGAGGTGAGCGGTGCCGCCTGACGAGTGGATCGATCTGCTGGGAGCGCCAGAAAGGCGTCCTGACCCGGTCGACTGGGACGCGGTCAGGGCGCGGGCGGGCACGGACCTGCCGACCGACTACGTGCACCTCGCCGAGGCCTATCCACCGCTGATCGTCGGCGGTTACGTCCGAATCCTGCACCCCACCGCGCGTGCCGCGTTCATGAACTGGATGGCGCAGGCGCCCAAGATCCTGCGGGTGCTGAGACGCCAGCCGGGACTGCGGGTGCACCCGGACGTCCCCGGCCTGCTGCCGTGGGGCACGACACCGGGTGGCGACCACTGCCTCTGGTACACCCGCGGCGAGCCGGACGAGTGGACCGTGGTGATCACGGACCTGCGGCAGAGCTGGTCGTACGAAGGCAACTTCTCGAGCTTCGTAAGGAAGTTCCTGACCGGCGAGATCCGCTGCCCGGTCTTCCCGGACGACGTCCCCGGCGGCTCCAAACCGTTCCAGGAGCCCTGACCGCCGGCTTTTTCGGCGTGCCTTTTCTCCGACCCCCGGTCAGTTTGCGGCGGCGGTTACGAGAGCGTTGCCGCTGCCCGTGCGGCCTGTGACGGTGAGAGAGGCGTCTCCCAGCGGTTGCGAGGAGACCTCGAAGTCGCTGCGGGCGTTGCCGGACGTGGACACCAGGTCGATGCGCGCGAGCGTGCCCTGGCGGATGCCGACGCGGATGTTGCCGGACCCGGTGCCGAGCTGGATCTCGCCCGACGCGGCGTCGGCCACGGTCAGATCGCCGCTGCCGGTGCGGACCTGGACGTTGCCCTGCACCGCACCCAGCCACACGTCGCCGGTCCCGGTGATCAGCGTCGTCGTGCCGCCCACGGACGACACCTCGACGTCACCGCTGCCCGTCTTGGCCTTCAGCGAGGAGAGCATCGTGCCGAGCCGGACCGTGCCCGCGCCCGAGTTGACCTTGGCCTCGCCGGTCGCCCTGTCCGCGGACACGCTGCCCGTGCCGGTGTTGAGGTCGAGCCGGCCCGCACCGCCCGTGACGCTCACGTCTGCGGCGCCGGTCCGTGATGACACGTGCGACCCGACGGGTGCCGTCACCACCACCGAGAGCGGCACGGCGCGCAACGGCAGCGCCTTCGACGACTCGATGCGCAAACGGTTGCCCAGCAGCTCGACGCGTGCCTCGCGCACGGCCTCCTCCGGACCGGCTGCGGGAGCGGTCTTGTCGGGGCCGAACTGGCCGCTGACCCAGCTGAGCACGCTCGACAGGCCCTCGGTCCACGAGTTGCCCGCGGTCGGGTCGTGCCGGACCTCGACGTGCACGCCCGGCTCGTCGACGAGGTGCACCTGCACCCGGCCGCTGAGCAGCGAGATGTCGATCTCGGCGATCCCTGCGAACTCGAAGCTCTGCTGCCGCACCACGCCTGTCGGTTCGTCTGTCGGTTCGGTCATCCCGCTCACCCCTGCACCCATCCGCGGACGCGCGACCCCGAGCCGGCGTTCCCGCTCCACCCCTTGTGGTGATGCTTGTGCTTGCCGTGCACCGCGCCGCCCACGGCCTGCTGGATGAACGAGTTCAGCGACACGCCCTGGGCCGCGGCGGCGGCCTCGGCCTTCGACTTGAGCTCGTTGATCATGCGCAGGGTGATGCGGCTGATGTCACCCGTGGCGTCACCTGCGCCGAAGTTCGGCACCTCCTGACGCGGGCCGGGCTCCGGCTCCGGTTCCGCGGACCCCGTGACGACCACCTGGACGTCGCGGCCGGCCAGGCGAACCTCCACGACCTGGCCTTCCAGGGAGGCGGTGACCTCCGCGGCCAGATCCGACAGTGCGTTCATGATTGCCAGTCGCGCGGCTGGCTCGAGCGCTGCGGACAACGCGGCGGCCGTTCGACGGGTGTTCTCGTCCCCCGCTGATGCGGCCGTCGCCAGGTCCTCGCGCAGTGACGCGATGTACGGCGACAGATCCATGACACCACTATGACGTCACATCTGGCGTCGCGCAACCACCGCGTGACATCAGGACTAGTGTCCGGGCCATGCCGAGAGTGCGCTTGGTGGCGAAAACCGAGTTCATCCCGCCGGACGACGTGCCGTGGACGACCGACGCGGACGGCGGCGCGGCGCTGGTCGAGTTCGCCGGCCGCGCCTGCTACCAGTCGTGGGACCGCTCGAACCCCCTGACGAACACCAACGCGACGTTCCTGCACCACCTGCTCGACGTCGGCCACCTCGCGGCGTTCGAGCACGGCAGCGCCACGCTGTACCTGACCGAGCTGCCGCGCTCGCTCACCCACGAGCTGGTCCGGCACCGGCTCTTCTCGTACTCGCAGCTCTCCCAGCGCACCGACCCGACCGACGTCGTCGAGCCCGACCTGATCGCGAAGGACCCGGAGCTGCACGCGCGGTTCGTCGCCGCGACCGAGGCGAGCCTGCGTGCGTACGAGGACTTGGTGCAGAGCCTCGAAAAGACCGTGAACGGCCGACGCGCGCGACAGATCGCACGGTCCGTGTTGCCCAACGCGACGGGCACCGAGATCGTCGTGACGGGCAACTACCGCTCGTGGCGGCACTTCATCGCGATGCGCGCGACGGAGCACATCAACGTCGAACTGCGCGAGCTCGCGGTCGCCTGCCTGCGGGAACTGATCAAGGCCGCGCCGAACGCGTTCGCGGACTTCGTGATCTCGACACTCCCGGACGGCACAGAAGTTGCTTCGAGCCCACTGGTGGTTGAAGGCTGACGCCCATGAAGCGGCTCATCGTGGACGTCCGCCCTGGCGAGTACACGGTCACGCGCCTGGCGGCGGACGCCCGAGTCCCCGCCGGGCTGCTCGACCTGACCGACGTGCTGGTGTCGGTGACCAGGACCCCGGACGAGATGTCGATCATCGCGCCCTCGTCGTTCGAGTTGCCTGTGGACAACGCCGAGAAGGGCTGGCGGCTGCTCACCGTGCGAGGTCCGCTGGAGTTCACCCTCACCGGCATCATGGCGGCGCTCGCTGGTGAACTCGCGGCCGCCGGCGTCTCGCTGTTCGCGCTGTCCACATACGACACGGACCACCTGCTCGTGAAGCACGCGGACCTCGGCCGCGCCGTGCTCGCGTTGCGTGCCGCAGGTCACGAACTGGTTGTAGCACCGGAAGCGTAGGAACCGATCCTCCGTGTGGCGGGTCTGAAGTACCGTCAACGCCCCCGGCTCATCGTTGTAGGAGCGCCACGTTGCACGGACAGGCAGTCGAACCGCGCGTCATCGCCGGCAGGTACGCCCTGGTGGCCGAGCTCGGCCGCGGTGGCATGGGCATCGTGTGGCGTGCGCAGGACCGCCACATCGGACGGTTCGTCGCGATCAAGGAACTGCACCTGCCGGACGGCATCGCGCACGAGGAACGCCGTGTGCTCGAAGAGCGCGCTCTGCGTGAGGCGCGCACCGCGGGCAAGCTCAACGACCCCGGCATCGTGACCGTCTACGACGCGATCAACGAGAACGGCACGACGTACATCGTCATGGAGCTGGTCGAGGCGGCGACGCTGTCGACGTTGATCAGCGCCCACGGCCCGATGCCGCCGAACCAGGTCGTGTCGATCGCGCTGCAGGCCTTGTCCGCGCTGGAGACCGCGCACGCGGCGGGGATCGTGCACCGCGACGTGAAGCCCGGCAACCTGATGGTCCGCCCGGACGGCAAGCTCAAGCTCACCGACTTCGGCATCGCGCAGGCCGTCGACGACCCGCGCCTGACGACCAGTGGCAGCCTCATCGGTTCGCCCGCGTACATGGCGCCGGAACGCATCCACGGCCACGAGGCCGGTCCTGCGTCCGACTTGTGGGCGCTCGGTGCGACGCTCTGCTACGCCGTCGAGGGCTGGAGCCCGTTCGAGCGCTCGTCCACGGCCTCGACGCTGCACGCGATCATGAGCGAGACGCCGCGCCTGACGCGTGCCACCGGTGTGCTCGGTGCCGTGATCACCGGTCTGCTGATCGCCGACCCGAACGCCCGGCTGTCCGGCCCGCAGGCACGCGCGATGCTCGCCAGCATCGGCAACCAGCCGACGCCGCCCACCGGGATCCCGCCGCAGGCCACGCAGCAGTACCAGCAGAACGCGCCCGTCGACCCCGCGAAGAAGAAGCGCAACCGCATCCTCGCGATCGTCGGTGTGGTCGCCATCGCGGCGGCCGCGTTCACCGGTGGCATCTACGCGCACAGCTGGTTCACGGCACCGGGCGGCGGCAGCACCAACACCCTGACCTACGGCGAGGGCGGTGAGGTCCCCGTCTTCGGGCTCTCCGAGAACGTCTGCGGCAACGGCCAGGTCGCGCCGACCAAGCAGCTCGACTCGGACACCCGCGAGGAGTGCGACAAGCCGCACGACTTCGAGGTGTTCGACGTGGTCGAGACGTTGCCGGTGAACTCGAGCCTGCCCGACTCGACCTACCCCGGCGTCGAGGCGCTGACGAACCTCGGTGTCGCGCGCTGTGAGCTGACGCTGAAGTCGCAGTGGGTCAAGGAGGGCGGGAAGCTCAAGCTCACCACGCTGATCCCCACCGAGACGGCGTGGAAGAAGGACAAGAACGACAGCGCGGAACGCCGCATCTACTGCGTGGCGGCCAAGAAGGACGGCAGCACGCTGAACAGCACCATCAGCGCGAAGAAGGACAACTGACGGTGAAGAGAAGGATCATCTCCGCGCTGCTGGTGCTCGGCTGTGCGGCGGCCCTGTCGGCGTGCGCGAGCAACGAGGACAAGTTCGTCTCCGAGCTGAAGGCCGCGGGCTTCAGCAACCCCGGCCCGGCCAGCACGGAGACGTCGAAGAAGTCCAAGAAGGTCGGCAAGCGCACGGTCAAGTCCTCGGAGAAGACCATCGAGGTCGTCGTGCGGGTCAAGGGCTGCGACCTGGAGTTCGCCAAGACCTCAGGTCAGTCGGGATACTGGCTGGACGAACTGCACGTCAACGGACAGGAACCGGACTGGCCCGGCTATCCGGAGAACCTGAACCGCGACCAGGTGGTCAAGCTGCTGGCGGACAAGTCCGCGAAACCGGACGGATTCGCCGGCTGCTACAAGCCGAACGAGCCCTAGGAGTAGGTGTGGGTCTCGCCCGCGACGAGCGCAAGGCGCTCGTCGACCTGATGACCGAGCTCGGCCCCGACGCGCCCACGTTGTGCGGCACGTGGCTGACCAAGGACCTCGCCGCGCACCTCGCGATCCGCGAGCGGCGCCCGGACACCGCGCCCGGCATCGTGCTGCCGGTGTTCGCGAAGTGGACGGAGAAGGTCCAGGAGGACTACACGCACAAGGCGTGGAGCGAGCTCCTCGACCTGGTGCGCACACCGCCGTTCTGGATCCAGCCGGTCGACGACCTCATGAACACGGGCGAGTACTTCGTGCACCACGAGGACGTGCGGCGCGCACAGGCCGACTGGGAGCCACGGCCGTACGACGCTCGTCGCGAGAAGGTGCTGTGGAAGCTGCTGCCGTTCACCGCGCGCATGACGTACAAGTCGTCGCCTGTGGGCGTGACGCTGGTACGGCCTGATGGCGAGCACATCGTGGCTAAGCCGGGTGCGAACGGCGTGGTGATCACGGGCGAGGTGTCGGAGCTGGTGATGCTCGCGTTCGGGCGCGATCAGGCCCGAGTCGAGTACAGCGGTGACGCCGACGCGGTCGAACGCGTGCGGTCGTTGAACCGAAGTGTCTGAACTCGGGTAGTTTCTGCGCATGCCTGCAAGCCCCTACGCAGGGCCGAACCGCCCGTTCGGCCGCGTTCTCACCGCCATGGTCACGCCGTTCGACTCGCGCGGCGAGGTCGACCTGCCCAAGGCGCAGGAGCTGGCGAAACACCTGGTGGACCTGGGCAACGACGGGCTGGTCGTGAACGGCACGACCGGCGAGAGCCCGACCACGACCGACCGCGAGAAGGCCGCACTGATCACGGCTGTCGTCGAGGCGGTGGGCGACCGCGCGACCGTCGTCGCCGGCGCGGGCACCTATGACACCGCACACAGCATCCACCTGGTGCAGCAGGCCGAGAAGGCGGGCGCGCACGGCGCACTGGTCGTGACGCCGTACTACTCGCGGCCGCCGCAGGAGGGCCTGCTCGCGCACTTCACCGCCGTCGCCGACGCGTCGGAGCTGCCGGTGATGCTCTACGACATCCCGCCGCGCGCCGTCGTGCCGATCGAGGTCGACACGCTCCTGCGCCTGGCGGAACACCCGCGGATCCTCGCCGTGAAGGACGCCAAGGGCGACCTGCACGCGGGCAGCCGGGTGATCGCTTCGACCGATCTCGCCTACTACTCGGGCGACGACCCGCTGAACCTGCCGTGGCTGTCCGTGGGCGCCGTCGGGTTCGTGAGCGTCATCGGTCACCTCGCGGCGGACCGGCTGCGGGATCTCGTCGACGCGTACGAAGCCGGGGACGTGGCCCGGGCGAAAGAAATCCACGAGTCGCTGCTGCCGCTGCTGCGACCCTTCCGCCGGGTCCCCGGCGTGACGTACACGAAGGCTGCGCTGCGCCTGCGCGGACTCGACGTGGGTGACCCGCGTCTGCCGCTGGTGCCGGCCGCGGCCGAGGACATCGAGGCCATCGCGGCCGAACTGGGAGTAAACGCGTGACCCAATCGACCGAATTGCCGCCCGCACTGCCGGAAGGCGGCCTGCGGGTCGTCGCACTCGGCGGAATCGGCGAGGTCGGCCGCAACATGACCGTCTTCGAGCACGCCGGCCGGCTGCTCGTGGTCGACTGCGGCGTTCTTTTCCCCGAGGACGACCAACCGGGCGTGGACCTGATCCTGCCCGACTTCCGCGCCATCGAGGACCGGCTCGACGACATCGACGCCATCGTCCTGACGCACGGCCACGAGGACCACATCGGTGCGGTCCCGTTCCTGCTCAAGCTGCGTCCCGACGTGCCGGTCGTGGGCTCCCGCTTCACGCTGGCGCTGCTCGCCGCCAAGTGCCGCGAGCACCGCCAGACGCCGAAGCTGGTGGAGGTGAAGGAAGGCCAGCGCGCGACCTACGGGCCGTTCGAGCTGGAGTTCTTCGCCGTCAACCACTCTATTCCGGACGCGCTCGCCATCGCGATCCGCACGGCGGCCGGACTCGTGCTGCACACCGGTGACATCAAGCTGGACCAGCTGCCGCTGGACGGCCGCCTCACCGACCTGGCCGGGTTCTCCCGCCTGGGCGACGAGGGCGTGGACCTGTTCCTGGTCGACTCGACCAACGCCGAGGTGCCCGGTTTCGTGGTGCCGGAGCGCGAGATCGGCCCGGTGCTGGAGAACGTGATCCGCAAGGCGCGCCAGCGGGTCATCGTCGCCTGCTTCGCCTCGCACGTGCACCGCGTGCAGCAGGTGCTGGACGTCGCGGTGCAGTACAAGCGGAAGATCGCGTTCGTCGGCCGCTCGATGGTCCGCAACATGGGCATCGCGTCCGAGCTGGGCTTCCTGAACGTGCCGGACGGGTTGTTCGTCGACCTCGACGTCGCGATGCGGATGGAGGAGGACGAGGTCATCTTCGTCTCCACCGGGTCGCAGGGCGAGCCGCTGTCGGCGTTGTCGCGCATGGCCCGCGGCGACCACCGGCAGATCTCGATCCGCGAGGGCGACACGGTGATCCTCGCGTCGTCGCTGATCCCCGGCAACGAGAACGCGGTCTTCAACGTGGTCAACGGTCTCGCCAAGCTCGGCGCGACCGTGGTGCACCAGGGCAACGCCAAGGTCCACGTCTCCGGCCACTCACCGGCCGGCGAACTTCTGTTCCTGTACAACGCTGTTCGCCCGTCGAACGTCATGCCGGTGCACGGCGAGTGGCGCCACCTCCGCGCGAACGCAGCGCTGGCCGTCGCCACCGGTGTCGCCGAGGACCACGTGGTGATCGCCGAGGACGGCGTCGTCGTCGACCTGGTCGACGGCAAGGCCACGGTGTCCGGACGCGTTGTGGTGGGCCACGTCTACGTCGACGGCCTGTCGGTCGGCGACGTCGGTGAGTCCACCTTGTCCGATCGTCTGGTGCTGGGCGAGGGCGGTTTCATCTCGATCTCCGTCGCCATCGACACCACGACCGGGCGTGCCGTCACGGCGCCGACGATCTCCGGGCGCGGGTTCTCCGACGACCCCAAGGCGCTCGACCAGGTCGTGCCGCTGGTGGAGATGGAGCTGGCGCGGACCGAGGCCGAGGGGATCACGGACACGCACCGGGTCGCCCAGGCCGTGCGGCGCGTTGTCGGGCGCTGGGTGGCGGAGACGTACCGGCGCCGGCCGATGATCGTGCCGACGGTCATTCCGGTGTGAACGTGACCCTGCTGTGATCTGCGTCCCCCTCGTCCGCTAAGGTCTAACTCCAGACCATGGACGAGGGGGTCGCCTCATGGCCGATGTTTTCGCACCACCGGGCAAGGAAGACATCTTTCTTCCGCCGATCTTCACCTGGCACCACCCGTTCGGACTTCCGTTCGACTTCGTGGTGGACAAGGCACTGGTCCTGCTGTTCCTGTCCGTGGCGATCATCATGGGGTTCTTCCTGATCACCACGAGGGACCTGAAACTCGTCCCGTCCCGGTGGCAGTTCGCCGCCGAGTCGGTCTACGACTTCGGCCGCAACACGATCGCGCGCGAGCAGATCGGCGCCAAGGAGTTCGCGCCGTACGTGCCGCTGATCGTCAGCATCTTCTGCTTCGCGCTGGTGAACAACCTCTACGGGTTGATCCCCTTCGTGCAGTTCCCGACGTTCACGCACAGCGGGTTCCCGTTCGCCGTGGTGGTGATCATCTACCCGCTCTACCACTTCGTGGGCGTCAGGAAGTTCGGGCTCAGGGGGTACCTGCGCAACCAGTTCATCATCCCGGGCGTGCCGAAGGGCGTGCTGTGGGGCCTGCTGATCCCCACCGAGGTCATCCTCAAGTTCTTCTTCGACCCGCTGAACCTCATGATCCGGGTGTTCGCGGCGATGTTCGCGGGTCACCTGCTGGTGCTGGTGTTCACGCTCGGCGGGGAGTTCCTGTTGCTGCACGGCCCGATCTGGCTGAAGCCGGTGTCGGTGCTGGGCTTCGCGCTCGCGATCGGGCTGATCTTCCTCGAAGCGCTCGTGCAGGTGTTGCAGGCGTACATCTTCGCCTTGCTGTCAGCGCACTTCATCGGCCGCGCGCTCGCCGAGCAGCATTAGTGCTGTGACCGCCAGCCTCCACCGCGTCTTCCGGCGCTCAGCAGGGCATCTCGCGGCACCGCCCCCGCGCCCCCATACGTCCAGTATGAGGACGCGGGGGCGGCACCGCGACATACCCGTCTGAACGTCGGAATACGGGGCGAAGGCTGACGGTCACAGCACTAAGGTCGTTGGCAAACCAGGTGAAGCGACTCTTCGGGCGTCGCGCCGGGGAACGAAGGTGTGAACACCGGACGGCTCCGGCGCACGACCCGCAGGCCCACGTCGCCCAGGTGCTTCTCGAAGTTCTCCTCGGAGAACGACGACACCTCGATCTCCTGGCCCATCCACGGCAGCGTGACCTGCTCGACGTCGATCGCCACGGTGGCCAGGAAGAAGTGGCCGCCCGGTCGCAGCCACGTCGACACGCGGCCCAGGGTCTGGATGATCTCGGCCTGGGGCATCTGCAGCAGCGAGAACACCGCGCAGATGACGTCCCACGAGCCGGCGGGCGACTCGAAGTCGCGGATGTCGATCTTGTGGAAGCTGGCGTCGGGGACCTGGTCGGTCGCGATGTCGACCATCACCGGGGAGACGTCGATGCCGGTGACCTTCATGCCGGCCTTGGCGAGCGTCCGCGCCACCGGGACGCCCGTGCCGCAGCCGATGTCGAGCACGCGCGAGCCCGACGGCTGCGTCGCGGCGAACCAGGCGAGGGTGCCGTGCAGTGCGGGCTGGTGCGACCAAGCCCGTTGGTATTCCAGTCCGAGCGTGTCGAAGACCTCGGCCGCGTTCATCTCCGCCCCTCATTTCGGCCCAATCCACCTGATGTGAAGTGTGGAGAAGCCCTCTGCACGGACTCTGGATGGCTTCTGGACGAAAACTGACGGTAGGTTGCTGGGTGACTGCGGACAGCGACGGAGTGGGACAGAAGGTGCAGAACGAGTTGCGCGTCAGCTTGCTGGGCGCGCTCGCCGCGACGGTGGACGGCCAGGAGCTCACTCTGGGGCCACCGCGGCAGAGGGCTGTGCTCGCCGTGCTGGCCTTGCGCGCGAACCACGTCGTGTCGCGCAGTGAGCTGATCGACGCCGTCTGGGGTGACGAGCCGCCCGCCAGCGCGGACAACGGCATCCACACCTACGTGGCGGGACTGCGCCGTCTCTTCGAACCGGGCAGGGCCTCGCGCGCGCCGAGTTCCGTGCTGCTCTCCACGGACGCTGGATACCTGCTGAAGTTGCCGTCGGACAGCTCCGACGCCGCGCTGTTCCGCACGTACCTCGACGATGCCGGGCGGCTGCGCGACAGGCCCGCGGAGGCCATCGCCGCGTTCGACGCCGCGCTCGGTTTGTGGCGCGGTGTCGCTCTGGACGGCGTGCCGGGTCCGTTCGCTGCGGTGGAACGCGCGCGCCTGGCCGAACTGCGGCTCACGGCCGTGGAGCAACGTGCGGCGCTGATGCTGTCCGTCGGGCGTGAGACGGAGGTGGCGGCGGAGCTCGCGACGTTGGTCAGTGCGCATCCGCTGCGAGAGAGGCTGCACGGCCTGCTGATGTCCGCGTTGTACCGCGGTGGCAGGCAGGCGGAGGCGCTCGCCGTCTACGCGGACCTGCGCCGGCTGCTGATCGAGGAGCTCGGCATCGAGCCGGGGCCCGAACTGCGCCAGGTCCACGAGCAACTCCTGGTCGGCCAGCACGACCCGCAGCCGGAACCGGCCGCGCCCGTGCTCGTCCCCGTCCAGCTGCCGCACGAGATCCGCGACTTCACCGGCCGCGAGAAGGAACTCACGAAGCTCTCCGAGGCCGTCCCGAGCGACCACTCGCCGGTGCTCGTCGCGATCACCGGCACCGGTGGCGTCGGCAAGACCGCCTTGGCCGTCCGGTTCGCGCACCAGGTGGCCGCCCGGTTCCCGGACGGGCAGCTGCACGTCGACCTGCGCGGGTTCGACGCGTCGGCACCGCCGGTGCAGCCCGCCGCCGCGTTGCACCAGCTGCTGCAGAGCCTCGGCGTGCCCGCCGAACGCATCCCGGACGACCTGCCCGCGAGGTCCGCGCTCTACCGCAGTGTGCTGGCGGGCAAACGGGTCCTGGTGCTCCTCGACAACGCCCGGCTGGCCGAGCAGGTCCGCCCGCTGTTACCGGGCAGGTCGTCGTCGATGGTGCTGGTCACCTCCCGCAACCACCTCGGCGGGCTCGTAGCGCGTGACGGCGCGCACTCGCTGACGCTCTCGACGTTGACGCCCGACGAAGGGCTCGCACTGCTGACGTCCGCCGTGGGCTCGGACCGCGTCGCGGCGGAACCCGAGGCCGCGGCCAAGCTCGTCGAGCTGTGCGGGCACCTGCCGCTGGCGGTGCGGATCGCGGCCGAACGCGTCGTCACGCGGCCGCACCTGACGCTGGCGGACCTGGCGGACGACCTCGCCGACGAGCGCGACCGGTTGAACGTGCTGGCGACGGGCGACGACGAGGACACGGCCGTGCGGGCGGCGTTCTCGTGGTCGTACCTGGCGCTGAAGCCGGACGCGGCGCGGATGTTCCGGTTGATCGGCCTGCACCCCGGCGCCGAGATCAGCCTCGCTGCCACCGCCGCGCTGGCCGGTGTGCCGGTGTCGCGCGCACGGACGTTGCTGGACGTGCTGACGGGCGGCCACATGATCGAGGAGGTCGCTCGCGGACGGTTCCGGCTGCACGACCTGCTCCGGTTGTACGCCACGGAGCTCAGCGCCACGGAGGAGTCGTCGGACGGGCGCGACGAGGCCGTGAAACGCCTGCTGCGGTGGTACTTCGACACCGCGAACGCCGCCGGCACCGTCATCTCGCCACCCGACCACCCGTCGTTCCTGCTGCCGCCACTGTCCACTCAGGACTTCGCTTCACACGACGAGGCGTTCACCTGGTGCCGCACCGAATCCTCGAACCTGCTGGCGGTGGCGAAGCTCGCCGAGGAGGAGCATTCGCCCACGGCGTGGCAGATCCCGGTGGCGCTGTGGAACTACTTCATCGTCTCGAGCGCGCTGGACGAGTGGACGCGCACGTACCGCGTCGCCGAACGCGCGGCCGCCCGTGACGGCAACCAGGCCGCCCGTGCGTGGGCGGTGCACGGCCAGGGTCTCTCCGCCTTCCGCGGCCAGCGTTTCGCGGACGCGCTGGAGCTCTTCGACCGCGCGCTGGCGATCCGGCGCGAGATCGACGACCGCGTCGGTGCCGCGTGGAGCCTCACCGGGCTCGGCATGGCGTACGGCGGGTTGCGCCAGTTCGACCTCGCCGTCGACAGGTTCGGCGAGGCGCTGGACCGGCACGCCGAGGCCGGGTCGTGGTTCGGCGAGGGCGGCACGAGGTTGTTCCTGAGCGACATCCTGCGTTCGGCGGGCCAGCACGAAGCGTCGCTGGCGGCGGCGCGGCGGGCGTTCGAGCTGATGGACTCGCACGACGCCGTGCACGGCAAGGCGATGGCGCTGGTCAGCATCGGCTGGGCGCAGTGCAAGCTGGGGCAGCGCGTGGAGTCGCGCGACTCGTTCCGGGACGCACTGAGCTTCCTGCGCGTGCTCGGCGATCGCAAGAGTCTCGCGGAAGCGTTGCACGGCCTGGGGGAGACGAGCCTCGGGCAGCCGGACGTGGCGCGGACGCACCTCCTCGAGGCGTTGGCGATCTACGAAGACTACGACCACCCTCTTGTGCCGGAAGTGCGCGCACGGCTGCACGAGTTGGCATAGAACTGCGGTGTGCATTTCGTAGAACACGGCGCGGGCACTCCGGTGCTCGCCATTCACGGTTGGACCCCTGACCACCGCCTGATGACAGGCTGCATGGAACCGTTCTTCGAGACCAGGCCCGGCTACCGGCGCCTGTACCCCGATCTGCCCGCGATGGGGAAGTCGTCGGCCGACGGGATCGACTCCAGCGACGACGTCCTCGCGGCGCTGGAGAAGTTCGTCGACGCCGAGATCGGCGGCGAGCCGTTCCTGCTGGTCGGCGAGTCGTACGGCGGCTACCTCTCCCGCGCCCTGGCGCACCGCCGCCCGGACCAGGTGCGCGGGCTGGCGCTCATCTGCCCGGTCGGCACGAACCTGCGGTCACCCGACCGGACGGTGCCGGAGTTCGAGGTCCGCCGGTCCGACGGCGTCGAGCTGGACCCGGCGCTGGCCGCGCAGTTCGACGGCCTGGCCGTGGTGCGCACGGCCGAGACGGCGCGGCGCTTCGCCGAGGAGATCCTGCCCGGACTGCAGGTCGCCGACCGCGAGGCGATGGTGCGGATCTACGAGCGGTGGGAGCTCTCGGAAGGTCCGGAGCTCGGCACCTACTCCGGGCCCTCGTTGATCCTCACCGGACGCCAGGACAACGCCACCGGGTACGAGGACGTGTACCCGTTGCTGCCGCACTACCCGTACGCGTCGTTCGTCGTGCTGGACACGGCAGGGCACAACCTCCAGATCGACCAGCCGGCACTGTTTAACGCGCTCATGGGCGAATGGCTGGACAGGGTGGCTCATTCAGGGTGATCCCTGATGCGCTTCGCCATGATGTGTAGGCACGCTACATGTCATGGCGAAGCGCGCGAGAACGTTGCTGGTGTGGTTGCACGTGGTCACGTCCGTCGGCTGGCTCAGCCAGGCCGTCGCGTTGTTCGCGTTGCTGCTCTACGGCCTGAACACGGGCGACGTGAACGCGTTCAGGATGGCGCGGGTGCTCGACCACCACGTGCTCGCGTTCATGGGGGCCGCCAGCGCGTTCAGCGGCATGATGCTCAGCGCCACGACGCCGTGGGGCTACTTCAGGCACTGGTGGGTGCTCGCGAAGTTCGTGATCACGGTGGGGCAGCTCCACGTCGGCATCTTCATCCTGAGCGACAACCTCGAAGCCGCCGCGAACGGTCACGTCAGCGCGTGGTTGCCCGTCGGCACCGCCTGCATGATCAGCGCGTTCTCGTTCCAGACGTGGCTCAGCGTGGCGAAGCCGTGGGGCCGGACGCCGTGGGCAGACCCGAAGGTGAAGCTGCCCACGGCGAGCACGAAGGCGTTCGTGCTGGCACTGGTGATTCCTTTGGCGGACCTCGTGATCGGGCTGTACACCGCGAGCCCAGCGCCGTTCCTCATGCTGGTCACGGTGATCGCCTACTCGATCAGGCGGGCCGCCAGGGGGAGGAACCGGTCGTCGGCCGCGTCGGGTCGTGGAACCTCGGCAGGTCCGGCTCGTCGAGACGCAGCGGCACCAGGCCCTCGGTGATCGCGAGCATGATCCGCTCGTGGGCCCGGCGCGCGTCGCCCATCGTCTCCGCGGACAGGTCTGACAGCTCGACCGGCTTGCCGAAGTGGACCTTGAACGTCGGCCGCTTGCGGATCGCGGACAGCCACGACGTCAGGTAAGGCAGGAAGTCCTTCCAGCCGGAGACGTGCAGGTTGCCCCAGTACACGGCCTCGTGGGCGCCCCACTGGCTGATCGGGACCACCGGGATGCCGCCGCCCAGCGCCATGCGGGCGACACCGGTCTTGCCGCGCTCGGGCCACATGCCGGGATCCAGCGTGATCTTGCCCTCGGGGTAGACGGCGATCGGGTCGCCGCCGGACTGCAAGGCCTCCACGGCGCGGTGCATCGCCTCGCCGACGTTGGCGGACCTGCGGTCGACGCGCAGATGACCGCACGCCTTGAGCGCCGGGCCCATGATCGGCGCGTCGAGCAACCCGCCCGCGAGCATGAACCGCGGGTTGATGCCGATCTTGCGGCACGCGGCGATGAGCACGAACGGGTCGAGGTTGCCGATGTGGTTGGAAGCGAGCAGCAACGGCTTGCCGAGCAGCTCCGGTGGAACGTCGCCGGACACCTCGAGCTTGCCGGTCAGCGCGACGAAGCCACGGTCGATCGCCATGAGCACGCGCCAGAAGAGCGGTGTGGACACGCGGGCAGCGTACGGCGTGTCGAAACGACACCGTGCACGATCCGGTGAACCATGAGGTTTCGCATGCGTCCCAGTTGCAAACGGGGCTGGTGAGACGCGAGGGACTACCTTATACACATGGCCGGGCGTACAGGGACTTCGAGAAAGACCACGTCACGCGGCAAAGCACCAGCCAAGCCGCGGGCGCGATCCACCGCGTCCAGAAAGCCCGCTCCACGCAAGAGCAGTGGCGCCATCAGCGCCGTGTGGGGTGGCATCGGACGCGGCGTCGGCACCGTGGTGCGGGCGATCACCGGCACCAAGGGCCTCGATCCCGAACACCGGCGGGACGGCATCGGCCTGTTCCTCATCGCGCTCGCGTTCATCACCGGCGCGGGCGTGTGGTGGCAGGCGGGCGGCCCGGTCGGCCAGTGGGTCGACGTCGCCGTGCGCAGCTCCGTCGGGTTCCCGGCGGTGATCGTTCCCGTCGTGCTGCTCGGCATCGGCGTGACGCTGATGCGCACCGACGCGAAGCCCGAGGAGCGCTTCCGGCTGGTCGTCGGCGGCGTGCTGATCGGCATCGGCGTGCTCGGCATGTTCCACCTGATCGGCGGCCTGCCGATGGACCCGCTGGCGCGCCGCGACGCGGGTGGTGCGCTGGGGTACCTGGCCGGCGGGTTCCTCGCGCAGGGCCTCACGCCGTGGGTCGCGGGCCCGTTGCTCATGCTGATCTTCGTTTTCGGTCTCCTCTGCGTGCTGCACTGGCCGGTTCGTGAGGTGCCGCAACGACTTCGTGCGCTCGTGCACCGCGAACGGCCGGAGGAACCGGAAGCCGAGACCGACGAGGAAGAAGAGCCGAAGCCGGTTCGCCTGCGCCGGCCCAGCAGGCGTCGCCAGGCCGCCGCGCCCGTCGAAGAGGAGCCGCAGGCAGAGCTCCCGCTGGAAGAGCCTGCGGAGCCCGCGCCGAAACCCGTTGCCGCGAAGGAGAAGAAGGCCTCCGCTCCGGCGCTGGCCGTGCGCGCGGTGGAGGGCGAGTACCAGCTGCCGCCGCCGAACGTCCTCAAGGACGGCGACGCGCCGAAGACCCGCAGCAAGGCCAACGACCACATGATCGAGGCCATCACCGGCGTCCTCGACCAGTTCTCGATCGACGCCCAGGTCACCGGCTTCACCCGTGGCCCGACGGTCACGCGGTACGAGGTCGAGCTCGGCCCCGGCGTGAAGGTCGAGAAGATCACCGCGTTGACCAAGAACATCGCGTACGCCGTGGCGACGGACAACGTGCGCCTGCTGGCCCCGATTCCCGGCAAGTCCGCCGTCGGCATCGAGGTGCCGAACAGCGACCGCGAGATGGTGCGGCTGGGCGACGTGCTGCGCGCGCCGTCCACGGTCAAGGACACGCACCCGATGGTGATCGGCCTCGGCAAGGACATCGAGGGCCACATGGTCACCGCGAACCTGACGAAGATGCCGCACCTGCTGGTCGCGGGCTCCACGGGTTCCGGCAAGTCGTCGTTCGTGAACTCGATGCTGGTGTCGCTGCTGGCCCGCGCGACGCCGGACGAGGTCCGGATGATCCTGATCGACCCGAAGATGGTCGAGCTGACGCCGTACGAGGGCATCCCGCACCTGATCACGCCGATCATCACGCAGCCGAAGAAGGCTGCGGCGGCGCTGGCGTGGCTCGTCGAGGAGATGGAGCAGCGCTACCAGGACATGCAGGTCAACCGGGTGCGCCACGTCGACGACTTCAACCGCAAGGTCCGCTCCGGCGAGATCACCGCGCCTCCCGGCTCCGAACGCGTCTACCGGCCGTACCCGTACATCATGGCGATCGTCGACGAGCTCGCCGACCTGATGATGACCGCGCCGCGCGACGTGGAAGACGCGATCGTGCGCATCACGCAGAAGGCCCGCGCGGCCGGCATCCACCTGGTGCTGGCGACGCAGCGTCCGTCCGTGGACGTCGTCACCGGTCTGATCAAGACGAACGTGCCGTCCCGCCTGGCGTTCGCGACGTCGTCGTTGACGGACTCGCGGGTCATCCTCGACCAGCCCGGTGCGGAGAAGCTGATCGGCATGGGCGACGCCCTGTACCTGCCGATGGGTGCGTCGAAGCCGGTGCGCATCCAGGGCGCGTTCGTCGGCGACGAGGAGATCTCGTCGATCGTCGAGTTCACCAAGAACCAGGCGCAGCCCGAGTACACCGACGGCGTCACGGCGGCCAAGGCGGGCGAGAAGAAGGAGATCGACGCCGACATCGGCGACGACCTGGAGCTGCTCGTGCAGGCGACGGAGCTGATCGTCACGTCGCAGTTCGGCTCGACGTCGATGCTGCAGCGCAAGCTCCGCGTCGGGTTCGCGAAGGCGGGGCGCCTCATGGACCTGCTGGAGACCCGCGGGGTGGTCGGCCCGTCCGAGGGCTCGAAGGCACGTGAGGTGCTGATCAAGCCGGACGAGCTCGAGTCCGTGATCTACCTGATGCGCGGAGGCGGCCCCGCCGACGACGAGTAGGTCACCCGGCCCGCACGCCGAACCACTGCTCCGCGCCGAACTCCTCGAACCGTTCGACCTCGGTGAAGCCCAGCTTCGCCGCGAGGTGCATCGAGGCTTCGTTGGCGGTCTGCGTGGTGAGCACCACCGGCTCACCGGGATGCGTGTTGACGAACCAGTCGAGTGCCGCCGCGCACGCCTCGGCGGCGTACCCGCGGCCCCACGACTGCGGCACGAACAGGTAGCCGAGCTCGGCCTCGCCGCCGTCCGGCAGGAACAGTCCTTTGCTGCCGGGGGCGCGCCGGTCGAACGTGATCATGCCGATCATCGTGCCGTCGAGGTCGACCACGAAGCAGCCGAAGCGCCTGCCCGGCACCTCGGGTGCTGTGCGCTCCAGTTCTTCGCGCGACTGGGGGCCACCGATGTAGGTGCCCACCTCTGGTGAGGTGAACAGGTCGATGAACGTTGCGCGGTCTTCGGGTGCCGACTCGCGGAGCACCAGGCGCTCGGTTTTGATCGGGGCCGGTAGCCAGGTGACGCGTGCGAGTCGGTCGGTGCTCATGGTCTTCCCCCAAGCTGACGCAGGGGTCCCCTTTGGTTTGGGACCCCTGCGTTTCAACGTACTCCGGAGGTCTGACAGCCCAGCCGGGCTACTTCGGACCGGGCTACTTCAGGCCGGCCTGCTGGAGGCTCTTCGCCGTGGACGACGCGGTGCCGCCGAACTCCCGCACAGCCGCGTAGTAGACGTCGGCCGTCCGCTTGCAGGTCCAGTTGCTGCCGCAGACCTTGTACATGTCGGACTTGAAGTTGTTGTCGATCCGCAGCCGGTTCGCCTCGCTGAACCGCGACTGCCGCTTGTAGTTGCGGTAGCCGAAGTCGTGCCGGTAACAGGTCGGCAGGAACTTGAACCCGAACGGGTTGTCCGGCGAGTACGAACAGCCGTCGGACGACCAGTCGAGCTGGCCGGCGTAGGGCTGCTGCGCGCGCAATGTTGTGAACTGGCTGAGTGTCTTGGCGTAGAGGTAGTCGTCGGTCACCGCGACGATGTCCACGGCCTGAGCCGGGGCTCCTGTGAAGATCAGGGCCAAGGACGCGGCGGCACCCACGAATGCCGAACGCAGGGTCTTCGACATGGCGAGCTCCTCGGGATGTGAGCAGGGTCTCGCCTTGTTGTAGCGGTGATCGACTGTCCTCGGTAGACACGATCTGATGAACGTCAGGTGATCACGTGACCGCACGCGATCGCTGTGGCCACGCGAAGTTCGCGGGGTAAGCCGAGTGAGTGAAGCATCTCGTTGTCGGCTACTCCGCCGAGCAGATAGCCGCCGAGTTTCTGTTCCGCCAAACGGAGGCAGATGCTCTGGGCCGCGGCGCCCACCTCGATCAGTCCGAACCGGCCGGCGCGTTCGCCGTACTTCTCGAAGCCCTCGTCGTCCTTCAGCACCAGAACGATCGTGAGCGGTGGGACCTCCGGAGTGCCGAGGATCTCCGCGAGGTCCTCGGGTGCGGCGCCGATGTCCTGCAGGGCGTGCCGGCGGATGTCGTAGCGGACCGCGCGTCCGTTCAGGAAGGCGTAGCAACGCAACGGGTTCAGCCCGCCGGCCGACGGGAAGCTGTTGTCGCCCAGCGCGCCGAGGACGGTGCCGAGCTGCTTGTCGGTCAACGGCCTGTCCGCGAACTCCCGCGTGCTCTTCCGCGCCTGGAACAGCTTCTGCAGCCGGTCATGGGGCTTGGGCAGGGGCGCAGGTGCGGCCGGCAGCTCCAGCGGGTCGACCAGCGGTGGTTGCGGCCGGAAGTCGCGCAGCCGCTCGCCGAGCCTGCGCTGGTGCAGCGGCGAGAACCGGCTGGCCGCCCAGAAGTCGTCGAACATCGGTCTCACCCCAGCGGATGTGGTGCGGGATTGGGGAACACGCCCGGTGAGGCGTGCGGGTAGCGCCAGTCCAGCTCCCGCGCGCGGCCGCCGAGGTGGGGCCAGCGGTGGTCTGCGTGCAGCGGCGCGAGGTCGGGGGAGAGGACACGGACGCAGTGCAGCCCGACGGCGGACAGTTCCGGGGTGGTCAGCTCGCGGTAGGCGAGCCGGATGCCCGCGCCGTCGAGCGCGTTGACCAGTTCGGTCAGTTCCTCTGCCGTGCCGCGTGAATCGGCGTCGGGCGGTGGGTCGGTCTCGATGCCGGAGAACCACGGCAGCGCGTTCCACTTCTCCGGATGCGTCGCGTAGTACACGGCGTGCTCGTCGAAGTCGGTGGCCTCGTCGACGGGCCGGTCGCCGTTGCGCGCCAGCCACACCTCGATGAACACCGTGCCCTGCACCCACTCCTCGTACGCCTTCCGCAGTGCGTCCGCGACCGTCGCGCGGCAGGCGAGGCCGAGCGTGGGACGCGGTTTTCCGGCGATCGGCAGCGACCCCGCCACGGCGATCACCGGGTGCGGGCTGTAGGCGGGCGTGAGGTCGAACGCCTGGGCGCCGTGCGGAAGATCCGCCGAGAACCGTTGGGGCGCAATGGAGTGCAGCCAGGTCGTGGTGAACGCGTCGCGTTCGACCAGTTCCTGGACGGCCCGCAGCAACGCACTGGTCGTCGACGGACCGGCCGCGAGCCCGGACGACGTCGTGGGCAGCCCGTACGACGCGTCCAGGCCCACCAGTCCGGCGGGCACGCGGATCGGTTCGTTGCCCGGCAACGTCCACGCCCGCGTGTACTTCGTGTCGACGTATCCCTTGCGGTAGCGGTAATCGCCGCGCACGCGTTGCTCGACCGTGTGCAGGCTGAAGTGCTCCAGCGGCCAGCACTCCCCGTCGGTGGCGATCTCCAGCGGCGCCCGCGCGGCGGCGTGCCGTTCCAGTGCCTCGGCGATCGCGGCAACCCTGCTCGTACCACCGGAAGTGCCACCGGTGGCGAACGGTTCCGGCACCGCAGCCCAGCCCTCGACGTCCACATCGGACAGACTGTGCGGCACGGGGTGCAGCTGCGACACCACACCCTGCCGCCACCCGACCGCGCGCTCGACCAGCGCCTCCGCCACGGTCTTCACGACTTCCTCCGGTAGCGGCGGAAGAGCCAGTACCCGAACCCCAGCGCCCCACCGACGTAGAGCACCGCGCCGACCGCGACGTGCGTACCGGCGGCGATCGGTCCCAGCAACGGCAACGCGATGAACGGCTCGGCGCACCACAGCAGGGACCAGCCGAGCAGTCGCTCCAGGCTCATCCACGGCCTCGGCGACCGGGCGAGGAACCCTGCCGCGCCGGCCCACGCCAGCGCCGCACCGAACGCGCCGGCCCACCAACCCCAGTGCAGGTCGAAGACCGCGCCCACCGTGGCGAACGGCAGGACCACGACGAGCAACGGGAACAGCGCGGCGGGAAGGACGATCGCGCTGCGCGTGCCCGGTTCGGGCAGGTCCTTGGTGTCCTGGTACAGCGCCGCGGGGATGTGCACAGCCGCACCGACCGAGGAAACCGCGCAACAGCAACAACAACAGCAACAGGTGGGCGTCGCGGCGTTGGAGGCGGCCGCACCGGGTGAGAACTGGTCAGGTAACCGGACTGCTGTCCCGTTCATGGTGCCCCCAAGGAAGTGTCACGCGCCCGAACTCGACCTTCGGGCAGATCTCGCAGTCGGCGGCCGGCAGCACGCTCTCGCGCGTCGTCGTGAACTCGTCGAGGTTGACGGTCACGACCGCGTCCAGCAGTGCCAGCGAACCGTTGCGGATGTTCTGAACCGCCTGCAGTGCAAGCGAAATCGGGAAGTCGAACTTCAGTGCCGCCGGATGCGGGGGAGGCGGCGGATCTCCCCACCGCCGCCCCGCCCGCACCGCGAGGCACGCCAGGCACGCACCGGCGCCCGGAACCACGAACGGTCCGATCGCGGCGGTGTGGTGGTACGCGAGGTCCAGCAACAGGTGCGGAACCTTCGTCTCGCGCGCCACCTCGACGAGGTCGACCAACGTGCCGGTGGTCCGCACGACGAGCAAGAGGTCCGGATCGTCGTCGTGCGGCAACCGCTCCACCAGCCCGGCGGGCGCCTCTCCGACGAACCGCGTGCCGATTCCCAAGGGCTCGCGGTCGTCGGTCGGCAACCCCGCCGGGCGGAGAGCGCCCAGGGTCCTCAGCTGGGCCACGTGCCGGCGCACCGGTTCCCCCAACCGGCTTTCGTCGACAGTTCGAGCCACTCCCCTCAATACCGGCTCGAACAGTCCCGCCAGCGCCACGGCCACCGCCCCGGGCAGGTCCGGAATCAGGTACGCGAGGTCTGCCCCCGCGTACACGACCAGGCCTTCGTCTCGTATCTGCGCCTGCCACGCGGGATCAGCGATCAGGCTCATCCTCGTCCCCCTTCAGCAGGAAGCGCTCGATCTCCTGCTCGCTCGGCAGATCTCCCGCCGGATCCATGAGGTTCTCGGCGATCGGCGGCAGCGGCTGCTCGGCCCACGCGGGCTGGAAGTCGTCGCTGGGCAGCAACCCGTGCCGTGACGCGAACTCCTCGGCCGCGTCCCGGATGGACTCCCGCAGCGTCCCCACCACCGCGGTCTCCGCCGTGTACGTCAGCTCGACGAGCAACGCCCGCACGTTCTCCAGCTGGTTCTCGTCACCGGCCTTGCGGGCGAGCTCCGGCCAGAACTGCCGCTCGAACAACCGCACGAAGTCCGCCGCCACCGCGTCGGTCGCCGTGCGCAGGCGCGTGAAGCTGTCCATGACGTCATCGCTGGGCACCCTGAGGCCGGCGAGCCTGCCGCCCGCCTCGAGTGCCCAGCGACGCGCGTGCGGCCAGCCGTACTTCCACCGCACCAAGCCCAACCGCATAGCCCGGAGGAGGAGTCGCGGTTGGACGTCTCCCATCGGAATCAGGTGCTTGATGTCGCGCACCTTGATCCGAACCCAGTCGTCGGGCCCCTCGGTCTCGCCCATGCCGAGAACCGCGGCGACCGACTCGCCCTTCTCGCGCGCCGAGATCAGCTCGGCGATCGCCGGCAGCGAGAACCCCCGCTGCTGCAACCGCTGGACCAACGTCAACCGCTCGACGTGCGAGGCGTCGTAGTACGCCACGCGCCCCTGCCGTCTCGGCGCGTGCAGCACACCCTTCGTCTGGTACATGCGAATGGTGCTGCTGGGCAGGCCGATCCGGGCAGCGAGCTCGTCGATGGTCAGCGATTCGGGCACGGGACAGATCTTGGCGCCGCGCCGTTAGTTGAGTCAAGACTCTTCGAGTAATTACTCGAAGAGTTACAACTCAACGAGCATCCGGCTGTTGCCGAGCGTGTTCGGCTTCACGTAGCTCAGGTCGAGGAACTCGGCGACGCCCTCGTCCACCGATCGCATGATCTCCTCGTAGACCTCGGGGCTCACCGGCGTGCCATCGATCTCCACGAAGCCGTGCTTGGCGAAGAACTTGGTCTCGAACGTCAGCACGAAGATGCGCGCGAGCTGCAGCTCCCTGGCCGTCGCGATGAGCTGGGCCACGATCCGGTGCCCCACGCCGCGGCCGAGCGCCATGGGGGAGACGGCCACGCTGCGGATCTCGGCCAGGTCCTCCCACATCACGTGCAGGGCGCCGCAGCCGAGCAGCTCGCCGTCCTCCTCGGCCACCCAGAACTCCTGGACGGCCTCGTACAGCGCGACCAGGGGTTTGGCCAGCAGGACCTTGCCGGCGTACCCGTCGATCAACGCCTTCATGGCGCGCACGTCGCTGGTGCGGGCGCGCCGCACGACTATCCCACTGGTCACAGTGGTCAGTATGAGCTTGCCCGCCGAGCTGATCGCGACCAGTGGTACACCTCTTGGAAGGCCCGCTTCTGAGCACCTTCCAGCCGTTCTGTGCGACTTACTCGCATCCTCATGCCTGTAGTCTGCTTCTGGAGGTGGATGAGCAATGCTTCGCAGCTTTCGACTGGGGAACCACCGTTCGTTCCGCGACGAGCGTGAATTGCTGCTCATGCCCGCCTACTCGAAGGATCGTGACGTCCTGCCGGTGGCGGCGATCTACGGAGCGAACGCTTCGGGCAAGTCGAACCTCCTTGACGGTCTGCAGTTCATGGCTTCGGCTGTACGCGACTCCTTCGCCGTGTGGCCTCCGGACGGAGGAGTGCCTCGACGGCCGTTCAAGCTCGACGAGTCGCGTGTCAAGCCCTCCGTGTACGTCGTCGAGCTGATCGAGGCCGGCGTCCGGTACACGTACGGCTTCGAGGTGGACGATCACCGCGTTCGGGAGGAGTGGCTGTACAGCTATCCCGAGAAGCGCAAACGGATCTTGTTCGAGCGCGTCGGCAGTGAGATCAAGTTCGGTACGACGATCGCCGAGGGCGGGGCGAAAGGCGACGTGCTCAAGGGACTTCTTCGGCCGAACTCGCTGTTCCTCAGTCTTGGCGCTCAATCAGGGCTCGACGCCGTTCTTCCAGTACAACGATGGTTCGCGCACAAGCTGGTGTTCCGCGGCGAAGCGCACGCTCAGTTCGACCACGGCGCGATCACGCGGTTTCTTCGCTCCAACGACGGGTTGGCCGATCAGTTCGTCAGCCTGCTGCGAATCGCAGACCTCGGAATCACCGGCATCCTGTACAGCGAAGATCGGCCGGCGGACGAAGATGAGATTTTCGCGATGCTCCGCCTGATGGAGCCGGACAAGTCGAATGACAGGGTCCGCGAGTTCCTGGAGCAAGTACTTCGGCAGCAAGGTCGAGTTCGGCTCACGCACGGACCGGCGAACCGGGCGTTCGACATCGGCGAGGAGTCGGCGGGTACCCGCTCCTGGCTGATGTTGCTGCCCATCGTCCTCGCGATGCTCCGTGATGGCGGCACGCTGGTCGTCGATGAGATCGATTCGAGTCTGCATCCACGTCTCACCGCGGCGTTGGTGGGCATCTTCCGGAGCGCTGAGATCAACGTGGGTGGTGCCCAACTGATCTTCACCACGCACGACGCGAGCCTGCTCAGCCCGGTCCTGGGCGACGAGGTGCTCACCCGTGAGGACGTCTGGTTCGTGGACAAGAACTCCGAGGGTGCATCCGATCTGTATCCGTTGACGGACTTCAAACCGCGCAAGGAGGGCGAGAACCTGGAGCGCCGCTACCTCGGCGGCAGCTATGGCGCCGTCCCCGACGTGCAAGCAGAGGCGCTCGTGTCCGCCGTCCTACGAGGTGTCGATGGCGCGGCGTGAGAACTCGCCTCGTCGTCGCCGCACACCTACGCGAGTTTCGGCCAGTCGTGTGCTCGCCGTGTGCTGTGGGCAGACTGAGCAGGCATACCTGGACGGGTTGAAGCGGCTGTCCAAGCCTGTGACGGTGAAGGCGGTGGTCAAAGTCGGTTCGCCTGCGCAGCTGGTGAGGTACGCGGGGAAGATGCGTGAGAGCGACCGCGGCGGGTTCGACGAGTACTGGTGCGTTGTGGATGTCGATGAGTTCGACATCGCCGAAGCCATCGCAGAGGCCGAGTCGACGGGGATCTCGTTGGCCGTGTCGAACCCGTGCTTCGAAGTGTGGTTGATCCTTCATTTCGAGGGTTGCACGGCCGGCATCTCCAGCCCGAAGGCCGCCGCGGAGAAACTACGCCGGCACGTGCCTGGCTATGCGAAGGGGACACTCGACTTCGCCTTGCTCGCGGAGCGCGTCGACAAGGCTGTCGAGCGGGCCAAGGCGTTGGGCGCCGGCAACCCCTCGAGCGACATGTGGCGGCTCGTCGAGGTCGTTCGGAAGCACTGAGTTCAAGCGCTCACACCTGGGCCGGTTACGCTGAGCACCGTGTCTTCTCCCACCACTCCGCGACGCGTGTCGCTGCTGACCCTGGGCTGTGCCCGCAACGAGGTCGACTCCGAAGAGCTCGCCGGACGCCTCGGCGAGGGCGGCTGGGAGCTGGTGGACGAGGGCGCGGACGTCGTCGTCGTCAACACGTGCGGCTTCGTCGAGCAGGCGAAGAAGGACTCGGTCGACACGCTGCTCGCCGCGTCCGACACCGGGGCCAAGGTGGTCGCGGTCGGGTGCATGGCCGAGCGCTACGGCAAGGAGCTCGCGGACAGCCTCCCGGAGGCGGCCGCGGTCCTCGGCTTCGACCAGTACAACGACCTGGCTGAGCGCCTCAACGACGTGCTGCACGGCAAGCAGGTCGAGTCGCACGTGCCCGTCGACCGGCGCACGCTGCTGCCCATCACGCCGGTCAAGCGCCAGGAGGCGAAGAACGACGTGCAGGTGCCCGGCCACGGCTGGGGCCCCACGAACGTCCAGCGGCGCAGGCTCGACGACGCCCCCGTGGCGCCGTTGAAGATCGCGTCCGGCTGCGACCGCCGGTGCTCGTTCTGCGCGATCCCGAGCTTCCGGGGCGCGTTCGTGTCGCGGCACCCCGACGAGGTCGTGGCCGAGGCCATGTGGCTCGCCGAGAACGGCGTCAAGGAGCTGTTCCTCGTCAGCGAGAACAGCACCAGCTACGGCAAGGACCTGCCGCGCGAGCAGGGCGCCCTGGAGCAGCTCCTCCCCAGGCTGGCGTCCATCCCGGGCGTCGAGCGGGTCAGGGTCAGCTACCTGCAGCCGGCCGAGACCAAGCCGTCGCTGGTGGCCGCCATCGCGAAGACCGAGAAGGTCGCGAACTACTTCGACATGTCGTTCCAGCACTCCAGCGAGAACGTGCTGCGGCGCATGCGCCGGTTCGGCGACACGGACAGCTTCCTCAAGCTCGTGTGGCAGATCCGCGAGCACGCCCCCGAGGCGGGCATCCGCAGCAACTTCATCGTGGGCTTCCCCGGCGAGACCGAGGAGGACCTGGCCGAGCTGGAGCGGTTCCTCACCGAGGCGCGGCTCGACGCCGTCGGCATCTTCGGCTACTCCGACGAGGACGGCACCGAGGCGGAGAACCTCGACGGCAAGCTCGACGCGGACACCATCGCCGAACGCGTCCAGCGCATCGGCAACCTCGTCGAGGAGCTGACGAGCCAGCGCGCCGAGGACCGGGTCGGCTCCGAGGTCGTCGTGCTGATCGAGCACGAGGAGGACGAGGAGAGCGACTGCGTCGGCAGGGCCGAGCACCAGGCTCCCGAGGTCGACGGCGAGTGCATCGTGCTCGAAGCCGAGGGCCTCAAGCGCGGCGACTTCGTGCGGTGCCGTGTCGTCGACTCCGAGGGTGTCGACCTGATCGTCGAGGTGCTCCCGACATGACAGAGGCCAGGAAGGTCCCGCTGCTCAACGTCGCCAACATCCTCACGATGGCGCGGATGGCACTGGTTCCGGTCTTCCTGCTCTCATTGTTCGCGGCGGGCGGTTTCGACACGACGTGGCGGCTCATCGCGTTCGGGATCTTCGCCGTCGCGAGCTTCACCGACCACATCGACGGCACGCTCGCCCGCAAGCACGGGCTGATCACCGACTTCGGCAAGATCGCCGACCCGATCGCGGACAAGGCGCTGACCGGGTCCGCGCTGGTCGGCCTGAGCATGCTCGACGTCCTGCCGTGGTGGATCACGATCGTCATCGCCGTGCGCGAGGTGGGCGTGACGCTGCTGCGGTTCTGGGTGATCCGCTACGGCGTGATCCCGGCCAGCCGCGGTGGCAAGGCCAAGACGTTGCTGCAGGTCATCGCGATCGGCCTGTTCCTGCTGCCGCAGAACGACGTGATCGCGCTGATCGCGTGGGTGATCATGGCGGCCGCGCTGGTCCTCACGGTCGTCACGGGAATCGATTACGTCATCCGCGCGTTTAAATTGAAAGCCCGCGCGGGTAGGGCGGTGGCGTGACGAACGTCGTCGAGCTGCTCAAGGCGCGCGGGCAGACCGTAGCCACTGCCGAGTCGCTGACCGCGGGTCTGCTGTGCGCGACGATCGTCGACACACCGGGGGCGAGTGCCGTGGTCCGCGGTGGGTTGATCGTCTACGCGACCGAGCTCAAGCACGAGCTCGCGGGCGTGGATCAGCAGTTGCTCGACGAGCACGGCGCCGTGCACCCCGACGTCGCGATCCAACTGGCCGAGGGAGCCCGGAACCGGTGCAAATCGGACTGGGGGATCGGACTGACCGGGGTCGCGGGCCCCGATCCACAGGACGGAGTCGCTCCAGGCACGGTCCACATCGGCTTGAGCGGGCCTGGAGTGTCCACAGTGCGGACCATCACGCTGAGTGGTGACCGGAAAACGGTGCGCCGCACAGCCGTGGAAAAAGCGCTGGTCCTGCTGTCGGATCATCTGCTGATCACCGGGGACGGGAACAAACGATGACTTCGCGTTCGTTCGCCCTTGGCGGACGTGTTCGGAAGTCACTGCCCGTTGTCGGTGTCGATCGGTAACGTAGGGACACGGCCGGCCGGAAGGAGGCGCGCGATGACCGTGCTGCTGCGCGAGGCGATCGGTGATCGGCTTCGCCATGCCCGCACCAACCAACGCCGCACGCTGCGCGAGGTCTCTCGGACCGCCCGCGTGAGCCTGGGGTACCTGTCCGAGGTGGAGCGCGGCCGCAAAGAGGCGTCCAGCGAGCTCCTCGCGGCCATCTGTGAAGCGTTAGAGCTGCCGCTGTCCGAGCTGCTGCACCACGTCGCCTCCGACATCGGCGCCGTCTCGCAGACGCCCGACACGGTGCCGGACACCGTCCCGGACGGTCGCTCCGAGCGCGGGAAGCTGGAAGGTGGCCGCGTGCTGCCGACCACGCTGTCGGACGACCTGTCCGACCTGCGCCTGCAGCCGATGCTCAGTCACAGGCTCACGAGCAAGATCGGCGAGCCCCCGAAGGCAGTCGTCGCGGCTTGATCCCCTGTCATCCACGGCCCCGCACCCCACCCGGCGTGCGGGGCCGCCCGCATTCACCCGTTCGGGGCCGCACGCGGGGACCTTTCGTACTCTCGGAGCGAACGAAAGGTCCCCGCGTGCGGTTGTGGCCGCCGCCACGTGACTGTGTGCAACAAGAACGGGTCGTCGCACGTTCAACTGACAACGACGGCGGCGTGCTGAGCGGCAGGCAACGGCTTGGCCACAGCACGCTGGGTCACCGCGTCTCGGGGCGCGGGTGCGGGCAGGATTGGTCGCCGGCGGGCGCGTCAATCCAAAGTCCCGGGGTGGGTCGGGGTCTTCCCGGATATCTCCCCAGGTTGGTGGAACCGCCGACGCACAATTGAGACGATGGATCCAACACCGGCACCGAGAAGGCAGGCGTAGGAGATGGCCAGTCCGTTCGTGAAGTTCTGGAAGTACCTGATGGCATCGTTCTCGTCCAAGATCGACGAGCACGCTGACCCGAAGGTGCAGATCCAGCAGGCCATCGAGGAGGCGCAGCGTCAGCACCAGGCGCTCTCTCAGCAGGCCGCGGCCGTGATCGGCAACCAGCGTCAGCTGGAGATGAAGCTGAACCGGCAGCTCGGCGACGTCGAGAAGCTGCAGGCGTCCGCCCGTCAGGCCCTGGTGCTGGCCGACGAGGCGCGCTCCAAGGGCGACGAGCAGAAGGCGCAGCAGTTCGAGAACGCCGCACAGGGCTTCGCCACCCAGCTCGTCACCGCCGAGCAGGGCATCGAGGACCTCAAGACGCTGCACGACCAGTCGCTGCAGGCCGCCGCACAGGCCAAGCAGGCCGTCGAGCGCAACTCGATGATGCTGCAGCAGAAGCTGGCCGAGCGCACGAAGCTCCTCAGCCAGCTGGAGCAGGCGAAGATGCAGGAGCAGGTCTCCGCGTCGCTGACCCAGATGAGCGAGCTCGCCGCACCCGGCAACGTGCCGTCGCTGGAAGAGGTCCGCGACAAGATCGAGAAGCGCTACGCGACCGCGATCGGGTCCGCCGAGCTCGCCCAGAACTCGGTGCAGGGCCGCATGCTCGAGGTCCAGGCCTCGACCACGCAGCTCGCCGGGTCGTCGCGGCTGGAGCAGATCCGCGCGTCCATGCACGGCGGTCAGGCGAACACGCCGCCGCAGGTGACCGCGGGCAACAGCGCCGCCGCGCAGATCCAGGCCGAGATCGCGCAGCGCGTCCAGCAGGAGCAGAAGACCACGCAGCAGCAGGTCCCGCCGGCTCAGCACTGAGCGGGTCAGGAGGAGTCAGCAGGTGATCATGGAGCCCTGGAGAAACCGTCCCAACAACGAGATCGTCCGCAAGGTCGTCAACGAGTTGGGTGCGTCGCTCCAGGGCCACCCGCTGGCCGAGCAGGCGCGGTACCGCCTGCAGAAGTGGAACGACCCCCGCGCCAAGCTCGAACGCAAGCGCAAACGCACCAACGCCGTGCTCACGTTCTGGCTCGCGCTGATCACGATCTTCGGCACGCTGGCCGTGTTCGGCTTCACCGGCGTGCTCGGCACGTGGGCCGCGGTCGGCGGCACGATCGGCGCGGCCGTGCCCGGTCTGCTCGCCGTGCGCAGCGGGTTCAAGCTGCGCGAGCTGAGTGCGGCCAAGCAACGCCTGGCGCTGTCCCCGCCGCCACCGCCCCGGCCGCCGCTGCCCGCGCACATCTCCGCCGCGCGCGTACCGATGGAGAAGCTGCACAGCGCCGAGGACGCGATGAACGAGCTGCTGCGTCAGCTCGACTCGCCCGCGTTGACGTCGATGCCGACGGAGTCCGTCCAGCACGCCCGCCAGACCGCCCAGGAGGCCGCCACGGCGATCCGCGCGGTGTCCGGGCAGCTCCAGGCCGTGGAGCGCGCTCGTGACACGGCACCGCACCTGGAACGCGCGCCGTTGGTCGAGGGCGTTCGGGTGCTCAGGATCCAACTGGCGGACGGCGTCGACCGCTACTGTGCGTTGGTGGCGGAAGCGGGCAAGGCGCTCGCGGCGAGCACGCAGTTCCAGGATCCGCGCGCGGTGCTGGACGATGCGACCGACCACCTGGCAGGCCTGGCGTCAGCCATGCGAGACGTGTCAGGCTATTCAGCGTATTAACGGTGACGCTGTGTAGTTGTGTCCGCCTATTCGGCGGTTCTCCCTGGGATCTTTACGGCGATCGTGTGATTATCAGACCGTTATCTAGCCGTAGCCACTACATGGCGTGGCAGGATTCCGGGGCCGGTCTGCGGGAAGTCCGGCTGAATTGCCGGGAGGCAGTGCGTTGGCGTTGTGGACCGTGCACGGGGACGGTCGGATCACCGACAGTGAAACCGTCGCACCGCAGGAGCGGGTGAGCTGGCCGCTCACGATCGGGTTCGGAGTGCAGCACCTCGTCGCCATGTTCGGGGCGACGGTGCTCGTGCCCACCGCCACCGGCCTCCCCGTCGCCACCACGCTGCTGTTCTCGGGCCTGGGCACGCTGCTGTTCCTGGTGATCACCAAGAACCGCGTGCCGAGCTACCTGGGCTCGTCCTTCGCCTTCGTGGCGCCGCTGGTGGCCGCTCGGGAACAGGGCATCGCGGCCCAGCTCGGCGGTGTCGTCGCCGCCGGTCTGCTCGTGATCGTCGTCGGCATCGCGGTCAAGGCGCTCGGCGTGCGGCTGCTGGAGTCGGTCATGCCACCGGTCGTCACCGGTGCCGTCGTGATCATCATCGGCCTGAACCTCGCGAACCAGGCCACCTCGAACTTCGAGAAGCAGCCGTTGCTGGCCGCCATCACGACCGTGCTGATCCTGCTGGCCGGGGTGCTGGGTCGCGGCCTGGTCTTCCGGTTCTCGGTCCTGCTGGGCTTCGTCGCGGTCTGGGCAGGTGGTCTCGCGTTCGGCGCGGTGTCCTCGGACAAGCTCGAGGCGCTGCGGGACGCCGCGTGGGTCGGCCTGCCGACGCTGTACCAGCCGGAGCTCCGGCCGTCGGTGGTGCTGCTGATGCTGCCCGTGGTGATCGTGCTGGTGGCCGAGGTCGTCGGACACGTGAAGGCGGTCGCGGCGCTCACGGGCCGCAACCTCGACGGCAGCGCGGGCGACGCGATCATCGCGAACGGCCTGTCGACAGCCCTGTCCGGCCTCGGCGGTGGTGTCGGGACGACGACGTACTCCGAGAACATCGGCGTCATGGCCGTGACCCGCGTCTACACGACGGCGGCGTTCGCGTTCGCCGGTGTGTTCGCCGCGGCACTGGCGTTCTCCCCGAAGGCCATCGCGCTGTTCGGCACCATTCCACCCGGTGTGCTGGGCGGCTGCACGTTGGTGCTCTACGGCCTGATCGTGCTCATCGGCGTGCGCATCTGGATGGACCGCGGAGTCGACCTGGCCAACCCGGCGAACGCCATGGTCGGCGGCGCGGCGCTGGTCGCGGGCGTCGGTGACCTCACGATCGAGATCGGCGACCTGCAGATGGGCGGGATGGTGTGGGGGTCGCTGCTGGTCGTGATCCTGCACCCGGTGATGCGCTGGCTGCGGGCGGCTAGGCGTCCTTCAACGCCCGGTTGATCCTCGACACCAGTCCGGGGCCCTCGTAGATGAACCCGGTGTAGATCTGCACCAGGCTCGCGCCAGCGTCGATCATGCGCCTGGCGTCGTCCGCGGTCGCGATGCCACCGACCCCGATCACCGGCAGGTCGCTGTTCTTGGTGATGAACCGAACCACGTCGTTCGCGCGCTGGGTGAGGGGCTTGCCGCTGAGACCGCCCGTCTCGTCCCTGTACGGGCTCCTGAGGCCCTCACGGCTGAGGGTGGTGTTCGTGGCGATGAGGCCCTTGATGCCGTTGTCCACGCACACCTGGATGACCTCGGCGATGGCGTCCTCGGTGAGGTCGGGCGCGATCTTGACCAGCATCGGCTTGGTCGTGGCCCGCGTCAGCGCCTGAACCAGTTCGGTGAGCGCGCCCTTGTCCTGGAGGCTGCGCAGGCCTGGCGTGTTGGGCGAACTGACGTTGATCGCGTAGTAGTCGCCGTGGTTTTTCAGGGCGTTGAGCGAGTTCAGGTAGTCCTGCACGGCGTCCCCGACCGGAGTGATCTTGGACTTGCCGAGGCTGATGCCGAGCGGTGCCTTCAACGGCGTCCGGTCGAGCTTCGCCGCGAGGGCCTGCGCACCCGCGTTGTTGAAGCCCATCCGGTTGATGATCGCCTCGTCCTCGCGCAGGCGGAACAGCCGCGGCTTGGGGTTGCCCGGCTGCGCGTGCCACGTGACGGTGCCGACCTCGACGAACCCGAAGCCCAGCGCGGCCCACGCCGGCAGCGCGCGGCCGTCCTTGTCCAGCCCGGCCGCGAGCCCGACGGGGTTGGGGAACCGGACGCCGAAGACGGTGCGCGGGTTGTTCTGGTTGCGGGCGAACTTCGCCAGCGGGCTCAACCGCGCCATGACGTTGAGCGTGGTCTCGTGGACCCGCTCCGCGTCGCCGCCGTGCATTCCGAACAACGCCCTGCGAACCACCTGCTTGTAAACCACGCGCCCACCCTATAACGCCAGTTCAGGGTGGGCGCGCGGCCCTCAGTTCCCGACCTCGGCCAGGCAGTCCGGCGCCGGGTCGCGGTGCGGACCGGTGTAGCTCAGTCCGGTACCGCGGTTCGGCATGTTCGAGATGCCCAGCAGGATCGTGTACCCGGGCGGGACGTCACCAGGCCTCATCGTGACCGACCCGTCCTCTTCGTGGCGCGGCAGCTTGTAGTCGCCGAGGAGGTCCATCTTGCTCTCGTCGAGAGGAGCGCAGTCACGCGACATCGGCACGGCTTTCGCGCCGATCCCGTACTCGCGCAGCTTGGCGTTCGCCGGGTCGATGCCTTTGATGTCCTTGATGGTCAGCGTGACGCTGCCGTCGGCGTTCTTGGTGACTGCGTATGCCTCCGGGGTGTTCCCGCTCGTCGTGATCGCCACGGTGGCCGTACCCGCGATCGCGAGTGCCCCCGCCGCCACGAGCAACGGCCGTGCGGACCTCGTGTGCCGCTCCGGCGCTTCCTCCACCGTCTGCCCGTGCTCACGCATCAGGTCGTTGAGCAGGTTGTCCTTGAACGTCGTCATCGCTGTCCCCCTCGCGTGGCCAGGGCACGGACCTTGCCGCGCACCCGGAAGAGCTTGATCCGCAGCGCGCCGGACGACATGCCCAGCACCTTCGCCGCGTCCTTCGGTGTCATGCCGACCAGGTCGACGAGCTCGACGACCTCGCGGTCGGTCGGGCTCAGAGCCGCCATCGCCGCGATGAGCTCACGGCCTTCCCGTTCCGCGTCGATGCGCGTGACCAGGTCGGCGATCTCGTCGGTGTCGAGTGAACGGCGGCCGTGAATGCGCGCGACCACGTCCCGGCCGCGTGTGACGGCCTCGCAGTGCTGCGCGAACACCCGCCGGGCGATGCCCAGAACCCAGCCGCGGGCGGTGCCTCGCGAGGGGTCGAACGTGGCGAACGAGGTGATGGCGGCGACGAACGTGTCCGCGGTGAGGTCCGCGGCCGTCTGCGGGTCCGCGGTGCGCCGCGCGAAGTACGACGTGACCACGTCGAACTCGGACTCGTAGATCTCCTCGAACGCGCGCGCTGCGCGGGTAAGAGGCGGTGGTGGTGGATGTCGTGGGGCTGTCATCGGCTGACTCACGCCAATGATTGCCGACTTCTCCGAACAGCGTTACATCGGCTTCTGGACCTTCACGGTCATCTGCTCGTCGAGCGGCATGGCGGGCTTGGTCCGGAACGTCACCGGCAGCGACCTCAGGCCCCTGCTGCCCAGCGACACCCGCCACCCCAGCGGCTGCGAGGCGTCGAGCGTCAGCCCCGCGCACCGGCCGAGCAGGGTCCGGAACGCCACCTCGCCCTCCAGGCGGGCGAGCGGCGCGCCGAGGCAGAAGTGGATGCCGTGCCCGAACGCCAGGTGCTGGCGGTCCGCCCGTTCGATGTTGAGCTGGTCGGCCCGCGGGTAGCGCGCGCTGTCGTGTTCGGCGGAAGCCAGCGAGAGCAGCACGACGTCACCGGCCGGGATCTGCACGCCGCCGATCGTGAGCGGCTGTGCGGCGAACCGCACCAGGTGCGAGGTCGGGCCGTCGAAGCGCAGGAATTCCTCGATGGCGCCGGGCAGCAGCGACGACGAGCGTTGCAGCAGCTCGAGCTGTTCCGGGTGGCGCAGCAACGCCAGCGCGCCGTTGCCGACCAGGTCGACGGCGGTCGTGTACCCGGCCACGAGCAGCAGGAACGCGAGCGAGGCGAGCTCGGAGTCGCTCAGCGCGGCCTCGCCGGTGGCCCTCGCCAGCGCCCCGATCAGGTCGTCGTCGCCGGACGTCCGCTTGTGCGCCACCAGGTCGCCCAGGTAGCCGGAGGTCTCCTCGCGGGCCGAGGTCGCGTCACCGTCGGCCAGTCCGGTCACGACGTCGGCCCAGTAGCGGAAGTTCTCCTGGTCGACGGCGGGTACGCCGAGCAGTTCCATGATCACGGTGATCGGCAGCGGCGCCGCGAAGTCGGCGATCAGGTCGCACTGCCCCGAGTCGGCGAACGCGTCGGTCAGCGAGGCCGCGAGCTGCTCGACGCGGGGGCGCAGCCCGGCGATGCGTCGTGGCGTGAGCTCGCTCGACACCGCGCGTCGCAGGCGGGTGTGGTCGGGGCCGTCGCTGTTCATCATGTGGTCCGACAGGTCACCGAACCACCACGACGCGAAGTGCGGATGGCCGCGCAGGGGTTCGGCGAGCGCGGAGCCGTGGGAGGACAGCAGCGGGTTGTCCAACGCGGCGCGCACGTCGGGGTAGCGGGTCACGAGCCACATCGGCACGCCGAGGGTCTCGACCCGGTGCACCGGGCCTGCGTCGCGCAGGCTCTTGAGCACCGCGTAGGGGTCGTCGGTGAAGCCGGGGCGCAGCGCATCCAGATTTACCGCCATATTGGGGCACACGGCCAGGAGCGCGTCTCGGTTCAACCGGATTGGCATTTTGGGCAGAAGTACACGAACCTGCCGTCGATCTCGCCCGATCGGACTCTTGTGCCGCAACGCAAACAGGGTTTGCCGGTCCGCTCGAAAACGTAGTGCTGGACGCGCCGGTCACCGGTCGTGATCTGCTCGGGACGCCACTGGTTGGCCTGCAAGAGCTTGCGGGACAACGCAACGGCTCGTGCGGCATCCACAGATGACACCGGTGCCGCCGGGTGAACGCGCAACAGGAAGCAAACTTCCGCGCGGTAGAGATTGCCGACGCCGGCCATGACCCGCTGGTCCAACAAAGCGATCCCCACGGGCCGTGCGGGATCGGCGGTCAGCCGTGCGACGGCCTCGGCCGCGTCGAACTCGGGGGACAGCAGGTCGGGCCCAAGATGTGAGATGAGTTCATCTTCCCGAGAGGTCGGAATGAACTCCATGTCGTGCAACGCGAATCCGATGGCCTGCCGGTCGTCGACCTCGAACACCGCACGCGCCTGGTGCGCGGGGCGGCGCCAGCGCTCGCCGGGGCGGTAGAGGTGCCACGCTCCGTCCATCCGGAAGTGGCTGTGCAGGCTGTTGCCGTCGGAGAAGCGGGTGAACATGCGCTTGCCGTAGGTCCGGACGCCGAGCACGTCCAGGCCCTTGAGGTCCAGTGTGGACAGCCGGGGGTGGCGCAGTTCCCCGCGCCGCAGCGTCTTCCCGGCCAGCGCCTCGTGCATTCGGTGGCCGGCCAGGAAGACGGTGTCGCCCTCAGGCATCCACCGCCTCTTGGATCTCGTCGTCGTCGAAGTCGTGGTGCACGGCCCGGCGTCTGCTCCGCGAGATGCGCTGGATGCGGGCGAGCAGCAGGTTGAACGCCAGTGCCACCTCGCGTGCGCCCGGCGTGCCCCACTCGTGGATCGGCATGCACGCGCCCTGTGCCTGCTGCACGGCCAGACGGTCCGGCAACGCCACGGGCATCACCAACGGGCCGAAGATGTCCCGTAGCTCCTCGATGCGGAACTGGTGCTCATGCGAGCGTGGGCGCACACGGTTCACGACGACACCCAACGGCTGGAGGTCGGCGTTGTTCTGCTCGCGCTCGTTCTGCACCGCCTCGAACGCCCGCTGCACGCCCGCCACCGCGAACATCGTCGGCTCGGTGACCAGCAGCGCCCGGTCGGCCGCGACCAGCGCGGAGCGGGTCAGCTGGCCCAGCGACGGCGGGCAGTCGAGCAGCACGAGGTGGTACGGGAACTCGTCGTACATGTCCCGCAACGTGCGCAACGCGTCTTTCAGCCGGTGCAGCCGCGACTCGTTCGGGTCGGGGTGGTTGAGCAGCTCGGCGTCCTCGGACCCGGACAGCACGTCGATGCCGTCGCCCCACCTGCTCGGGCGGATCGCCTGTTCCAGGTTCTCCTCGGACGGGTCCTGCAGGACGTCGTAGATGCTCGCCTTGGACTCCTCGGGCTCCAGCGTCGACGTGGCGTTGCACTGCGGATCGAGATCGATCACCAGCGTGCGGACGCCACGGCGGAGAGCGGCTGAGGCGAGGCCGAGCACCACCGTCGTCTTGCCGACGCCTCCCTTGAGGCTGAGCACGGACACCGTATGCACAGACCTACTCTAGGGTCTCCTACTCTGTGTGCCATGCGACCGGACGCCGTACACAGGGTGCTCGACGCCGAACTGGCCGCCGCGCGCGAGCGCAGGGGCGGCGAACCACCGCGCGTGCTCGACGTTGGTGGCGGTAGCGGCGTCTGGGCCGTGCCTCTCGCTGCGGCGGGGTGCGCGGTCACGGTCGTGGAGCCGTCGCCGAACGCACTGGCCACGCTGAACACCCGTGCGCGCGAGGCCGGCGTGACGATCAACGCGGTCCAGGGAGACACCGACTCGCTGGGTGTTCCCGCTGGTGAGGCCGATCTGGTGCTCGCGCACGGCCTGCTGGAGGTCGTCGACGACGCACCCGCGGCGCTGTCCGCGCTGGCCGCCGCGGTGACCCCTGGTGGCGCGGTGTCGGTGCTGGTCGCGAACCGGTTCGCGGCGATCCTGCACCGCGCGATCGCGGGCCGGATCGTGGACGCGCGCAGGCTCCTGGACGACGACGCGGGCCAACTTGCGGGCACGCGTGATCCGTTGCAACGTAGGTTCGACGTTCCAGGGCTTGAGAAGCTGGTCCTGGAGGCAGGGCTTTCCGTTGAGCTCCTGCAAGGTCATGGCATTGTTTCGGATCTCGTGCCCGGCGTGGTGCTGGACGCGAATCCGGGTGCCGCCGACGCACTCGCCGAGCTGGAACTGGCCGCCGCCACGCGGTCTCCGCTCCGCGATGTCGCTGCCCGGCTGCACGTGCTGGCCCGTCGTACCGCCTGAAGCGTTTGCATCAGGGACTTTTATGTCCCGGATGAGTGGTCCCAAACGACTTTGCGGCGAAAGATGTGAAGTTCCGCTGCCGACGTGGGGGACCGACGCCATGGAGAGTTCCGACCTGCTGGCCTCTTTGGTCACGGAGGCCGTTGCGGGTGATCGACGTGCCGTCGAACGGCTGCTCGCGACCGTTCGGCCACTCGTGTCGCGGTACTGCCGTGCGCGCGTTGGCCGCAACGAGCGTGCGTACGCGTCTGCGGACGACGTGGCGCAGGAGGTCTGCCTGGCGGTGCTGACAGCGTTGCCGACCTACCGTGAGCAGGGCCGGCCGTTCCTCGCGTTCGTGTACGGCATCGCCGCGCACAAGGTCGCGGACGCGCACCGGGTCTCGGCGCGCAACCGGTCCGAGCCCGTCGCGGAGGTGCCGGACGGGCCGTCGCTGACAGTCGACCCGGAGGAGAACGCGCTGCTCGGGTCGCTCTCGGTGAGGCTGGGCCAGATGCTGCGGGGGCTGCCGGACAAGCAGCGCGAGATCTTGCTGCTGCGGGTCGTGGTGGGTCTGTCGGCGGAGGAGACCGCCGAGGCGATCGGCTCGACGCCGGGCGCCGTGCGGGTGGCCCAGCACCGCGCGCTGGCGAAGCTGCGGTCGTCCGTGGGGGTCGAGGAGCTGATTTGACCGGTGCCTTCTACGACGGTCTGGCGGGGACGTACGACCTGATGTTCCCGGACTGGGACGCGTCGATGGCCCGGCAGGCGTCGCAGCTCGCGGAGTTCATTCCGACGGGCGCGCGCGTTCTGGACTGTGCGTGTGGCATCGGTACGCAGGCGATCGGTCTGGCGTTGCGCGGCTATGAGGTCGTGGGCGCTGATCTGAGTCCCAAGGCGGCGGTACGGGCCGTTGTGGAGGCTTCTGCGCGAGGCGTCGCGTTGCGCGCGTTGGCGTCGGACATGCGTGCGTTGCCGTTCGCCGATGGCTCGTTCGACGTCGTGCTCGCTGCCGACAACGCACTGCCGCACCTGTTGACCTCTGATGATGTGCTGGCGGCGTTGCGTGAGATGCGCCGTGTGCTGCGCCCTGGTGGCCGGCTCATCATTTCGACGCGCGACTACGACACGATTCGGCGCGAACGGCCGTTGTCGACGCCGCCATCAGTCGGTCCGGGTCGAGTCGTGTGGTTCCAGCTCTGGCATTGGGACAACGATCAGTACGAATTGGAGATGTTCCAGCTGCACGAAGCCGACTCGTGGCGCGTTGTCGTGGGCAAGGCACGGTATTGGGCGATTACCCGTCACGAACTCACCGAATTGGCTGAACGTGCAGGTCTACGTCACGTTGAGTGGTCACTCCACGCCTATTACCAACCGCTGATGGTTGCTGCAAATGGGTGACGTTTGAAGTTTCTCCCTACTTTCCGCATAAGGAGTGACGTGTCGCACGTCTCCTCTCCGGGACGTCGACGAGGGGAACTTCGGATGGAGAGTACGGCTTTATCCGCGGAACTGGTCAACCTGGCCGTGCACGGTGAGCGCAGGGCCATTGACCAGCTGCTTCGCTATCTCCGGCCACTGGTGGTGAAGTACTGTCGCGCGCGTGTTGGACGTTCCGCGACAACCGCGGACGACGTCGCGCAGGACGTCTGTCTGGCCGTGCTGACGGCCCTGCCGAACTACCGGGAGCAGGGCAGGCCCTTCCTGGCGTTCGTCTACGGCATCGCGGCGCACAAGGTCGCGGACGCCCATCGGGCCATGGCTCGTAACCGTGCGGAGCCGACGGCCGATGTGCCGGATCAGGCCGTGCGCGGTGGTGGGCCGGAGGAGTTCGTCCTCCAGGACGAGCTGAACGGGACCATGGGCGAGCTGCTGCGCCTTCTGCCCGCCAAGCAGCGCGAGATTCTCGTGCTGCGCGTGGTGGTGGGTCTGTCGGCCGAGGAGACCGCCGAGGCCGTCGGTTCGACACCGGGCGCGGTCCGGGTTGCGCAGCACCGGGCGTTGGGGCGTCTGCGGAAGGAAATCGCGGCCCTGAGTGTCCCGATCGGGTGACATTCGTTTGCTTTCGCGACTAGTCGGGGCTGGGGCGTGGGGTGGACGCACCCAAACGACATACCTAGTTGCAGGAAGACACCGACATAGGGACCAGGGGGCATGGGAAGTTCGGACTCAGCGCTTGCCGCCGAGCGGCTGCGCGTCGACGGGGTGCTGGTGCAGCACTTCCGCGAGTCGGGGCTAACCGGACCGCGCTGGGACCAGTTCCACCGCCAGCTTCTCGGACACGGACTCGACATCGTTACGAAGCTCGTGAGGTCGGGCGCGATGTTCGCCCGCTGCGGGCGGCACGGTCGCTACCTGCACCAGCAGGACATCTCGCCGCAGGAGGCCGAGGAGCTTGCCAGCGACGCGGTGTTCGAGGGGTTCGTCTACTTCCGCGACCGGGGTCTGCTCGGGAAGCAGTGGTCCGTCGAGCACGGGCAGCCGCTGACCGAGTACTTCGTCAACGCCTGCGTGCTGGCGTTCCCGAACGTCTACCGGCGCTGGCAGACGCGGGTGAACGGCTGGCAGGACGTGCGGCTGGTCGACTCGTGGGCCTCCCTCGAACACGTCGTGACCGAGGGGACCCCCGAGGACGCGGTCGTCGAGCAGCAGGCGGCGAACACCGCGTTCGCCGCGCTGAGCGAGGACATCAAGCGGTTGCTCTTCCTCCATGACCAGGGCTATTCGCATGCGGAGATCGGCGAGCTGTTGCGACTCACCCCGCGCGCGGTCGAAGGACGGATCCGGAGGGCGCGGCTCGCCGTGCGCCGGCTTCCAGAAGAGGAGCGGTGATCTGCGTGGAGTTCACACCTGGCCTGCATCGGAAGGTTCCCGCGGAAGCCGTGCGGCACTCTTCTGTCGGTGGTCCGGTCTCCGCGTCGAGGGGCACCATCGACGCGTTGGTCGAGCGGACCACCGTTGAGCAAGGACCAGTCGATCCGCCCCCACCGTCGTACTACTCCCGCCGTCCAGAGGCCGCCGACGACCACGTTGCGCGCGCTGTGGCCGGTGACCGCGTTGCCATCGAACGGCTGCTGGGCACCATCCGGCCGTTGGTCGTCAGGTACTGCCGTGCGCGCGTTGGGTCGTTCGCGTCGGCGGATGACGTCGCACAGGACGTGTGCCTGGCGGTGCTGACCTCGTTGCCGTCGTACCGCGACCAGGGCCGGCCGTTCCTGGCGTTCGTCTACGGCATCGCGGCGCACAAGGTCGCGGACTCGTTCCGCAGCTTCTCCCGCAACCGCGCCGAGGCCGTGCCGGAGTTGCCGGAGTCGATGGACACGGCGGCCGGCCCCGAGCAGATGGCGATGCAGGGAGAGCTCTCCGACCAGATGGCGACGCTTCTGCGCGTGTTGCCCGAGAAGCAGCGCGAGATCGTTGTGCTGCGTGTGGTGGTGGGGTTGTCGGCGGAGGAGACGGCCGAGGCCGTCGGCTCCACACCCGGTGCGGTGCGGGTGGCTCAGCACCGGGCGTTGGCGAGGCTGCGCAAGGAGATCAGTGGCGCCAGCGGGTGACGTTGGCGATGCCCTGAGGGCTGGCGTCCTTGTACCGCTCCATCTCACCGCGCCGGACGTCGGCGATCGTGCCCGCGAGCTCCTTGCCGAACGCCTCGGTGAGCACGGCGTCCTTCTCGAACTCGTCCACGGCCTCCTTGAGCGACGTCGGCAGGCGCGGGACCTCGTCCAGCAGCGCCGGGTCGACGTTGAGGCCCTCCGGGAGGGTGGCCTGCGTGGCGATGCCGTCGAGGCCGGCCGCGATCACGCCCGCGACGACGAGGTAGGGGTTCGCGGTGAGGTCGAAGCACTTGATCTCGAGGTTGTCGTGGATCAGGCGCAGGGCCGTTTCGCGGTTCTCCTCGCCCCACGCCACGAACGGCGCTGACCACGTGTGCGGCACGAGCCTGAGGTAGCTCGCGAGAGAGGGGCAGCCGATGGCGCACAACGCGCGCAGGTGGTTGAGCACGCCCGCGCTGAACTGCTTCGCCTCGTCCTGGAAGCCGTCGAAGAGGTTCGTGTCGTCACGCCAGAGGCTGAAGTGCAGGTGACCACCGTTGCCGACACCGCCGTTGATCACCTTGGGGGAGAACGACGGGCGAATGCCGTGCCGGATCGTGACGGCGCGAATGGTCTCTTTGGTCAGTACTGCGGTGTCTGCTGCTGCGACCGGGTCTTCGGGCGCGGTGGAGATCTCGAACTGGCCGGCCGCGTACTCGGGGTGGAACTGGAGCACCTCGACGTCCTGCTGGTCCAGCGCGTTGAGGAGGTCGACGCAGTAGTCGGACAGCTCGACCTGGCGCGCGTGGCCGTACGCGGAACCGGTCGTCGCGGGGACCCAGTCGTCGGTGCCGGTCTTGCCGACGCACCACTCGATCTCGAAGCCCGCCTTGGCGGTGAGGCCCTGGCCGGCGAGGTTCTGGACGGCTTTGCGCGCTTGGAGGCGCTGGTCCATCGGGTACGGGACGCCGCTCTGGAAGTGGCGGTCGGCGGGTGCCCAGGCCCAGCCGGGCTGGCCCGCGAGCACCGTGAGGCGGTCGAGGTCGGGGTGCAGCCGCAGGTCGCCGACCGGTCCGCCGGCGAACCGGCCCTGGATGATCCAGTCGTCGAACAGGAACACGTCGAACACGGGTGAAGCGCCGACGCCGTGTGCTGCTGCGTGAGCCAGTCTGCGCAGTGGTACGGACTTGGTGCGTGTGATGCCGCTGTTGTCGACCCAGGTGAGCGCCACGACGCTCACGTCCCTGGCGTTGAGCCCGTCGAAGAGCTCCGTCGCCCGGTCGAACCGCTGGTCCCGTTCCGCAGAGTCCACGATCCTAAGGTTATGGGCATCTTGCCGTTCGTCGCCGAACTCGGGCTGATAGATCACCACTGCCACGGCGTGTTGCGCACAGACAGCACGCGTGAGGAGTTCGAGTCGCTGTTGTTGGAGGCTGACGCCGTCTCGCCGTTGGGCGGGTCCTTCTTCGACTCGGCCATCGGATTCGCGGTCCGGCGGTGGTGTGCTCCGCTGCTGGACCTGCCCCGGCACGCGTCCGCCGAGGCGTACCTCGAACGGCGGAACTCTCTGCACATCACCGAGGTGTCGCGGACGTTCCTGATGGCGTCCGGGATCCACACGTTCCTGGTGGACGGCGGGTTCCAGCCCGAGCGGTTGCTGTCAGGCGGCGAGCTGGCGTCGCTGGCCGGGGCCGACTCGCACGAGATCGTGCGGCTGGAGCACCTCGCGGAGGAGCTGTCCGCGGCTGCTTCGGCGGCCGAGTTCGTCCACGAGCTGCGTTCGCGGCTGCGGTCGCCGTCCGTGGTGGGGGCGAAGTCGGTTGCGGCGTACCGGACGGGGCTGGTGATCAGCGGCGAGCGGCCGAGTGAGGCCGAGGCGTTGCGGTCGATGTCCTCGGGGCCGGTGAAGGACCCCGTGATGATCTCGTGGCTGGTGTGGGAGGCGATGGACGCCGGGCTGCCGTTGCAGTTCCACGTGGGCTACGGCGACTCGGACATCGATCTGCACCGTTGCGATCCGTCGTTGTTGACGCCGTTCTTGCGCGCGACGGCGGGCTTGGGCGTGCCGGTGCTGTTGTTGCACAACTACCCGTTCCACCGGCAGGCCGGGTATCTCGCGCAGGTGTTCCCGCACGTGTTCTGCGACCTGGGGCTGGCCACGCACGGGCTGGGGCATCAGGCGTCGCGCGTGTTCGCCGAGGCGTTGGAGATCGTGCCCTACGGCAAGTTCTTGTTCTCCTCCGACGCGTTCGGTCTGCCTGAGTTGTACTACCTCGGTGCGTTGCTGTTCCGGCAGGCGTTGTCGGACTTTCTGGCCGATGGGTTGCGACGCGATGCGTTTCTCGAGGAGGACGCGCACCGGATTGCACGACTCATGGCGTCGGAGAACGCAGCGCGTGTGTACAAACTGTAGGATTCGCTCGAACTGACGTTCGAGAGGGGTGTTCATGGGTCGCAGTGCGAACCTGCCACGCGGCCTGCGTGACCGGTTCCGTGCTCGTGACGGCGTTTGGCCTGATGACACAGGTTGCCGCATGCTGCACGTCGACATGGACGCCTTCTACGCGTCGGTGGAAATTCGCGAACGTCCCGAGCTCGCTTCTGTGCCCGTCGTCGTCGGAGGCGTCAGCGGACGTGGTGTCGTGTGTTCCGCGAACTACCTCGCACGCGAATACGGTGTGCGTTCCGCTATGCCGACCGCGCACGCACGGCGGTTGATCCCCAACGCCGTGTACCTGCCGCCGCAGTTCGACCTCTACCAGGAGGTGTCGCGCGGGGTAATGGCAATCTTCCGCGACATCACGCCACTGGTCGAGCCGCTGTCGCTGGACGAGGCGTTCCTGGACGTCGGTGGCGCACTTCGCCGTCTGGGCATGACGCCGGGTGGTGTGGGGGAGCTGATCAGGTCTCGCGTGTTCGCCGACCACGGCGTGACGTGTTCTGTCGGTGTGGCACCGACGAAGTTCCTCGCGAAGCTCGCCTCCGGCATGTGCAAGCCCGACGGCATGATGGTCGTGCCTGCTGCTTCTGCGCTGGAGTTCCTGCACCCGCTGCCGGTGTCCGCGCTGTGGGGCGTGGGTGCGAAAACCGCTGCGCGCCTTGAGGAACTGGGCCTGGAAACCGTCGCCGACGTGGCCGCCACCCCTCTTCCTCGCCTGCGCCGCATGATCGGCGTGGCGCTGGCGGAGCACCTTTTTGCTTTGGCCGCAGGCGTCGACGACCGGGCCGTGGTGCCGACGTCGCGGGAGAAGTCGATCGGCGCGGAGGAGACGTTCGAGGTCGACCACTACGACCGCGCCGTGCTGCGCCGCGAGCTGTTGCGCCTGTCGGAACGCTCGGCAGGTTCGTTGCGCGCGAAGGGTTTGCACGGCCGAACGATCTCCATCAAGGTCCGCTTCTCGGACTTCACCACGATCACCCGCTCGCGGACCCTGCCCGTCCCGACCGACGTGACCCAGGAGGTCTACCGCACCGCCGTCGAACTCCTGGACACCCAGGTACCGCCCGGCGCGGTCCGTCTGATCGGCGTCCGAATAGAGGGTCTTGACAACGCCGACTCCGCCCAGCAACTGATCTTCGACGCCCCAGAACGCGGCTGGCGAGAAGCCGAGCAAGCCGCTGACCAGGCCCGTTCCCGCTTCGGCTCACTGGCCGTCCGCCCGGCCTCACTGCTGCGCGACAGTCCAGAAAGGACAGCCGAGCCCGAACCGAAGCCCGAGTGATCGCAACCTGTCCACACCCCCGCACTTATCCACAACTTCAGGCTCACGACGCTCCACCCCCACCGCCGAAGCGCACCATGAACCCATGCGCCACCCCATCGACCTGGAAGCCCTGGGCACCCTCTTCGTCCACCGAGTAGCCCCGGTGGCAGCCCTCATCCACATAGGACTGTCCCCGTCCCTGATCGACCAACGCTCCCGCCCAGGCGGCCCCTGGCAGCGTCTGTTCCCAGGCATCTTCCTCCTCTCCAGGGCAGGCCCGTCCCGCGAACAACTCGTCCAGGCGGCCCTCTTCTACGCCGGCGAGCGCTCGATGCTCACCGCCTTCGACGCCCTCTACCTGCACGGCATGAGATCCGTCCTTCCCACGGCAGACGCGATCCACGTCCTGGCTCCACGCCACTCGAGAGCCTGGGGCCACGCCACCCTGCGTCTGGAACGAACAGACCGCCTCCCCAAACCGGCAATCCGAAGAGGCTTCCACGTGGCCCCACTGGAACGAGCGGCGATAGACGCCATCCGCCGCACCCGCTCAATAGCCGACACGAAGGCCATCCTCGAAGAGGCAACCCACTACGTAGGCGTACAAGCCCTGCGAGCCGAACTGGCCATGGCCCCACGCAAGGGCACCACTCTGGCCCGCAAACTGCTGGGCGAATCCCCAGCCCGCCAACTGGAACTGGCTGTGATGGAACGCCGCCACCCAACGGTCCCACCGACCAGAGTCCCCCTACCAACCGGCTAACCCACCCCGGCACCCCGCGCGCGGAGCGGCCGAAACCCGAGCCGCCCCAACGCAATCGCCCCACCGACGCCGACACGTGGGTGCGGGCGCGAGCACCGCCTGGGTAGGAGCGCCGGCATCGGTGCCGCTATGTGGCGACTGCCCCAGGGGGGCGGCGACCGCTGTGCGGTGGTTCGCTGCAACCACTTCGCGCCTGCGGCAAGCGTGACCTACCGCGTGGCTGCCACCAACTGGCCCCATTGCTGCCACCCCACGGCGTGTGGCCATCCCCACCGGCGTGCGATCGCCACCTACCGACCCGAGGCCGCCCACTAACCCACCGCCATCAGCCCGCGCCTACGGCCCACCAGCCCGCGGCGTCACCGCCCACAGCCCGCGGCACCACCGCGACCCGCGAGCCCGCGGCACCACCGCGACCCGCGAGCCCGCGGCACCACCGCGACCCGCGAGCCCGCGGCACCACCATCGCCCACGGGCCCGCTGCACCACCACGAGCCCGCCCAAACCGAAAGGAGCCGCCCCAGCCCTACCGAGCCGAAGCCCTGACCCCTTTCCCCTTGGCCGCAGCCTTGACCGCAATCCCCCGCATGCTCAAGAACGTGATCCGAGGCTCCTCGAAGTAGTCCCAAGGCCCGGCATCAGCCAACGCCCCCAAAGCTCGGAACTGCCCCACCGCTTCCTCGAACCGCTCCAGCTGGATCAACCCGAAAGCCGCATACCCCCGGTCATTCCGCAGCGCATACGTGTCGGCCCCCTCATCAGCCAGCCGAGACAGCAACGCATCCAGGGAAGCCACAACAGCGGGCAACTTCCACGCATCGGAGCCGGTGCTCTCGTAGGCGGCCTGCAACGGCAGCGCCAGCAACTTCGGCGACTTGGCCGCGGCCTCCAGAGCGAACTCCAGCGCCAGCTCGTCGGAGCCGTGCCACTTGCGGCACCAGTACTGCAGGGCCTGCATGTGTCCGTTGTGGTGCAACGGGTCGCGTGCCGTCAGCTCGGACCAGATCGCGCGGAACTCCTCGTGCTCCACCTGCAGGCCGCGGGCGAGGGTGAGCAAGGTGTTCAACGGCGTCGGGTCGTCGGGCAGGACGGAGGCGGCCACCGTTGCGGCCTCGCGGGCCTCGAACAGGACGCGGTGGAAGCCCTCGAACTGTTCGCGGGTCGTTTCGGAGGCGCTCGCGCTGCCGCGGATGTCCCAGGCCAGGGACACGAGCGACATCGCGTGCACCACGAGCCAGTGCGGGTCGCGTGGGCGGGCGGCTTGCCAGGCAGCCATCCACGTGTCGTCCTTGGCGGCCAGGTCGGCGAGGGCCCACACCACTCGCTGGCGGCGGTCCCAGTCGCCGAGCGTGGCGGTCACCAGGTCGGCGGCGTTCTCCCAGTTGCCGGCTCGGACGTCGTCCTTCACGGCCGACAGGGCCAGGTCCTCGATCGGGGAGGTGGACGTCACCTCGGCGTCGGGGACCAGGCCATAGCGCTCCGGGTGGGTCTTCGGCAGGACGTGGGCGGCGACCACGTCGGTGGGGAGGTCTTCGATCTCGACGCCCAGGCGCTTGGCCTCGCGCATCAGGCGGATGACGGTGATGAGTTCCTTCGGCTTGAACAGGAGTGAGAGGACCACGGGGTTTCTCCAGGAGCTTTCAGCGCGCGGGGCGGTAGTCGGGGGCCACGCCGGCTGCGGCCAGCGCGTCGCGCAGGGCCTCGGTGCTGCCGGACACGGCGGCGTCCAGGTGTTCGGCCATGTCGAAGTCGGTGGAGGAGGTGACGAACGTGGTTCGTCCCAGCCAGTCGAGCTCCCAGTGGGCGAGGCCGGCGTCGGAGAAGGCCAGTGCCACCAACGCGGAGAGCTCGGGCAGGACTTCGCCTCGGGCCATTTCGCGGCGGGCTCGGGCGCCGGCTGCGCGGTTGCCCGGTTCGAACGAGCCGAGGTCGGCCAGGCGGCCCGCGTCCAGGGCGTCGAGGACCGTGGTGAGGGAGGGCGGCTGGTTCATCGCGGCGGCTGAGGTCTGCAGGAGACGTTCGGTGCCGTGCACCACGCGGGCACGGGCGCCGATGTGGCCGAGGGTGGCCCAGTCGACGCGTTCCTTCGCGGCCGCGTCGGACACCAGCGAGTTCAGCACGGCGGCGTCGAGCAGCGGCATCGGGTCGGCCAGCAGTTCCAGTGCGGGGCGGTCGCCCCAGCCCGACTCCGGTTCCAGGGCCATGGCCTCGATGGCGGTGATGCGGTTCTGCAGCGGCGGGTGGGAGTCGTACGGGCCGCGGTCGGGGTCGGACGGGTTCTGGCGGATCTCCTCGAGTTTCTCGTGGAGCTCCGGTGCGGTGCGCAGGCGGGCGAAGCCGTCGAAGAACGTCGTGGGGAGGTAGCCGAGCTCCCACGCGACGGTCAGGTGGCGGTTGGTGAAGAGGTCCCACGCGGCGTCGATCACCGGCAGTTCGCGCAGTGCGGACGCGGCGGCGGACGAGCCGGCGAGGGAGGCCGAGAAGCGGTCGGCGGCGAACTCCTGGCGCCTGCTGATCGCCTGGGAGACGCGGAGGTAGAGCTTGGCGTAGCCGCGGAACAGCTTCGCGATCATGCGCTGGAACCAGTGCTCGACGTCCATGTGGGAACCGGCGCGCAGCATCGCGTCGCGGCCGGAGACCACGACGCCGGCCAGGCGGGTGTCCTTGTTGGCGTAGTGCCCGAGCTCGTGCGCGAGCACGGCGATGAGTTGCTTCTCGGTCAAGGAGGTGAGCAGGGGAGCACCGATGAACATCCTGCGCTTCACCACGCGCAGGCCCAGGAAGCGGGTGTCCTCGGCGACACCGGCGTTCACCGCGGCGAGGATCCGGATCTCGTCCGGCGGTCGGGTGCCGACGTCTGCGGCCAGGCGGCGGACGAGGTCCCACAGCGCCGGCTGCTCCGCGGGCGTGACGAGGGTGCCGGGCACCTCCTCCTGCGCGCGGCGTTCCAGCGACACCAGGCCCTTGCCCAGCGCGAACACCACCGGCACGACGAACAGCGCCAGCTTCAGGCCCACGAACGGCCTGTTGATCAGGGCGTAGGTCTCCAGTGCGAGCAGCCCACCGATCAACCCGAAGGCGAGCACGTAGAAACCGACCAGCAGTGTGACCGCGATGGCAGCACGAAATGAAACACGCATGAGTAGAGCGACCTTCCCCCAAGCCCCCAGTGCCGCGCAGACGGCAGCAGCACGCAGTGTGCACGATGGACGGTCACGACTCAATCCCGAAAGGCGGCGGGCACGAACGCGCCGTGGGTGTGTCAACCAGTCGATCGGCCAGTCCTCGTACCTCTGCGGGATGACATCCGTGCCGGGACCACCGGCCTTCAGAGGGAGGTGAGGTGACGCTCGGTGTCCCTACGGTCACTGAGGAAACACCTCATCGAGCAGTGGAGGTAACCAGTGAGAACAGGACAGCGAGGTGCCCGTCGGGGGATCACCGCGCTCGCACTGTCGGCAGGCCTCGTCACCGCGGCAACGGGGACGGCGGCGGTCGCACACGCGGAGGCGCCTGCCTCGGGAGAGCGCGACCACAGCGTCACGCTGATCACCGGCGACCGGGTGCAGCTGGCGGGCAACCGCGTCGTGCGATACGTACCGGGACCGGGCAGGGAGAAGCTCCCCGTGCGCACGTTCACGCGCGACGGACACCAGCACGTGGTTCCGTTGGACGCGTTGCCGTTGGTGGGCAACGGAAAGCTCGACCCGCGGTTGTTCGACGTGACGTCGCTGGCCGAGTTCGGCTATGACGACGCACGGCGCGACACCGTGCCTGTGATCGTGCGGCCGGCGGCGGGCGCACGATCGGGCATCACCGCGTTCGACGCCAAGGGATCCGTGGCCGGCCTGGTGACCGGCGCGGTCGCGAAGTCGGGCAGCGCCTGGGAGTCGCTGCGCGGCGGCGCGGTCGAGAAGGTGTGGCTCGACGGCGTCCGCAAGGTGACGCTCGACCGCAGCACCAAGCAGATCGGTGCACCGGAAGCGTGGCAGGCGGGCGTGACCGGCCAGGGCGTGAAGGTTGCCGTGATCGACACCGGTGTCGACGAGAAGCACCCGGACCTGCAGGGCAAGCAGATCGCCGAGAAGAACTTCACGGACTCGCCGGACACCACCGACGAGGTCGGGCACGGCACGCACGTCGCGTCGACGATCGCCGGCAAGGGCGAGAAGTACCGCGGTGTCGCGCCGGACGCCGGGATTCTCGACGCCAAGGTCTGCCGGCCGGGCGGGTGCACCGAGTCGGCGATCCTCGGCGGCATGCAGTGGGCGGCCGAGCAGGGTGCGCAGGTCGTCAACATGAGCCTGGGCGGCGGCGACACCCCGGACATCGACCCGCTCGAGGAGGCGGTCAACCGGATCTCGCGCGAGACCGGTGCGCTGTTCGTGATCGCGGCGGGCAACTCGGGCCGTCCGGAGACGATCGGGTCGCCCGGCAGCGCCGAGTCCGCGCTGACCGTGGGTGCGGTGGACCGCAACGACGCCATCGCACCGTTCTCCAGCCGCGGCCCGGCTGCGGACGGCGCGGTCAAGCCGGACGTCACCGCGCCCGGTGTCGACATCGTGGCGGCCGAAGCCGGTACGCAGGGACACGTCGCCATGTCCGGCACGTCGATGGCGACGCCGCACGTCGCGGGTGTCGTCGCGCTGCTCAAGCAGCAGCACCCGGACTGGACCGGTGAGCGGCTCAAGGCGACCGTGATGGCGTCGGCGAAGGCCAATACTGCGTTGACGCCGTTCGACCAGGGCACCGGTCGCGTGGACGTGCCGAAGATGCTGGTGCAGCAGGTGGTCTCGGAGCCCAGCAACATCAACTTCGGCGTGCAGCAGTGGCCGCACGACGACGACCAGAAGGTCGTCCGCGAGGTCACCTACCGCAACGGCGGCAAGGAACCCCTGACGCTCGACCTGACCGCGGACGTCAAGGGACCGGACGGCAAGCCCTCGCCCGCCGGTCTGGTCGCGGTGTCCCCGGCGAAGATCACGGTCCCGGCCGGAGGCGAGGCCAAAGCGACGATCACGGCTGACACCAAGGTGAACGCGCCCGACGGCGCCTACAGCGGTGTGATCGTCGCGTCGAACGGCCTGCGCACGCTCGTCAGCGTCAACCGAGAGGTCGAGAGCTACGACGTCGGCGTCTCGGTGATCGGTGCCGACGGCAACCCGGCGGACGACCACGCGACGGTGTTCGTCAACACCAGCACCGGCAAGGCGTACCAGGGGACGTCCAAGAACATCCGGTTGCCCAAGGGCGAGTACCTCGTGGACAGCAGCGTCGTCACTCCGGACTTCAAGGTCTCGTTCATGGTGCAGCCGAAGTTCCAGGTGACCGGCAAGACCTCCACGACGATCGACGCGCGCACCGCCAAGCCCGTCGCGCTCAAGACCCCGGACGCCGCGGCCAAGGGGATCATCGGCACGATCGGGTACAGCACGCAGGTGGCGGGCACGGTGTTCGGCCACGGCTGGGCGTTCTTCGACGGCATGGCCGGCCACGTCTCCACCGCCCAGATCGGATCGGCGCCGCCGGACTTCGTGACGACCGTCGCGGAGCAGTTCCAGGGCACGCCCCGGGACGAGAAGACACCCGTCAGCTATCGCCTGATGTACTCGCAGAAGGGCATGCCGACCGGCTTCGAGCACACGGCGAAGGCGAGCGAACTCGCCCAGATGACGACTGGTTTCCGCTCCGCCGGTGAGGGCCGCAAGCACCTCGTCGCCGTGCTGCCGAACCCGGACGACGGCAGCGGCGGCTTCGGCTGGTTCACCCCGATCCCCGAGGGCGGGCGAGGCATCGATCTCGTCAGCACCGCGACCGGCAAGTGGATCTGGCTCTACGAACGGGTCGCCGCGGACGGCAACAGCGAGTACTCGACGGAGACCCCGGTCCGTTCCTTCAAGGCGGGCAAGAAGTTCTCGCAGACGTTCGGCGGCGCGGTCATGGGTCCGTCGGTGCCGGCCGCGCCCAGCTTCGGCCTCGCCCGGCTCGAGGACCAGATCGCCGTCAGGGTCCCGCTGTTCACCGACGCCAACGGCGGCGCGGGCAGGGCCTACGGCGGAACGGCGAAGACGTCGTTGTCCTACAACGGCACCAAGGTCGGTGAGTCGGACCGGCCGAGCGCGATCTTCGACGTGCCCGCGGCGGAGGGTTCGTACCGCGCCGAGATGGAGCACAGCCGGACGGCGGAGCTGTCGACGAAGGTGAGCGGTGCCTGGACGTTCAAAGCCAAGCACACCACCGACATCACGCACCTGCCGCTCACGGTGGTCCGCTTCCTGCCCAGGCTCGACGACAAGGACACCGCGCACGGCCGTGTGCTGGTCATCCCGCTGAAGGTCGAGCAGGCGCAGAACACGCCGAAGGTCAGGCGCACGACCGTCGAGGTGTCGTTCGACGACGGCGCCACGTGGAAGCAGGTGCGGGTGGCCGGCGGCAACGCGGTCGTGCAGCACCCGAAGGGCGCGAAGTTCGCCTCGCTGCGCGCCAAGACCACGGACGCGGCGGGCAACACCGGTGAGGTGACGATCATCCGGGCCTACAAGATCGCGGGTTGATCGGGATGCGAGGGCGGGCTCCGGTCCGCCCTCGCGTCCTCCTCACGATCGAACTGAGACGTCCGACGCGCAGATGTCACGCTCTGTCGCACCCCCGCCGAAGGGGCGTCGGCAAGACCCTAGATCGGGACGCCGCGCCGTGCCGGAGGGGAATCACCTGGCCGGACCAGGCGTGAACACCCGCTCCTAAGGGCCGTGTGGAGGCCTCACGACAGCCTCACCACTGCCCCAGGAGGATGATGGTGACAGAACCGACCGTATGAGAAGGCCCACTGGGTAGTCGCCGGGGCGCGCGGATCGTATCCTGGAGGGTGACGTCCCCAGGGTGGGCCGTCCGCCGGGTTCGGCGGAAACCGAGAACACCCGGCGCCCGCGACCGCTGTGCCGGAGGAGGAACGATGCCACTCTCCGAGCACGAGCAGCGACTGCTCGACCAGATCGAGCGCGCGCTCTACGCCGAAGACCCGAAGTTCGCATCCACCGTACGAGGCGCCAAGCTGCGACGGCCGTCCAAGCGGCGCCGCGTGCAAGGCATCGTGTTGTTCGTGGTCGGCGTGGCCGCGCTCATCACCGGCGTGATGCTGCCGCAGCTCGCGATCGCCAGCATTCCCGTGGTGAGCGTCTTCGGCTTCCTGCTCATGTTCTTCGGTGTGCTCATCACCCTGACGACATTGCGTCGCGGTGACCAGGTGGCCGAGGGCGCGCAGGAGGACGGCAAGCCGACGCGCAGCCGCAGCTCGTTCTCCGAACGGATGGAGGAGCGCTTCCGTCGTCGTTTCGACGAGGAGCAGTAAGACCTTCAGACGGCAAAGCGATGGGCCCGCCCCCGAGAGGGAGCGGGCCCATCGCTTTGCGTCAGCTAGCGCCTGTATCGAAGTCCGCACCGAGCCCTTGCTGTTTGGCGCGAAAAGCACGTTCGGGCCGATAGATGGCCCGAACGTGCTTTTCGCGCCGAAAAATATGTCCGGTAGGCCTGAGCCGCTCTACCTCGATACAGGCGCTAGACCGGTACCGGCTCGCGTTCCTGCGTCTCGGCCACCGGCGCGGGCGCCGGCTTCAGCACCGACTTGGGGAACATCCTCGCCCGCAGCGACAACGGAGCGTTCTGTCGCAACGACTGTCGCACGGCCGCCAGCGCACCGGGCAGCGACGGGTCCGCGACCGGGTTCGCGCTGTACCAGGACCGTTCGATCGCCCCGACGACCACGCGCAGGCCGTCCTTGCCCGCGTCGTCCAGGTTGTGCTCACGCGCCAACCGGCGAGCGGCTGCCCTGATCGTCTCGGCGGCGGGCACGGGTGCGCCGCGGTCGATCGACTCCGCCATGAGCTCGCTCCAGGCCGCCGAGGACGCGCCAGGACCGAGGGCCGCCACCGTGTGCAGGCGGTTGTGCCTGCGTACGCCCCGCACGAGCAGAGGCGTCAGGACGACTCCCGCCACCACCAGCACGACCGCGAGCCACCACGAGATCAACGCCGCCGCCAGGCCGACTCCGACGAGCCACAACCCGGCCGCGGCCGGTATCAGCAGCTTGCGCGCCCACGAGACGCCGATCAGGCCTGCACTGATCACGCCGAGCAGCCCGAGCACCAGGAACAGCGTCACGAGGAACGCCAGCACCAGCACCACGCCCAGCGCCCACAGGTGCCACGGCTGCGGCCCGGTGCTTCCGGCGTCCGGCAGCGCCTGGCCCTGGTCGGTGCCGTCGGGCGACGCGGACGCCTGGGTCGAGCCGTTCACGGACGACGTCACGGTCTCGGTCTTCGTCTCCGCGGTCGGCACCTCGTCGCCGCCCTGCGGGGTGTCGCGCAGGTACGGCGGCACGACGCCACGGCCGTCGGAGATCGGGGTCGGGTCGAAGGTCATCCAGCCGTGGTTCGGGAAGAAGATCTCGACCCACGCGTGCGCGTCGTCCGTGCTGATCACGCGGTAGGAGTTGTCGGCGGCCGCGACGCCCGCGGTGAAGCCGATCGCCACGCGGGACGGCAGGCCCACCACGCGGGCCATCACGGCCATCGCGGAGGCGAACTGCTCGCAGTAGCCGACCTTGCCGCGCGTCACGAAGTCCGTCAGCGCGTCCTTGGTGACGTCGCCCTGGGTCTTGAGGTCGTACTTGAAGTCGCTGAGGGGCGAGTTGAAGAACTCGCTGAGCTTGGCGGCCTTGTCGAAGTCGTTGGTGGCGCCCTCCACGATCTTGTTCGAGAGGTCGATCACCTCCTGCTCGACGCCTTCGTACTTGTAGTACTCCTGGTCGACCAGGTTCTTCGGCCCGGACGCCATCCGCAGTGCCTGCTTGGTCGGCGTCGACAGCACCGTGTCGAGCTCGTAGGCCTCCGGCTCGCGCTCCCGCTGCGTGAAGATCACGCCCTTCTTCGTGTCGAAGCGGTAGTCGTCGTCCGGGGTCTCGATGCGGCGCACGGAGCCGTAGGTCGGCAGCCAGAAGCTCTTCCAGTCGCGCGGCTCGATGTTGATCCGCGTGGTCTTGCCCTCGCCGCGGTCACCCGGCTGCAACGGCAGCTCGCCGCGCGCGGGCTGGCCACCGGGGTCGCTGCCGCGTTCCCAGCCCTTGTTCGGCACGTACCTGGCCAGCGTGGACGCCCGCATGTACGTCTGCTCCGGCAGGCCGCGGACGTAGAAGACCTCGGCCGTCCTGCCGCGGTTGAGCATGCCGCGCAACGACGTCATCTCGCTCAGGCCGATGCCGCCCTTGCCGCCGCCACCCGAGCCACCGCCCGGCAGCCTGCCGACCGTGCCGACGATCGTGAAGCCCGCACCGACGATCAACGCGATCACCATCGCGATGCTCGCCACCGTGGTCGCGGAACCGCCGGACCCGCTCGCCGACCCCGACCCGAGCCTGCCCCGCCACGCCTCGTGCCGGTGCTGGCCGTCGACGGCGAGCAGCAGCGCGAACGCCGCGGCGCCCAGGATGAACGTCCAGAACGGCAGCATCTCGTCGGCCAGTGACGCGGGCACCGCGAACACGCACAGCAGCACGAGCCCGGACGCCGCCGGGGCCGCCGCCGCCACGGCCAGCGTGTCCACCAGCACCGCGACCAGGCCGATCGCCAGCACCACGAGTGCCTGGATCGCCGGTGTCGCGTGCACCGGCGGGACCCCGGTCTGCACCTGCGCGACGGACTCCGCGAGCACGTCGCCGAGCTCGCCCAACGCGTCGGGGCCGGGGATGAACAGGAAGATGCCCGACCGTGTGTGCAACGCCGTGAGCAGGCACAAAAGCACGAAGACCTGGGCGACGGCGACGAGCGGCGGGGTCAGCCTGGTCGCCCGCAGGAACGCGCCGGTCACGGTGATCGCGACGATCACCACGCCGATGCGCACGAGCCACAGGTCGCCCTCGATCACGCCGGAGAGCGCGGTCGACGCGCACAGCACGGCCAGCGCCGCGATCCACGGCGTCGCCGAGGTGAACCACTCGGGTTCGGTGTTCCTCGACGGCGCGGAACGGGACCCCATCTCAGCCCACCTCCGAGCGAACCGACGGTCCCCGGTTGCCTGCCGAGGCGCACAACTCCTGCCACACCTGCTGCATCGACGCCGACGGCCGTGCGATCGCCACGCCCCAGCCGGCGCCCACCAGCAGCCTCCGCGCGTCCTCGGGATCCGGCGCCGAGGCATCGGACCCGCCGGCCCACGCGTTCACGTCGAGCAGCACGGCCAGGCTGCGCATGCCGCGCGGCCGGTACCGGATCAGCTCCTCGACCGACGCCGGCGACACGCCACCCAGCACCGCGATGACCTCCTGGCCGGCACCGGGGTCGATGCCGCCGCTGAGCTCACGCCGGTGCGAACCCTGCAGCGCCGCCAGCGAGTCCAGCACCACGTGGTCGCTGTGCCCGCCGTCGGACGATCCGCCCGCGAGCACCCGCCCGTCCTCGGAGACCAGGCGCACCTGGTGCCCGAAGTGGTGCAGGTGCAGGCAGATCGACGCCACGAACGAGATCGCCCATTCGAGCGATGCGGTCGGTCCGCTGCCACGGTGTGCGTGCACCCGGTGGTCCAGCAGCACCGTCGTGCCACCGCGCCACGGGCGTTCCTCGACGCGCACCATCAGCTCGTCGCGCCGCGCCGTGGACCGCCAGTGCACCTTCCGCAGGTCGTCGCCCTGGCGGTACGGGCGCACCACCGCGTCGTCCTCGCCCTGGCCGGCGCGCAACCGCACCGAGCCGTCGTCGCCCGCGCCCATGCCGGAACCGCCGGGCAGACCCGCCAGCCGCACGACCCGCGGCACCACGACCAGACGAGACCGGCCGGCGAGCTCGCGGTCGAACTCCGCGAGCCCGAACGGGTCGGTGATCCGCGCCATGAGCGGGCCGACCTGCTGGATGCCGCGCATCACCGGCTTGAGCGGGTAGCGCAACGTCGTGGGCGTGTTGCGGGGCAACCGCTCCACCAGGAACCGCGGCCGTGCGCCCAGCGCGTACGGAACGGTGTCCTCCAGCATCAGCCCGCCCGTGGGCAACCTGCCGGTGCTGCGCAGGTCGAGCTTCACCTCGGACGCGGCCCCGACCGGCACGCGGCTCGGCGCGAGGTACCGGGCGGCGCGCAGGCCCACCCGAGCCCTCGTCGCGAGCCACGCGGCCAGCAGGGGCAGCGCGATGACGAAGGCCGCGACCCGAAGCAGGTCGCGCTCGTTCAGCACCGCGGCGCACACTCCTGCGGCGAACCCCGCGGCGAGCAAGCATCTTCCGCGTGTGGTCAGACCGGAGAGTGCGGTTCGCATCGTTAGCGTGGCGTCCCTGCGTTGTTGTTGTTCATGCTCCGTACGAACGCAGCACTCGGGTCGAGTGCCGCCGTCGGCACCGGCACCCGCTGCAGCAGTGCCCTGATCAGCTCGGCGGGGGACCGGCGAGCGGCCTGCGCCTCCGCGGTCATCACGAGCCGGTGCGCGAGCACCGGGATCGCGATCGCGTGGATGTCGTCCGGCACCACGAAGTCGCGGCCCGCGAGCGCGGCCTGCGCCCGTGCGGCCCGCACGAGGTGGAGCGTGGACCTCGGCGACGCACCCAGCCGCAGCTCCGGCAGACGACGCGTGGCCGACACCAGCTCGACGGCGTACCGGCGCACCTCGGGGGAGAGGTGCACCCGGCGCACGGCCTCGATCAGCCGCAGGATCTGGGCCGCGTCCGAGACGGGCCGCAGGTCGTCGAGCGGGTTGTGGCCGGCGTGCTCGTCGACCATCGCCAGCTCCGCCGCCGGGTCGGGATAGCCGACCGACACGCGCGCGGTGAACCTGTCGCGCTGCGCCTCGGGGAGGGCGTAGGTGCCCTCCATCTCGATCGGGTTCTGCGTCGCGATCACCATGAACGGCGAACCCAGCGGGTACGTGTTCGCGTCGACCGTGACCTGGTGCTCCTCCATGCACTCCAAGAGCGCGGACTGCGTCTTGGGGGAGGCGCGGTTGATCTCGTCGCCGACCACGATGTTCGCGAAGATCGGTCCCGGCCGGAACTCGAAGTCGTTCTCCTGCCGGTTGTAGATGGACGAGCCGGTGATGTCGCTGGGCAACAGGTCCGGCGTGAACTGCACTCGACTCACGGTGCAGTCGATCGAACGGGCAAGCGCTTTCGCAAGTGAGGTCTTGCCGACTCCCGGCACGTCCTCCACGAGCAGGTGCCCCTCGGCGAGCAGCGTGACCAGGGCCAGACGGACCACGTCGGGTTTGCCGACGAGCACCCGTTCGACGTTGGCGGCGATCCGCTGGACGGCGCCGTGCAACTCCCCCAGGACCTGATCGACCGGCGCGTGGCTGTTCGCGCTTGGGCTTCCCGGTGTCACTAAACCTCCAGCAGCCGTGTCCGGAACACGGACGTGTGAGCGTTTCACGCAGTGTGTCAAACCACGGCTAAGTGCCCTACACCTGCGGGCTACATCGGGTTCGCACCACCAGTTTCCACCTTCCCCCACCACCGCGCCTCAACCCCACGTTTTGCCTGAAATTTCTAGGCCGTTCGAGTGGCAAATCAGTCCCCAACCCTCACCCGCGAAGGTGGAGCCTGACCGGGCTCCCCACCGTCCCCCCACGCCTCCCCACTCGATCTACCTGGGAAAACGGGTCACGAGTTGGTGTGTAAACACCTGTTTCAACGTTGACTGTGGTGAAAAGTGGGGTACTGTGGCGGCCGGTGGGGCAGACGGGGGCTCCACTGCCGGTCTCGTCGCCCGGCAAGGGAGGTGACTGCCGATGTTCCTCGGCACTCACTACCCGCGCCTGGACGACAAAGGTCGGCTGACACTGCCTGCGAAGTTCCGGGACGAACTGGCGGGAGGTCTCATGGTCACCAAAGGCCAGGACCACTGCCTGTACGTGTTCCCCCGGGCTGAGTTCGAGCAGATGGCGAGGAAGGTCGCCGAGGCGCCGTTCACGAACGACGCCGTACGCGCCTATCAGCGGTATCTGTTCGCAGGTACGGACGAGCAGCGTCCGGACGGTCAGGGCCGCGTTCTGATCGCACCGGAACTGCGCCGGTATGCCGGGCTGACCAAGGAGTGCGTGGTCGTCGGCGCGTTCACCAGGTTGGAGATCTGGGACGCGGCGGCCTGGCAGACCTATCTCGAAGAGCACGAGGACGGCTACGCCACGGCTCGCGAGGAGGTCATTCCGGGCGTCTTCTGATGGCGGTCAGCCGAGCAACAGGCCGGATGTTCCACACGCGATTCGGGTGCCGTGAGGCCTCGGTCCGCTCGACTATCGGCCCTGGCGCACCTTCCCCGGCGCCAGGTTCGACGGGCGGGCGGGGACCTGACGTCACCCGAAACGCGCATCAGGGGAGTCGAGGGACGATGGATCAGCCGCGGCACGTTCCGGTGCTGCTGGACCGCGTCCTGGAACTCTTCGCTCCAGCGCTGCACGGCAAGCCCGCAGTCGTCGTCGACACGACGCTCGGCATGGGCGGCCACTCCGACGCGTTGTTGAGCGCCCACCCGGAACTCACGCTCATCGGGCTCGACCGCGACCCGCAGGCCATCGAGATGGCAGGCAGGCGTCTGGCGCGCCACGGTGATCGCGTTCACCTGGTCAACGTCACCTACGACCACATCGGCGAAGCCGTGGAAGACCTCGGCTACTCGCATGTGGACGGTGTGCTGATGGACCTCGGCGTGTCCTCGTTGCAGCTGGACGAGGAGGACCGCGGGTTCGCGTACTCGAAGGACGCCCCGCTCGACATGCGGATGTCCAAGGGCACCGGCATGACGGCGGCGGACGTGCTCAACACGTACTCGCACGGCGACCTCGCGCGGATCCTCTCCACCTACGGCGAGGAGCGGTTCGCGGGCAAGATCGCGTCGGCGGTGCTCAGGGAGCGCGAGAAGGAGCCGTTCACGAACTCCGGCCGGCTCGTCGAGCTGCTCTACAACGTCGTTCCCGCCGCTTCCCGCCGCACCGGTGGGCATCCGGCCAAGCGCACGTTCCAGGCGTTGCGGATCGAGGTCAACGGCGAACTGGAGTCGTTGCGGCTGGCGCTGCCCGCGGCGCTGGGCGTGCTGGGCGTGGGCGGGCGGATCGTCGTGGAGTCGTACCAGTCCCTAGAGGACCGGATGGTGAAGCAGGCGTTCGCGGAACTGGCGAAGTCGAAGACGCCGCCGGGGCTGCCGGTCGAGCTGCCGGGTCACGGGCCCGAGATCAAGTTGCTCACGAAGGGCGCGGAGCTCGCGTCGGAGCAGGAAATCGAGGACAACCCGCGTGCGGCGCCGGTGCGGCTGCGCGCGGCGGAACGGATCGGAGAACCGAGATGACGGCTGCACCCGCGAGGGTCGGTGGGCCGTCGCCCCGAGACCCCTCCAAGAAGAAGGCCGAGGAGCAGGACAAGGCACGGCGGCGGACCGCCGGTGCCGAACGCGCCTACGCCCGGCGGGCCCAGCGCGCCCAGAACCTGCGGGGTGCCGCCGCGGCGCCGCAGCAGAAGCCGGTGTCGAAGGCGCCGTTCGTCGTGCTGGTGATGCTCGTGCTCGGCGCGGGCGTCGCCGGGATCATGTACTTCTCGACCCAGGCCGCCGCCGACACGTACCGCCTGCAGGAGGCGAAGGCCGAGGCGGAGAAGCTGACGTTGCGGATGGAGCAGCTGCGCCGTGAGGTGGCGCTGCTCGAGTCGCCGACGGACCTCGCGCGCAGGGCCACCGAGATGGGCCTCGTCGAGCCGTCGAACCCGGCGCGCCTGCGGCAGAACCCGGACGGCTCGATCGAGGAGTTCGGCAAGCCGAGCGCGCCGACCAAGTCGACGCCTCCGCCACCGCCGTCGTCCGAGACGCCCACCCCGCCCGCCGGTCAGACACCGCCTGCCGGCAACCAGACCCCTCCGGCGGGTGGCTGATGCCGGGTCCGCAGCAGAGGGGGCCGCGCCGCCCGTTGTCGGTGCGCGGCCCTCGCCCGGCTGCGCGCACGGGCGGCAACAGCCGGCTGCGCATCGCGGTCGGCCGGATCCTGCTGATCGGCGCGTTGCTGATCGCGGGCGTGAAGCTCGTGCAGGTGCAGGGCATCCAGGCCGACGAGCTCGCGGACCAGGCCAAGAAGCAGCGCACCACGCGCCTGAACATCCCCGCCGAGCGCGGTTCGATCCTCGACCGCAACGGCAACCAGCTCGCGTTCTCGATCGAGGTGCGCGCGCTCTACATCCTTCCGCAGCGCGCGCGCAAGACGTGGGACGAGGCCCGCGCGAAGGAGCCGGAGAAGTACCCGCTCTCCTACGACGACCACATGCGCGAGGTCGCGAAGTTCATCTCGTCGACCCTCGGTCCCGAGGTCAACGGCGAGAAGACCGACGAGGAGTCGGTCTACCAGCAGCTCGTGAAGGACATCAGCTACGAGGTCCTGGTGAGCGAGGCCGAGCCGGCCAAGGCCGCCAAGATCGTCGAGAAGTACCCGGCGGAGATCGGCTCGGAGTACCGCTCCAAGCGCATCTACCCGAACGGCGATCTGGCCTCGAACATCATCGGCGCGGCGAACTGGCGCCAGGACGAGAAGCCCCCGACCGTGCAGGGCATCCTCGGCCTGGAGAGCGCCCAGGACAACGTGCTGGCCGGCCGCATGGGCCGCCGCGTCGTCGACACGATGTCCGGTGACGACACGTTGATCATCCCGAACACCGAGCGCGAGCTCGTGAAGCCGCAGCCCGGCAAGAGCCTCGAGCTCACCATCGACATCGACACGCAGTACGCCGTGCAGAAGATGGTCACCGACTACGCCAAGAAGTCGGGTGCCAAGAACGCGTCCGCCGTCGTGCTGGACAGCCGCACCGGTGAGATCGTCGCGATGGCCAACGACAAGACGTACGACCCGACCGACTTCGGCAAGGCGAACGAGGACCAGCTCCGCAACGGCGCGGTCTCCTCCAGCTTCGAGCCCGGTTCGGTCAACAAGATCGTCACGGCCGCGGCAGCCGTCGAGTACGGCCTGTTCAAGCCGGACGACGTGCTGCAGGTGCCGGGTTCGCTCAAGGTCGCCGACCGGGTCATCAGGGACGCGTGGACCCACAACACGGTCCCGATGTCGTTCACCGGCGTCTTCGCCAAGTCGTCCAACGTCGGCACGCTGCTCGCCGCCCAGGAGGTCGGCAAGGAGCGCTACGCCGAGATGCTGCAGAAGTTCGGTCTCGGCCGCCGCACCCAGTCAGGCGTCCCCGCCGAGGAAGCCGGTGTCGTGCCGCCGCTGAACCAGTGGTCGGGCTCGACCTTCGGCAACCTGCCCATCGGCCAGGGCCTCTCGATGACCCTGCTGCAGATGACCGGCATGTACCAGGCCATCGCGAACGACGGCGTGCGCATCCCGCCGCGCCTGATCCGCGCCGAGATCGGCGAGGAGGGCGCGCGCTCCGAGAAGCAGCGCCCGGAAGGCGTCCGCGTGGTGTCGAAGGAGACCGCGAAGACCGTCCGCGACATGTTCCGCTCGGTCACGCAGTCCGACCCGCGTGACGCGAACCAGAACGGCACGGGCAAGCAGGCCGCCATGCCCGGCTACCAGATCGCGGGCAAGACCGGCACGGCGCAGCAGATCGACCCGACCTGCAAGTGCTACTCGCAGTCGCAGTACTGGATCACGTTCGCCGGCATCCTCCCGGCCGACAACCCGCGCTACGTCGTCGGCATCATGCTCGACGCACCGCACGGCACCCAGTTCAGCGCCTCGGCGGCACCGCTGTTCCACGACATCGCGACCTTCCTGACCCAGCGGTTCCAGGTGCCGATGTCGGCGGAGCAGACGCCGTTCGTGCAGCTGCAGATGTAGATCATTTCATCGGGTCGCGCATTCTTGGTGACGCCTGCCGTTTTTGCAAGTGACGTGTGACACGCCCAGGCGTGACCGTGTGACATTCATTGTTTAACAGTGAAAATTCCGCAGTGTGCGGACTTAATTGAGACGCATTTCGTCTTGTCTAATACCCCGAAACCAGTGGGCAAGGCGAGATGGGGTTCGGCGTGCGTTTCTGCGGTAAATTGATCATGGCGGGTGTCCTGGCGGTGACATTGGTCCCCGCCGCTCATGCAGAGGAAGAGGGCTGGTCAGCGCAGTCGTACTGGCTGCACATGAACAGCACGCCGACGTCCGACGAAATGATCGCCACTGAGGCCTCCCGCCGTTCCTACGTCGTTCTCAACGCCTGGGAAACCGATCTTGCCGCGAAGTTCAAGGCGGCCAACCCGAAGATTCAGACGTTCGTCTACAAGGACCTTTCGTCAACGCGTAGTTATGCGTGCACGGACGGTGTCGACGATTCCGATCTCCCGACCGGCGTCGGTTACTGCGCGGCCGACTCTTCCTGGTTTCTTCTCGACCCGAACGGTCAGCGCTTCTCCTACGACGGCTATGAAGGCCATTGGCAGATGGACGTCGGCAACACCGACTACCAGAACGCCTGGGCCGACAACGTGATCGCGTCCTCGAAGGGATCGTTCGACGGCGTCTTCATGGACAACGCGCTCTTCGCCTGCGACACCTACCACGACGGCGTCTGCCCGGCCGCGTACCCGACCGACGAGTCCCTGCGCGACGCCTACCGCTCGATGCTCGCCAACACCCGGCAGAGGTTCGTGGAAGCGGGCCTCAAAACCGTCGCGAACATGTCCAACGCCCGCCTCCACGAGGGCGCCTGGGACAGCTACGTCGAGTACCTCGACGGCGGCTTCGACGAGTGGTGGCTGACCTTCAACGACAACGACCTGCTCTCCGAGTACCCGGAGGGCTGGAGCCGCCAGGTCGCCGAGATCACGGCCAACGAGGCCAAGGGCAAGATCACCTGGGTCCAGCCCCACCACAGCGGCGCCGATCAACCGTTCCGCTACGCCTACGCGAGCTACCTGCTGGCGGCGGGCTCGCACGCCGCGATCTCGGAGATCCAGGAGACCGACCGCTACGACAACGCCTCCCAGTGGCGCGCCGAGTACGACTGGAACCTGGGCGAACCTCTCGGCGCGTACTTCCCGGTGGCGTCGAACGTGTTCCAGCGCGACTTCACGTGCGGCACGGTGGTGGTCAACGCGAACAAGACAGGCAGCGCCCCCGTCACGGTGCGCTTGCCCTCAGTCCACACGAACGAAAACGGCGCGTCGGTCGATGCTGTCTCGCTGCCGGGCACTTCGGGCACGGTCCTGCGCAAGACCTGCTAGGCCCACCTGGGGTGTCTGTCGGTGATGCCCCAGATCAACTGCTCGATCGGGTCGGGGTCGGCCGTCCGCATGTCGACGGTCGACCACACCCGCAGGAAGCCGGGCAGTTCCGGTTCGTTCTCGGTGCCGTCGAGGATCACCGGGATCACCCGCCGGCTCTTGTTGCGCGCGGACCAGTCGTTGATGAGTTCCATCTCCGCCTCGTGCCACGGCCCCGGCCCGGCGGGACCGATGAGCACGGCCGCCGACCTGCTCTTCTCGATGCCCTTGGCCATCTCCTGCTGCCACCGCGACCCCGGCTGGATGTCGTGGATGTCGAGCCACGGCAGGATGCCGCGTTCGTGCAGCTCGTGGACGATCTTGAGCACCGCGGGCTTGTCCCTGACGTTGTGGCACAGGAAAACGTCGTAGTCCCCGGCCTCGCGCTTGCCCTTCAGGGTCGTGGCGGCGACGTCCTGGTCCCGCTGGGCGTTGGCGTTGGAGTTCATCTCCGCGACCGCGGGCCGCACGTCGGGCTGCTCGTCGTCGGTGATCGGGACGACCCCGTCGCAGATCTGGCAGGTCACCGTGGTCAGCCCGCGGCCGAGCCTGCGCTGCACGACTTCGTCGTCGATGGCGTAGTCGCACGCCTTGCACCTGCGCACCCGGCGCACGGCGACGCTGCCGGCGCGTTGCTCCAGGTGCTCGACGACATAGGCCTCGAACTGCCGCCGGACGATCGGCTGGACCTGCTCGTCGTGGAAGACCACCAGCTCGCCCCTGCCCTCCGCGATCTCGCGGATGGCGATCCCGCACGTTCCTCCGGTGTCCGGCCGATAGGTGGCGGAGTTGTGCCACATCTCGTCCTTCTTGAAGAACCTCGAGTGCGACAGCCGCACGGCGAGCGTCGAGTAGATCGACGCCAGGTCGCCGTCGAACGTGAACACCACGTCCTGGCCGGGCACCTGCGGTGCGTCAGGACGTTCCCGGGTGAACTGCGACGGGAAGATCAGGTCGACCTCCTTGTCGGTGACCTCCTTCAGCGCGATCTCGCGCCGCAGCAGTTCCTCCACGACCGTGATCAACAGGATCCGTTCCTGCTGCCGGTTGTCCAGCCGCTCGGACTCCGGCATCCGGAACGTGCCGGCGAGCGCGTCGGCCTCCGGCACGAAGCCGAGTCCGTCCGGCTCGTCCTTCGCCGCCTGCACGAGCGACGACACGTAGGCGTCCAGGAGTTCGGGCCGCAGCAGGACGTAGTCGCCGAACGCCATGCGCCTGATCACGCCGATGCTCTCCAGACGCCCGAGACAGGCGGTGAACTTGTCGATCAGGTCCTCGGCCGGCGTCTCGTCCTGCTGGATGCGGCGGAAGCTGTGCAGCAGGTCGTCCACAGTGGACAGGATGCGGCCCTGTCGCTTCTCCTCCAGCACGAAGTCCTTGATCGACTGGAACAACGCCGTGGAGCTGACCACCGGCATCGCGTCCCAGTCGATCGCCTCGCGCGCCCTGCGGACCAGCTCGTCGACGCCCCACCCCTCCTTCGCGCTGGTCTCGACGAACCCGTCGAATCCGTACTGCCGCACGGCCTGCTCGATCCGCGCAGTGCCCACGGCCGTGCCACCGCGGTCGGTTCTCGCGGCGACCAGATACGCGCGGAGACGGACAGCCGTCGCACCGTCGAGCCGGCGCGCCTGGGCGAGTGCGCGGCTCCAGTACTGGACGCCGGCGAACGGATCCGTCTCGCTGCGCGCGTCGAACACCACCAGCGCCACCGCGACCTCGTTGAGGTGCAGCTGGTGCACCATCCGGTAGCCGGGCTGGCCGGCGAGGTCCCACAGCAGCGTTTCCCTGGTCTGGACGTCACCGGACGGCGTCGTCTCGATGGACTTCTCGAACGTCCACACGTTGCGTCCGTGCGTCGAGTCGGTCGGTGCGAACGGCCGGCCGCTCATCACCAGCCCCAGCCCCGACTTGCCAACGCCGGTGTCGCCGACGAGCACGATCTTGGCGTTGGCGTACTTGCGTGACGTCCGCGCTGCGCCGATCGTGCCGAGCACCTGGAGGTCGAGGCGCACGATGTCGACGGTGCTGCCGTCCTTGACCGCCAGCAGGGGCTGCGTCGGGTGGAACGCGAGACCGCCGCGGCCGCTGATCTCCTTGCGCGGCAACACCGCGACGCACTGCCAGTCCTCGCACCGCCAGATCCTGACCGTGTTGTCCTCGGACAACGACGTGAGGAAGTCACCGTTCGGAGAGAACCGGACGCAGGTGATCGTGTTGGTGTGGCCTTCGAGCTGTGTGGAACCGCCGCCGTCAGGGAACGACCTGATGATGATGTCTGGTCTGTCGGGAGAGGTGAACGCGACCAGGCCCTGCCTGCTCTCCTGCACGAACACGTCACGCGCGAACAGGTCGAAATGGCCCACGGGCGCCGGACTTCCGTCCGTGGGCGCAATGCACACGACACCCCCTGCGGCGACCCAGATGTGGTCGCCGCTCTCCGACCAGCGCGGTCGCAGCCGGTAGGACTGGTGGTCGAGGTCCTGGAACGTCGTCGCGGTTCGCCGTTCGCCGGTGGTGACGTCCACGATCCACAGGTCCTGGGGGTTGAACACGGCGATCGATCGGCCGTCGGGCGACCAGGCGATCCGGGAGAGCGGCTCGACCGCGCACACCGCACGGGTCGTTCCGTCCTCGAAACGCGTGACCATCACACGACGTGACCCGGTCTTCCACGCTCGCTGCACGACCGCGGCGATCGGACGCGTCGGATGCCAGGCGACGTCCGTGAGTTCGGACAGTTGGCCGATGACGTGTGGCGGCCTGTTCTCCGCGACCCGCCAGCACACGACGGTTTCGCCGCCGTAGCTGATCGTCAGCAGCTCGCCGTCGGACGACCAGGTGACCTGGGAGACCGTGCGCTCGCTGGCCGTCAGTCCGCGGTGGACGAATTCGACGCCCGCGGGCAGGCCGTCGGGATCGAGCCGCGCTGTCGACGTGGCACGGGGCGGACGCCGAGCGAAGCCGGTGGCGTCGGAGGAGATCAAGGCCTGGAGCGAACTGTGGGCAATGGTGTCCAACCCCGTCGACCACAGGTCGATCAGGGCGCCTGCCTGGTCGCCTGCGATGCGGGTCCTCTCGTCGACCGGCTGCATGAACAACCGCAGCAGAACGAGGTTCGCCGTGTAGGCGGCCGCGGAACGGGTCTGGTCGGGCGGGGTCGGCCGGTAGTCCGGGTAGCGACCTGCCCTGGTCCTGGTGCGATGTCCGGCGAGCAGATCGTCGAGGAATCGCTCTAGCTCGGCCCGATGTGCGGCCGGTGGCTCCTCCAGCAGGAACTGCCTGATGAACGTCAGCGTTGCCGGGCGGAGCGACAGGGGTGCGTGCGACAGCAGAGCGAACAGCAGCTCGTCGTCCTGTTCCTGCAACGTCCTGACGAGCACGTTCACGATCAGTGAGGCGATGTGGTGCTCGGCGAACGTCGTGGGCTGCTGATCGAGATCGTGTAGAACGGACTCGACCGTGCTCATGCCCGTGTGGCCGAGTGCCGCGAGGTCGGCGCGGAGCTCCTCCTCGGAGATCGGCCGCCAACCGCGGTTGAGCATTCCCAGTGCGCCGACTCCCGGCGTCAAGTCCCAGACGACCGGATCGGTCAGCTGCCGCGTGAGCATGGTCAACTGGAACGGGTTTCGCGCCAGTTCCCGATGTGCGAGTGCCGTCTCCAGCGTCATGCGACGCCGTCCGGTGCCCGCTGTCGCCCGGTTCCACTGTTCGATCCAGCGGCTGATCTGAACGTCGTCGAAGCTCGCGAGCCGCACGACCGGTGTTTCGTCGGGGATGAGCAGGTGATCCAGGTACGACGTCCGGAAGGTGACGAGGACCGCCACCGGATGGTCGGCCGCGAGCTCGGTTCGCTGGAACCTGATGACCTCGTCGAGGTAGTTTCGCGACGACGAGGATCGCGGCATCTCGTCCAGACCGTCCAGCACGACGAGGCGGATCTTGCCGACGAGATCGCTCCAGCCGACCTGGCCGTCGGTCTGACGTCGCAACGCCTGATCGACCTGTTCGCGCACGAACGTGTCCGGGTCGGTCATCCGCATGGGCACGCGCACGATGACGTGGTCGGTGTGGACCCCGCGGGCGGCGAGGACCTTCGCCAACGCCGATTTGCCCGAGCCCGGCCCGCCGACGACCAGCACGGGCAGCCGGTAGGCGCCCGGGCTGGTGAGATGGGCGGCGAGCATCTGGTTCAGGTCGTGCCGCCGCCGCGTTTCCGACGCCCACCAGCTCTCGTCGATGAACCTCGCCAGCGGACTCGCCACCGCGAGGCGGTAGTCCGGCGTGGCGTAGAGGTCGCCGAGCGAAGGAAGGTCCTGGCTGTTGGACAGCGGGTCGTCCAGCACGGCCTGGTTGGCCTGGAGCAACGTCGCGTGCGCGTCGTTCACGATGCTGTCGATCGCGGTGGACCTGTCAGATGGCCATCGCGTCATGCCTGCCCACACCGCGAACTCGACCACCTCGGCCGCTAAAGTGCGGACGCCTGACTCGTAGCGCGCTAGCACACGCTGCGCGAAGGCCGGCGACAGCAGCAACTTGCTACCGCTGCCGGGGCTCGTTCTGTGCAGAACGCGGTGAACATGCTCACCGCGTTCAGTCGCCCACCTGCTGATGGGGTCGAGGTCGCTCGCGAGGCGGCGGGTGATGGACGGGCTGGGCACCTCGTCCAAGTACAGGTACGAGACGAATGAATGGTCTTCCTGCTGCCAGTCGCTCTTGCCCAGCTTGAGTTCGTGTGTGAGGACTTCGCGAACGGTCTCGAAGAAAGTCGTCACCACCAGCAACGTGTGCACGGCGGTGACAGGGGCGAGCCGCTGCCGGCTGCTCATGCCCGGTAGTTGTGCGGCCACGTCCGCCAGCCGGTCCCGGATGAGCTTTGGTGCGTCTCCGCCGTTGATCCACCCGTACAACCCGTGGATCGACGTCTGGATCGAGGGGATGGTCAGCACCCGCCCCAGCCGCCGGTCGACCGCCTCCAGCCACGCCTCGTCGTCCTGGGCGAGGGTCAGCAGAGCGCCTCGGAGCGTCGTCGCGTCAACAGGCGGCATCGGCACAGGCTAAAGACTTCGTGCGCGGCCGAACGAGACTTCGGTTACGGCATCACCCGATCGTCGTGAAGCGGCTCCGGCCGAGCCACCAACACAGGACACGAGGCGTGGTACAGCGCCGCCCGCGTGATCAATCCGACGCCGTCACCCTGTCCGCCGCGCCCGACAACGACGAGATCGGAATCCAAAGAGGCCAGAGCCTCGTGCGGATGACGGGACTCCACGAGGACCTCGGGCGTCAGCTCCGGAGCCGTGGTGCGCAAGAACAACACGGCACGGCGGACCGCAGCCTCGTCGCGCGCCACCACCACCCCGTGCTGGGCCGGCGGGTGGACGTGCAACAGCCGCAAAGACGCTCGGCGGGTGCGGCAGAGCTCGACCGCGCGCCGCAGCACGACCGGGTCTTCGCACCCGCCGACGGCGGCGGTGATCCAGCCGTACTCGCCACGGATCGCCGGGGGTCGTCCGCGCACCACTACGACTCCGCACCGCGCGCGGCGCAACACCGGGAGGACGAGGGAGCCCAGACCCAGGCTGCGGTGCTGTTCGCCCTTGCACCCCAAGACCAAGGTCGCGCTGGAGTCCGACGCCCTCACCAGTGCGGCCACCGGGTCGTCACCGCTCGGGCGGAAGTGGGCGGTGAGCATGGGGAGTCGTTCCAGGACTCGCTGGACCGTCGTGTCGCCGGGGTCCGCGAGGTAGACCTGGAGATCCGTCCTGAGTGCCCACGCGTGGCGCGCGGCCCACTCGAAAGCGTGATACGCGGATTCGGAAGTGTCGACCCCTACCGTCACGGAACGACTGAAATCCGGTGCCCAGAAGGAGAATCTCCTCGGTTGCACCGTCGTGGTTGTCCTCATCGCCGCCTCCTGCCGCCTCTACCTCACCTCGACTGCACCGCTGGTCACAGGGCCCAAAGTCACAAACCGGGCAGGAACTTGTTCGGCCGGACGGGCTCACTCCTGAAGACCGCCGCGCGAGGCCACTCGAACGGCTCAGCGGGACCGATCATCACCCGAACGCCAACGCGCCGCTCGGCCACTCTGTGTACGCCGGTAGCCTCTTGCCCGTGCCTGCCAAGCTCGAGGGCAAGGTCGCGACCGCCCCGCCCCGCCCCAACGCCATTCGCCCTGCTTCCGTGGCTGCTCTCGCCGCGGTTGCCGACGTGCACCTGACCAGGCCAGCACATGCCGACGTCCAGGTGACGGGGGTGACGCTGCGTGCTCAGCACGTGGTCCCCGGCGACCTGTACGCCGCGCTGCCTGGTGCGCGGGTGCACGGTGCCGACTTCGCCGAGACGGCGATCGCGAACGGTGCCGTCGCCGTGCTCACGGACGAGGCCGGTGCCGCGCGCGAGGCCCTCAAGGACGTGCCCGTGCTGATCCACCCGCGTCCGCGTGAGGTCGTGGGGCTGCTCGCCGCGCACGTCTACGGCCGGCCGTCGACCAAGATCAGGTTGTGGGGTGTCACCGGCACGTCCGGCAAGACCACCACCACGTACATGATCGAGTCGGTGCTCAAGGCCGCCGGGAGGAAGACGGGCCTGATCGGCACGGTCGGCACGCGCATCGGTGACGAGCAGCTCGACAGCTCGCACACCACGCCGGAAGCTCCTGACCTGCAGGCGTTGTTCGCGGTCATGGCCGAGCGCGGCATCACCGACGTCGCGATGGAGGTCTCGAGCCACGCGCTGGAGCTCGGCCGCGTCGCCGCCACCGAGTTCGAGATCGGCGCGTTCACGAACCTCAGCCAGGACCACCTCGACTTCCACGCCTCGATGGAGGAGTACTTCGAGGTCAAGGCGCAGCTGTTCGACGGCCGTGCGCGCAAGGAAGTCGTCTGCGTCGACGGCGAGTGGGGTCCCCGGCTCGTCAAGGACGGCACGATCACCGTCTCCACCACCGGGCCCGCCACCTGGACCGCGAGCGGTGTCGAGGTGAGCCCGACCGGTGAGCAGACGTTCACCGCGCACGGGCCCGACGGCGACGTCGAGATCCACCTGCCGCTCGCGGGCAGCTTCAACGTCGCGAACGCCCTGCTGGCCATCGCCTGCCTGCACGCGGAAGGCATCAGCGCCGAGGCCGTCGCGGAGGGCCTGCGCACGGTCCAGGTCCCCGGCCGCATGCAGCGCGTCGACGAGGGGCAGGACTTCACCGCCGTCGTCGACTACTCGCACAAGCCCGCCGCCGTCGCGCTCGCGCTGGACGCCGTGCGCGCCAAGACCGACGGCCGGGTGATCATCGTGCTCGGCTGCGGTGGTGACCGCGACCGGGCCAAGCGTCCGCTGATGGGCGAGGCCGCCGCGCAACGAGCCGACGTGTTGATCATCACCGATGACAACCCGAGGAGCGAAGACGCGTCCTCCATTCGGGCCGCCATGCTCGAAGGGGCCCTCGCCACCGTGAACCGCGGCGAGGTGCTGGAGATCGGCGACCGGAAGCTCGCGATCGAAAAGGCCGTCGAGCTGGCACATCCGGGCGATGTCGTCGTGGTGGCGGGCAAGGGACACGAGACGGGACAGGAGATCGCCGGCGTGATCCACCCGTTCTCGGACGTCGAGACGCTGACCGCCGCGATCAGAAAGGCGCACCGTTGATCGCACTCACGCTCGCCGAGATCGCTGAGATCGTCGGCGGACGGTTGCACGCAACCGATGGCAGCCCGGTGGTCACCGGCTCCATCGAGTTCGACACCCGCAAGGTCACCGAGGGCGGCCTCTTCCTGGCGCTGCCGGGTGAACGCGTGGACGGCCACGACTTCGCCGCCCAGGCCGTCTCACAAGGGGCCGCCGGTGTGCTGGCCGGCCGCGAGGTCGATGCTCCCGCGGTGATCGCACCGCCGGTGGAGACCAAGCACGCCAACGCTTACGTGCTCGCGGGCGACAAGAACGGCGAGGGCGCCGCGGTGCTGGCCGCGCTGGCCAAGCTCGCCCGGTACGTCACCGACCAGCTCAAGGACCTCACGATCGTCGGCATCACCGGCTCGGCGGGCAAGACGTCCACGAAGGACCTCATCGCCCAGGTGCTGAGCCCCACCGGCGAGACCATCGCGCCACCCGGTTCGTTCAACAACGAGCTCGGGCACCCGTGGACCGCGCTCAGGGCCACTGAGGACACGAAGTTCCTCGTGCTGGAGCTGTCCGCGCGCGGCATCGGCCACATCGCGAACCTGTGCGAGATCGCCCCGCCGCGTTTCGGTGCGGTGCTGAACGTCGGCAGCGCGCACCTGAGCGAGTTCGGCTCCCGGGAAGGCATCGCGCAGGGCAAGGGAGAGCTGATCGAGTCGCTGCCCGAGGACGGCGTCGCGATCCTCAACGCCGACGACCCGCTGGTCGCGGGCATGGCGAGCCGCACGAAGGCCAAGGTCGTCCTGGTCGGGGAGAACCCGAAGGCGGACGTCCGGGCCGAGAACATCGAGCTGGACGAGCAGGCCCGCGCTTCGTTCACGCTGAAGACCGCCAAGGGCGACGCGCAGGTCGAGCTGGCCCTGAACGGCCCGCACCAGGTGGGCAACGCGCTGGTCGCCGCCGCGATCGCACTCGAACTGGGTGCCACGCCGGAGGAAGTGGCGCAACGGCTCAACGCGGCGGAACGGGTTTCCGCGCACCGCATGGTCATCACCGACCGGGCCGACGGCGTGACGGTGATCGACGACGCGTACAACGCGAACCCCGACTCGGTGCGAGCGGCGTTGAAGGCGCTCGCGACGATCTCGCGCGCCACCACGCCCGCCCGCCGCAGCTGGGCCGTCCTCGGCCCGATGGCGGAACTGGGCGACGACGCGGTGCGCGAGCACGACGAGATCGGCCGGCTCGTGGTGCGTCTGGACATCAGCAAGCTGGTCGTCATCGGTGACGCGGCCCGCGCGATGCACCAGGGTGCGCACCTGGAAGGATCTTGGGGAGAGGAATCCGTCCTGGTGCCGGACGCGGACGCGGCGATCGCGTTGCTGCGCGCGGAAATCCGGCCCGGTGACGTCGTGCTGGTCAAGGCATCCAACGCCTACCGCCTGTGGCGCATCGCCGAGGCCCTGCTGGAGGCAGGAACCAAGTGAAGAGCATCCTGATCGCGGCAGCGATCGCACTGGCAGTGTCGATCCTGCTGACGCCCTACCTGATCAAGATCTTCTCCCGTCAGGGCTTCGGCCAGGAGATCCGCGAGGACGGTCCACAGCACCACAAGACCAAGCGCGGCACGCCGACCATGGGTGGCCTCGCCATCCTGATCGCGATGTGGGCCGGTTACCTCGGCACGCACCTGGTGAACTCGATGTCGGCCTCGGCGTCCGAGCAGACCCCGTCGGCGTCCGGTCTGCTCGTGCTGATGCTGACCACGTCGCTGGGGCTCGTCGGCTTCCTCGACGACTTCATCAAGATCCGCAAGGCTCGCAACCTGGGCCTGAACAAGACCGCGAAGCTGGTCGGCCAGTTCATCGCGACGATCACGTTCGCGATCCTCGTGCTGCAGTTCCCGAACAAGGACGGCCTGACGCCCGCGTCGGTCAACCTGTCGTTCGTCCGCGACATCACCGTGGTCTCGTTCGGCGTCGTCGGGTTCATCGTCTTCTGCTACGGCATGGTCGCCGCCTGGTCGAACGCCGTGAACCTGACCGACGGCCTCGACGGCCTGGCCGGTGGCTCGTCGGCGATGGTGCTGGGCACCTACGTGGTGATCTCGTTCTGGCAGTTCCGCTACAACTGCTCCACGTTCGCCGTCGCCGGCTGCTACGACGTGCGCGACCCGCTGGACCTGGCGGTGGTCGCTTCCGCCGCGATGGCCGGCTGCATCGGCTTCCTCTGGTGGAACGCCGCCCCCGCCAAGATCTTCATGGGTGACACCGGTTCGCTCGCTTTGGGTGGCCTCGTCGCCGGTCTCGCGATCGCGACCCGCACCGAGCTGCTGATGATCGTCATCGGTGGTCTGTTCGTGGTCGAGGCCCTGTCGGTGGCGTTGCAGGTCGCGGTCTTCCGCACCTCACGACGGCGCCTGTTCCGCATGGCACCGTTCCACCACCACTTCGAGCTGGCGGGCTGGGCGGAGACCACGGTCATCATCCGGTTCTGGCTGATGGCGGGCATCTGCTGCATGTTCGGGCTCGGCGTGTTCTACAGCGAGTGGCTGACGGGCGGGTTCTGATGACGAAGCTGGCCGGTTCACGGGTACTGGTCGCCGGTGCTGGTGTGACCGGCCGGTCCGCCGCGGAGGCGTTGCTCGCGGCGGGCGCCGAGGTCGTGGTGACGGATTCGTCGCAGGAACGGCTGATGGCGCTGGAGACGTTGCTCGAAGGCGTGGAGCTGGTGCCCGGCCTGACGGAACCGCCCGCCGGGACGTCGCTGGTCGTCACCTCGCCCGGCTGGCAGCCGTCGAGCCCGCTGCTCGCGGCCGCGGCGTCGGCGGGCATCGAGGTGATCGGCGAGGTCGAGCTGGCGTGGCGGATGGCCGCCGAGCTGGCCGACCCGCCGGTGTGGCTCGCGGTGACCGGCACGAACGGCAAGACCACGACGGTCGGCATGCTGGAGTCGATCCTGCACGCGGCCGGTGCGGACGCCGTGGCCTGCGGAAACGTCGGCCTGCCCGTGGTGGACGCGTTGCTGGCCGGCCGCCGGGTGCTCGCGGTGGAGCTGTCGAGCTTCCAGCTGCACTGGGCGCCGTCGGTGCGCCCGCAGGCCGGCGCGCTGCTGAACCTCGCGGAGGACCACCTCGACTGGCACGGGGGCATGCAGGCCTACGCGCAGGCGAAGGCCCAGGTCCTCACCGGTGACGTGGCGATCGGCTGGCTCGACGACGACCTCGTCGTGGACCTGCTGGAAGACGCTCCCGCCCGCGACCGCGTCGGCTTCACCCTGGAAGAGCCGGAGCCGGGGCAGCTCGGCGTGCGCGACGGCTGGCTGGTCGACCGGGCGTTCGCGGATGACGAGCCGTTGGTCGAGGTCTCGAAGATCCGCCCCGCGGGCCCTCCCGGCATCGCGGACGCTCTGGCCGCCACGGCTCTGGCGCGTGCATACGGTGTGCCGTCCGAGGCCGTGCGGGAAGGGCTGGAGGCGTTCGAACCCGCTGCTCACCGCGCCGTGCTCGTCACCGTCGACGCAACTGATATCCAATATATCAATGACTCGAAGGCGACGAATCCGCATGCCGCGGTGGCGTCGCTGCGGGCGTTCGACAACGTCGTGTGGATCGCGGGTGGCCTGCTCAAGGGCGCGTCGGTCGACGAAATGGTGCGTACGGAATCCCATCGACTGCGTGGTGCGGTGCTGATCGGGGCCGACCGTGCGGTGATCGCCGAAGCACTTGCCCGGCACGCGCCGGACGTGCCGGTGCGGGTGCTCGACGTCGCCGACGACGACGAGCCGATGGTCGCGGTCGTGCGAGCCGCGCAGGAGTTCGCGCAGCCGGGCGACACGGTGTTGCTGGCGCCTGCGGCGGCGTCGATGGACATGTTCACCGACTACGCGCACCGCGGGCAGTCCTTCACGGAGGCCGTGAGGCGCCTCACGGGTGGCCGGTAGCCTTCGAAACAGGCGACACGCCCCAGGAATCCCCGTTCGAGCGCTTGACACAGGAGACGATGATCTGGTGACCGTCGTCGCCGACAAGCCGAAGAGCAAGCGCAAGGTTCGTCCCGCGGGCCGCGTCGCGTCGTTGCGCGGCGGCATGACCGCGTGGCTGAGCCGGCCGCTCGCGGACTTCCACCTCCTGCTGGCGATCTTCGGCATGCTCACCGTGCTGGGCCTGGTGATGGTGCTGTCGGCGTCGGCGCCGGGGCAGGTCGCCTCCGGTGTGTCGGCGTACAGCGTGTTCCAGAAGCAGCTCATCTACGTCTGCATCGGCTCGGTGTTGTTCTGGCTGGTGCTGCGGTTCCCGTTGCGGCGGCTGCGGCACCTGTCGACGGCCGCGATGGGCATCGGCGTGCTGTTGCTGGCGCTGGTGCTGACGCCGCTGGGTGACGTCCGCGGTGGTGCCCGGTCGTGGTTCACCGTCGGGCCGATCTCGTTCCAGCCGATCGAGGCCGTGAAGCTCGCGCTGGCGTTGTGGGGCGCGCACGTGCTGGTCACCAAGCGTGCGTTGCTGTCGCAGTACCGGCACCTGCTGGTGCCCGTCGTGCCGGTGGCGATGCTGGTGTTCGCGCTGGTCATGTTGCAGCCCGACCTCGGTGGCACGATCACGCTCGGCGTGGTGCTGATCAGCCTGCTGTGGTTCGTGGGCGCGCCCATGCGGTTGTTCGGCGTGATCGCCGGTGGTGCGGTGGCGGGTGCGATCGTGCTCGCGATCGGTGCCGCGTACCGGCTTCAGCGCGTCACGACGTTCCTCAACCCCGACGCCGACCCGCTGGGTGCGGGTCTGCAGGCCCGTCAGGCGATGTTCGCGCTCGCCGAGGGCGGCCTGTTCGGCAAGGGGCTCGCGCAGGGCAGCTCGCAGTGGCGGTACCTGCCCAACGTCGAGTCGGACTTCATCTTCGCCGTCATCGGCGAGGAGCTCGGGTTCGTCGGGTGCGCGCTGGTGCTGGCGCTGTTCGGCGGGCTCGCGTGGGTCGGGCTGCGGGTGGCCGCGCGCAACACCGACCCGTGGATCCGGATCGTGTCCGCGACGCTGACGGTGTGGCTCGTCGCGCAGGCCGCGATCAACATCGGCTACGTCGTGCGGCTGCTGCCCGTCACCGGAATCACGCTGCCGATGATCTCCTCCGGCGGCACCTCCGTCGTCACGACCATGGTCGTGTTCGGCATCCTCGCGAACTGCGCGCGGCACGAGCCCGAGGCCGTGGCGGCGCTGCGTTCACTCGGTCCCGGACGTGTCGGCGGGCTGCTCAAGCTGCCCGCGCCCGAGGCGTACCGGCCGCCGCCCAAGCGCAAGCCGGTCCGCCCGTCCACGCCCCCGCGGGCACCGGGACGCCGCACGCAGCAACTTCCAGTGGTCGACGAACGTCGTATGGCTGGGCGATCAGCTCCGCCCTCGGAGTACCGTCGCCGCGAAACGCGGCGGGTGAACCAGGGCCGTCCAGAGCAAGGCCGGTCGACCCGTGGTCGCGGGCGATACAACTGATTTGATCTCTCGGAGGAAGTCTTGACCGGGCACCCTGCCCCCAGTGGTCCGTGCGTCGTGGTCGCCGGCGGTGGCACCGCCGGACACATCGAGCCGGCACTGGCGCTGGCCGACGCGGTCATGCGGCTGCGACCGGACGCGCGCGTCGTCGCGCTCGGCACCGAACGCGGCCTGGAGAGCAAGATCGTGCCGGCACGCGGGTACCCGCTGGAGCTGATCCCGCCGGTGCCGATGCCGCGCAAGCCGACGCTCGACCTGCTGAAGCTGCCGCTGAACGTGCGCGGCGCGGTGAAGCAGACGCGTGAGGTCCTGGAACGCGTCGGTGCGGACGTCGTCGTCGGGTTCGGCGGCTACGTGGCGCTGCCCGCGTACCTCGCCGCGCGTGGCCGCGTGCCGATCGTGGTGCACGAGGCGAACGCCAAGGCCGGTCTCGCGAACAAGGTCGGCGCCAAGTTCGCCGAGCACGTCGCCGCGGCCGTGCCGGACTCCGGCCTGGCGGACGCGCAGATCATCGGCATCCCGCTGCGCCACTCGATCACGACGCTGAACCGCGCCGCGTTGCGCGACGAGGCCCGCCGGTTCTTCGGCCTGGACCCGCACGCGCCGACGCTGCTGGTGTTCGGCGGCTCGCAGGGCGCGCGCTCGATCAACGAGGCCGTGGCGCCCGTCGCGGCCGAGTTCGCTCGTGCGGGCGTGGGCGTGCTGCACGCACACGGCCCGAAGAACACCCTTGCGGTGCAACAGGTTCCTGGCGCGCCCGCGTACGTGCCGGTGCCGTACCTGGAGCGGATGGACCTCGCGTACGCCGCCGCGGACGCCGTGCTGTGCCGTTCCGGCGCGATGACCGTCGCCGAGGTGTCGGCCGTCGGTCTGCCCGCGATCTTCGTGCCGCTGCCGCACGGCAACGGTGAGCAGGCCCTCAACGCCGGCCCGGTCGTCTCCGCGGGTGGTGGCCTGCTGGTGCCGGACGAGGAGCTCACGCCGCAGAAGGTGGCGTCGCTGGTCGTGCCGCTGCTGGCCGACCGCGCCCGTCTCGCCGCGATGTCGCAGGCGACCCTGAGCACCGGCCGTCGCGAGGCCGACGAGGTCCTCGCCCGCACAGTCCTGGAGGTGATCAAGAAGTGAGCCTGGAGCGCGTTCACCTCGTGGGCATCGGTGGTGCCGGCATGAGCGGCATCGCCCGGATCTTGTTGGCGCGTGGTGCGCAGGTGTCCGGATCGGACGCCAAGGACTCGCGGACCGTGCTCGCCCTGCGTGCCCAGGGCGCGCGGATCGCCGTCGGTCACGACGCGTCGAACCTGGACCAGCTCGTCGGCGGTCCGACCGAGGTCGTGGTGTCGACCGCGATCAAGGAGTCGAACCCGGAGTACGCGGCGGCCCGAGAGCGCGGCGTCACGGTGCTGCGGCGTGCCGAGGCGCTGGCCGCGTTGATGGAAGACCACCGTGTCGTGTGTGTTGCGGGTACGCACGGCAAGACGTCGACCACGTCGATGCTGACCGTTGCGTTGCAGCACTGCCGGTTGGACCCGTCGTTCGCGATCGGTGGTGACCTGAACGAGTCCGGCGCCAACGCCCACCAGGGCACCGGTGGCGTGTTCGTGGCGGAGGCGGACGAGTCCGACGGCTCGTTCCTGTTCTTCTCGCCGTCGGTCGCCGTCGTGACGAACGTCGAGGCGGACCACCTCGACCACCACGGCACCGTTGAGGCTTACACGGCCGTGTTCGACTCGTTCCTGGAACGGATCACGCCCGGCGGTGTGCTGGTGTCCTGTGTGGACGACCCCGGCGCTGCTCGCCTGATCGCGGAGGCTCGTGCGCGCGGGATCCGTGTGCGCGAGTACGGCCGGACTGCGACCGACGCGCGCATTGTCGACTACAAGCCGTTCGAGTCCGGTGGCTTGGCTTCGATCGAGATCGACGGTGTCGCTGTCGAGGTCCGCGTGGCGGTGCCGGGTGAGCACATGGCGTTGAACGCCGTTGCTGCTCTTCTGGCAGGCCTGGAGCTCGGTGCGGACCAGACCGGGATGCTCGAGGGTCTGGCGGCTTTCGGTGGCGTGCGGCGGCGGTTCGAGTTCAAGGGCCGTGCCGGTGGCGTGTCGGTGTACGACGACTACGCGCACCACCCGACCGAGGTCGACGCACAGCTGCGTGCCGCGCGTCCGGTCGCGGCCGCGGGTCGTGTCGTCGTGGTGTTCCAGCCGCACCTGTACTCACGCACCCGCACGTTCGCCACGGAGTTCGCCGCCGCGTTGTCGCTGGCGGACGAGGTCGTGGTGCTGGACGTGTACGGCGCCCGCGAGGAGCCGGAGCCGGGCGTGACGGGTGGGCTGATCGCCGACCAGGTGACGACGTCGGTGCACTACGAGCCGTCGTTCGACCGGGTGCCGGCGCTCGTGGCGTCGCTGGTGCGGGAGGGCGACCTGGTCGTCACCATGGGCGCGGGCGACGTGACGATGCTCGGCCCCGAGATCGTCAGCGCGTTGTCGAGCGAAGAGCAGGCATGAGCGCCCCGGTTCGCGGCAGGTCCACGCGAGTACGCCCCGCCTCGAACCGGCGGCAGAAGAGCGCGGAGTACCGGGCGCGGCGCAGGGTGATCGTGCGCCGCCGCCTGGTCGCTCTGCTGACGTTGCTTTCCGTGGTGGGCCTGACCTACTGCGTGTTCTTCACGCCGTTGCTCGGCGTGCACCAGGTGGACGTGCGCGGCTCGGTGGTGCTGACCGACGACGAGGTCCGCGACGCCGCGGCGATCGAACCGGGTTCACCCCTGGTCCGGCTGGACCTCATCGGCATCCACGACCGGGTGGCCGCCCTGCCGCGCGTCGCCGCGGTGGAGGTGGAGCGCCAGCTCCCCGGCACGGTCCGCCTCCTGATCACCGAACGCGTCCCCGTCGGCTCGGTGAAGCTGCCCGACGGCTTCCACCTGGTCGACTCCACCGGCAAGGACTACGCCGTCCTCCCGACGGCGGCACCGGGCGTGCCGGAACTCGTGCTCGCCGCGCCGTCGTCCGCGGACCCGGCCACTCGCGCCGTGGTCGGGGTCGTGAACGAGCTGCCGGAGAAGCTGCGGCCCGACGTGGTGCAGGTGTCGGCGACGTCCGGTGCGGACGTGAAGGTGACGCTGACGGGGAACCGCGTGGTGAAGTGGGGCAGCGCCGACGAGACGCCGCGCAAGGCGGCCGTGCTGATGGTGATGCTGACGCGGCCGGGGCTGGCGTTCGACGTGTCGGCGCCGGACCTGCCGACCGTGTCCTAGCCGAGCGTGAGGTGGAAGCCCTGGTACTTCGCGTCCTGCTCGGAGTGCCAGATGACACCGCGGTTCGCGTTGCCGATCTTCGCGCCGTAGAGCCGTTCGCCCTCGGGGATCCCGCTGACGGTGAACTTGAACGAACACGGGCCGGCACCGGTTTGGAGCGCGCCGACACCGAGCACCTCGTTGTCCTGGTTGACGATCTCGACCTGACCGCCGCGGCTGATGTCGCTGTAGCCGCCTGAACCGCAGACGCCGTTGACCGTCATCGTCCCGGTGATCGTGAAGACGTCGGGAGACGAAGAGGTGGATGTCGCGACGGACGACGCCGTCGACGTCGTCCCTGCGGACCGCAGGAGGTCGGGACCGGTGGCTCTGCCCAGCCCGAACCCGATCCCGCCTGCTGTGAGCGCCACCAGCGCGAAGCCGATCGCCAGCCAGGGCGGCCGGCGCGTCGGCGGTGGTTCTGGTCCTGCGGTCAGCACTGGTGGAAGTGGTTCCACTGCGGTCCTTTGATCGAGGGTGAACTGGACTCGCCAACCACCCTGGAGTTGGCGAGTCGGCTCACGGCCGCGGTGCGGGCGGCCGTGACGGCGTCGGCAGCCGGCGGAGGCGGCGCGGGAACCGGGGAACCGGTTGGGAGCACACGGAATCTCTCCTGACTCGCCTGCTAGCCGTTCGGCCTCAGCCGCGCCGTCGCCACCCGCACGAACAGGCTGCCCAACCTGCTCGTCACGAGTTCCAACACGATCGCTTCGATGACGAGCGAACGCACGGACGCGGGTGCGGGTGCCAAGACGTGCCTCCTAGTGATGAACGACTAGCGTGTTCATCGGACTGCTCCGCGCGGCATTAGCCGCATTGGTCGTTGTCACCCGAAGGAAGTACTCATGGCGGACCACGTCGTGGTGGTGGGCGCCGGTCTCGCCGGACTGTCGGCCGCGTTGCACCTGCAGGGCAGCGGGCGGCGGGTCACCGTGCTCGAAAAGGCTGACGTGCCGGGCGGTCGCGCCGGGACGGTTCAGGTCGGCGGGTTCGTCGCGGACAGCGGGCCCACGGTGCTGACGATGCCCGAGTACCTCGACGAGGCGTTCGGTGCTGTGGGGGAGCGGCTGGCTGACTGGCTGACGCTCGACCGGGTCGATCCGGCCTACCACGCGCGGTTCGCGGACGGGTCGCGGATCCGCGTTCACACCGATGCCGGTGCGATGGAGGACGAGGTCCGCACCGTTTGCGGTGCAAGGGAAGCGGCCGGGTACCGGGAGCTGCGGCGGTGGCTGGGCGAGTTGTACGCCGTGCAGCGCGAGCACTTCATCGGGGCGAACTTCGACTCGCCGTTCGACCTGGTGAGGCCGGAGTTGCTGAGGCTCGCGCGGCTGGGCGGGTTCGGCAGGCTGGAGCCGCAGTTGCGGCGGTTTCTCACGGACGAGCGGTTGATCCGGCTTTTCTCGTTCCAGGCGTTGTACGCGGGTGTGCCGCCGCAGCACGCCCTCGCGGCGTACGCGGTCATCGCGTACATGGACACCATCGCCGGTGTGTATTACCCGCGAGGTGGGATGCATGCGGTGCCTCAGGCGTTGTCGAAGGCGGCTGAGAAGCACGGTGCGGAGTTCCGTTGGGGTGCAACGGTCACACGGTTGGAGTGGAGCGGTGCGCGCGTCACGGCCGTGCACACCGCAGAGGAGCGCATCGCGTGTGACGCGGTGGCGCTGGCGTGTGAGTTGCCGGATGCGTACAGGTTGTTGGGGAAGCGGCCGCAGAGAGTGCTCAAGCACCGTTGGTCGCCATCGGCCGTGGTGTTGCACGCCGCGACGGATCGCACGTGGGACCTGGGGCACCACAACATCCTGTTCGGCAACGCCTGGAGCACGACCTTCGACGAGATCGTCCACAAGGGACGGTTGATGTCGGATCCGTCGTTGCTCGTCACGCACGCGCAGGACGGGCTGCACTACGTGCTGGCGCCGTGCCCGAACCTGCGCACGAGCACGATCGACTGGCAGCGCGTCGGACCCCGGTACCGCGACGAGCTCGTTGCCACGCTGGAGAAGCGCGGCCTCGACGGCTTCGGTGCGGCGATCAGGGACGAGCACCTCGTCACGCCGCTGGACTGGGGCAACGCGGCGGGCACGCCGTTCGGGCTCGCGCACACGTTCGCGCAGACCGGGCCCTTCCGGCCGCGCAACGTCGTCAAGGGCGCGGAGAACGTGGCGTTGGCCGGAGCCGGCACCACGCCGGGTGTCGGTGTGCCGCCGGTGCTGATCTCCGGACGGCTCGCGGCCCAGCGGATAAATGCGGTGCGGTGACGAAGGCGCTCATGCAGGCTGCGCCGCATGACACGAACTGCACCACCACTGGTCGCCGACGAGCGTGCGACCTACACGGCCCTGCTGGACTATCTGCGCGCCACGATCGAGATGAAAGTCGACGGTCTGCGCGATGACGACGCAACGCGCGCGGTGCTGCCGTCGAAGCTGACGACCGCTGCCGGTGTGGTGAAGCACGTGCGGTGGACGGAGCACCATTGGTTCGAGGTGGTGCTTGCCGGACGTGAGTCGCGCGCGCCGTACACGATGGAAGACCCCGACGCGGACTGGCGCGTCGAAGAAGACGAGACGCTCGCAGGCCTGCTCGACGGTTACCGGCAGCAGTGCGAGATCAGCCGCCAGATCCTGCCCGAGGACCTGGACCGCGTCGTGCCCTTCCGGGGCGACCGGACGGTCTCGGCCCGATGGGTGCTCGCGCACGTCATCGAGGAGACCGCCCGGCACGCCGGTCATCTGGACGTCGTCAGGGAACTGCTGGACGGAACCACCGGCGACTAGGCCGCCGTCACGTGCCAGGTCTGCACGCTGATGAAGGGCGGGAACTCGGCGGCCGCCCAGACGTGGTCGTCGCCGGGCGTGAGCAGACGCTCGCCCGACCGGACGCGGAACGTGCCGGTGACGCCGCGGTCGAGCTTCCAGGTCTGGCCCGCGTCGAGGGCGTCGCACCCGGCCAGCGCGTCGACGATCACCTCGGCGCCGTCCACCGCGTGCAGGCACTTGCCGTTCGCCAGGCTGCGCAGCGCGGTGCCGCCGTCGGCGAGCTCGATCCGCTGGAACTTCTGCCCGGCCACGTCGGCGCAGGGCATCGTCTTGGGCACGGACCTGTCGTCGACGGTGAGGCAGCCGTAGCCGAGCGCGACCGCCTCGATCCGCACCACCCCTCCCGCGGTGTCGGCGGGCGGCGTCGTCGTGCCGACCTGCCGCACCCGCCAGCGCTGGCGGTCCGAGTCGGCGAACCGCGCCATCCACATGGAGCTGTGCTGGTTCTCGACGTACTCGCTGCCGTACTTGATCCGCACAGTGCCGCCCGCGTCCGGGACCAGCTCCGCCTGCTGGTACTCGGACCTGTCGTCGCACCAGAAGTTCTTGACGCTGGCACCGGCCTCCAGGCAGTCGCGCGACGTGATGCTGCGCAAGATGACCTTTCCACCGCCCGCCGGGATCTGCTCCCAGCGCTGCGCAGGAGCCTCCGTGCAGCTCCTGAGCACCGGCCTCGGCCAGTCCGGCGCGGCCTCGACCTGCAGCTGCGCGCACATGCCGTCGGCCGCGCTCACGATCTCGACGACCGGATTTCCCTCCGCCGCACTCGCGGGTGCGACCGTCACCGCCCCCAGAGCGATCGCGGCCAGCGCGACGCTCAGCATCTTCGTCCTCATCAGGCCGCCACCAGTTCCCAGAGCTGCCAGGTGTTGGTCTCGCGCTGCCGCGGGTAGGCGAACACCCGGTCGGAATTCGGCGTCAGGTAGTGGTCGCCGGTGAACAGCCGGGCCGCACCGGTCTTCGTCGGTTCGATCGTCCAGTGGTGCCGGGTGGTGTCCGCGGCGCAGTCGGCCAGCACCTCGATCCTCGTGGGCGACTGCTCGTTCTGGGCGATGCACTTGCCGTTGGCGAGGCTGCGCAGGGCTGTCGTGCCGTCAGCGAGCTCGATCCGCTGGAACTTCTGGTACTCCGTCTTCCCGCACGGCAGCGACAGCGTCATGAGCTGGTTGTCGCTCGTCACGTACAGGCAGCCGTAGGTCGCGTCGACGGACTTGATGTGCACGATCTGGCCCTTGGTGTCGGCTGGCGGCGTCGTAGTGCCCACCACGCGCACCTGCCAGAGCTCCTCGGCCGGGTCGCCGCGGAAGCTCGGGAACCAGATCTCCCGCGAGCCGTCGCCGAAGGTGAGTCCGGTCATGTACTCCGCGCCGAACTTGACCCGGACGGCGCCAGAAGCGTCCGGCACGAGTTCGGCGAACATGTCGGCGCCCTCGTCGTCGCACCAGTAGCTGCCGAACTTGGTGCTCACGCACTCGGTGCTCGCGAGGTTGCGCAGCAGGTATCTGCCGCCGCCCACCGCGATCTGCTCCCAGCGCTGGTTGCTCGCACCGGTGCAGGCCCCGACACCGGGACCGGCGTGCGGCTGCGGCGTGTCGGGCTGCAGGCAGTCGCCGTGTGCGACGCTCCTGATCTCGATGATGTCGTTCCCGGTCGCGGCGCTCGCGGGCGCCACCGTCACTGCCCCCAGAGCGATCGCGGCCAGCGCGACGCTCAGCATCTTCATCCCCATCTACCGACAGTAGCCAGTGATCACCTGGAAAAGAGGTGGAACTGACGAAGGTGTGGGCGAGACGATCTCTGATTCGAGGTCCGACTACGCTTATGGTGCGCCGTGCTCGGCACCGTGCGTACTGCTTGACGGCACGACCGGGGAGTAGTAGCGCACAGTGTTGGGACTCTGCGGCGTGGCTGCTGGACCGACGCACCGCCGGTGCTTACCGTCCAGCAGGAACATATGGGGTTGACATAACTCTGGACCTCGAGCAGGGGTTGAGAGTTTCAATCCGGGTGCATCACCACCCAGCACCACAGCACGGACCACGATCAGGAAGGCGGATCCGATGACGCCCCCGCACAACTACCTCGCGGTGATCAAGGTCGTCGGCATCGGTGGTGGCGGCGTCAACGCCGTCAACCGCATGATCGAGGTCGGGCTCAAGGGCGTCGAGTTCATCGCGGTGAACACCGACGCACAGGCCTTGCTGATGTCTGATGCCGACGTCAAGCTCGACATCGGCAGGGAGCTCACGCGCGGCCTCGGTGCCGGCGCGAACCCCGAGGTCGGGCACAAGGCCGCCGAAGACCACCGCGAGGAGATCGAGGAGGTCCTCAAGGGGGCCGACATGGTCTTCGTGACCGCCGGCGAGGGCGGCGGCACGGGCACCGGCGGTGCGCCGGTGGTGGCCTCGATCGCCCGCAAGCTCGGCGCACTCACCATCGGCGTCGTGACGCGCCCGTTCTCGTTCGAGGGCAAGCGCCGCGCCAAGCAGGCCGAGGACGGCATCCAGGCCCTGCGCAACGAGTGCGACACGCTGATCGTCATCCCCAACGACCGACTGCTCCAGCTGGGCGACATCGGTGTCAGCCTGATGGACGCGTTCCGCTCGGCCGACGAGGTGCTCCTCTCCGGTGTCCAGGGCATCACGGACCTGATCACGACCCCCGGTCTGATCAACCTGGACTTCGCCGACGTCAAGTCGGTCATGTCCGGTGCGGGTTCGGCGTTGATGGGCATCGGCTCGGCCCGAGGCGAGGGCCGCGCGGTCCAGGCCGCGCAGAAGGCGATCAACTCGCCGCTGCTGGAGGCCTCGATGGAGGGCGCGCACGGCGTGCTGCTGTCGATCGCCGGTGGCTCCGACCTGGGCCTTTTCGAGATCAACGAGTCCGCGTCGCTGGTCCAGGAGGCCGCGCACCCGGATGCCAACATCATCTTCGGTACGGTCATCGACGACTCGCTGGGCGACGAGGTCCGCGTGACGGTGATCGCGGCCGGGTTCGACAGTGGCGGGCCCACGCACAAGAAGCTGGAGCCGACGGCGTTGTCGTCGCCGCCTCGGACGGCTTCTGGGCCGATCGCTTCGGCTTCTGCTGTGCCGGCTGCGCATGTGCCGCCGCCGGTGGTGCAGGCGCCTCCGCCGGTGGTTCAGGCGCCGGTTTCGCAGCCGGTTTCACAGCCGATCTCGCAGGCGCCGGTTCCGCCGGTTCCTCCGGCTGAGGTTCGGCAGGCCCCGCAGCCTGGTACTACGGTGCCGCCGCAGCCTTCGCCGGGGAACGGGTACGTGCCGTCTGTGCCTCGGTCGTTGTCGCAGAACGGGTCGTTGCCTTCTCGGCCGGTGCCGGTTACTGATGACCCGGATGATGAGGTGGATGTGCCGCCGTTCATGCGGCGGTAGGTGGGTTCCACCGATTCGTGACCAGGGCGGACACGTTCCACGTGTCCGCCCTGTGGCTTTGAGGCGTCTGCAAGTACCACCAACTCATGATCGAATCGCCTGTAACTACACCCATCCAGTTCGGCGGACACCGAACAGGATGGGTGGAGTTACAGGCTTGTTGATGTTGGGTTGGTAGTACTTGCAGACGCCGTGGCCAACAGCGCTGTGTGTGGCAGAGCGCGCGGCGGCGGGGGTTGGAACCCGCTGAGTACGTTTGGGCTCAGGGGTCCTGCTTAGAGGGGACGCCTGCGTTCGCCTGCGGTTTTGGGGTGTTTGGGGAGCGCCAGGGTCGCGTGAGAACGCGGTTGGCTCGCCTCGGCTTCGCCATCGGGCTTGAGCTCGCCTTCGCTTGGGGCTCGGCTGATGAGTGCTGAGCCTGTCGTCCTCGCCGTGCCGCGAGGTGTGTTGCCGGGTGCGAACTAGGGTGTGGGTGTGCGCATTCGTCGTGTTGTCACCACCCGCGCCGGTGGCGTGTCCAAGGGGCCCTATTCGTCCTTCAACCTCGGCGATCACGTTGGGGATGAGCCGGGGGCCGTGGAGGCCAATCGGGGGCGCTTGGCTGAGGGGATTGGGCTTGCGCCCGATCGGTTGGTGTGGATGGAGCAGGTTCACGGGCGGACTGTCGGGGTGGTTGACGGGCCGCAGAGCGAGGCGCTTGAGGCCACTGATGCTGTTGTGACGAAACAGGCTGGTCTCGGGCTTGTGGTGTTGACGGCTGACTGTGTGCCGGTGTTGTTGGGGGATCAGGAGGCCGGGGTTGTCGGTGCTGTGCACGCTGGGCGTGTCGGCGCGCGTGTCGGGGTTGTGGTCGAGGCGCTCAAGGCGATGATGGGGCTGGGGGCTGAGCTCGAGCGGATTGAGGTTCTGCTCGGGCCTGCTGTTTGTGGTGAGTGCTACGAGGTGCCTGCTGAGATGCAGAAGGACGTGGACAAGCACCTGCCTGGTAGCGCTTCGAAGTCGCGGCGGGGGACGCCTGCGTTGGACTTGCGGGCCGGGTTGTGGAACCAGCTCGCCAGTGCCGGGGTGGCGAAGATCGGGGTGGATCCGCGGTGCACGTTCGAGGAGAAGGATCTCTTCAGTCACCGCAGGGAGGCGCCTACCGGAAGGCTCGCGTCGGTCGTTTGGATCGAGCCGTGAGTCGGGAGGACGAGCTTCGGGCGAACCTCGCTGAGGTTGAGGAGCGCATCGCGAAGGCTTGTGAGGCTGCTGGGCGGGATCGGGGCGACGTGATGTTGCTCGCGGTGACGAAAACCTGGCCGGCGAGCGATGTGGAGATCCTTTATGGACTCGGGTTGAGGAACTTCGCCGAAAATCGCGATCAGGAGGCCAGTGCCAAGGTCGCCCAATTGAGACATCTCGAAGAGGCTCGGTGGCACATGGTCGGGCGATTGCAGCGGAACAAGGCCAAGTCCGTCGTCGAATGGGCCGATCAGGTCGATTCGGTGGACAGCGTCCGGTTGGCTGAGGCGTTGGCCAAGGCGGCTCGGGCGCACGGGAAGAAGCTCGACGTGTTGCTGCAGGTCAGCATCGACGGAGACACGTCGCGGGGTGGGTGTGCGGTCGAGGACGTGCCGGAACTGGCTGGCGTGATCACTCGTTCGGGTGATCTTATTCTTCGAGGTGCGATGACCGTCGCGCCATTGACGATGAAGCCATCGCAGGCGTTTGACGCGTTGGCATCGGTGGTATCAGGGCTACGTGATGATCATCCCACTGTCCGCAGTGTGTCAGCGGGAATGAGCGGGGACCTGGAAGATGCCATCTCGCACGGATCGACCTGTGTGCGTGTCGGAACGGCGTTGCTCGGCGGCCGGCGACTAACCTCGCCATAGGTTGTCGGGAACCTCGGGACCGTCCGCACCGTCCCTATGAGTGGGGAACTCGCCGAGGAGGGGCTGGAATGAGCGCGCTGCACAAGCTGAAGGCCTACTTCGGGATGGTCCCCGCCGAGTACGCAGACGACCCCGGCTACGACGACGACCGCGGCCGCTACGGCGACTACCGGTCCGAGTACGCGGCCGAGGCCGACGACTACGACCCCTATCCGCGGCGCAGCCGTGTGTTCACACCGGGCCGGTCGGAGCTCCAGGGCTCCGGGTACCGGACCGACATCGACGAGTCGGACGACTACGAGCCGGAGTCGCGGCGCGGGGGCGGCAGCCCTTCGAGCACGCGGCGCTGGTCCGCTGACGCACCTGTGCACGGTGCGCTGGCTGTCGAGCCGCAGCGCGAGCCCGTGAGCAGGCTGCGTCCCGTCGCGGAACCGGCAGGCAACCCGTTGGCGCGCATCACCACGCTTCACCCCCGTAACTACAGCGAGGCGCGCACGATCGGGGAGCACTACCGCGACGGCACTCCAGTGATCTTGAACCTGACCGACATGGACGACGCGGACGCGAAGCGTCTCGTCGACTTCTCGGCCGGTCTCGCGTTCGCTCTGCGCGGGTCCATGGACAAGATCACCAGCAGGGTGTTCCTTCTCTCACCGCCGAACGTTGACGTCACGGCGGAGGACCGCAGGAAGCTGGCGGAGGGTGGGTTCGGGAACCACGGTTAGAGTTGACCCGTGGACCCGATCCGTCTCGTCATCTTCTACGTCCTCTTCGCGTTCTCGCTGTTCCTGACCGCCCGTGTGGTGGTCGAACTGGTGCGGACGTTCGCGAGGGAGTGGCGCCCCGCGGGCGGCGTGGCCGTGACGCTGGAAACCGTGTACACCGTGACCGACCCACCGGTCCGCGCACTGCGTCGGGTGATCCCGACAGTGCGGATCGGGGGCGTCGGGCTGGACCTATCGATTATTGTGCTGTGGCTGCTCGTTATCATTTTGATGCAAGTTGCAGATCCCAGGCCGTGACGGGGAAGCCGGGGATGACCGCAGCCCAGGAGTGCGAGAGGTGATCCGATGCCGTTGACCCCCGCTGACGTGCACAACGTCGCGTTCAGCAAGCCGCCGATTGGCAAGCGGGGCTACAACGAGGACGAGGTGGACGCGTTCCTCGACCTGGTTGAGGGCGAACTCGCCCGCTTGATCGAGGAGAACAACGATCTCCGTCAGCAGGTCGAGCAGCTCGACCAGCAGCTCGAGACCACGCGTGCCGACCTCGACGACGCGCGTGCGAAGGCTTCTTCCGGCCCCATGACGAGCCGCATGCCGGTGGAGGAGCCGCGCCGCCTGGCGCCGGTCCCGCCGCCCACGGTGATGGAGCAGACGTCCCCCGGTGGTGGCGGTGACCACCACGTGCAGGCCGCGAAGGTCCTGGGTCTCGCCCAGGAGATGGCGGACCGGCTGACCGGCGAGGCCAAGGCCGAGGCGGACGGCATGCTGTCCGAGGCGCGCACGAAGTCCGAGCAGTTGCTGTCGGAGGCTCGTGCCAAGGCCGACACGATGGTCAACGAGGCGCGCACCCGCGCCGAGACCATGCTGAACGACGCGCGCACGCGCGCCGAGACGCTCGAGCGGCAGGCCCGTGAGAAGGCCACCGCGCTCGACCGCGACGCGCAGCGCAAGCACGCTGAGGTGATGGGCAACATCACCCAGGAGAAGAACACGCTCGAGAAGCAGATCGACAAGCTGCAGACGTTCGAGCGCGAGTACCGCACGCGACTGAAGACCATGCTCGAGTCGTCCCTGCGCGACCTCCAGGACCGCGGCCCGGCCGCTCCGTCCGAGGGCCGTTCCCAGGGCTACTCCTTCGGCGCACGCGCCGAAGCGGGCTGAACTACTGTCCATTAGGTGCTCTTCGTAGTTCTACTTCTGGTGCTGGCTGCCCTCGGGTTGCTCGTGCCTGCGCTGACCACGTCCAACACGATCTGGGCGTGGTCGTCCGTGGGCGCGAGCGTGCTCGCCGCCCTGGTCCTCGCTTGGGACTGGTGGCGACGGCGACCGGGGGACCCCGCTGCCGACGCGCAGAGTGTAGATCAACAGGCTGTAGCTGATGATCAACGGGTAGTGGTTCCGGCAGAAGCCGACACGCCGCCCGCTGACGAGGAACCACCGGAAGAGGACACCGACGCGGCGGACCTGCTCGTCGTGGCCGATCTGGTGGACGAGGTCCGGGTGCTGGACGAGCGGCCCCGGTACCACCTGAGCTCGTGTTCCTGGCTCGCCGGGAGGCCCACGCTGGGCCTCCCGGTGCAGGAAGCACGGCAGTTGCAGTTCACGCCCTGTGCGGTGTGCACGCCCGATGCGGTGCTGGTGCGCAGAAGCCGTACCAGCGGTTAGCCGTTCTTCATGATCGACTGAAGCGGATCTTCATCCGCAGCGCGTTGTCCGGGCTGCTGCTGTACTCGCAGCGGTGTTCAACTGCGCCGTAGAACGTGTCGACCGAGCCGTCGGCGGCGCGTTCGAGCTTCTCGACGGTGACGTCGGCCGCCTGGTCGACGCAGCCGAGTCCGCGGTTGACGACCTGCGTCTTCACGTCCGTGTAGGTGCCCTCGGTCAGCGGTTGGCCGTCGGGGCGGGACAGCTCCAGGTCGACGTAGTCCCGCAGGCCGTTGTACTCGGCCGCCACCCGAAGAGTGCCGTTCTGCCGGAAGCCGACGCGGAGCTCCAGTCCGGGCGGCGTCCAGTGGCCCGCGCGGTTGGTGATCGGGGCGGCGTGCGGCTCGGCGTCGAAGACGAACTCCTGGGACGGCTCGGCCGAGGCGATCCCGGTGGCGGCGAGCATCAGCGCGGCGGTGGCCAGAGCGGTGCGGATCATCACGAGTCCTCCAGGACGTAGTGGATCTCGGCGGTGAAGGTCTTGTCCTGGCTGCGCTCGCAGTGGTGCTCGACCGAGCCGTCGAACTCGGTGATGCGGCCGTCCGAGTCGCGGACCAGGTGCGTGACCTCGACGCGGCCCTGCGGGTCCTGGCAGCCGATGCCACCGAAGACGACCACCACCTGGCGGTGCTGGACGCCGGTCTCCGCCTGAGCGCCTGGCAGCAGCACGCGGACGTCGCCGCCGGAGCCGCGGCCGTCGAGCAGCAGGTCGCCGTCGAACTCCCAGACCTTCACGCCGGTCCGGTGTCCGGAGAGCTCGCCGACCGGCTGTGCGCCGGCCTGCGAGACGAAGTCGAAGGACGAATCAGCAGACGCGCTGGCGACACCCGTGGACATGGCCACGATCGACGCCAGCGTCAACACGCCGCGAAGCATGTTCAACCCCCCATGTCGAAGTGCTGCCGAGTCTGGCGCAGCACCGGGGAGGCGTGAATCAGTGGAACTACTCAGCGGTCCAGGAACAGCAGCATGATCAGCAACGCGAGCAGGACCAGGTCCACGACGACGCCGGACGGCTTCGAGTCGTACCTGAGCCTGGTGACCGTGGCGCCGACCATCAGCAGCCCGAGGCCGACGGTGGCCGCGTGGGCGATCCACTCCCAGGTGATCAAGCCGACGATCAGGCCTGCCGCGCCCGCCCACTCCAGCGCGCCGATGGTCCGCCACAGCGTCCCGCTCATCCGGAAATGGTCACGTGCCTCGAGTGACGTCTTCGCTCCGAACAGCTTGCCCGCGCCCGTAGCTGCGAACAGCAGGGCCAGCACGATCGACAACGCGATGGTCAACGTCATCCGGCGAGCATACGGTTTGCGCGCACCCGTACCCTGTACCCACAGGCACCGATCCGGCCATCACCGGGGAGCCTCCGGAAGAACGGGTTCAGCGAACCTCAGTAGAACCGGACGGGACCGGCCCGTCACAGCCGAAGAACGAGAGGCTCGCCCGTCGCGGGTGAGCAAGCGGGGTGGTACCGCGGCCCGCCGAGCCACATCGGCGCGTGTCGTCCTCGCGTGTCCTTCATGACCGCGAGGAGCAGTGGAGATGGCCTACCCCAGGGCCGGAGCGAACGAGGTCCCGGCGCAGCCGTCCTTTCCGAACCTCGAGCAGGACGTGCTCGGGTACTGGAAGGACGACCAGACCTTCCAGGCGAGCATCGACCGCAACCCGGCCGGCGACAACGGCGACAACGAGTTCGTCTTCTACGACGGCCCGCCGTTCGCGAACGGTCTGCCGCACTACGGGCACCTGCTGACCGGCTACGTCAAGGACGTCGTGCCGCGCTACCAGACCATGCGCGGCAAGCACGTCGAGCGCCGGTTCGGCTGGGACACGCACGGCATGCCCGCCGAGTACGAGGCGGAGAAGCAGCTCGGCATCACGCAGAAGCACGAGATCGACGAGCTCGGCATCGAGAAGTTCAACGAGGCGTGCCGCACGTCCGTGTTGCAGTACACGGACCAGTGGCGCGACTACGTGACGCGCCAGGCCCGGTGGGTCGACTTCGACAACGACTACAAGACGCTCGACCTCGACTACATGGAAAGCGTCATGTGGGCGTTCAAGGCCTTGTGGGACAAGGGCTTGATCTACGAGGGCTTCCGGGTGCTCTGGTACTGCTGGCGTTGCCAGACGCCGCTGTCCAACACCGAGACCAAGATGGACGACGCCTACCGCGAGCGGCAGGACCCGGCCGTCACGGTGGCGCTGCGCCTGGAGTCCGGTGAGAAGGCCCTGGTCTGGACGACCACGCCGTGGACGCTGCCGAGCAACCTCGCCGCCGCCGTGCACCCGGACGTCGACTACGTGACCGTCGTCGGCTCTGACGGTGACAAGTACCTGCTCGCCGAGGCTCGTGTTGCCGCGTACGCGCGTGAGCTGGGCGAGGAGCCCGAGGTCGTCGCGCGCTTCAAGGGAACGGAGCTGGTCGGCAAGAAGTACCTGCCGCCGTTCGACTTCTTCGTGGGCCGCGAGAACGCGCACCAGGTGCTGACCGCGGACTACGTGACCACCGACGACGGCACGGGCATCGTCCACATCGCGCCGGCGTTCGGTGAGGACGACAAGGTCGTGACGGACGCGGCGGGCATCGAGGTCGTCGTGCCGGTCGGGCCGGACGGCAAGTTCACCGCCGAGGCGGGCCCGTACGCGGGCGTGCACGTGTTCGAGGCGAACAAGCAGATCATCCGTGACCTGCGCGAGGCAGGCCTGCTGCTGCGCCACGAGACCTACGACCACCCGTACCCGCACTGCTGGCGGTGCAACAACCCGCTGATCCAGCGCGCGCTGTCGGCGTGGTTCGTCGCCGTGACGCAGTTCAAGGACCGGATGGTCGAGCTCAACCAGCAGATCAACTGGGTGCCCGGCCACATCAAGGACGGCCAGTTCGGCAAGTGGCTCGAGAACGCGCGCGACTGGAACATCTCGCGCAACCGGTACTGGGGCTCGCCGCTGCCCGTGTGGACCTCGGACAACCCCGAGTTCCCCCGCACGGACGTGTACGGGTCGCTGGACGAGCTGGAGCGCGACTTCGGCGTGCGCCCGGACAACCTGCACCGGCCGTTCATCGACGAGCTGACCCGTCCGAACCCGGACGACCCGAGCGGCAAGTCGACGATGCGGCGCATCCCGGACGTGCTCGACTGCTGGTTCGAGTCGGGCTCGATGTCGTTCGCGCAGGTGCACTACCCGTTCGAGAACGCGGAGTGGTTCGAGAACCACTACCCCGGCGACTTCATCGTCGAGTACAACGGGCAGACGCGCGGCTGGTTCTACACGCTGCACGTGCTCGCGACGGCGTTGTTCGACCGGCCCGCGTTCCGCGACTGCCTGGCGCACGGCATCGTGCTCGGTGACGACGGGCAGAAGATGTCCAAGTCGCTGAAGAACTACCCGGACGTCAACGAGGTCTTCGACCGCGACGGCTCGGACGCGATGAGGTGGTTCCTCATGGCGTCGCCGATCCTGCGCGGCGGCGACCTGGTGGTGACCGAGCGCGGCATCCGCGACGCGGTGCGCCAGGCGGTGCTGCCGTTGTGGAACTCCTGGTACTTCCTCGCCTTGTACTCCAACGCTTCCGGGCGTGAGGGCACGTGGCGCGTCGACTCGAAGAACGTGCTGGACCGGTACGCGCTGGCGAAGACGCACGACCTCGTGCGCGACGTCCAGGCGGCGATGGACGTCTACGACATCTCCGGCGCGTGCCAGATGGTGCGCGAGTACCTGGAAGTGCTGACGAACTGGTACGTGCGCCGGTCGCGGCAGCGGTTCTGGGACGGCGAGCAGGACGCGATCGACACCCTGCACACCGTGCTGGAGGTCGTCACGCGCGTGGCGGCGCCGCTGCTGCCGTACACGACCGAGGTCGTGTGGCGCGGGCTGACCGGTGGGCGTTCGGTGCACCTGACGGACTTCCCGTCGGTGTCCGACCTGCCCGCCGACGACGCCCTGGTGGCGGCGATGGACGAGGTGCGCGACGTGTGCTCGACGGCGTTGTCGTTGCGCAAGGCGAACAAGCTGCGCGTGCGACTCCCGCTGGCGCGCCTGACGGTCGCTTCGCCGGTGGCCGGTTCACTGGAGGACTTCGCGGAGATCGTGCGCGACGAGGTCAACGTCAAGGAGGTCTCGCTGACCACCGACGTCGACGCCTACGGCCAGTTCCAGCTCGTGGTGAACGCACGCGCCGCCGGCCCGCGGCTCGGGCCGAACGTGCAGAAGGTCATCAAGGCCGTCAAGGCAGGCGACTGGTCCGAAGTGGACGGTCGCGTGGTGGCCGCGGGTGTCGAGCTGTTCGAGGGCGAGTACGAACAGCGTTTGGTGGCAACGGATCCGGCGGCCACGGCAGCGCTGCCCGGTGGTGCGGGCGTGGTCGTGCTCGACACGGTCGTGACGCCGGAGCTGGAGGCCGAGGGCGTCGCGCGTGACCTGGTGCGCGTGGTGCAGCAGGCGCGCAAGGATGCTCAGCTCGACGTGTCCGACCGGATCACGCTGACGCTGGAGCTGCCGGACGCGGTCCGTTCTGCGGTGGAGCCGCACCTGCCGTTCGTGCAGTCGGAGACGTTGACGTCGTCGGTGGTGTTCGGTGAGGGCACTTCCGAGGGGTCGGTCGGTGACGGGCTGAAGGTCAAGGTCGCGGTCGCCAAGGCGTAAGTACGGCGCTACAAGGCGGCGTGTGATGGGTTCGCCCGTCACACGCCGCCTTTTTGATGCAACACCTCGTGCCGAGGCGGACACCTCCAGCTGAACGGTCGATCTCTCGAGAGGGGTGGCACGTGGTTGCTGGGGGATGGCGCCTGACGGTGGGCGCCGCGGTGTTGATTTCGAACGTGTTGGTCGCACCCACCGCCGTACGGGCGGACACGGGGTGCGACTGGTGGATGAAGAGACTGCCGGTTCCGGCGGGTGAGTCCTCCGTCGGTCAGCTCTCCGGTGAAGGCGACTGGCTGGCTTCTGCCGGGGGCGAGTCGGTCGTGATCTGGCACCGCGAGGTCGCGCAGACGGTCGAGTTCCCCGTGTCCCGGTCCACCCCCGACATCAACCGGCACGGTGTGTTGATCAGCCACGGTGAGGACGGCGTGTGGCGTGGTGAGGAGAAGCTCGAGGAGCTGCCCGGCAGGGCGTCGACCGTGCACTCCATCAACGCCGACGGCGATGTGGCGGGCACGTCCGGAGGAGCGTTGGCGGTGTGGCCGGCGGGGTCGGTCTCGCCGCGGCTGCTCGACGGCACCGACGACGGACAGCAGTGGTGGCTGGGAGGAATCGACGATGAGGGCAACGTTCTCGGTGGCTACAGGTTGGACGTCCCACAGCGCCACTACGTGTGGAACCGGGAGGGCGAGCGCACGGAACTTGAGCCGCTGGAGGGGCACTACCAGACGTTCGCCACTTTGATTCGTGACGGCCGCATCTACGGGACGTCTGCGGCACAGGGTGACTGGCAGGGAACCTCTGTCGAGTGGAACCTGCGGGGCGAGGTCGTCCGCACCATGGAAGGCGGCCCCGTGTTCGCCGCCAACGACGCCGGTGACGAGGCCCTGCACTGGGAAGGGACCGCGGTGCGACGGGCGAACGGCCGTGTCGACCGGTTGTCCTACCCCTTCACCCTCGCCTTCCCGAGCGTGCTCGCCGAGAACGGTGACCTGTACGGCGGGCAGTACTACGAGGGTCCCGCCAAGGTGTTCTGCCGCTGACGCTTCATCACCACGCCGAACGCCCGCCGCACCAGCCGCACCCGGGGTGACCACCGCGCCGGTGCGGCGGGCTCGCGTCCGGCTGCTCGCTCGAAGTTGTCGAACAGGTCCTCCAGGCACGCGTCGTGCAGCCAGCGGATCACCAGCGCCCAGCGCAGGCGTGCCGCGAAGCCGAAGTCGCCGATGAGCTCGTGCCGCACGACCGTGCCCGACGCCGAGAGCGTGTGCGTGCCCGTGAGCTCGGTGAACTCGAAGCTGATCGACTCGCCGGGGGTGAACGCCGTGCAGCGGTAGCGGATCGGGCCGTGGCCGCCGTCCGCGCCGACGCCGAGCGGGCGGTCGAACTCCTGCTTGCCCCACGCGGGCGGCCAGAGCTCCTGGATCCGTTCGACGAACGGGCCCGCGGGCACACCGAGGTCGCGGACGTGGACGTTTCTGATCATGACTGAACCCCTTCCATACGCTGCCGTATGTTCTGAAACGTACGGTAGCGTATGGAAGCGTGGTGCGGAGGAATCGCGACGACTGGACTGAGACAGCGCTGAGAGCGTTGGCGGAAGGCGGGCTGGGCGCCGTCGCGATCGAACCGCTGGCGGCACGTGCGGGCGCCACGAAAGGCAGCGTCTACCACCACTTCCCGAACCGGGAAGCGCTGCTCAAGGCCACGGTCGAGCGGTGGGAGCGGGAGCACACCGAGAAGGTCATCGAGCTGGTCGAGGCCGAGGCGACCCCGCACGACAAGCTCAGGACGTTGTTCAGCACCGTGCTCGACCGCACTCGCAAGGGATCGGTGGAGATGGCGTTGCAGGCGGGCGCGGAGCACGAGGTGATCGCGCCGGTCCTCCAGCGCGTCACGCAACGGCGCCTGGACTACCTGACCGAGCTGTTCGAACAACTCGGGTTCGACCGCGAGCACGCGAAGAAGCGCGCACTGATCGCGTTCAGCCTCTACCTGGGACAGGTCCAGATGTGGTCGACGCTGCCCGGCCTCGTCGAACCGGTGCTCGACGAGGCCGTGCAGGTGCTAACGGCGCATCACGCGGCGGTCGCCCACAACGTGTAGGCGATCACGTCCGCGTTGCGGTCGAGAGCCGTGGCGTTGATGTTGGACGTGGTGTCGCAGGACGCGTGGTAGCAGCGGTCGAAGGCCTGGCCGGCCGTGCCGCCCCACTTCTGCGCCTGGGCCGCGGTCTTGCGGCCCTCGGCGCCGGTGAACGTGCCGCCGATCGGGATGCCCGCGCGGGCGAACGCCGCGTGGTCGGAGCGGCCGCCGACGCTGGTCAGCTCCGTCTGGACGTTGATCGACGTGAAGCCCGCCTGCAGCCGCTGCTGCAGCGCCAGCGAACCGGAGGGCTGACCGGAGGCGCTGTAGACGAAGTAGCCGGGGTTCGGCGAGCCGGTCATGTCGAAGTTCAGGTACGCCTTGATCTTCGACTTGTCGGTGGACGACAGGGAGTTCACGTAGTTGGTCGAGCCGATCAGGCCGCGCTCCTCGGCGCCCCACCAACCGAACCGCACGTGCTTCGTCGGCTGGAAACCGGTGGCCTTCATCTGGAGGGCGACCTCCAGGATGGACGCGGAACCCGAGCCGTTGTCGTTGATGCCGGGGCCCGCGGTGACGCTGTCGAGGTGGCCGCCCAGCACGACGACGTTGTTCGCGTCGCCGCCGGGGTAGTCCGCGATCAGGTTGTAGCCGGTGGCGCCGCCGTAGGTGAACGACTGCACCCGCGTGGTGAAGCCCGCCGCGTCGAGCTTGCTCTTCACCCAGTTCACCGAGGCCAGGTACCCCGGACGTCCGTGAGCGCGGTTGCCGCCGTTGGCGTTCGCGATCGACTGGAACTGGTTGAGGTGGGCTCGCACGTTCGCGACGTTGATGTTCGGTGCTGCCAGGGCCGCCGGAGCGGCTGCCTGTGCCGTGGTTGCTCCGGCCACCGTCAAGGCGGCCGCCAGTGCGATCAGGATTCTCATGGTTCAACTCCAGTGCAGGGTTGGGATTGAGCCACTGATCAACATGCTCCTGTGCGCATGAGCCCGGTAGAGGAGAACGGCGGGTTGTTGTGACGCGTCGGATTCGTCCAATTCGGTGGTGATCAACGAGAATGGTCCGGGTGGGTGACGTGACGGTCGTTCTGGGCGTCGGCGCGGCCGTGCTGCTGATCTCCGTGGTCGCGGTGCGCGTGTCGACTCGACTCGGTCTGCCCTCGTTGTTGTTGTACCTCGGCATCGGCGTGCTGCTCGGCGAGTCCGTGGCCGGCATCAGGTTCGACGACGCCGACCTCACCCAGTCCCTCGGCATCGCGGCTCTCGTGCTGATCCTGAGCGAGGGCGGGCTCACGACCCGTTGGCAGGCCGTGAAGTCCTCGCTGTGGTTAGGTGTCGCACTGTCCACAGTGGCCGTTGCGGTGAGCGTCGCCGTGACGGGAACCGCGTTGCACTTCCTGCTCGGCCTCGACTGGCGGATGGCGTTGCTGTGGGGCGCGGTGCTGTCGTCCACCGACGCGGCCGCGGTCTTCAGCGTCCTGCGGTCGCTGGGCGTCGGGGCGCGGCTCACCGGCGCGCTCGAACTGGAGTCCGGCCTCAACGACGCGCCGGTCTACCTCGCCGTCGTGCTGCTGGCGTCGTCGGACCGGATCTCGTGGACCGCACCGCTGCTCGTGGTCTACGAACTGGTCGCGGGCGCGCTCATCGGTGTCGCGCTGGGCTATCTCGGCGGCGCTGGGCTGAGACGTGCGGCGCTGCCCGCCACCGGCCTGTACCCGCTCGCCACCGTGGCGGTGTGCGTGATCGCTTACACCGCAGGCGATCTCGCGCACGCGTCCGGGTTCCTCGCCACCTACGTGGCCGCGCTGGTGCTCGGCAACGCCCGCCTGCCGCACCGCGCCGACACCCTCTCGTTCGCGGAAGGGCTCGGCTGGCTCGCGCAGATCGGGCTCTTCGTCCTGCTCGGCCTCTACGCGTCACCGTCGCGGCTGCTCGACGTGCTGGTCCCGGCGTTGATCGCGGGTGTGGTGGTGACGTTCCTGGCGCGGCCGCTGTCCGTCGTGCTCGCCGCGCTGCCGTTCAAGGTGCCGTGGCGCGAGCAGGCGTTCCTCTCGTGGTCGGGCCTGCGCGGCGCGGTGCCCATCGTGTTCGCGCTGATCCCGTTGATCCAGGGCGTTCAGGGCGCGCGCGAGCTGGTCGACGCGGTGTTCGTGCTGGTCATCGTGCTGACGGTGGTGCAGGGCACGACGTTGCCGTTCCTGGCGCGGCGCCTCGGCCTGGTGCGCGCGGGGGAGCCGCAGGAGGTGCAGGTCGACTCCTCGCCGTTGGACGAGCTGGGCGCCGAGCTGCTGCAGGTGCACATCCAGCGCGGGTCGAAGCTGCACGGCGTGTACATGTCCGAGCTGAGGCTGCCGACCGGCGCCACGGTGAGCCTCGTGGTGCGCGGCGGGAAGAGTTTCACGCCACAACCGACGACGCGGCTGCAGACCGAGGACCAGTTGCTCATCGTCACCACGGAAGAGGCGCGCGAGGCCGCTGAGCGGCGCGTTCGTGCCGTGGACCGGGCCGGTCGCTACGCCCGCTGGAAGGGCGAGACCGGCGAATAGTCGGTCTCCGAGGCTTCTCACGATGTGATCGGGTGTCGACGCGCTCGGTGACCCTCCGCTAACGTCGTCGGCAGGTCATGAGAGCCAGCGTCAAGCCCAAGCTTGCTGGCCGGCAACCCTCCAACCGCGGTGGGGTGCCCTTGGTGAGGACCTGGTCCGGCGCGTGGGGCGCCGGTCAAGCGCGGGCCTTCGCGACACGGGGCCCCTGGCCTCGGAGGCAGCTCGATGACGCTCGCGATCACCAAGACCACCAGCACTGCGGTTCCGGCTGTCGTCGGCGCTGACCTGCGCGTTCCACTGGTCACCGGAGAGCGCGTCACCTACGCCAACCTCGACCACGCGGCGAGCGCGCCGTGTCTGCAGGAGGTGCGCGACGCCGTCGACGAGCTGCTGCCCTGGTACGCCAGCGTGCACCGCGGCGCCGGGTTCGCCTCGCAGGTGTCGACCCGCGTCTACGAGCAGGCGCGTGACCGCATCCGCAGGTTCATCGGGGCGCACTCGTCCGACGCCGTCGTCTTCACCCGCAACACCACGGACTCGCTGAACCTGTTGGCGCGCAGCGTTCCCAAGAACACCGCCGTCGTCCTGTTCGACAGCGAGCACCACGCGGCGCTGCTGCCGTGGCGCGGTCCGAACGTTCAGCGCATTCCCGCACCGTCTTCGTCTGGCGCCGCGATCGTCGCGCTGGACCGGGCGTTGGCCGCCGCCCCGGTCGGCCCTCGGCTCGTGATCGTCACCGGGGCGTCCAACGTCACGGGTGAGCTGTGGCCGGTCGCGGAGCTCGCGAAGGTCGCCCGCCGGCACGGCGCGCGGATCGCGCTCGACGCCGCGCAGCTCGCCCCGCACCGCCCGGTCAACGCCCGTGAGCTGGGCGTCGACTACGTCGCGTTCTCCGGTCACAAGATCTACGCGCCGTTCGGTGCGGGCGTGCTGGTCGGTCGCGCGGACTGGTTGCAGCAGGCCCAGCCGTACCTGGTCGGCGGCGGTGCCACGTCGAAGGTGACCGACCACGGCGACCGGCTCGGCGTGGCCTGGTCCGCGGTGCCGGAGCGGCACGAGGCCGGCAGCCCGAACGTCGTCGGCGTGCACGCGCTCGCGGCGGCCTGCGAGATCCTGTCGCGGCACTGGGAGCAGACGGTCGCGCACGAGCAGGAGCTGCTGGCCCGCCTTCGTGAAGGGCTGCGCACGATCCCCGGCTTCCGCGAGCTGTCGATCCTGACCGACGTCGACAAGGTCGGTGTCGTGAGCTTCACGATCTCCGGCTTCGACGCGGGCTTCCTCGCGGCGGCGCTGTCCGCGGAGTACGGCATCGGTGTGCGGGACGGCGCGTTCTGCGCGCACGTGATCGTGGGCCGCCTGGTCAAGCAGGTCGGGTCGCACGAGGACCGTGCCGTGCGCGCGTCGATCGGCCTCGGCACGACGGTCGAGCACGTGGACCGGTTGGTCGCCGCGCTGCGCACTCTCGTCACCGAGGGGCCGAAGTGGACCTACACGCAGCGTGACGGACGGTGGGTGCCGGAGGACGACGGCCGAACCCTGCCGCCGTTCCTCGCGTAGTCCCTGTAGTGGACAATGACCTGGTGAGTGACGAGTCCAAGGCCGCCGAGAAGGCTGCTGCCGACCCTGCGGAAGAGCAGGTCAGCGCGCCGGAAGCGGTCGAGGAACCCGCGGCGGCACCGGACGACGCCACCGAGGAGTGGGCGGAGAAGGCTTCGGAAGAAGCCGCCGGGAAGGACTCCGGCGACGACGTCGTCGAGCCGGAGTTCTCGATCACCGGATCGCTGCCGGAGCCGAAGACCAAGACGCTCGCGGTGCTGGCGGGCGGTGTGCTGGCCCTGGATGTGCTCACCAAGGTCGTGTCCGTGGCGTTCCTCGAGGACTCCGGCCCCATCAAGCTGTTCGGCGGGGTGCTCTACCTGACGTTCGTCCGCAACCCCGGTGCCGCGTTCGGCCTGGCGGAGGGCATGACGTGGATCCTGGCGCTGATCGCGCTGGGAGTCGTCGGGTTCATCGCCTGGATCTCGCGCAACCTCCGCTCCCAGGGCTGGGCCGTCGGCCTGGGCCTGGTGCTGGGCGGTGCCGTGGGCAACCTGGTCGACCGCCTCTTCCGCGAGCCGGGGCCGATGCGCGGTCACGTGGTGGACTTCCTGTCGCTGTTCGACCCGTACGGCCGTGTCTGGCCCGTGTTCAACCTCGCCGACATGGCGATCGTCGGCGGTGGCGCGGCGATCATCGTCCTCGCGCTCAGGCGGCACGACTACGACGGGACGATTCACAAGGACGCTCCGGTGCCCGTGGAGTCCGACGGTCTGACGGAGCCGAAGTAGCTGGTCCTGATAGGTTCAGCAGGTTCTGCAAGGAGAAGAAGGTCGAGGCCCCGCGCGTGAGCGGATACCGAACGCTGCCGATTCCCGACGGTCTGGACGGCATGCGCGTCGACGCCGGCCTCGCGAAGCTGCTGGGTCTGTCCCGCACCGCCGTCGCCGCCATCGCCGACGCCGACGACGTGCTGATCGACGGCCGTGTCGTGGGCAAGTCCGACCGGCTGACCGCGGGCGCCATGCTCGAGATCACGCTGCCGGCGCCGCCGCAGCCGATCACCGTCCAGGCGATCCCCGTCGAGGGCCTGGTCGTGATCCACGAGGACGACGACATCATCGTCGTCGACAAGCCGGTGGGTGTCGCCGTGCACCCGTCGCCTGGCTGGACCGGCCCGACCGTGGTGGGCGGGCTCGCCGCCGCCGGTCACCGGATCGCCACGTCCGGCGCCGCCGAGCGCCAGGGCGTCGTGCACCGGCTCGACGTCGGCACCACGGGCGTGATGGTCGTCGCGAAGTCCGAGTCCGCGTACTCGGCCCTGAAGCACGCCTTCAAGGAACGCACCGTCGACAAGGTCTACCACGCGATCGTCCAGGGCCACCCGGACCCGATCAAGGGCACCATCGACGCGCCGATCGACCGGCACCCGAAGCACGACTACAAGTTCGCCGTGATGAACTCCGGCAAGCCGTCCATCACGCACTACGAGGTGATCGAGGCCTTCCGCGCGGCGTCGTTCGTCGAGGTGCACCTCGAAACCGGCCGCACGCACCAGATCCGCGTGCACTTCTCGGCTCTGCACCACCCGTGCGTGGGCGACCTGACCTACGGCGCCGACCCGACGCTGGCCAAGCGGCTCGGGGTGACGCGGCAGTGGCTGCACGCGCGCCAGCTCGGGTTCCACCACCCGGCCGACGGGCAGTGGGTCACGTTCACCTCGGAGTACCCGGAAGACCTGGCTTCGGCGTTGGAGAAGCTGCGCGAAGAGGGCTGATCGCGTCTGGGTGAATCACCGGTTGACGAGCTTTCGTCTGATGTTGATCGGTGCTCCTTGACAGTGCCAAAGCGGTCGTCGCCGCTGGGCCGCGACGGGTCGTCTGGCTCGGCGCGTACGGCACGGGTGCGTCCGCCCCGCTCGTGATGAACGGCGCATTCGTTCACCTCAGGTGGACGAATGCGCCGTTCATCACCTGGCCAGGTGCTTGGCGTGGGGCCTCGGCCCTGCGCTAGTCCTCGACGGTCCAAACGAGAGTGTTGAGGTCGACCTCGGGCCGGACGCTCCACCGCACCTGGATGACGTCGGTCGTGTCGGGCAGCACGAACACCGTGTGCCCACCGGCGGTCTCACCGGGCTGCACGCCCAGCTTGTGCGCCGGCCGCGACGACAGCGAGACGGGAGCCTTCGTGACGGTCTCGCCGGTCTTGGTCACCAGCACGAGGTACATGTCCGGCAGCGAGGTGTACGGCACCTGCGAGGTGTTCGTCACCTCGGTGTGCACCACCACGGCCCGTTCGCCCTCGGCGAGCTTGTAGCCGGCCGCCGTGAAGAGGAAGTCGGCCGGGTCCACGACCTCGACCAGCTGGATCGACAGGTGCGCGCCCTCGAGGCTCTCGGCTTCCAGGGCAGAGCCGATCTTGCCGGTGCGCGAGACGGGCCTGGGCTGCGGCTGGTCCGCGCGGACCCACCCGGCCGTCTGCGGAGGGCCCCAGGTGGCCTGGGGCTGGGCCGGGAAGGGCTGGCTCGGCGGGTTCGGCGGGCCGTAGGGGACCTGGTGCGGGCCGCTGACGTGGTGCGGGCCGCTCTGGTGCACGGCGTACGGGCCGGACGAGGGCGGGCCCATGTAGTTGCCGTACGCGGCGGCGTTGGCGAGCGCCCGGCGCAGCCCGTTCGGGTCGCACTCGACGCCCACCAGGAGCGGGAGGCCGCTGCCCGACAGGGTGATCAGTCGCATGGCGGCCTCGCGCGGGTCCATCCCCAGGCGCTGGGCGATCTCGTGCACGGCGGCTCGGCCCGACTCGGCCAGTACGGCGAGCAGGCGAGCGTCTACGGGATCAGGGGCCACCACGAATTGAACGCTACCTCCCGCTCGAGATCTCCGCGTCACCGCATGGCAAGTTGGAGATCACGGTGGCGGACCGCGGGTCGATGAGTGTCGTGGGCCCTGCGGCGAGATAGGGTTGGCGGATCCGGATTCGCGTCCTTCCCACGCGTCCGTTCGATCTCCTGGAGGTACGGTGTCGGACTCGTTTGTGCATCTGCACGTGCACACCGAGTACTCGATGCTCGACGGTGCGGCCAAGCTCAAGGACATGTTCGCCGAGTGCGAGCGCATGGGCATGCCCGCTGCGGCGATCACCGATCACGGCAACATGTACGGCGCCTACGACTTCTTCAAGCAGGCGACCGCGGCCGGGATCAAGCCGATCATCGGCATCGAGGCGTACATGGCGCCGGAGTCGCGGTTCAACAAGAAGCGCGTGCTGTGGGGTGACCCCGGACAGAAGGCCGACGACGTCTCGGCCAGCGGTGCCTACACGCACCAGACGATCTGGGCGCGCAACGACGAGGGCCTGCACAACCTCATGAAGCTGTCCAGCCTCGCCTCCACCGAGGGGCAGCTGGGCAAGTGGCCGAGGATGGACGCGGAGCTGATCGCCCAGCACTCCGCCGGGCTGATGGCGACGACCGGGTGCCCGTCGGGCGAGGTGCAGACCCGGCTGCGGCTGGGGCACGAGAAGGAAGCTCTCGAGGCTGCTGCCAAGTGGCAGGAGATCTACGGCAAAGAGAACTTCTACATGGAGATCATGGACCACGGCATCGAGATCGAGAGCCGGGTCCGCGGTGGGTTGCTGGAGATCCAGAAGAAGCTCGACATCCCGTTCGTCGTGACGAACGACTCGCACTACACGTACCCGACGGACAAGGAGACGCACGAGGCGCTCCTGTGCATTCAGACCGGCAAGACGCTGCAGGACCCGACGCGGTTCAAGTTCGACGGCACGGGTTACTACCTGAAGTCGCCGGACGAGATGCGCGCGGTCGACTCGAGCGACGCGTGGCAGGAGGGGTGCCGCAACACCCTGCTGATCGCGGAGAAGGTCGACACGACCGGCATGTTCGCGTTCAAGAACCTCATGCCGCGGTTCCCGGTGCCCGAGGGCCTGACCGAGGACCAGTTCTTCCGCGACGAGGTCTGGCGCGGCATGCACCGCCGGTTCCCCGACGGCGTGGACGAGGAGCACACCAAGCAGGTCGAGTTCGAGATCGGCGTCATCCTGCAGATGGGGTTCCCGTCGTACTTCCTCGTCGTCGCGGACTTCATCAACTGGGCCAAGTCCAACGGCATCCGCGTCGGTCCGGGCCGTGGTTCGGCCGCGGGCGCGCTGATCGCGTACGCGCTGGGCATCACCGACCTCGACCCGTTGCCGCACGGCCTGATCTTCGAGCGGTTCCTGAACCCCGACCGCGTCAGCCCGCCCGACATCGACATCGACTTCGACGAGCGCCGGCGCGGTGACGTCATCCGGTACGTGACGGAGAAGTGGGGCAAGGAGAACGTCGCCCAGGTCATCACCTTCGGTACCATCAAGGCGAAGGCGGCCATCAAGGACTCGGCCCGCGTCCTGTACGGCCAGCCCGGGTACGCCGTCGCCGACCGCATCTCCAAGGCGATGCCGCCCGCCGTCATGGGCAAGGACATCCCGCTGTCCGGCATCTTCGACTCCTCGCACAAGCGGTACGCCGAAGCGTCCGAGGTGCGCGGGCTCTACGACACCGACCCGCAGGTCAAGGAGATCATCGACACCGGCCGCGGGCTCGAGGGCCTGATCCGCAACGCCGGTGTGCACGCCTGCGCGGTCATCATGTCCGCGGAGCCGCTGACCGACCACATCCCGGTCTGGATGCGCCCGCAGGACGGGTCGATCATCACGCAGTTCGACTACCCGACCTGCGAGACGCTCGGCCTGCTGAAGATGGACTTCCTGGGCCTGTCGAACCTCACCACGATCGACGACTGCCTGCGCAACATCGAGCTCAACGGCAAGGGCAAGATCGACATCACCGACGGCAACCAGGTGCCGCTGGACGACAAGAAGACCTACGAGCTGCTGGGCCGCGGCGACACGCTGGGTGTGTTCCAGCTCGACGGTTCGGCGCTGCGCGACCTGCTGCGGCTGATGAAGCCGGACAACTTCGAAGACGTCTCGGCCGTCATCGCCCTGTACCGGCCGGGTCCGATGGGTGCGAACTCGCACACGAACTACGCGCTGCGCAAGAACAAGCTCCAGGAGATCACGCCGATCCACCAGGAGTTCGTCGAGTCGCTCGCGGAGATCCTGGACACGACCTACGGCCTGATCGTCTACCAGGAGCAGGTCATGGCGATCGCGCGGAAGGTCGCGGGCTACACGCTGGCTCAAGCGGACCTGCTCCGCCGCGCGATGGGCAAGAAGAAGAAGGAGATCCTCGACAAGGAGTTCGAGGGCTTCGAGAAGGGCATGATCGACCAGGGGTACTCGAAAGAGGCGATCAAGACCCTCTGGGACATCCTGGTCCCGTTCGCCGACTACGCGTTCAACAAGGCGCACTCCGCCACCTACGGCGTCATCGCGTACTGGACCGCGTACCTCAAGGCGAACTACCCGGCCGAGTACATGGCCGCGCTGCTCACCACGAACTCCGACAACAAGGACAAGTCGGCGATCTACCTCGCCGAGTGCCGCCGCATGGGCATCACGGTGCTCCCGCCGGACGTCAACGAGTCCGAGCGCGAGTTCGCCCCGGTCGGCGCCGACATCCGCTTCGGCCTCGGCGCGATCCGCAACGTCGGTGCGAACGTCGTCGACTCGATCATCAAGGCCCGCAAGGAGAAGGGGAAGTTCGTCGACTTCTCCGACTTCCTGCGCAAGATCGACGCCACGGCCTGCAACAAGAAGGTCGTCGAGTCGCTGATCAAGGCCGGTGCGTTCGACTCGCTCGGCCACCCGCGCAAGGGCCTGCACATGGTCCACGTGGACGCGGTCGACGCCGTGATGATCACGAAGAAGGAAGAGGCCAAGGGCCAGTTCGACCTCTTCGGCGGCGGTGACGACGGCGACGAGGACATCGCGGGCGTGTTCGACGTCAAGATCCCCGCCGAGCAGTGGGAGTCCAAGCACCAGCTCGCGCTCGAACGGGAGATGCTGGGCCTCTACGTCTCCGGGCACCCGTTGAACGGCGTCGAGCACGTGCTGGAGTCCTATTCGGACGCTTCCATCGCCCGGATCCTGGAAGGCGACGTCCCGGACGGCACGCAGGTCACCATCGGCGGCATCCTCGCGTCGGTGATGCGCCGGGTGAACAAGAACGGCGAGTCGTGGGCCTCGGCCCAGCTCGAGGACCTCGCCGGTGGCATCGAGGTGCTGTTCTTCCCGAAGAGCTTCATGGTGCACGGCATGTCGGTCGTCGAGGACGCGATCGTGCTGGTCAAGGCCCGTGTCGCCAAGCGGGACGACCGCATCTCGCTGATCGCGAACGACCTGGTCGTGCCGGACCTGAGCGAGATCGGCAACCGCGCGATGCGGCTCAAGATGCCGGCCACGAAGTGCCGGCCGGAGATCGTCACGCAGCTCAAGGACGTCCTGCGGGCGCACCCCGGCTCGACCGAGGTGCACCTCAACCTGGTCATCAACGCCTCGCGCAACACGGTGCTGAAGCTGGACGACGCGCTGCGGGTGGCACCGACGCCGTCGTTGATGGGCGACCTGAAGGCGCTGCTCGGACCGGGATGTCTCGGATAGCTGAGAACTGCTCGCGAAACAGTGGCGAGCGATGAGTTAACGGGGTTAACTGGGTGAGGTGACGACACTCACCCAGTTGCCCGCCGACTACGTCCAGAACCCGCACGAAGTGCACGACAGGTTGCGTGCCGAGGGGCCCGTGCGAGAAGTCCACCTGCCGCGTGGACTCAAGGTCTGGCTCGTGACTCGTTACGAGGACGCCAAGATCGCCCTGACCGACCCGCGCATCAGCAAGAACGTGCAGGCCGGGGGACACGTCTTCGAGCTGCACTCGCCGCCGGACGCGGAGCGCCGCCAGCCGGACAACAGCTTCGCGGCGAACATGCTCAACATGGATCCGCCGGACCACACCCGGCTGCGCAAGTTCGTGATGAAGGCGTTCACGGCCCGGCGGATCGAGCTGATGCGCCCGCGCGTGCAGGAGATCGCCGCCGAGCTCATCGCCGAACTGAACGACGGCGACGAGGTCGACCTGCTGGAGGCCTTCGCGTTCCCGCTGCCGATCACGGTGATCTGCGAGCTGCTCGGCATCCCGATCGACAACCGCGACGAGTTCCGCGAGTGGTCGAACACGCTGCTGTCCTACGGCACGCAGGAGCAGATCGCCGAGGCGTCCGGGAAAATGGCGCAGTTCCTGATCGGGCACGTCAACCGTGTCGCGAACGAGGAACCGGACGACACGTTCTTCTCCGCGCTCGTGCACGCGGACGAGTCGGGGGACCGGCTCAACCACGCCGAACTGGTGTCGATGGCCTTCCTGCTGCTCGTGGCGGGCCACGAGACGACGGTGAACCTCATCGGCAACGCCGTGCTGGCGCTGCTGCGCAACCCGGACCAGCTGCAGATCCTCAAGGACCGCCCGGAGCTGATCCCGGCGAGCACGGAGGAGTTCCTGCGGCTGGAGGGCCCGGTGAACATCGCGACGTTCCGCTACACGGCCGAGCCGGTGGAGCTGGGCGGCGTCACGATCCCCGCCGACGAACTGGTGATGGTGTCGCTGATCGCCGCGAACCGGGATCCGGCGAAGTACGAGAACGCCGACCAGCTCGACGTGACGCGGTCGGCGCAGGGGCACGTGGCGTTCGGCCACGGCATCCACTTCTGCCTGGGCGCGCCGCTGGCCCGGCTGGAGTTCGACGTGGCGCTGACGCAGCTGCTGGCGCGGTTCCCGAAGCTGGAGCTGGCCGCCGAGCCGGAGACGCTGGTGTGGCGGGACAGCACGCTGATCCGCGGTCTGCACACCCTGCCGGTGCGTCTCGCTTAGTGTTCGGTGCGTGGACGACCTGCTGAAGCTCGACCAGACGCACGTCTGGCACCCCTACGGCCCGATGCCGGGCACCCAGGAACCGTTGCTCGTCTCGGAGGCCTCGGGTGTCCGGCTGACGCTGGCGGACGGCCGGGAGCTCGTGGACGGCATGTCGTCGTGGTGGGCGGCCATCCACGGCTACCGGCACCCGGTGCTCGACGAGGCCGTCACGTCGCAGCTCGGCCGGATGAGCCACGTGATGTTCGGCGGGCTCACCCACGAGCCCGCCATCCGGTTGTCCGCGAAGCTCGTCGAGATCACTCCGGAGCCGTTGCAACACGTCTTCCTGTGCGACTCCGGCTCGGTGTCGGTCGAGGTCGCCGCCAAGATGTGTATGCAGTACTGGCGCTCGCTCGGTCGGCCGGAGAAGCGGCGGATGTTGACATGGCGCGGTGGGTACCACGGCGACACGTTCACGCCCATGTCCGTGTGCGATCCAGTAGGCGGTATGCATTCGCTCTGGCGTGGAATCCTGCCCGAGCAGGTTTTTGTAGACAGTCCACCGGCCAAATTGGACACTGCATACATTCAGCATGTGGCCGACACCATCGAGCAACACGCACACGAGCTCGCCGCGATCATCGTCGAACCGGTCGTGCAGGGTGCCGGCGGTATGCGATTCCACGACCCGCGTTACCTGCACGTTCTTCGTGAGCTCGCGTACACACACGACGTGCTGCTGGTGTTCGACGAGATCGCCACGGGTTTCGGCCGCACCGGCGAGTTGTTCGCCGCGGACCACGCGAACGTCAGCCCGGACGTGATGTGCCTCGGCAAGTCGCTGACCGGCGGCTACCTGTCGATGGCCGCCACCTTGTGCTCGTCACGGGTGGCGGACGGGATCAGCAAGGGCGAGGTGCCGGTGCTCGCGCACGGGCCGACGTTCATGGGCAACCCGCTCGCGTCGGCGGTGTCGCTGGCGTCGATCGACCTGCTGCTGTCCCAGGACTGGAAGAGCGAGGTCAAGCGCATCGAAACCGGGCTGACGAACGGACTAGCGCCCGCACGCGCGTTGCCCGGCGTTCGGGACGTGCGCGTGCTGGGCGCTATCGGTGTCGTGCAGCTCCATGAGCCCGTTGACATGGCACGAGCCACCAAGGCGGCTGTGGACGCGGGGGTGTGGCTGCGGCCGTTCCGCGACCTGATCTACACGATGCCGCCGTTCATCAGCACGGACGACAACGTGGCGACGATCTGTCAGGGCGTGATCGCGGCGGCGAGCTGAGTGTCGGTCGGCTCGACCAGGAACTCGCCGTTCGGGAGCACGACGACGGGGATCTGCTTGCGGCCGGAGATCTCGATCGCCTTGTCCCGCGCCGCGTCGTCGTTCTCGACGTCGACGTAGGTGAACGGCACGTTGTTGCGGGTCAGCCACGACTTGGCGCGGCGGCAGTCGCCACACCACTCGGCGCCGTACATCACGATCGGTTGCTCACTCATGGGATCACCCTATGCGCCCGCCGCCCCGTTGCTCGGCGCACGCGGGGACCCTGCGTGCGCTCTGAGTGCACGAAAGCTCCCCGCGTGCACTCCGTGAGCGGCCTGTGAGGCCCTGTGAACCCGGCAAGGCCTAAGGTGAGTGCCTGTGAGCGTGCTGGTGATCACCGGAACCGGGACCGAGGTCGGTAAGACCGCCGTCACCGCGGGCATCGCGGCGCTGGCCAGGGCAGAGGGACGGCGGGTCGCGGTGCTGAAGCCCGCGCAGACCGGTCTGCTGCCGGGCGAGCCGGGTGACGTGGCCGAGGTGGCGCGGCTGGCGGGCGACGTGACGACCCGTGAGCTGGCCAGATATCCCGACCCGCTGGCGCCGAACACCGCGGCCAGACGCGCGGGGATGGCCACCGTGCACCCCGCGGACGTCGCCAAAGCCGTGACGGAGCTCGACGAGACCCACGACCTGGTGCTGGTCGAGGGCGCGGGCGGGCTGCTGGTGCGGTTCGACGAGAGCGGGTCCACCCTGGCCGACATCGCGTGGGCGGTGAACGCGCCCGTGCTGATCGTGGCGCAGGCGGGGCTGGGCACGTTGAACGCGACCGCGCTGACGGCCGAGGCGCTGCAACGGCGTGGCATCGAGTCGCTCGGCGTCGTCGTCGGCAGCTGGCCGTTGCACCCGGACCTCGCCTCGCTGACGAACCTGGCCGATCTGCCCGACGCGGCGGGTGGCCCGTTGCTCGGCGCGCTGCCCCACGGTGTGACGAAGCTCGGTTCCGTGGACTTCCTGTCGGTCGCCAAGAGATCGTTTTCACCCTGGTTCGGCGGTGAGTTCGACCCGGAGACGTTCGCGGCTCAGTTCGCGGTCCAGTGACCTACATCGCTCCACGCTGAAGGATTCAGTGAGGCAGACTGCTCGCCAGGCCACAGGAGGAGGAGAGACCGTGACCGCAGCTCCGGAACAGATCGACGTGCTCGACGAGGCTCGTGAGCAGGTGCTCGAACGAGGTGTCGGACTGTCCGAAGCTCAGGTGCTCAAGGTGCTCGAGCTGCCTGACGACCGGATCCCCGAGCTCCTGGCGCTGGCGCACGAGGTGCGTGAGCGCTGGTGCGGCCCCGAGGTCGAGGTCGAGGGCATCGTCTCGCTCAAGACCGGCGGCTGCCCGGAGGACTGCCACTTCTGCTCGCAGTCGGGCCAGTTCCCGTCGCCCGTGCGCTCGGCCTGGCTGGACATCCCCGGCCTGGTCCGCGCGGCCAGGCAGACCCGCGACACCGGTGCGACCGAGTTCTGCATCGTCGCGGCCGTGCGCGGCCCGGACAAGCGGCTGCTCTCGCAGGTGCGCGACGGCATCAAGGCCATCCGCGAGGACGGCAACGACATCCAGATCGCCTGCTCGCTCGGCATGCTCACGCAGGAGCAGGTCGACGAGCTCGTGGCGATGGGCGTGCACCGCTACAACCACAACCTCGAGACGGCCCGCTCGCACTTCCCGAACGTCGTCACCACGCACTCCTGGGAGGAGCGCTGGGACACGTTGAGGATGATCCGCGACGCCGGCATGGAGGTCTGCTGCGGCGGCATCATCGGCATGGGCGAGTCGCTTCCGCAGCGCGCGGAGTTCGCCGTGCAGCTCGCCGAGCTGGAGCCGGACGAGGTTCCGCTCAACTTCCTCATCCCGAACCCCGGCACGCCGTACGAGAACTACCCGGTCGTCGAGGGTGCCGAGGCGCTGCGGACGGTCGGCGCGTTCCGGCTGGCGCTGCCGCGCACGATCCTGCGGTTCGCCGGCGGTCGTGAGCTCACGTTCGGCGACCTGGGCGCGAAGCAGGGCATGCTCGGCGGCATCAACGCGATCATCGTCGGCAACTACCTGACGAACCTCGGCCGTCCCGCGCAGCAGGACCTCGACATGTTGGAAGAGCTGTCGATGCCCATCAAGGCGTTGAGCCAGACCCTGTGATGACGACCGTGTTCTGTTCTTTCTGCGGCAAAGAGGAAGCCGACGGCGACCACGCGTTCTGCCGTCAGCGGCTGTCCGTGATCGACCCGCCGCGGTACTGCTCGGAGTGCGCGCGCCGCATGGTCGTCCAGGTGACCCCGGACGGCTGGGCGGCGCGCTGCAGCCGTCACGGAGAGATCACCTCGGCGCGGTAGTAACCTCTCGCGAATGGACGAGAAAGCAGCGCCGGTGCGCATCGAACCCGTGCCGGAGCCGCCGTACGTCTACGTCTACGTCCGGCCCCGGCCGAAGGTGGTCGTGAAGCGGGACCTGCTGCCGGGCCTGGTGGTGCTGCTGACGACGTTCGCGTTCGGGCTGCCCGCCGCGTACGTGTGGTCGTGGCTCGCCCCGGCCCAGCTCAAGATCGTCTCGGCGCAGGACAACAAGTTCTACCCGATCGGGGTCGAGAGCTACCACCGGCTCGACGCGCTGATGGTGTTCGTGCTGATCGGTCTCGGCGCGGGCGCGATCACCGGTATCGCGGTGTGGCTGCTGCGGCAGCGGCGCGGGCCGGTCGTGATGCTCGCAATGACGGCGGGTGCGTTCGCGGCGGCGTGGTTCGCGCAGTACCTCGGCGGATCGCTCGCGGCGGGCAGGTACCCGATGCCGTCGACGATCAAGCCGAACGACACCCTGCTGGTGGCGCCCGCTCTCGAGACGTGGTGGGGAATCCTGGCGTGGCCGCTGGCGGCCGCGCTGGCGTACGGCTGCTGTGCGGCGTGGAACGGCCTGGACGACCTGGGGCGGCGCCTCGGCTGAGGCACCGCCCTCGAGCGACCTACCCCACTCGGTAGGCGAAGTCCGGCATGTCGGTCACGAACATCTGACCCGGCGCGTGCGTGATCGCGAACGGCGGCTTCGACTTCATCAGCACCGCCTGCGGGGTCACGCCACACGCCCAGAACACCGGCACGTCACCGGGTTCGTGCTCGACGGCGTCGCCGAAGTCGGGTTCGTCGATGTTCCTGATCCCGAGCATCCGCGGATCGCTCGCGACCGGAGCCCCGTGCACGGACGGCATCAGCGCCGTGACCTTGTGCGCGATGTCCACAAGGGACTCCGGAATCCACCGCATCGACACGACCATCGGCCCGTGCAGCCGGCCGGCGGGCCGGCACTGGACGTCCGTGACGAACATGGAGACGTTCTTCTTCTGATCCACGTGCCGCAGCGGCACTCCCGCGCTCTCCAGTGCGGTCTCGAACGTGAAGCTGCAGCCGATCAGGAACGTCACCAGGTCGTCGCGCCAGTACTCGGTGGCGTTCTCGGGTTCTGCCGCGAGCTCGCCGTTCTCCCAGATCCGGTACCGCGGCGCGTGGGTGCGCACGTCCGCGTCCTGCTTGAGCGCGCTGACCGTCTCGCCGGCGTCCAGCACGTCGAGCACCGGGCACGGCTTCGGGTTGCGGTGGGTGAAGAGGAGGAAGTCGTACGCCCAGTCCTTGGGGATGGCGATCAGGTTCGCCTGCGCCTGTCCCGGTGCTTGGCCCGCTGTCGTCATTCCAGCTCCTTGTTCACCGTCTCCGGCAGCCAGAACAGCGCGATGACCGCGATCCCGTACGCCGCCGCCCCGAACAGCATGGCACCGCCGATGCCGAGTTTGTCCGCCATGAACCCGACCGCTCCGGGGAACAGCGCACCGAACGCGCGCCCGAAGTTGTAGGTGAAGCCCTGTCCCGTGCCGCGCAGCCGCGTGGGGTAGAGCTCGGACAGGTAGCTGCCGAAGCCGCTGAAGATCGCGCTCATGCAGAACCCGAGCGGGAAGCCGAGGAACATCACCAACGTGTTGGCACCGTTGGGAATCTGCGTGTACGCGACGATGAGCAGCGCACTGGCGACCGCGAACAGCGTGAAGGTCTTCTTGCGCCCCAGGTAGTCCGTCAGATAACCGCCGCTGACGTACCCGATCCACGCACCGGTGATGAGGAACGCGAGGTAGCCGCCGGTACCGATGATCGTGAGCCCGCGCCCGGTCTGCAGGAACGCCGGCAGCCACGTGGCGAGCGTGTAGTAGCCGCCCTGGACACCGGTCGCGAGCAGCGCGGCGAACAGCGTGGTCTTGAGGATGCCGCCCTGGAAGATCTTGGGGAAGGTGCCGCTCTCCTTGGGCTGCTCCTTGGTCTCCGGCGCGTCGTCGACGTTGCGGCGCACGTAGAAGATGAGGATCGCGGGCAGCGCACCCGTCCAGAACATGATCCGCCACGACCACGCCGGATCGGCCAGCGAGGCGACCAGGGTGTTGATGATGACGGCGAGACCCCAGCCCACCGCCCAGGCGCTCTGGATGAACGCCACGGTGCGCCCGCGGTACTTCGGCTTGCAGTACTCGGCCACGAGGATCGCGCCGGCCGCCCACTCGCCGCCGAAGCCCAGACCCTGCAGGGCGCGGAAGACCAGCAGCGTCTCGTAGTTCGTCGCGAAGCCGCACAGCACGGTGAAGAACGCGTACGCCGCCACCGTGATGATCAGCGTCTTGGAACGGCCGAACCGGTCGGCCATGATGCCCGCCACCGCGCCGCCGATGGCGCTCATCAGCAGCGTGCTCGTGCCCAGCAGACCGGCTTCGGCCTTGGTGAGGCCGAAGTAGCCGGTGATCGCGACCAGGCTCAGGGGCAGGACCCAGTAGTCGTACGAGTCCAGCCCGTAGCCGCCGAACGCGCCGATGAACGCGCGCTTCCCCTTCTGGCCGAGACTGCGGAACCAGGCGAAACGGCCTGTGTCCTCGGTCGTGGTCGTGCTCATGCGACACCTCGCAGCGTGGTGGAGGAGTGGTCGAGTGTGATGTGGCCCTCAGGGTAAGGATTGTTCAACAATCCCACAAGGCCACAATTCAACGATCCGACGATCGGCGGTGCTGGGGTGGGCTGGGTGCAGGGGCAGGTGCTGGGCTGCGGAGGTTGCCGAGTGAGCGCGTTGCGAGGACAAAGATGATCTTCGTTGAGGCTGGACGCACGGCGATCGGTAGCGGAAACGCGGTCGTAGTGGCAAAGATGGTGATCGTGACCGCACAAGGCGACTGGACTCTGTACCAGTGGCGGAAGGTCTCCTCGCTGCATGCAGAGGACGCCGCCGACGGCGACAAGAAGGGCCGATGCACCGGGACGATCCGCTCCTACGCCTACCGGTACTACCCACCGGCGTCAACGTTCTACGAGCGGTGCATCGGACTGGCGTGGTGTTCCGACTGCCGGGCTTGGTCGAGCGCAATGGTGCACGTACCCCGAGACAGAGTCATGGACGACCCGCTGGCCGGCCTCGCCCCCGAGGAGCGCGACAGGCTGCACCGCAAGGAACGCGAACTGGTACGGCATCTGGATCGCATGGTCCGGCGCGGACTGCTGTAGCAGTTCCTCATTGAGATCACCCCGGTGTCTTGCGGCATCTTCCACGTGTGGCGCGATAATCGATTTGATGTGGACTACGGTGGTTGACGAAACATTTCCGCCTCCGCCGCTCATCCTATGTGTGCATGTTGGATGAGCAGCTCATACGACCTGTCGAGGCGTATTCTCTTCAGGGGTGAATTTCTTCCTTTCGTGGACCATGTCCTGCGTCTTGGGTAGACTTTTTGCGGTGCGGCCGGCTCTGCCGCACACTGGGGAAGCAATTTGTTCAGGGGGAAATTGTGCGACGGTTTGTTTTTGCATTCCTGGGAATCTTGGCAGCAGTCGGTCTGATTTCGGCCGGTCCTGCGAACGCTTCGGTCACGTCCGGCTCCGGTGGCGTCTCCGCGGAGTGGTTCGGCGCTGAGCACGTCACGGTCAGCACCTCGACGAACTGGGGCGGCTGGGTCGACGGCAACGGGCCGGACAGCTACCAGGCCGTGGGCGTCTGCAACAACGGGACGGTCCGCTACGGCACGGTGAGGTGGGCCGGTGACCGCCGGGGTTCCTTCGTGTACTGCTCCAGCGGGTTCGCCGGGCGCTACTTCGCCAAGATCTACGCCTAGCGGTCTCGAACCGCGGCCGGGCGGCTCGTGCGGTCGCCCGGCTCAGTTCGGGTTCGGCACGTGCCCGAAGTCCGTCAGCGGCACCGGAACCGCCTTCAACGCGCTGAGGATCCCGGTCTCCCGGTGCAACATCCGCCGGACCAGCCGCAACCGCCGCGCCGGCGACCGCTCCTCCAGCAACCGCTGCCGGTCCTCCACCGGCAGCAGGCAGTCGGCCGCCAGCAGGTACGACAACGCGCCGAGGTCGACGTCGTCGTCCGGCGACGACCAGTCCTCCCGGTGCCACGCCGCGCCGCAGTACCGCTCGTGCGCCGCGCGCGCCCCGCGTTCCAGGATCGGCACGACCTCGCGCGCCGCCTCGGGCACCGGGGAGTCGTCGAGGTAGTCGACGTGCGCCAGCAGGTACGGCGCCGTCGTCGAGTCCACGTCCAGCAGGCGGAAGCGGCGCACTCCGCGCGTCACGATGTCGAAGCGGCCCTCGGGCAGCGGGCGGGCGTCGAGCAGGTCGGCCGAGCAGCCGATGTCGCGCAGGGAGCGGACGTTGTCGGCGCCCACCTCCCAGCCCTCCTTGATGCACACGACGCCGAACGTGCGGCCGAACAGCGAACCGGTCATCAGGTCGACGACCAGCTGCCGGTAGCGGGGCTCGAAGATGTGCAGCGGCAAAGACGCCCCCGGCAACAGCACCGTGCCCAGGGGGAAGAGCGGAAGCGTCTCGGCCACGCGTCCACGTTACGGGGTGCCACTCCCGCCCGCCGGACGGCCGGATCCCGGCGGCCTCAGCACGGCGAACGGATCGGTCACCTTGATTCCCTTGGCGCTGAACCGGAACAGGGCCGCCGGACGGCCGCCGGACGGGCCGGGGGGAGCCGTGCCGCCGGTCGGTTCCAGCAGCAGGCGGCGGGAGAGCACGCGCTGGAGGTTCGTGGCGGACACGCGGTAGCCCAGGGCCGCGGAGTAGTGGTCGCGCAGCAGCGAGATGGTGAACTCCGGTGGTGCCAAGGCGAAGCCGAGGTTCGTGTACGACAGCTTCGAGCCGAGCCGGTGCCGTGCCCGGTGCACGATCGAGGCGTGGTCGAACGCCATCGGGGGAAGCTTCTCCACGCAGTGCCACGACGTGTCCGCGGGCACCTCGGGGTCGACGTCCGAGGGGACGAGGCCGAGGAATGCGGTCGCCACGACACGTGGGCCGGGCACGCGGTCGGGGGCGCTGAAGACGGCCAGCTGCTCGACGTGTGACAGTTGTCGCACATCGACTTTTTCGGCCAGCTGACGGCGGATGGAGGACTCGACGTCCTCGTCCACCCGCAGCTCCCCACCCGGCAACGACCAGCGGTGAGTGTGCGGCTCCCGTGCGCGCTCCCACAGCATGACCTGGAGTGACGCACCTCTCACTCGCAGAACAGCTGCCAGAACTTCATGTCCCACGCCCGCCACTCGGCTGATACTATCGGCGACGTTTTCGACCAATAGGCGAAAACCTGGATCCGAGGAGGCAGCGATGGTCGCTACCGCAACCGTGGAGCGAACCGCGTCAGGTGTGTTCGGTGGAGTCGAGCCGGACGCGGCGTGGCGAGACGAGGTGTTGCGGCTCGCGAAGGAGCGTGACGCCGTCATCCTGGCGCACAACTACCAGCTGCCGGAGATCCAGGACATCGCCCACCACACCGGCGACTCCCTCGCGCTGAGCCGGATCGCGGCCCAGTCCGACGCGCAGACCATCATCTTCTGCGGCGTGCACTTCATGGCCGAGACCGCGAAGATCCTCAGCCCGGAGAAGACCGTGCTGATCCCGGACGAGCGCGCGGGCTGCTCGCTCGCCGACTCGATCACCGGTGCGCAGCTGCGCGAGTGGAAGGCGCAGCACCCCGGCGCGGTCGTCGTGTCCTACGTGAACACCACCGCCGAGGTGAAGGCCGAGACGGACATCTGCTGCACGTCGTCGAACGCCGTCGACGTGGTGCGCTCGATCCCGGCCGACCGCGAGGTGCTGTTCTGCCCGGACCAGTTCCTGGGCGCGCACGTCAAGCGCGAGACCGGCCGCGAGAACCTGCACATCTGGGCGGGCGAGTGCCACGTGCACGCCGGCATCAACGGTCCGGAGCTGGCCGAACGCGCCGCCGCGAACCCGGACGCCGACCTGTTCATCCACCCGGAGTGCGGCTGTGCCACGAGCGCGCTCTACCTGAGCGGCGAGGGCATCGTGCCGTCGGAGAAGGTCAAGATCCTCTCGACCGGCGACATGATCACCGCCGCGCGCAGCACGAACGCCCGCAAGGTGCTCGTCGCAACCGAGGTCGGCATGCTGCACCAGCTGCGCAAGGCCGCGCCGGAGATCGACTTCCGCGCCGTCAACGACCGTGCGTCCTGCACCTACATGAAGATGATCACGCCGGCCGCGCTGCTGCGTTGCGTGCGTGAGGGTCTGGACGAGGTGCACGTGGACCTGGAGACCGCCAAGCGCGCGCAGGGCGCCGTGCAGCGGATGATCGAGATCGGCCAGCCCGGCGGCGGTGAGTGATGGCCGCGCGCTGGGAGGCGCGGGCCGACCTGATCGTGGCCGGTACGGGCGTGGCGGGTCTCACCGCCGCGTTGCGGGCTCGTGAGCTGGGACTTCGCGTCCTGGTCGTCACGAAGGCCGCGGGCGACGACGGCAACACGCGCTGGGCTCAGGGCGGCGTCGCCGTCGTCATGGAGGACCAGCACGACCCCGGCGACTCCGTTGCGAAGCACATCGAGGACACGCTGACGGCGGGCGCGGGACTCTGCGACGACGCGGCGGTCTCGGCGATCATCTCGGACGGACCTGCCGCGGTCGCCCGGTTGCGCGAGCGCGGTGCCGTGTTCGACGCGAAGCCGGACGGCCTGCTGGAACGCACCCGCGAAGGCGGCCACAGCGCGTTCCGCGTCGTGCACGCCGGCGGTGACGCGACCGGCGCCGAGGTGGAACGCGCGCTGCTCAAGGCCACTGTGGACGGACGGGTTCCCCTGCTGGAGAACCACGTCGCGGTCGACGCGGTCAAGACGCCGCTCGGCGCGGTCGCCGGTCTGCTGGTGCTCGACGGCAACGGCGTGCCCGGCGTGCTCACCGCTCCCGCCGTGCTGCTCGCGACCGGTGGCATCGGCCAGATGTACCAGGCGACCTCGAACCCGTCCGTCGCGACGGGTGACGGTCTCGCGCTGGCTCTCCGCGCCGGTGCGCTGGCGGCGGACGTCGAGTTCATCCAGTTCCACCCGACCGTGCTCTACACCGGACGCGGCGCGCGGGGCCGATGCCCGCTCGTCACGGAGGCCGTGCGCGGCGAGGGTGCCGTGCTGGTCGACGCGACCGGCGCCCGCGTGATGAAGGGCGTGCACCCGCTGGAAGATCTCGCCCCGCGTGACGTCGTGGCGGCCGCGATCACCCGGCACATGGCGCTGGAGCCCGGTGGCGTCGACGACCACGTCTTCCTGGACGCGACGGCGTTGCACGACATGGCTTCCCGCTTCCCGACCGTCCACGCGGCCTGCGTGTCCGTGGGCATCGACCCGGCGGTGGACCCGATTCCCGTCGCCCCCGCGGCACACTTCGCCTGCGGCGGTGTGGTCTCGACCGTCGACGGACGCACCGGCGTCACCGGCCTGTACGCCGTCGGCGAGGTCGCTCGCACGGGCCTGCACGGCGCGAACCGCCTGGCGTCCAACAGCCTGCTCGAAGGCCTGGTCTGCGGCACCCGTGCCGCCGAGGCCGTGGCCGCAGACCTCGCGGTGGGGTTCATCGCGCCCGTTCGTGCGGTGGATCCCGTGCTGCCCACGGCTCCGGTCGCCGACCGGGACATGCTCCAGCGCGTGATGTCCCGTTACGCCGCGATCGGCCGTGACGCGGAAGGCCTCGCCGTCGTCGGCTCGGTGCTCGACGTGTCCACTGTGGACAAGCAGCTCGAGTCGCGCGAACTGGTCGAGGACGCGGCACTGACCCTGGCCGCACGCGCCCTGATCGCCGCGGCCCAGGAACGCACCGAGTCGCGCGGCTGCCACGTCCGCACGGACTTCGTGGAGCGGTCCGAGGCGTGGCAACGCAGTCAGCTCGTCCGGCTCACCCCGACCGGCCAGCCCGTGCTGGCCGATCCTGTTCTGGCAGAGGGTGTCGCATGACCATCGACTGGGACGACGCGAACCGGGTCATCCAGCTCGCGTTGGAGGAGGACCTCCGCTACGGCCTGGACGCCACGACGCTGGCGACCGTGCCGGAGAAGGCGGTGGCCACCGCGGAGATCACGCCACGCGCGTCCGGCGTGCTGTGCGGTGTTTCCGTTGCGCGGGCGGCGTTCCAGCGCTACCTGCCGGAGATCGAGGTGCTCTCGGAGGCCTCCGACGGGGACAAGGCGGTGCCCGGCGAGCCCGCACTGGTGCTGAGCGGCCGCACCCGCGGCCTGCTCACCGTCGAACGCACGGCGCTGAACCTGATCTGCCACCTGTCCGGCATCGCCACGCAGACCGCCCGCTGGGTCGACGCGATCGAGGGCACCGGCGCGGCGGTCCGGGACTCGCGCAAGACGTTGCCAGGACTCAGGCTGCTGCAGAAGTACGCGGTCCGGTGCGGTGGCGGCGTGAACCACCGGATGGGCCTCGGTGACGCGATCCTCATCAAGGACAACCACGTCGCCGCGGCGGGTTCGGTGGGAGCCGCGATCCGCGCGGCCCGTGAACACGCACCGGAACTGCTGATGGAGGTCGAGGTCGACAGCCTCGAGCAGCTCGACGAGGCGATCGCCGAGGGCGCGGAACTGGTGCTGCTGGACAACTTCACGCCGGAGCAGTGCGCTCAGGCCGTTGCCCGCCGGCCCGAGAACGTGAAGCTGGAGGCGTCCGGCGGGCTGACTTTGGATGTGGCGCGGGCATACGCCGAGACGGGCGTGGACTATCTCGCGGTGGGCGGTCTCACGCACTCCAGCCCCTCGCTGGACCTCGGCCTCGACCTGCGCTGAAAGCGCACGCGGGGAGCTTTCGTGTTCTTCTGCAGCACGGAAGGTCCCCGCGTGCGGTTTGCGGCGCGGGTCAGGACGGGTAGCGTCCGGAGGCGAACGGCAGATCCGGTTCGTCGGGGTCGATGGCCGTCATGATGCGCGATCCGATGGCGGCGAGTTGGCGGGCCTGAGCCTTGGTCAGCGGGTCGAACACCAGGCGCCGGACCTCTGCGACATGTCCAGGGGCGCTCGCCACCACCTTGTCCACGCCGTCTTCGGTGAGGATCGCGAGCGTGTAGCGCCCGTCCTCGGGATCAGGTGTGCGGCGCACCCATCCTTTCGCCTCCAGGCGGGCCACGGCCTGCGACAGGCGTGACAGCGAACCCTCCGCGAGCCGGGCCAGCGAACTCATCCGCAGCGTGCGGCCGGGCGCCTCCGACAACACGACGAGCACGGTGTACTCGAAGAACGTCACGCCCGCATCGCGGCGCAGCTGCGAGTCGAGAGCGGGCCACAGCCGTGCCATCAGACCTATCAGCGCCAGCCAGGAAGTCCGTTCCTCGGTGGTGAGCCAGCGCGGTTCCCCGGTCGTCGTCATGCCGGCACAGTACCTCAGATCACTTAACTGCTGAAGTGATCGTGTGCGCACTTCACTTGACGATTGAAGTGATCGACCTCTATGTTCACTTCAATCGTTAACTGAAGTCGCGACGGATCACGTTGGACGACAAGGGAATCCGCAAACCCGATCACCTTGCCTGAGGCAAGCGGCCTGTCTTGTTGTCCACCAGACGTCTACGTCGGTCCGCTCGGCGCACTCATCTGGTGACATCAACGTCACCACCTGACCGGTTGGGAGACCGTCATGAACGACACGTTCGTCACCATCAGCCCCGTCCGCCGTGGCGGTGTCACGATCGCGGTGGGCCTCGTCGTCGCAGCAGCCGTGGCCACCGCGTTGAACGCCGCCATCGCGACCATCGCCGTGGCTGCAGGTGCGTCCTCGCAGTTCCAGGCACTGCAGCTGCCCACCTACGCCACCTTCACCGTCATCGGCGTGCTCGCCGGCGCTGCGGGATGGGCCGTCGTCCGCGCCAAGACGCGCAACCCTCGGCGGGTCATGCGCGTGCTCGCCCCCGCCGTCGTGCTGGTCAGTTTCGTGCCTGACGTGCTCGTCGGCGTTTCCGGAGGGCTGCCCGGTGCCAGCTGGGGCGGCGTCGTGGCCCTGATGGTCATGCACGTCGTGGTGGCCGCCGTTGCGGTCGCCGTCTACGCGCGCATGTTGCCCCTGCCCGCAGACCGCTCCTGACGCCGGCGGCCAGTGCCTGACCTTCCGCCCCAACCGTCCCGAGCGGTGGATCTTCTGCTGATTGCGAAACGGAGTAGCAATGACCGCACGACTTGCCGTGCGCGCCGAGCGCGCCTTCGACGGGGAACGGTGGATCCGGGACGGTGCGCTCGTCCTGGCCGAGAACGGCCGGATCGTCGCCGTCGAACCGGCGACGGCTCCCGTCCCGTCCGGCTGGCAGGTGGTGGAGCACCCCGGCAGCACGTTGCTGCCCGGACTGATCGACGCACATGTGCACTTGAGCGGTGACGGTGAATCCGGTGCGTTGGACCGGCTGGCCGACTACCGCGACGCCGAACTGGACAGCGTCGTCGAGACCTCGTTGCGCGCCCAGCTGGCGGCCGGGGTCACGACGGTGCGAGACCTGGGTTGCCGCCGCTTCGCAGTGCTCGGCTGGCGGAACCGGCCGGGACTGCCCGCGGTCGTCGCGTCCGGGCCGCCGATCACTGTGGCTGGCGGGCACTGCGCGAACATGGGCGGCGGCGTGAGCGGCACCGCGCAGCTGCGGGCGGCTGTCGAGGAACGCGTCGAGCGCGGTGCTGACGTGGTCAAGATCATGGCCAGCGGTGGGGTCATGACGGCCGGCACCGATCCGTTCCAGCCGCAGTTCTCACTGGACGAGTTGCGCCTCGTCGTCGACCAGGCCCACGCCGCCGGACTGCCGGTCACCGCGCACGCCCACGCGCTGGCCGCGGTCGAACTCGCCGTCGCTGCCGGTGTCGATGGAATCGAGCACTGCACCTGTGGAAGCCGCGACGGGTTCCGGCTGCCGGCCGGACTGCTGAACTCCCTGGCCGCCCTGCGGATCGCGGTGTGCCCGACACTCGGCGGTGTCCGCGTCCCCAGCCCGCCTCCGCACCTGCTGGAGTTTCTGCGCGGTGTCGGTCTGCTGCCGGAACAGGAGCGGCATCGGGTGGCCCGCTTCGTCGAAGGCGGGGTCCGCCTCGTCTCCGGCAGCGACGCCGGTATCGGCGAGTTCAAGCCCCACGGTGTGCTGCCCACCTCGATCATCGCGCTGGCCGAGGCGGGAGCCGGGCTCGACGCGGCACTCGCGTCGGCCACCGCGGTGGCGGCGGACGTGTGCGGGCTCGGCCGGAGCAAGGGCCGCCTCCGCGCCGGATTCGACGCAGACCTGCTCCTCGTCGACGGCGACCCGTCCGGCGACCTGACCGCGCTGACCCGCCCCGCCGCCGTCGTGCTGGCCGGCCAACGGGTTTCCGGTCACGCCGGCAGTGCCGCACAGGATGCCGGCGTGCTCACCGGCAGCACGACGGCTCACGCACGCGACTGACCGCGCCGGAGCCCAGCGCTCACTCGAAGGCACAACCCGGATTCGGCTCGTCGCGCGACAGCGGCGTGCCGGCCGGGTTCACGTACAGCACCTCCAGCACCATCGGCTCGGTGCCGAGGTTGCGTCCGATGTGCACCTGGTGCGGGTGCTCGACCAGCGTGTCACCGCGGCGGTTCACGAAGGTCGTCGTGCAGTCGGACTCGGTCCGGGTCAGCACACCCTGCTTCACGAAGGCGTAGAGCGTGCCGTCGTGGTGGTGCCAGCCGGTGCTGCCACCGGCGTCGATGGTGATCTCGCGGAGGACGTAGTCGCGGTCACCGGCGGTCCACTGGGCGAGGATCTTGCCGGTCACCCCGCGCGAGGGCGTCGCGTTGGCAACGCCCGAAAACAACAGCAAAGCGGCCACTACAGCCGAAACGATGCGCATGAGGATCAACGTAGCCGTCGGTTCGCCAGCACGGGCAGCACCTCGCGTGCTTGTTCCACCGCCGCGAGATCGAGGTCCACGGCCGCGACGGACGGCTGCTCCGAGAGCTGCACGACCACGTTCCCGAACGGGTCGGCGACGGTCGAGTACCCGATCCCGGTCGGCGCGGACGAACCCAGGTCGCCGGGGTAGGCCTGCCCGCACGCCACGACGAACGACGTGCAGTCCAGCGCGCGCGCCCGCACGAGGAGCTCCCACTGCTCCTTCTTGCCAGGCCCCGCGCCCCACGACGCCCCGACCAGCACCGCCGACGCACCCTTGTCCGCCAGCGCCCGGAAGAGCTCGGGAAACCGGATGTCGTAACAGGTGGCCACGCCCAAGGTGACCCCGTCGACCTCGAAGGTCACGACGTCCGAACCGGGCGCGACCGTCCGCGACTCCTGGAACCCGAACGCGTCGAACAGGTGGATCTTGTCGTAGCCGAGGTGGATGTCAGGCCCGGTCACCAGCATCGTGTTCGTCACGCGGTCGCCGGACGGCGTGAACATGCCCGCCACCACCACGACGTCGTGCTGTGCCGCGATCTCGCGCACGGCAGACGCCCACGGACCGTCCAGAGGCTCCGCAACGGGCCCTAGAGGCACGCCGAAGCGGCACATCGTCGCTTCCGGCAGGAGGACGACCCGCGCTCCGTCGGCTCTGCGCACCGCGTCGCGGACGAACTCCAGGTTGGACCTGGGGTCGGTGGTGGAGCTGATCTGACTCACGGCGATCCGCATGGGGCTCACTGTAGGGTCCGACTCGTGCGTTCCCCACTGCTCCTCGTCGTGTTGCTGGCCGTCGCGGGCTGCACCGAGACCGCCACTCCCCGCCCGGACGGTGGGTCGAACGGCACGTCGATCGTGCTCGCCGACCGCGACGAGCCGGCGACGCTCAACCCGTTGCTCGGCTACGGCGCGCAGGGCGTGTCCAAGATCTACGACGGGCTCGTCGAGCACCGCCAGGACGGTTCGCTGGGGCCGCAGCTCGCCGCCGACCTGCCGGAACCGGCTGCGGACGGGCTGAGCTGGACGGTGAAGCTGCGCGGCGACGTGAAGTTCACCGACGGCAGCACGTTCGGGGCCGAGGACGTCGTCGCGACCTACACCGCCGCGCTGCAGAACCCGGTCAAGGAGCGGTTCAGCACGCTCAAGAGCGTCGAGCAGGTCGACCCGTCCACGGTCCGCTTCAACCTGACGCAGCAGCACGCCGCGTTCCCGCACCTGCTCGTGCTCGGGATCCTGCCCAGCGAGCAGGCGCGGCCGGACGGGCAGCCCGTCGGCACCGGCCCGTACAAGGTCACCGACTGGAAGAAGGGCGACCGGCTGCTGCTGGAGGCCAACGACAGCTACTTCAACGGCGTGCCGAAGGTCAAGAAGGTGACCGTCGTCTTCGTGACGGACGACAACCAGCGCGCGCGTCGCATGCAGGACGGCGAGTTCGACGGCACGGTGCTGCCGCCCAAGATCGCGGAGCCGTTCGCGGGGAAGTCCGGCCTGACCGTCCAGTACCACCGCAGCGCCGACTACCGCGCCGTGCGGCTGCCCGCGGCCAACCCGGTCACCGGCAACCCGGCCATCCGCCTCGCGCTGAACTACGCCACCAACCGCCAGGGCATGATCGACAGCTTGCTGGACGGCAAGGGCACCATCGCCTACACGCCCGTGCCGGACGCGTTGGCCGAGGAGTTCGACCCGACCGCGAAGTTCCGCTTCGACAAGACCGAGGCGGCCCGGCAGCTCGACGCGGCCGGCTGGGTCGCCGGCGGGGACGGCATCCGGGTCCGCGAAGGCGTGGCGGCCCGCTTCACGCTGATGTACCCGCTCGGCGACGACCTGCGGGCCGACCTGGCCACGGCGTTCGCGGCCGACGCCAAGGCCGTGGGCGTGGACGTGCAGCTCGCCGGTCTGTCGTGGGAGGCGATCCGGCCGCGCATGGGCCAGGACGCGCTGCTGTACGGCGAGGGCTCGCCGTTCGACCCGGACCTGATGCTCTACGACCTGCGCGGCCAGGGCAGCCCCGCCGCCGACGCGGCGCTGGAGAACGGCCGCAAGCTCATCGACCCCGCTCAACGTGCGGTGGCGTACAAGCTCTTCCAGCAGGCGTACATCGCGGCGCCGTCGATGGTGGTGCTGGTCTTCCCCGAGCACGCGTACGTGATGCGCGACTCGTGGAACGGCTACCAGGCCGTGGTCGACCCGAACTCCTACGGCGCGCTGGCCTGGGGGCCGTGGTGGAACCTGGAGAAGTGGGAGCCTAAGTAGTCCTGGCGTTGATCTCGCGGACGGCCTGCGCAGGGTCGTCAGCCCAGAACTCGACGCGCTCCACCTGCTTCGGTCCGGTCTTGCCGAGGTCGACCAGTTGCGGCTCGTGGAACGGCACCGACACGTTCGTCCTGGTCAGCGACTGGATGACGAGCGCGTCACCGATCACCTCGACGCTGCGCCGGCCCTTGTGGGTGCGCTCGGCGACCTGTGCCGCGCCGAGGTCCGCGGTCGGGATGCGCCAGTCGAAGAACCCGAGCTGGCGCAACCTCAGTTCGTCGGCGGAGACGGTGTGCGGCTGGCGGTGCAGCACGTAGAGAGCGCCCACACACACGACGGCGTTCAGCACGCCGAGCACGATCAACGTGATGAGCAGCCACGGGATGTCCAGGGCAAACGCGACCAGTGCGATCCCGACCGCCGTGATGATCAGGAACCGCAGGTACCGCGGGCGCATGCGCTTGCCGTAGGGGATCTCCACCATGGAGATGAGCCTATTTTCGCAGCGCGCGAACCATGCCGTCGGGGTCGTCGGTCCAGAACTCGATCTTCGTCACCTCGTGCACGCCACGGCGTCCGAGGTCGATGTCCTGCGGCTCGGTGAGGTCGACGCGGACGTTGGTGGAGTTGGAGATCTCCAGCACGAGCGTTCCGTCCACAACGGACCGGGTCTTGTTCAGCGACCGGCTGGTCAAGCCCTGCGTCACGGTTCCGATGGCGGCCAACGGGATCCGGTACTCGAACTCGCGCGCGTACCGCAGCCACAGGTAGTCGTCGTCGATCTCGTGCTTGAACCTGTGGAGCATCCAGAGCAGCCACGCGAGCAGGCCGGCGCTCAGCAAGCCGAACGCGAGCAGCACGGCCCTGAGCCAGAACCAGGGCACCACGAGGTCGACGAGCAGGATTTCCACGGGTGTCAGTACGAGGAAAACCCACAGGAAAGGTCTTAGTTGAGCGCTGTACCCGAACGAGCGAACCCCCATGCACTCCATGGTGGCAGAGTTGGGTGAGTGAGTGACCTGATCTTCTTGGACAGCGCCGGTTCGTCGATCCCGCCCGCTCCCGTCGTGGACGAGGTCATCGGGCATCTCCGCCGGGAAACGGAGATCGGCGGATACCGTGCCGCCGCGGAACGCCGGGACGATCTGGAAGCGGGTTACGGCGTCCTCGCCGAGTTCTTCGGGTGTCACCCGTCCGAGGTCGCTTTCACGGACAGTGCAACTCGATCATGGCTGGCGGCGTTCGACGCCGTGCCCCTGGAAGCCGGGGACCGAATTCTTGTCACCGAGGTCGAATACGGTGGCAATGCGATCCCGGTGCTGCGCCGAGCGGCGGAGACCGGGGCGAGTGTCGAGGTCATCCCTTCCGACATCCGCGGACAGGTCGATCTCGACGCCCTGAACCTTGACAACCGAGTCAAGCTGATCTCGCTCGTGCACGTGCCGACGAACAGCGGCTTGGTCAACCCGGTCAACGACATCACAGCGGCGGCTCGTGAGGTCGGTGCACTGGTGTTGCTCGACGCCTGCCAGTCGACCGGGCAGCTCGATCTGCGTGGCCTCGACTACGACATGTTGGCGTGTACAGGTCGTAAGTGGCTGCGCGGACCGCGCGGCACCGGTGCGCTGGTCGTCCGCGACGAGGTGCGGGAAAGGCTCCGGCCGCGGCTGGTGGACCTGCACAGCGGCGTCTGGACCGGGCCGATGGAGTACCGGCTGCGCGACGACGCTCGGGTGTTCGAGCTGTGGGAGTGCAGCATCGCCGACCGGCTCGGCATGATCGCGGCCGCGCGGTACGCCCTCGACAAGGGGCTGGACGTGATCGAGGCCGAGGTCGCGGATCGTGCCAAGCGTTTGCGCGAGGGTCTGCGGGCGATCGGCGGGATCACGGTCCGGGATCTCGGCGAACGTCAGGCGGGCATCGTCACGTTCACGTCGGACCGCGTGCCGGCGATGGAGCTGAAGGACCGGCTCTGGGCCGAGAACGTCGCCGTGACGGTGTCGCAGCGGGGTTCGACGATGATCGACATGACGAAGCGGGGCCTGGACGAAGTAGTGCGGGCGTCCCCGCACTACTTCGTCACTCCCGAGGAGATCGATCAGGCGCTGGACCGGATCAGCAGGATCCTCCGATGACCCGCTTCACGCAGTCCGAGTAGCTGACGAACAGGTCGACGGCGCGGTCGTTGCGAGACGTCTGCGCCGCGATGACCGTGTCACGCGGGTAGAAACCGTTGAGGCCGCCGCTGCTCGGGTACATCTCGTAGGTGTACGACCAGATCTTGTGGACGCCCCACATCCAGTCGTCGATGGTGCCGTCGGTGATGTACAGGTCGCTCGCCTGCTCCGGCGTGTAGCCGTTCAGGGCGGCCATCTGCCGGCCGAGCGTCTGGAAGGCGCGTGCCTCCTCGGCGTTGAGACCGGTGTCGGTGTCCGCGTTGGTGTAGCCGTACGGCCACAGCACGAGCTCCGAGAACGAGTGGAAGTCGATGTTCGTCTTGATCTGCTGGACGCCACCGACGACGCGCGAGTTCACGAAGTTCTTGATGACGTTGGTCTCCGGCGCGGAGAAGGCCGCCGTGCCGCGGTAGGTGTCCGACGTCGAGCTGCCGCTGGAACCGCCGCAGCAGCCCCACTTGTAGCCCCAGTTGCGGTTGAGGTCGGTGCCGTTGCCCTGGCGGTTCTTGCGCCAGCCGCGGAACGATCCGGTGGCGATGTCGTACTCGACGCCGTCCGGGTTCACCATCGGGATGAACCAGATCTCGCGGGTGTCCACCAGGTTCTTGATCGCAGGGGTGGCGTAGTTGTCGGTGTAGCGCTTGATGATCTGCAGGCACTGCTCGACCGTCAGGTGCTCACGGGCGTGCTGGTTGCAGGTGAAGATCACCTCGGGCTCGCTCTCGTCGGTCGCGACGTTGTCGCTGACCTTGAGGGCCCAGATGTCCCGGTTCTGGTAGCTCTTGCCGATGCTGCGCAGGCTCGCGAGCGTCGGGTGGTCGCGGACCGTCTGCTGCAGCTCCGCGGTCATCTCCGCGAAGTTGTGGTAGCCGGTGTAGCCCGACGGGAAGTCCTGGGTGCCGATCTGGCCGGGCTGCGGGTCCTTGAACTCGACCTTGCCGAGGCTCTTGAGCTGCTGCTCGAAGTCGCCGACGTACTTGAGCGGCAGCCCGGTCGCCTGCAGGGCCTTGTACTGGGACTTGTCCGCGACGACCGACATCGTGGTGAGCTTGGTCGCGCCGAGCACGTCGACGCCGGTCTGGGCGATCTGCGTGCGTTCGGCCGAGGTGTTCGCGGTGACTTCCAGCAGATAGCGGCCGGAATCGGCGGTGCTGGGCGTCGCCATGCCCGCGACCAGCACGGGAAGGCAGACTGCGAGCACTGCGGCGATCTTGCCGCGGCTCTTGCTGAACATCGTTCCTCCATCATCAGCAGGGGTTTGCGACGGAGTGGTGCTCGACTGAGCGTGGCTGTGCCGTCACGGGGTGAGGTAGCGCCGTTAGCGGGCTGACCGTTGACAGAATTCGGCAGGAACTACCCTGTAAGGCATGCTCAGCCGCATCGACCTGCGAGGTCGCACCACGACTCCTGCTCAGCTGCGCGCCGTCGTGCCGCGCGCCGAGATGGACGTGGACGCGGCGCTGCATCAGGTGCGTCCCATCGTGGAGGCGGTCGCGGCTCGGGGCGTCGAGGCAGCGCTGGAGTACACGGAGAAGTTCGACGGCGCTCGTCCCGCTTCCGTCCGCGTGCCCGCTTCGGCGATCTCGTCCGCTTTGGCGTCGCTGGACCCGGCCGTGCGCGAGGCGCTGGAAGAGGTGATCACCCGCACTCGCCGCGTGCACGCCGACCAGCGCCGCACCGACACGACGACGCAGGTCGTGCCCGGCGGCACCGTCACGGAGAAGTGGGTGCCGGTCGGTCGTGTCGGTCTCTACGCGCCAGGCGGTCTGGCCATGTACCCGTCGACCGTGGTGATGAACGTCGTGCCCGCGCAGATCGCCGGTGTGGAGTCGCTGGTGGTGTGTTCGCCGCCGCAGGCCGAGTTCGGTGGCCTGCCGCACCCGGCGATCCTGGCCGCCGCCGCACTGCTCGGCGTCGACGAGGTGTGGGCCTTGGGTGGCGCGCAGGCGCAGGCGCTGATGGCGTACGGCGGCGTGGACACCGACGGTGGCGAGCTGGCTCCGGTCGACGTCGTCACCGGTCCCGGCAACATCTACGTGGCGGCGGCCAAGCGGCTGCTGCGCGGTCTGATCGGCATCGACGCGGAGGCGGGGCCGACCGAGATCGCGATCCTCGCCGACTCGACGGCCGACCCGGTGCACGTGGCCGCCGACCTGATCAGCCAGGCAGAGCACGACCCGCTCGCCGCCTCGGTGCTGGTGACCGACTCCGTCGAACTGGCCGACGCCGTGGACGTCGAGCTGGAGCGCCAGATCAGTGCCACCAAGCACGTCGAGCGGATCCGCACGGCGCTGGGCGGCAAGCAGTCCGGTGTCGTGCTGGTGTCCTCTGTGGACGAAGGCGTCCGGGTCGTCAACGCGTACGCCGCCGAGCACCTGGAGATCCAGACCCAGGACGCGCGTGAGGTGGCGGGGCGGATCCGGTCCGCCGGCGCGATCTTCGTGGGCGCGTACTCGCCGGTGTCGCTCGGCGACTACTGCGCCGGCTCGAACCACGTGCTGCCCACGGGTGGCTGCGCGCGGCACTCGTCCGGGTTGTCCGTGCAGACGTTCCTGCGCGGCATCCACGTGATCGACTACTCCGAGGAAGCACTGCGCGAGGTCGCGGACAAGGTCGTCGTGCTGGCCAACGCGGAAGACCTGCCCGCGCACGGGCAGGCTGTCACAGCGAGGTTCTCTCGATGAAGCCTGTTGTCGGCGCGCGGGTGGAGCTTTCCGACCTGCCCCTGCGCGAGGATCTGCGCGGCCGCACGCCCTACGGTGCGCCGCAGCTCGACGTGCCGTACCGCCTGAACACCAACGAGAACCCGTACGCGCCGACGGACGCGCTGGCCGCGGACGTGGTCGCGGCCGTCGCGGAGATCGCGGGTGAGCTGCACCGGTACCCGGACCGTGACGCGGTGGCGCTGCGGGAGGACCTGGCGGCGTACCTGACCGAGGCGACGTCGGTGACGCTGACGTCCGAGAACGTGTGGGCCGCCAACGGGTCCAACGAGATCCTCCAGCAGATCCTGCAGGCGTTCGGCGGGCCCGGCCGGGTCGCGCTGGGCTTCGAGCCGTCGTACTCGATGCACCCGATCATCGCCGCGGGCACCCGCACCGAGTGGTCGCCGACGCCGCGCCGCCAGGACTTCTCGCTGGACGTGGAGAAGGCCGCCGCGGTGATCGCGGAGACGCGGCCGGACGTCGTCTTCGTGACGTCGCCGAACAACCCGACGGGGCAGTCGATCCCGCTGGACGACCTGCGCCTGCTGATCGCGTCCACGACGGGCATGATCGTGGTGGACGAGGCCTACGCGGAGTTCTCCCCGCAGAAGAGCGCGATCGAGCTGCTCGACGAGTACGGCTCGCGGCTGATCGTCTCGCGCACGATGTCGAAGGCCTTCGCGTTCGCCGGCGGCCGTCTCGGTTACCTCGCCGCCGCACCGGCCGTCGTCGACGCGCTGCAGCTGGTGCGCCTGCCGTACCACCTGTCGGCGCTGACCCAGGCGGCGGCGCGGGCATCGCTGCGACACGCCTCGGAAACGCTGGGCTCGGTCGCACTGCTCGCGGCCGAGCGCGACCGGGTGGTGTCCGCGTTGACGGACATGGGTTTCCAGGTCGTCCCCTCGGACGCGAACTTCGTGCTGTTCGGCTGGTTCGAGAACGCGCGCGAGGTCTGGAAGTCCTATTTGGACCACGGCGTGCTCATCAGGGACGTCGGAATCGCGGGTCACCTGCGGGTGACCATCGGAACGCCCGAGGAGAACGACGCTTTCCTCGCGGCCAGCAAGGAGGTCAGCCGGTGAGTCGTGTGGGCAAGGTGGAGCGCACCACCAAGGAGTCGTCGGTCTACGTGGAGATCGACCTGGACGGCACCGGCCAGGTCGAGATCAGCACCGGCGTGCCGTTCTACGACCACATGCTCACCGCGTTCGGCGTGCACGGCTGCTTCGACCTGATCGTCCGCGCCACCGGTGACACGCACATCGACGCCCACCACTCGGTGGAGGACATCGCGATCGTGCTGGGCCAGGCGCTGAGGGAAGCGCTGGGGGACAAGAAGGGCATCCGGCGTTTCGGCGACTGCTGGATCCCCATGGACGAGACCCTGGCGCACGCCTCGGTAGACGTCTCCGGCCGCCCCTACACCGTGCACCGCGGCGAGCCAGAGCAGTTCAACTCATTCGTGATCGGCGGCAACTACCCGTTCGTGCTGAACCGGCACGTGTTCGAGTCCCTGGCCTTCCACGCCCAGATCGCTCTGCACGTGCGCGTCGAGTACGGCCGCGACCCGCACCACATCGCCGAGGCCGAGTACAAGGCGATCGCGCGTGCCCTGCGCGCAGCCGTGGAGCCCGACCCGCGCGTCGGCGGCATCCCGTCGACCAAGGGCGTGCTCTGATGCCGAAAGAGGTCGTCGTCATCGGCCTGCTGGCCCTCGCGGGCTTCCTGGCCGGTGGCGTCTACTCGACGTGGAAGACCGCCAAGTTCATGGCGATCGTCCTGCTGGTGCTGCTCGTGGTCGCGGTCGTCGGCGCGGTTCTCTGGCTGATCTAGTCCCGAGCCCTCAGAATCGAGCGCGTGGGCGAGCCTGACTACGACGCGTTCATCTCGTACAGCCGAGCTCTCGACGGGACCCTCGCCCCGACGCTGCACCGCGGTGTCCAGCGGTTCGCGAAGCCCTGGTACCGGCTGCGCGCCCTGCGGGTCTTCCTCGACGACGCCAGTCTTTCGGCCAACCCCGGCCTGTGGACGTCGATCGAGGAGGCCCTCGGCAGGTCGCGGTGGCTGATCCTGCTGGCCTCGCAGGAGGCCGCCGCGTCGGAGTGGGTCGGCCGCGAGCTCGAGTGGTGGCTGGAGCACCGGTCCGCGCAGCGGATCCTCGTCGTGCTGACCTCCGGCGAGTACTCCCAGGCCGTGCCCGCCGCGGTCCGCAGGGCGCTGGGTGAGGAACCGCGCTGGGTCGATCTGCGCTGGTTGCGCGAGGCCGACCAGGTGGACGAGTCGAACCCGCGGCTGCGCGAGTGTGTCGCGGACATCGCGAGCGCCGTGCGCGGGGTGCCGAAGGACGACCTGGTCGGGGAGCACGTCCGTCAGCACCGCCGGGCCGTCCGGTTGGCACGGGGCGCGGTGGCGGCGTTGGCGGTGCTGATGGTGGGTGTGCTGGTCGCGGCGTTCATCGCGGTCGGCCAGCGCAACGACGCCGTCGCTCAGGCCCGCACCGCCACGGCCCGCGGTCTGGCGTCGGCGGCGGTTGCGAACCTGCGCACCGATCTCGCGTTGAGCCAGGTGCTGGCCGCCGAGGCGTACCGGGTGGAGCCGAACCCGCAGACGCGGTCCGCGCTGTTCTCCGCGTTGACCGCGTCGCCGCAGCTCGACCGGTACCTGCAGGTGGGTGGTGAGGTGTCCGCGCTGGCCGCGTCGGCGGACGGCAAAGTCGCGGTCGCGGGCACTCGGGACGGCCGCGTCGTGCGGCTGGAGCTGTCGTCGGGCCGGCGGGCCGAACAGAAGGTCGGGTCGCGTCCGGTGACCGCGGTGGCCGCCTCCGCGGACGGCGGTGTGGTCGCCGCCTTCGCCGCGGGTGGTGCGTTGCGTTGGGACGTTTCTGGCGCCACGCAAGCGATCGACACGCCCGACGAGCTGTTCGACGGTCTGGTGGCGGTCTCGCCGTCCGGACGCTTCACCGCCGTCTACAGCACGGTCAGGGTGGACGTGGACCTGGACGGGCGCACCCGCGGCCACCGGGTCCTCCACGACGGGCAGACGGGCCAGCGAGCTGAGCGGGGCGACACGACCTTTCCGCTGGACGCGCTGAGGATGCCCGGCGAGGACGTGCTGGTGGAACAGTCACTTCGCGACTCGGTCCGGCGTGATCGGGCGACCCTGGACGTCAGGGCGGCCGCCGAGGGCAACACGTTGCCGGCCAACGCTTTCTGGGTCGGGCTCTCGGGCAACGGCGACTACTTCGGCTACTCGATGGAAGGCAGGGGCAGTCTCTGGCGCACGACCCAGCCGACCGAGAACGTGGAGGTGCGGGGAGGCAGGGGCAACCCGTCCGCCGTGGCGATCACCAACGACGGTGCGCGCATGGCCGTCGCGGACACCGGCACGATCCACGTCTACGACACCACCGGCCCGCACGCGGGCGAGCGGACGCAGCTCGAAGGCAACACCGAGACGCCGTTCGCGGAGTTCCTGGGCGACAACAACCACCTCCTGTCGGCGTCACGCGACCGGCTGGTCGTCTGGGACCTGACTCGCAACACGCGCATCGGTTCCGTTCTGCCGACGCGGGTTCCGCTGTCGTGCAGGGCTTGTCCACCGCCGCGCATCTCCGAGTCGCACGGGAAGTTCGCGGTGGCGGTGAGCGGCGAGATCGTGGTCGGGTCGCACTCCGAGCCGGTCGCCTCCGGCAGCGTGTTCGGGCCAGTGGTGTGGAGCGCGGACGGCGACGAGGTCTTCGTCGTGACGGCACCGGAAGGCATCGGGGAGACCTGGGAGGTGCGCGACGGGCTGCGCCGGGCAACGCGGTGGAAGGGCGACGTCGCGGCCGACTTCGTCCTCGCCATGGGGGTGTCCGCGGACAACCGGCGGCTGGTCACCGTGAACGAGCGCGGTGACGTGCAGGTCTTCGAGGGCGACGAACTGTCTTCCGTTCGCACGATCTCGCTGGAACGGGCTGTGGAGCAACAGGGTTGGCCGCCCGACAGCCACATCGCTGCCGTGAGCGCGGACACGACGACCGCCGCCGTCGTCACGTCGGACTCGGTGGTGCTCATCGACACGACGACGGGCACGCGGCGCGACCTCGCCGGAGGAAAGGCCGACGCCGTGGCGTTCACCAGCGACGGCCTCGTGGTGCAACGGGCGGGCACCGTCGAGGTCTGGGACGCGACGGGTGGTTCACGGCGGCGCGAGATCCCGCGTGATCCGAGCTACCTGCCTGGCATCGCCGCCGACCCCGGTGCGACGCTGGCGGCGCAGCTGCGGCGGGACTACGTGTTGGCCGTGACCGACCTGGTCACGGGCGAGTTGATCGGCCAGGTGCCCGTCGCCGGCGAAGCCGAGAGGTTCGGGCGGGTCGGCATGGCGTTCGCGGGGGAGCACGCGGTCGTCACCGCGGTCTCGGACACCCCGCTGTTCCGGTGGGACCTCTCGGAGGAGAACTGGGTGCGCGCGGCCTGCGCGTCGGCGGGGCGTGACCTGACGACCGACGAGTGGCGGCGCTACGTCGGCACGTCGCCGCCCGACGACCTCACCTGCGGGTGAGCACCCAGTGGAACGTGGCCGGGTCCGGTTCGTGCATGGTCACCACGTCGTCGACGACGATCTCCATGTGCTCCGCCAGCAGCGTCCGGTTCCGCTCGGGTGTGTTGCTGCCGAAGAACATCTCCACGCCGAGCCAGGTCTCGGTGACGTCCGGCGTGCCGGTGCCGAGCGAGGCCAGGAACAGCCCGCCGGGCTTGAGCCAGCGCGCGATCTTCGCGATCAGCCCGGGCTGCTCGGCCCGCGGCACGTGCAGGATCGAGTAGAACGCGCAGATGCCGTCGAACGAGCCGTCCGGGAAGTCGAGCGCGGTCATGTCCGCCTTCTCGAACCGCGCCGCCGGCACGTTGGTGCGCGCGAGGTCGATCTGGTGCTGTGACAGGTCGACGCCGAGCACGTCGTGACGTTCGGCGAGCTTCTCCGTGCACGGAACGCCAGCGCCGCAGCCCAGTTCGAGGACTTGCGCCCCGTCGGGTAGCCGGCGGTCGAACTCCGCGAGGTAGTGCAGGCGCGGGTCGTCGGCGATGCGCGCCGACCAGGCGAGGTAGTGCTCCGCGGCGGCGTCGTAGCCCTCCTCGACGACGCGCTTCACGCCGGGCTCAGGTAGCGCGCGGGCACGTGCTGGGTGAGCCACACGCCGTTGGTGCTGAGCCGGAACTCGTGGCCGTCCTCGTGCATCGTCTTCGCGTCGACCGTGAGGATCAACGGCCGTCCGCGCCGCGCGCCGACCCTGCGCGCGGTCTCGCGGTCGGGGGAGAGGTGCACGTCGTGGCGCGACATGGGGCGCAGGCCGTCGCGCATGATGTCGTCGAGGAACTGCGCGACCGTGCCGTGGAACAGGGTGTCCGGCGGGGTGGCGGTGGGCAGGCCGAGGTCCACCTCGACGCTGTGACCCTGGTTCGCGCGGATGCGGTCGCCGTCGATCGTGAAGCGCTTCTTGTCGTTCCTGTCGACGACCTCGCGCAGATCGGCCTCGGTGACGCCGAGCGCGGTCAGCAGGTCGGCCACGGGCACCCAGCCCGCCGGGTCGAGGGTGAGGCCGACGCGCTCCGGCTTGTGGCGGAGCGCTTTGGACATCCGCTTCGAGAGGCGGATCATTCTGTCTTCTTCCATTTGCCCCTCAGGAAACCACACCGCGTCCAGCCGTTTAGAGCGTGCCGCCTTCGAGGACCGGCTTGAGCTTGGGCGCACCGGGTCCGTGCGAGGCCTGTTCGTCGTCGATGTTCTGCAACGCGCAGCTGCGCAACGACAGGCAGCCGCACCCGATGCAGCCGTTCAGCCGGTCGCGCAGGCGGAACAGGGCGTCGATGCGGGCGTCGAGCTCCGTCTTCCACGAGCGGGAGAGCCGTTCCCAGTCCGACTTCGTGGGAGTGCGGTTGTCCGGCAGCTGGGCCAGCGCGTCGCGGACGTCCTCCAGGCTGAGGCCCACGCGTTGCGCGGTGCGGATGAAGGCCAGGCGGCGCAGCACCGAGCGCTGGTAGCGCCGCTGGTTGCCCGCGGTGCGGACGGAGGCGATCAGGCCCCTGTCCTCGTAGAAGCGCAGGGCGGTGTGGGGAACGCCGCTGCGTTCGGCGACCTGGCCGATGGTCAGCATTTCCGGCAACTTGCTCACCGGATCATCGTAACCGCTTGACCTCCAGCTTGGTCGAGGTTGAACAGTTGGTGCCATGCAACGGATACCAGGGCTCTTCGCGAGGATGACCGGGGACGAGAAGCACGAGTGGGCGGCGGCCTCCACGATCGACGTGCTCTGGGTCCTGTACGACCGGGTCCTCAACGTCACGCCCGCCACCGTCGACGACCCCGGCCGCGACCGGTTCCTGCTGTCCAAGGGTCACGGACCGATGGCCTACTACGCGGTGCTGGCGGAAAAGGGGTTCATCGACGAGTCCATTTTGGACGACTGGACGTCGTGGGACAGCCCGCTCGGCCAGCACCCCGACCGCATCCTGGTGCGCGGTGTCGAGATCAGCAGCGGCTCGCTCGGTCACGGCCTGCCGATCGCCGTCGGCACCGCGATCGGGCAGCGGATCGCGAAGAGCGAGGGGCGCACGTTCGTGCTGGTCGGCGACGGTGAGCTGGACGAGGGCAGCAACCACGAGGCCATCGCGGTGGCGGCACGGCTGGGCGTCGCGAACCTCACCGCCATCGTGATCGACAACGACAACTCCATGCACGGCTGGCCCGGCGGCATCGCGAGGCGGTTCGCGGTCGAGGGCTGGCAGACCACCGAGATCGACGGCCGCGACCACGAGGCCATCTTCACCGCACTGACCGAGCCGCACGACCGCCCGCTCGCGGTCGTCGCCAAGATCGAGAAGAGCTACTGATGACCATGCGCGAGGCCTTCGTCCGGACGGTCAACGAGGGGATCGAGAACGACCCGCGGGTCACCGTGGTCACCGCGGTGATCTCCGCCGGCAACTTCCCGCAGGAGAACGAACGCGTCGTGGACGTCGGGATCCGCGAGCAGACCATGGTGGGTGTGGCGGGCGGTCTGGCGCTGGCGGGGCTGCGGCCGGTCGTGCACAGCTACGCGCCGTTCCTCGTCGAACGGCCGTACGAGCAGATCAAGCTCGACATCGGTCATCAGGACGTGGGCGCGGTGTTCGTGAGCATCGGTGCGTCCTACGACGACCCCGTGTGGGGCCGCACGCACCAGTCGCCGGGCGACGTCGCGTTGTTCGACACGCTTCCCGGGTGGACTGTGCACGTGCCGGGACATCCGGACGAGGTCACGCCTCTTCTGCAGCAGGCACTGAAGGACGACAACCGGGTCTACGTCAGGCTTTCACTGCACGAGAACACGCAGGCGTATCCGGTGGGTGAGGGATTCACCGCGCTGCGTCACGGAAAACGCGGTGTGGTGCTCGCCGTCGGCCCGATGCTCGACCGCGTCCTCAAGGCCGTCGACTCCGAGAACGCCGACCTCACGGTGTTGTACGCGTCGACGATTCGACCGTTCGACTCGGACGGACTGCGCAAGGCGGTGCAGGAGACGGACCACGCGGACGTGATGGTGGTGGAGCCGTACCTCGAGGGGACTTCAGCCCATCTGATTTCCGATTCGCTGCAACTAATTCCGCACCGTGTGCGTTGTATAGGCGTCAAACGACACGCAGAGCTCCGCAACTACGGCACGGCCGAGGACCACGACGCCGCGCACGACCTGGACGTGGTCGGGTTGGGTAGCGCTGTGCGGAGTTTCTTCAGGGGGTGAAGAAACATGTTCGCAGTCATGGGGGATGACTGGACCGGCGCGCCTTCCCGCGCCGTTTAGGACGATGCGGCCGCACGCGGCAGGGGCGTGCGGCCGCATCCTCCGTCTGGACGCTTTGCGGTACGCCCTCCTCCGCCCGCCGGGGCGAGGAGGAATGATGTTGCACGTGAGAATGCTGATCTGGACGCCGTTGAACGCCGCCGAGCTCCAGAAGGCCATGCACAGCGGCAACGTGGGTCCCGCGGCGCTCGTCCCGGTGCAGTCCGGCACGGTGCTGCTGCCTCCGCCCGGCACCAGGCTCAACGAGGCCGCGTACATGACGAACAGGGTGCGCAAGATCGCGGGTGGGGCCGCCCTCGCGGTGTGGAACGACGACGCCGCGTTTCTCTACCTCTTCACGACCAGCCTGGGCCGCGCCTCGATGTGGGGTTCGCGCGAGGCGATCCTGCGGTTGTCGGCCCAGGCCAAGCAGTCGGGCCCGGTCGGGATGTTCTTCGACCGCGCCACCGGGGGCCTCGTCAACCTGCGCGAGAAGGAGAAGTGGCAGCTCGACGCCATCGACAAGCTCGCGGTGCTGCACCCGGCGGCGGGCCGCAAGGCTCCGCTCGAACGCATCCGCGACTTCGAGAACGGCGCGAACGCGATCCCCGACTTCTTCCGGGCGGCGGGACTGCCGGAGGTCGCGCAGGTCGCCGAGCTGACCGAGCAGGGCCGTGCGGACATCGTGCTGCAGACGCTCGAGGCGCCGCACGCGCAGAAGTGGCCGCTCGCGTTGTTCCTGCCGTTGATCGTGCTGACGGCGTTGGTGACGATGCTGTTCAACATCCCGGCCGTCGTCTACTACGTCATCGGCGCGCTGCTCATCGTGCTGCTGGCCGCACTGATGGTCGCGCTCCGGCGGCAGCTCGTGCGCCGGAAACCGATCAACACCGTGTTGCCGGTCATACCGGTTACGCAGGGTGCCGTCCCCACCGACTAACCTGGTCGTCGTGGCACGTGTCGTCGTACTTGACTATGGCTCCGGCAACCTGCGCTCCGCCGAGCGCGCGCTTCAGCGGGTCGGCGCCCATGTCGAGGTGACGTCGGACCCGAAGGCCGCGCGCGAGGCGGACGGTCTGGTCGTGCCCGGCGTCGGCGCGTACGCGGCGTGCATGGAAGGCCTGAACTCGGTGCGCGGCGCCCGCATCATCGGCGAGCGCCTCGCCGGTGGCCGGCCCGTGCTCGGCATCTGCGTGGGCATGCAGATCCTGTTCGAGCGCGGCATCGAGCACGGCGTGCTGACCGAGGGCTGCGGCGAGTGGCCCGGCACCGTCGAGCGGCTCGAGGCGCCGATCGTGCCGCACATGGGCTGGAACACGGTCCGCGCGCCGGAGGGGTCGCAGCTCTTCGCGGGCCTCGACGAGGACACCCGGTTCTACTTCGTGCACTCCTACGGCGTGCGCAAGTGGGAGCTGGAGCCCGCGGACCACATCAAGGCGCCGCTCGTGACGTGGGCCGACCACTCCGGCGACGAGTTCGTGGCCGCGGTCGAGAACGGACCGCTGTGGGCTACGCAGTTCCACCCGGAGAAGTCCGGCGATGCCGGGGCGCACCTGCTGAAGAACTGGTTGACTAGCTTGTCGTGATCACACGACTGCTGACGGTGACCGCGATCGTGGCTGCCACCGTCGCCGTGCCCGGTGGCGCGCTCGCGGCACCGGCTCCGTTCCACGACACGTTCGACAACGCCGTGGACGCCGATCCGGCCTACGGCCTCAACGACAACCTCGTGCAGCGCCAGGGCACCGGTGCCGTCACGTACAGCCGGGTGTCCGGCAGGTGGAACACCGGTGACGTGCCACGGCCGTGGTTCGCGCAGGTCAACCACCCGAACCACCGCGGCAAGCTGTCGATGCACCTCGGCACCACGGCCGTGCGCCTCGATGCGCCGTCCACCGGGTCGACGATCTCGGCGACGCTGACGCCCGTAGCGGGTGACCGCACGTCCGGCGACTGGTCGTCGATCGCGCTGAGCTCGTCCGCGAACAGCTGGGGTTATGTGTCCAATGCGGACATCGACCTCGGCTTCCTGGTGCGCGCCAACGGAGGCGTGCAGGTCTTCCGGTCGGGGAGTCCGATCGTGACGCTGCCCGCGTTCGCCGCGGCCAGGAGCGACGGCTCGTTCGACGTGGAGCTGAAGCTGACCGGGCCGGAGCTCGGCCTGACCGTCAACGGGAACCACCGGGCGATCACGCTGGCCACGCCGGTGCCGACGGGCAGGCTGTGGGTCTACCTCGGCCGCTACTCCGACAACGACCAGACCGTCAGCCTCGTGGACGATCTCGACGTCGAGCGTCTGAACTCCGACGACCTGCGCAAGGCTCCCGGCTCGGATCTCCGCTACTACGGCTACTTCGCGGCGCGGATCACTCAGGCCGGCGGTAACCACCTGCCGGAGGTGCGCGGCCGCGGCAACCTCAACTGGGTCCAGATCAGCGACGTCGACACCTACCGCCCGGAGGTGCTGCAGGACTGTGCTCCGGCGGGTTGCGTCGTCTACACGGGCAACGAGTTCTTCGACTGCGACGCGGCCGGATGCCCGCTGCACCCGAACGCGGCGGCGCGCTGGCAGGTCCTCGCGGAGAAGGTGCGGCCGTACCTCGACCGTGTCGCCGGTTTCGTGCTGCAGGACGAGCCGTTCCACCACGGGGCGCGCTTCGCGGACGTCGAGTACTCGGCGCAGCAGATCAAGAACACCTTCCACGACAAGAAGGTCATGCTGATCGAGGCCGGCCCGAAGATCGACGACACCTTCACCGTGCCCGTCGCCGTCGACTGGGTCGGCTTCGACGAGTACTGCATCGGCTACGGCGAGCTCGAAGCCCGCATGGCCGAGCTCGAGGAGCGGGCGCCGGGCAAGGAGCTGTTCCTGCTGCCGGAAGCGGCACCCCAGTCGTGGTGCGCGGACAGGACCGATGCCGATCTCGAAAGCACCCAGTACGCGTACCTGGCTCTGGCGAAGGAGCACCCGCGGTTCGTCGGCATGATGGTCTTCGGGCCGTGGACGGGCGTCGGACCTGCCGCGACGGGACCGGGCACGCCTGTCCCGTCGAAGTTCCCGCGGGCCACCGACGCGCAGGAGCGCGTGGCAGCGCTCGTGCTGGGGGAAGCTAGGCTGAGCGGGTGACGTTCACACTCCTCCCCGCTGTTGACGTGGCCGACGGCAAGGCCGTGCGCCTCGTGCAGGGCGAAGCCGGTACCGAGACGAACTACGGCGAGCCGCTCGACGCGGCCCTGCAGTGGCAGCGCGACGGGGCGGAGTGGATCCATCTGGTCGACCTCGACGCCGCGTTCGGGCGTGGCTCGAACCGCGAACTGGTCGCCCGCGTCGTCGGCGAGCTCGACGTGAAGGTGGAGCTGTCCGGCGGCATCCGCGACGACGCGTCGCTGGAGGCCGCGCTGGCCACCGGTTGCGCCCGCGTGAACCTGGGCACCGCCGCGCTGGAGGACCCGGAGTGGTGCGCGAAGGCGATCGCCGCCCACGGCGAGAAGATCGCGGTGGGCCTGGACGTCCGCATCACCGAGCAGGGCCACCGGGTCAAGGGCCGCGGCTGGACGTCGGACGGCGGTGACCTCTGGGAGGTCCTCGACCGGCTCGACCGCGACGGCTGCGCGCGTTACGTCGTCACGGACGTGTCGAAGGACGGCACGTTGAAGGGCCCGAACCTGGAGCTGCTGAGCGAGGTCTGCGCCCGCACCGACGCCCCGGTGATCGCGTCCGGCGGCGTGTCCAGTGTGGACGATCTGGTCGCGCTGGCGAAGCTGTCGCGCGACGGCGTGGAGGGCTCGATCATCGGCAAGGCCCTGTACGCCGGTGCTTTCACGCTCCCGGAAGCACTTGCTGCGGTCCGTTGACGACCTTCTCGACGTGAGCGGCCGCGGCGGCGTGCGTGACACCGGTGTTGTGCAGCACGTCAGCCGCGGTCCCTTCTTCTTCGAGCAGCACGCCGAGCAGGATGTGCTCGGTGCCGATGAACATGTGACCCATCCTGAGTGCCTCGCGCACGGCCAGTTCGAGGGCCTTCTTGCAGTGCGTGGTGTACGGCTGCTTGTCCGGCCGTTGCTTGGCCTCGGTGTCGAGCCGGTTCAGCACGGCGATGCGCGTGCTGCCGTCGCCTGACTCCAGCTTCGAGATCGTCTTGGCCGCGAGGCCGCCCGACTCGTCGAGCAGGCCGAGCAGCAGGTGCTCGGTGCCGATCCGCTCGCTGAACCGCGCGTGGTGCCTCGCTAGCGCGATCACCCGGCGTGAGCGCTGGGTGTAGCGCTCCATCGACGGCTTGCTGAGCTCCGGCGACTCCTTGGGCACGAACCGCTTCTGCGCGGCCTGCTTCGTGACGCCGAGGCTCTCGCCGATCTCGGCCCAGCTCGCGCCGCCGCGGCGTGCCTCGTCGACGAAGTGGCCGATCAGGTGGTCGCCGAGCTCGTTCAGCTGACCGCTCATCTCGACGGCCTTCGCGAGGCGCACGAGGGAGTCGTCGGCCTCCCGGGCGACCGTGACGATGAGGTCGGTCAACTGGATCATGCCGTCAACTCTAGGTTGACGCTGAGCGTCGGGTCAACCTCAGGTTGACGCGGGCGTGATCTCGATGCCGATGGTGCCCGCGCGACCGCGGCGCAGCTTGCTGCCCGTCATGGTCAACCAGCCCATGAAGCCGTACTTCTTCACGATGCGCGCACGGACGTCGTCGCTCGCGTCGTCGTCGAGCAACCTTGCGCGCGCCTTGACCGACACGCCCTTCGGGTTGCCCTTGAAGTCGCACGCCCCGATCTCCACGTCCCCGCTGCGCCGGATCCGCTTGACCTTGCCGGTGTCCTTGGCGCTCCAGGCGTAGATCACGTCACCGCTGCCGGGCGCGACCCAGACCGGCGTGGGCACCGGGGTGCCGTCCTTGCGGAACGTCGTCAGCAGCAGGTACTGGCCCTGGCCCAACTCGGTGATCATGGTGTCCAGCGTAGTCCCGAAACGGCTGCTTGTAGGCTTTCCCGCATGTCAGTCGCTGTCCGCGTGATCCCCTGTCTCGACGTCGACCGGGGCCGGGTGGTGAAGGGTGTCAACTTCACGAACCTCGTCGACGCGGGCGACCCGGTCGAGCTCGCCAGGGCGTACGACGCCGAGGGTGCCGACGAGCTGACGTTCCTCGACGTGACGGCCTCCAGCGGTGACCGTGAGACCACCTACGACGTGGTGCGTCGCACGGCAGAACAGGTGTTCATCCCGCTCACGGTCGGTGGCGGCGTGCGCAGCCCGGAAGACGTCAACAAGCTGTTGCGCGCGGGTGCGGACAAGGTCAGCCTCAACACCGCCGCGATCGCACGGCCGGAACTGCTGCGCGAGTGCTCCGAGCGCTACGGCGCGCAGTGCATCGTGCTGTCGGTCGACGCGCGGCGCGTGCCCGGCGGCACCGGCTTCGAGGTCACCACGCACGGCGGGCGCACCGGCACCGGCATCGACGCCGTGGAGTGGGCGGCGCGCGGCCAGGAGCTGGGCGTCGGCGAGATCCTGCTGAACTCGATGGACGCCGACGGCACCAAGGCCGGGTTCGACCTCGAGCTCATCGAACTGGTGCGGCGCGAGGTCGACGTGCCCCTCATCGCGAGCGGCGGTGCCGGCGCGATCGACCACTTCCCGCCCGCGGTCGCCGCTGGTGCGGACGCCGTGCTGGCGGCCAGCGTGTTCCACTTCGGACAGCTCCGCATCAGCGAGGTCAAGGACGGCCTGCGCCAGGCCGGCGTCGTGGTCCGATGACCCCCGTCGAGGTGCGGGTGGCCTCGACGGTCGCGTTCGGCGGTGCGCTGGTGTTCTTCGCGGTCGGCCTGGTCCTGTGGCGCTCGACCGGCGACGCGGACGTGCTGAAGCTGCCGTCGTTCATCGCACTCGTCGAACTGCCCGTGGCGGCGGCGTTGTTGTTGCGCCTGCGGTTCATGCACTACCCGGCGATGGTGGTGTTCGTCCTCGTCACGTTGCTGCACCTGGTGATCGTGCTGGCCGACGGACCCGCGTGGGCCCGTGTGGCGTCCGGAGTGCTGTCCGTCGTGCACATCTACGGAGTGGTCCTGCTCAACACCGGACCCGCTCGTGAACACCTGGGAGGACCCCGTTGAGCAGCCCGCTCGATCCCACCATCTCCGCCCGGCTGAAGCGCACGCCGGACGGCCTGGTGTGCGCGGTCGCCCAGCAGCGCGACACCCGTGAGGTGCTCATGGTGGCGTGGATGGACGACGAGGCGCTGCACCGCACGCTCACGACCCGTCGCGCGACCTACTACTCGCGCAGCCGCCAGCAGCTGTGGGTGAAGGGCGAGACGTCCGGGCACACCCAGTACGTGCACGAGGTGCGGCTGGACTGCGACGGCGACACGCTGCTGCTGATCGTCGACCAGGTGGGCGCGGCGTGCCACACGGGGGACCGGACCTGCTTCGACGCGACGGTGCTGCTGACCGACGCCGGCTAGGGCCACTGTCGAAGTCGAGCGGCTCAGACAAACCGAACCTATTTTTTTGGCGCGAAAAGCACGTTCGGGCCGATAGATGGCCCGAACGTGCTTTTCGCGCCAAAACAACAGGCGCGGTTGTCCGGTGCGGTTAGTCCAGGTCGCCGGTCAGGTAGCGCTGCATGTTCGGCGCGATCGCCTTGACCACGGTCTCCACGTCCGTCGACGCCAGCGGTTCGAAGTGCACGACGTACCGGACGATGCCGAGCCCGACCATCTGCGTGGCACACAGCGTGGCGCGCAGCTCGCGTTGCTCGGCGCCGATCTCGGTGAGCAGGTTCTTGAAGATCGCGTTGACGAAGAACGACTTCAGCGCGTTCGCCACCTCGGGCTGGCTGGTGACGCTGCGGATCAGCGCGGCGAAGGTGCCGCCGCCGGTCGCGTCCCACACGGTGACGAACGTGCGGATGATGCGCTCACCCGCCTGCTCCACCGGGCCGTCGAGCAGGCGCTTGAGGATCTCGGAGGGGTCGAACGGGAGTTGCAGCACGGCCTGGGCGAACAGGCCCTCCTTGCCGCCGAACCAGTGGTTGACCATGGCCGCGTCCACGCCCGCCTTGGCGGCGATCGCGCGGACCGTCGCGCCGTCGTAGCCCTTTTCGACGAAGACCTCTCGTGCTGCTGCGATGAGGGCGGCTCTGGTGTCCTCCCCCGCGGCGCGGCGGCCTCGGCGTTTCTGGTTCACTTGCTCCACAGGGCCATAGTTCAACAGATGTTGAATTTATGCAACAATTGTCGGCATGGTGAGCGTCATCGGGGCCGTGGCCGCCGCTGGTCTGGGGGCCGTGAGTCCCACGCGTGAGGAGTTCCGCGAGCTCGCGGTCAACCGCCGGGTCATTCCGGTGGTCCGCAAGCTGCTCGCGGACGCGGAGACCCCGGTCGGTCTGTACCGCAAGCTGGGGGCCAACCAGTCCGGCACGTTCCTGTTCGAGTCGGCGGAGAACGGGCGCTCCTGGTCGCGGTGGTCGTTCATCGGCGTGAGGTCCTCCGCGGCGCTCACGGCGACCGGTGGTGAGGCGTTCTGGACCGGCACGCGGCCCGTTGGCCTGCCCGACGGCGGCGACCCGCTGCTGGCGCTGCGCGAGACGGTCGAGGTGCTGCGCACGGACCCGTTGCCCGGCCTCCCGCCCCTGACCGGCGGCATGGTCGGCTACATCGGCTACGACGCGGTGCGGCGGCTGGAGCGGCTGCCGAACATCGCCGAGGACGACCTGAAGCTCCCCGAGCTGGTCATGCTGCTCGCGACCGACCTGGCGGCGCTCGACCACCACGAGGGCACCGTCACGCTCATCGCGAACGCCATCAACTGGGACGACTCGCCCGAGCGCGTCGACGAGGCGTACGACGACGCGGTGCGCCGTCTCGACGAGATGACCACGGCGCTGCACACGCCCGCGCCGCCGACCGCGGCGGTGTTCACGCGGCCCAAGCCGGAGTTCCGGCGCCGGCGTTCGCAGGCCGAGCACTTCGAGGCCGTCGAGAAGGCCAAGGAGGCCATCCGGGCCGGTGAGGCGTTCCAGATCGTGGTGTCGCAGCGGTTCGAGATCGACACGGACGCCGACGCGCTCGACATCTACCGCGTGCTGCGCACGACGAACCCCAGCCCGTACATGTACCTGCTGCGGCTCGACGGGTTCGACATCGTGGGCTGCAGCCCCGAGTCGCTGGTGACGGTGCGCGACGGCAAGGCGACCACGCACCCGATCGCGGGCACCCGGTGGCGTGCGGAGGACCCGGAGGAGGACGCACTGCTGGAGAAGGACCTCCTCTCCGACCACAAGGAGCGCGCCGAGCACCTGATGCTCGTCGACCTCGGCCGCAACGACCTGGGCCGCGTCTGCAAGCCGGGTTCCGTGCACGTCGTCGACTTCTTCAAGGTCGAGCGGTACAGCCACGTCATGCACATCGTGTCGACCGTGACCGGTGAACTGGCTGAGGGCAAGACTGCCTACGACGCGGTCGCCGCGTGCTTCCCGGCCGGGACGTTGTCCGGTGCGCCCAAGCCGCGCGCGATGGAGCTCATCGAGGAGCTGGAGCCCACGCGGCGCGGCCTCTACGGCGGCGTCGTGGGCTACTTCGACTTCGCCGGGGACGCGGACACCGCCATCGCCATCCGCACCGCCCTGGTGCGCGACGGGGTGGCGTACGTGCAGGCCGGCGGCGGCATCGTGGCCGACTCGGACCCGCTCGCCGAGGACAACGAGTGCCTGAACAAGGCGGGCGCGGTGCTGGCCGCGATCGCCACCGCCCAGACGATGGCCCCAGCCGTTGAAAATTAGCCGCTCTGTCGGACGCAGTCCTCTGTGGATCGCCGCGCTCCTGCTCGTGGGCGCGGCGGGTGCCTTCTGGGGTGCGGGTTCGGTGCCGGTCGCGTTGCTCAGCCTCGCGTCCGTGGCCGCGGTCGTCGCGTTGAGCGGGGTGGCACGCCGGGTGCTCGGGGCGTTGCTGATCGTGGTCGGCATCGCGGCCGCGTTCTCCGGGCACTGGCTGGCGATCGTCGGCGGCGTGCTCGTGGCGGGCTCAGGCGTGCTTCAGGTGCTCCTGGGGGCGCGCATGCCGAAGATCGGGGTGGGCGGGCAGAAGACCCGCGCGCACGACCCCGAGACGGACATGTGGCGCGCGCTGGAGCGCGGAGATGATCCGACTGACGACAGGACGCCCGGCGGAGCTTCCTCGAACGAGTGAAGATCATTCATCGGCGTTCACGCATGTGACACGCGCACAACCCCGGCTAGCTGCGTGGACACCGAACCCCCGGTGGCTGGGTCGTTACTCCGCCGGGGTTAGCATCCCCATAGCGGGAAGGGGAGCAAGACTGTGACGGTTCTCGAGTCGATCCTCGAAGGTGTGCGTGAGGATCTCGCCGCTCGCGAGGCTCAGTTGTCCTTCGACGTCGTCAAGGAGCGCGCGGCCAGGACCGCCCCGCCGCTCGACGTGATGTCAGTGCTGCGCGGTCCGAACGTGGGTGTCATCGCCGAGGTCAAGCGCCGCAGCCCCTCCAAGGGCGCGCTGGCGGAGATCCCCGAGCCGGCCGAGCTCGCGGCCGCGTACGAGGCGGGTGGCGCGTCGGTCATCAGCGTGCTGACCGAGCAGCGCCGCTTCGGCGGGTCGCTGGCCGACCTCGACGCCGTCCGGCGGACGGTGAAGATCCCACTGCTGCGCAAGGACTTCATCGTGTCGCCGTACCAGGTGCACGAGGCGCGCATGCACGGTGCGGACCTGGTGCTGCTGATCGTGGCGGCGCTGGAGCAGAACGCGCTGGTGTCGCTGCTCGACCGGGTCGAGTCGCTCGGCATGACGGCCCTCGTCGAGGTGCACACGGCCGAGGAGGCCGACCGCGCCCTGGAGGCGGGCGCGTCCGTCATCGGCGTGAACGCGCGCAACCTCCACACGTTGGAGGTCGATAAAGACGTTTTCGGCAGGATCGCTCCCGGACTACCCTTCGAGACGATCAAGATCGCCGAATCGGGCGTGACCGGCCCTGGCGACCTGATGGCTTACGCCGGCGCGGGTGCTGACGCGGTGCTCGTCGGTGAAAGCCTGGTGACCAGCGGCGACCCCAAGGCCGCCGTGAACAAGCTGGTGACCGCCGGCTCGCACCCCGCGTGCCCGCGGCCCAGTCGATAACAGCGCTAGAGGAGCTATCCGATGGGCCAGTTCACGCCCACGCCGCACGATCCCGACGCACGTGGCCACTTCGGCCCGTGGGGTGGCCGGTTCGTCCCGGAGGCCCTGATCGCGGCGGTGGACGAGCTGGCCGCCGAGTACGACAAGGCCCGCCTGGACCCGGACTTCGTCAACGAGTTCAAGCGCCTGCTGAAGGACTTCGCGGGCCGCCCGTCCCTGTTGACCGAGGCCCCGAAGTTCGCGGAGCACGCCGGCACGCGGGTCTTCCTCAAGCGCGAGGACCTCAACCACACCGGTTCGCACAAGATCAACAACGTGCTCGGCCAGGCGTTGCTGACCAAGCGCATGGGCAAGAAGCGCGTGATCGCCGAGACGGGCGCCGGCCAGCACGGCGTCGCGACGGCCACCGCGTGCGCGCTGCTCGGGCTCGACTGCGTCGTCTACATGGGCGAGGTCGACACCGAGCGCCAGGCGCTCAACGTCGCCCGCATGCGCCTGCTGGGCGCCGAGGTCATCCCGGTGAAGTCCGGCTCGCGCACCCTGAAGGACGCGATCAACGAGGCGTTGCGCGACTGGGTCACCAACGTCGACGAGACGCACTACCTGCTCGGCACGGCGGCGGGCCCGCACCCGTTCCCGTTGCTGGTCCGCGACTTCCACCGCGTGATCGGCATCGAGGCGCGTGAGCAGATCCTCGAGAAGGCGGGCAGGCTGCCCGACGCGGTCGTCGCCTGCGTCGGAGGTGGTTCGAACGCGATCGGCATCTTCCACGGCTTCATCGACGACACCGACGTCCGGCTGGTCGGCGTCGAGCCCGGCGGGTCCGGCCTCGACAGCGGCAGCCACGGCGCCACGCTGACGGCCGGCACGCCCGGTTCGCTGCACGGCGCGATGTCGTACGTGATGCAGGACGACGACGGCCAGATCACCGAGGCGCACTCGATCTCCGCGGGCCTCGACTACCCCGGCGTGGGCCCCGAGCACTCGCACCTCAAGGACATCGGCCGCGCCGAGTACTTCCCGGTCACCGACGACGAGGCCATGCAGGCCTTCGCGTTGCTCTCGCGCACCGAGGGCATCATCCCGGCGATCGAGTCCTCGCACGCCCTCGCGGGCGCGCTCAAGCTCGGCCCGGAGCTCGGCCCCGACGGCTTGCTGATCGTCAACCTCTCCGGTCGCGGGGACAAGGACATGGACACGGCCGTGAAGTACTTCGGCCTCGCGGACGGGGGACAGGCCTGATGTCGGTGTCTGAGGTTTTCGCTTCCGCGCGTGCGGAGTCGCGTGCCGCTCTGATCGGTTACCTGCCCGCGGGCTTCCCGACGGTCTCCGGTTCCAAGGACTACCTCCATTCGATGGTCGAGTCGGGTTGTGACCTCCTCGAGGTCGGCCTGCCGTTCTCCGACCCCGTGATGGACGGCCCGACGATCCAGGCCGCGGCCGAGCAGGCGTTGTCCGCCGGGTTCCGCGTGCGCGACCTGTTCGACGTCGTGGCCTCCGTGGCCGACGCCGGTGGCCGTGCCGTCGTGATGACCTACTGGAACCCCGTGCTGCGCTACGGCGTGGACGCGTTCGCGCGCGACCTCGCCGCGGCAGGTGGCCTCGGGATCATCACGCCCGACCTCGTACCGGACGAGGCCGACGACTGGATGGCGGCTTCGGAAGCCCACGGCCTGGACCGCATCTTCCTCGTCGCGCCGTCGTCGACGGAGGAGCGCATCGACATGACCGCGCGCGCCTCCTCGGGCTTCCTGTACGCCACCGCGGTCATGGGCGTCACGGGCGCCCGCGACGTCGTGTCGTCCGCTGCCCCCGAACTGGTCGCGCGGGTCCGTGAGCACACCTCGATCCCCGTCGGCGTCGGGCTGGGCGTGCGGTCCGGTGCACAGGCCGCGGAGATCGCTGGGTTCGCGGACGGCGTGATCGTCGGGTCGGCGTTCGTGTCGGCCGTGGCCGAGGGTGACGGCGCCGTGCGTGCGCTGGCGGCGGACCTGGCCAAGGGCGTGCGGTCGGCTGCGGCGACCGTCTGATCCTCCTTTCTCGTGGAACCGCTCGGCCTTCGGGTCGGGCGGTTTTGCTTTGTGGTCGGCGGTGTGGGCTTTGCGGTTGGGGGCTGCGGGTCGGGCGATTCTGCTTTGCGATCGGCGCTTCGGGCCGGGTGGTTTGCTTGTGGAGTCGGCGCCGCGGTCCGGGCGAGGCTCAGCGGTGTGTGCCGCCGCGAGCGCACTGCTCGGCGCGGGCCGCCCAGTTGCCGTGTGCCGCCGCGAGTGCGCTGCTCGACGCGAGCGACCCAGTTGCCGCGTGCCGGTTCCGCAATCGAGCTCAAGCCGATGCGCCTCGACGCGAGTGGTGACCACGCACATCGCGGCAGCGTTTGCCGGTGCTGGCCTTCCGGGGCCGCCTGGCGTCCTCGATCGCGCATTCCCTGGTGAAACCGGCTCTGCAGCGCCGGCTTCACGTGTTGTCGGGTGGCGCGGTTTACAGCTTTGAACGGTTGAACACTGTGCTCGCCATCGAGTTGGTTGTCGGGATGGCGGGTATTCAGTTGTGGGTTCCGTGCCTCCTTTCGGACCCTTTACCTTCCTCCAACAGCATGACACACATTCGAACACCTGATCGAGTGAATCTCGGTCGATTGGGCTCAAAACCCCGTTCGACCACCTGCTTGACCTGCGATCGTGGCGCTATGCACAAGCCAGCTCCCACCACGGCGTGCCACACTGGTACTCGCCGGGCGGTTTTCGGAGGTGATGCCCTGTGGCGGCTCCAGCAGAAACGGCACCAGCCAAGTACCTGTTGCCGCGGCACGTGGGCCCCTGGTCACTCGACGACGTCCTGTCCCTGCCGGAGGACAACAGCCAACGCGTCGAGCTCGTCGACGGGATGCTTCTCGTGAGCCCGCTGGGGTCGTACGCCCATCAGCAACTGGTGGGCCGCTCGTTCGCCGCGTTGCTCAACGCCTGTCCGCGCGACCTCGAGGCGACCGTCGAGCTGAACGTCCTGCTTTCCAGCGGGCGATTGGTGATCCCGGATTTCACGGTGGTGAGGCCGAGGGAAGCGGGCGTCATGTTCCCGGTTTCCGACGTCGTGCTCGTCGGCGAGGTGTTCTCACCGAGCACAAGGCTGAACGACGAGGGCCTGAAGCGCAGCCTGTACGCCCAGGCGGGAATCCCGTACTACCTGATGGTCGATCCTGAGCCGGGAGTCGTCGAGGCGACGCTGCTCGAACTGCAGGGCGAAGAGTACGTCGAGATCGCGACCAGCGAGGACGGCGTGCTGGAGGTCGAGCGGCCGTTCCCGGTCACCATCAGGTTCTAGCTAGTAGTGCTTCGTAAGGTTGCACTGACCTGCAGGTATGCGAACGGATCGGCTGTTGGACGCGCACCGCGAGCTCTGCGGCGAGGTGGCGCTACCCGCTCTCGCGGCCACTACCAGCAAAGTTGGCAGTAGTTAGCGTGATCAGTAAACGATTACATTCGCCGCTAAGTACAGCCAACTGACGGACACGACACCGTGAGAGCGCGACTACTCGCGCTTTTGCTGCCCAGACTCCTGGTCGACCTGACAAAGCACTACTAGCTCACGAATCCGGCGCGCTGAGTCCGCGAATGCAGTCTGGTGAGCCGAGTCCTCCGGGCCCGCGAGCCCACGAACCCGGCCCAGACCGAGCGCACGACCTCGCCGGACCGAGCCTGCACACGCCGCACCCCACAGGCCCCCGCCCCAGCCATGCACCACCCACAACGCGCGAATCTGCGCCGCCAGCGCGTCCTCAGAGCACACGCGCGCACCGGCAAAACCCCTCGTCAGCCCAGGTGCGCGCATCACGACGTCGACCACCGCAGTCGATCTCCGGCACCACGCCCGCGCCACCGCCAGGGTTCGGGCCGGTAACGATCGTGCGTCCGAACGAGACCCACACGAGGCCACCGGTACGGTGGGCCACGTGTTGAACGGGTTGAACGCCGTCCTGGCCACGATCCCGAGCCCAGACCGTGGTGTTTGGTACCTCGGTCCGCTCCCCATCAGGGCCTACGCGCTGTGCATCATCGCCGGCATCATCGTCGCCATCTGGTGGGGTGAGCGCCGCTGGGTCGAACGTGGTGGCATCAAGGGTGAGGTCACCGACATCGCCGTGTGGGCGGTGCCGTTCGGGCTGGTGGGTGGGCGGCTCTACCACGTCATCACCGACAACCAGAAGTACTTCGGGCCGGGCAAGAACCCGCTCGCGGCGCTCGAGATCTGGAACGGTGGTCTCGGGATCTGGGGTGCCATCGCGCTCGGTGCGGTGGGTGCCTGGATCGGGTGCCGGCGCAAGGGCATTCCGTTGCCCGCGATGGCGGACGCGCTGGCGCCCGGCATCGTCGTGGCGCAGGCCATCGGGCGGCTCGGCAACTACTTCAACCAGGAGCTCTACGGCGGCGACACGACGTTGCCGTGGGGCCTGGAGATCTACCGCCGCGTCACGCCTGAGGGGCGTGAGGACGCGCTGGCCGGTGTCGCCATCGACCACACGCCGATTCAGGTCGTGCACCCGACGTTCCTCTACGAGCTGCTGTGGAACCTCGGTGTCGCCCTGCTGATCGTGTGGGCCGACCGCAGGTTCCGGCTGGGTCACGGGCGGGTGTTCGCGCTCTACGTCGCCGGCTACACGGCCGGGCGGTTCTGGATCGAGCTGATGCGGACGGACGAGGCGACGCTCATCTTCGGCACGCGGGTCAACGTGTTCGTGTCGGCGTTGGTGTTCCTCGGTGCGGTGGCCTACTTCGTCATCGCCAGGTCGCGTGGTGAGCGTGAGGACGTTGCGGCCCTGCGTGGCACTCCGGCTGAAGACGTCGAAGACACCGCAGCCGAACCGGCCGAGGAAGCCGACGTCGTCGAGAACAAGGACGACGCCGAGAAGAAGAACTCCACGGAGTCCGTCAACTCCCCGGAGACCGTCAAACCGGAGTGATCTGTGCGCGTGCTCGTCGTCGAGGATGACGACCGGGTGGCCAGAGGCCTGCTGACCGCGCTGCGGCACGCCGGCTACGAGGTGCATCGGGTGGCCACGGCCGCCGACGCGCTGCGTGCCGCGCCCGCCGACGTGGTGTTGCTCGACCTCGGCCTGCCCGACGGGGACGGCCTGGACGTGCTGCGCGAGCTGCGGCACCGTCCGGGCACCGCCGTCATCACCGTGACCGCGCGCGGTGAGGAACGCGAACGCGTGCTCGGACTGCGGGCGGGTGCCGACGACTACGTCGTGAAGCCGTTCGGCACGTCCGAGCTCCTCGCCAGGATCGAGGCCGTGTTGCGCAGAACCCGCACCCATCGGGCGGAACCGGAGAGCGAGGCGCCGGTCCAGGTCGGCGCGCTGGAACTCTCCCCGACGACGAGAGCCGTCACGCTCGCCGGGGAGCCGCTGTCGCTGACCCGCAAGGAGTTCGACCTGCTCGCCCTGCTCGCGGCCCGCAAGGGTGAGGTCGTGAGCCGCGACTTCATCGTCGACCAGGTGTGGCAGGCGCACTGGGAGGCGCCGTCGCGGACGCTGGACACGCACATCGCGGCGTTGCGCGGGAAGCTCGGCGGGCACGTCAAGATCGAGACCGTGCGGGGCGTGGGCTACCGGCTCGCCACGTGACGAGTCTCCGAGAGACATCCACAGGCACGTGCGGAACAATCGCAACCGATGCTCCGCCGACTGCTCGTCATCACCGTTCCGCTGCTCGTCGCCCTGGTCGCGGCGCTGGGCATTCCCTTGGCGTCCGCGGTGGTGCAGCGGGAAACGCAGACCACCTATCTCGACCGCCTCGGTGACGCCAGCAGGTTCGCCTCGCTCGGCGAGAGCGCGCTGCAGTCGGACCGGCTGGAGGCGCTGAGTCAGGAGATCCAGCGCTACGACGCCCTCTACGACGTCCCGGTGGCCCTGGTCAGCGCGGACAAGCGGATCCTGCTGGCCTCACGTCTCGGCTTCAACCCCACCGCCGACCCCGAGGTCACGAAGGCCCTCGACACGGCGCTGAACGGCGGCATAAGGCCCGAACCCGACTACACGGGCTGGCCGTGGCGCACCGGGCCGATGGTCGTCGTCGAACCGGTCGGCAGGGACAGTGAGGTGGTGGCCGCGGTCGTCACGATCTCGCAGACCCAGGGCCTGAGGCACGAGGTGCTGCGTCAATGGGGGCTCATGGCGCTCGCGGGCCTCGCCCCGATGCTCGCCGTGGTCGCCGCCGCCTGGCCGATGTCGCGGTGGGTGCTCCGGCCGGTCAGCAAGCTCGACGAGGCCACCGCCGCCGTCGCCCAGGGCAACCTCGACGTGCGGGCGGACGAGGTCGGCGGCCCGCCGGAGCTCCGCCGGCTCGCGAAGAGCTTCAACACCATGGTCGACGTCGTCGGCAGAGCCCTGAACAGGCAGAAGGCGTTCGTCGCCGACGCCTCCCACCAGCTGCGCAACCCGCTGGCCAGCCTCAGGCTCGCCGTGGACAACCTCGAACCGCACGTCCGGAGCGAGCACGGCAGGGAAGCGCACCAGATCGCGGTCGAGGAGGCCGAGGAGATGGGCCGCGTGCTCGACACGCTGCTCGCGGCCACGCGGCTCGACAGCGCCCGGCAGACCGAGCCCGTCGACATCGACCAGCTCCTCGCGACCCACAAACCGGCGTGGCAGGCGCTCGCGAGCCAGGCCGACATCACGTTGAAGATCGACATGCCGGCCGGGCTCACCATGCAGGAGCCGCCGGGCGGCCTGGGCAGCGTGCTGGACGAGCTCGTCAGCAACGCCATCCGGCTCGCCAACGCGACCGAGGTCCGGGTGACCGGCAGCCCCGGCGAGCTGCACGTCATCGACAACGGCGACGGCCTGAACGACGAGGAACGCGAGCAGGCGCTGCACCGGTTCTGGCGGGCCACCAAGCACCAGAACATTGCGGGCACCGGGCTGGGCCTCGCAATCTGCGCCGAGCTCATCGAGTCGGCGGGCGGCACGCTCACCCTGCACAACGCCCACCCCGGCCTGGACGTGAGGGTGGCCCTCAGCGCTTCACGGAACGGAACCACCGCATAGCGCCGTCGTGCAGCGGCACGAGGCCGGTGGCGATGCCGGTGCGCACGTTGATCCGCGACGCCTCCGGGTGGCCCTCCACGATCCGCGCCGTCTCGGTGAACACCGTGCGCGTCACGACCTCGACCACGTCCGCGCTCAGCGACTCGCGCGCCAGCAGCAGGTTCGGCACCGCGAACGTCGGGTTCGCCACCACGCCCTCGTAGGTGGTGCTGGGGATCGTCGCCGGGATGTACGGCCCCTTGTAGGCGTCGGCGAACTTGATGGCCTCCGCGGCGATGTCGATCAGCCGCACCTTGCCCTTGAGGTCGGTGATCGCGGGCGTCGGGATGCCGGTCAGCGCGAGCATCGCGTCCAGCGATCCGTCCGCGACCCGCCGTGACGCCTCCGAGTGCGCCATGCGTTCGGCCATTGTGGACACGTTGAACGTCTTGAGCATCCGCGTGGAGGTGAACTCCGTGCCGGAACCGGTGGGGCCCAACGAGATCCGCTTGCCCGCCAGGTCGGAGAACGTGTGGATCGGCGACGAGATCGGCACCGCGATCTGCATGAAGCTGTCGTAGAGCCGCCCGACCGCGCGGACGCTCTGCGGGTCGTCGATCGGATCCAAAGAGGACAGTGCGAGCTGTGCCTCGCCGGAGCGCAGCAGCTGGAGGTTCTCGACCGACGCCGCGGTCGGGATCGCCGTCACCTTCGTGCCGGGCAGCTGCTCGGCCAGCGCGGCTGCCAGCGCCCCGCCGACCTCGCGGAAGACCGCACCCTCCGGCCCCGTCGCGAGCACCAGTTCAGCGGGCGCGTCGACCCTGCGCGGGGTACACCCGGCGAGGGCCAGTCCGGCCCCTAGCAGAAGTGTGCGACGGCTGAGCGACACCGGCGAAGCCTAGCTGTTACGTCAGGGCTGTCTGAAGTTTCCTGACGTCGGCTTGTCGGGCCCTGTGGCGCGGCCCACCCTCCTACCAACGCGAAGTTCAAGGAGGAACCGTGGCGACCACGACCACAGGCCGCAAACCGATCTACAAGCACCTGTACTTCTGGGTGCTTGTCTCCATCGTGCTGGGCGCAGCAGTGGGCTTCCTGTTCCCGAAACAGGCGGCCGAGATGAAGTGGCTCGCCGATCTGTTCGTCAACCTCGTCAAGGTCGTCATCGCGCCGACCATCTTCGCGACGATCATCGTCGGCATCGCGGGCCTCGGAAACCTCGCCAAGGCGGGCGGGCTCGCACTGCGGACGATCCTCTACTTCACCGCGATGACCACGGTGGCGCTCGCCATCGGCCTCATCGTCGTGAACGTCGTGGCGCCGGGTCACCACGGCGGTGAGATCGAGCTCAACGCCAAGGCCGCGGACGCCACGCTGAAGTCGGCGGCGAGCGCGGAGACCGGTGTCACCGGCTTCATCCTCAGCCTGATCCCGAAGTCGTTCGTCAGCGCGTTCACGGACGGTCAGTTGATCCAGGTCCTCGTCATCGCGATCCTCGTGGCCGTCGCCGTGGCGGGCATGGGTGAGCGCGGCGCCAGGGTCGTCTCCGCGATGGAGACCCTGTCCAAGGTCATGTTCGGCATCATCAAGATCGTCATGTACGCGGCGCCGATCGGTGCGTTCGGTGGCATCGCCTACACGGTCGGCAAGTTCGGCGGCGGCATCCTCAGCAAGCTGCTGTGGCTGATGGGTTCCTTCTACGCCACCTGTTTCCTGTTCGTCGTCATCGTGCTCGGCATCGTGGCGCGGATCGCGGGCTTCAGCCTGCTGAAGTTCCTTCGCTACATCAAGGACGAGATCCTGATCGTCCTCGGCACGTCGTCCAGCGAGTCCGTCCTGCCGCGCATGATGGTCAAGCTGGAGGCGGCGGGCGCGCAGAAGTCGGTCGTCGGCCTCACCATCCCGACCGGATACTCGTTCAACCTCGACGGCACGTGCATCTACCTGACCATGGGCGCGATCTTCATCGCCCAGGCCACCGGCCACGACGTGTCGATCGGTGTCCAGATCGGCCTGCTGCTGTTCATGCTGATCGCGTCGAAGGGCGCGGCGGGCGTCACCGGCGCCGGCCTGGTCACGCTGGCCGCCTCGCTGCAGGCCTTCGAGGCCCACTCGGCCATCCCCGCGGTCGGCATCGCGCTGATCGTCGGCATCGACCGCTTCATGTCCGAGGCCCGCGCCATCACCAACGTGATCGGCAACGGTGTCGGGTCGCTCGTGGTCGCCGCCTGGCAGAAGGGGCTTGACAAGGAGCGCCTCAACGAGGTGCTGAACAACCCGGACCTCGTCGACGTCGACGACCTGCTCGAGAAGCAGCACGCCGAGTCCGACAAGGTGGCGGCTGCTCACTGAGACGTCCGTGACCGGAGGCGTCTCTTCCCGCCTCCGGTCACGCGACCAGACCTCCATGTATGCCGAGGTCCCGTTCTCCCGCATGCGGCGCGGGTGAACGGGACCTCGGTCTTCACGCGGTCTTTTGCGCCTGAACGACGGTGGTGAGCGTCCGCTAACTGAGATGACAGAGCGCTGAGCAGCGAAAACACTGGGTTACCCAGTGGATCCAGTGTCAAACCGTGATTGTCGCGCAGCTCTCATCAAGCTGGTTGATGTTGAACGTTCGGTTACGCTTACCCGGCTGTAACGAACGCCGACGTTGGCCGCAATGTCGCTCCGCTGCGGGGAATCGTTACACATCCATGACCTAGATCACCCATTGGCGGGTGTCGCTGGGTTTCGCGGCTGTTAAAGTCGCGTCAACACGCGGGCCATCGTCGTCCCGTGCTCCCACCTGTTGGTTCGAGGTCTGAGCACGAGGACTTTGTTCTTTCGCGAGGACGACGAAGGAGGTCTGCGCAGTGATCTTCTCCGCCATCCCCGGCCCCCAGGGTCTCTACGACCCCGCTGATGAGCGCGACGCCTGCGGTGTCGCCATGGTGGCCGACATCCAGGGCAGGCGTTCCCACGGCATCGTGAGCGATGCCCTGACGGCGCTGGCGAACCTGGAGCACCGGGGTGCCGCCGGTGCCGAGCCCACGTCGGGTGACGGTGCCGGCATCCTCCTGCAGCTGCCCGACGAGTTCCTCCGCGCGGTCGTCGGCTTCGACCTGCCGGAACGCGGGCAGTACGCGGCAGGAATCGCTTTCCTTCCGTTTGAAGCCGAAGAACGTGCTGCCGCGATGCAGCAGATCGAGCGCATCGCGCAGGAGGAGAACCTCGTCGTTCTCGGCTGGCGCGACGTGCCGGTCGACCCCGAGAAGGCGAACGTCGGCCCGACGGCGTTGTCGGTGGCGCCGCACTTCGCGCAGCTGTTCGTGAAGGGCACGCGCGACGAGTCCGGCATCGCGCTGGACCGCCTGGCCTTCTGCCTGCGCAAGCGGGTCGAGCACGAGGGCAGCGTGTACTTCCCGTCGCTGTCCGCGCGCACGATCGTCTACAAGGGAATGCTGACGACCGAACAGCTGCCGGCGTTCTTCCCCGACCTGCACGACGAGCGCCTCTACACGGCGATCGCGTTGGTGCACAGCCGTTTCTCCACGAACACCTTCCCCTCGTGGCCGCTCGCGCACCCGTTCCGGTTCGTCGCCCACAACGGTGAGATCAACACCGTCCGCGGCAACCGCAACCGCATGCGCGCCCGCGAGGCGTTGCTGGACAGCGACCTCATTCCCGGCGACCTCGCGCGGCTGTTCCCGATCTGCGACCCCGAGGGGTCGGACTCGGCTTCGTTCGACGAGGTGCTGGAGTTGCTGCACCTCGGCGGACGCAGCCTGCCGCACGCCGTGCTGATGATGATCCCGGAGGCGTGGGAGAACCACGCCACGATGGACCCGAAGCGCCGTGCGTTCTACCAGTTCCACGCTTCGCTGATGGAGCCGTGGGACGGTCCGGCCTGTGTCACGTTCACCGACGGCGAGATCGTCGGCGCGGTGCTCGACCGCAACGGCCTGCGTCCCGCGCGCTGGTGGCAGACCGCGGACGGCCGCGTGGTTCTGGCATCCGAGACCGGTGTGCTCGACGTGCCGTCCGACCAGGTGGTCGCGAAGGGCCGCCTGCAGCCGGGCCGCATGTTCCTGGTGGACACCACCGAGGGCCGGATCATCGACGACGAAGAGCTCAAGTCGAACCTGGCCTCGGAGCAGCCCTACGACGAGTGGCTGCACGCCGGCCTGCTCGACCTCGCCGACCTGCAGGACCGCGAGCACGTGTTGCAGAGCCACGAGTCCGTCGTGCGCCGCCAGCTCACCTTCGGCTACACCGAGGAGGAGCTGCGGATCCTGCTCACGCCCATGTCGGTCTCGGGCATGGAACCGCTCGCGTCCATGGGCACGGACACCCCGGTCGCCGCGCTGTCGCAGCGTTCCCGGTTGCTCTACGACTACTTCGTGCAGAACTTCGCCCAGGTCACGAACCCGCCGCTGGACGCGATCCGCGAAGAGATCGTCACGTCCGTCAAGCGCGTGATGGGACCTGAGCAGAACCTGCTCGACCCCGGCCCGGTGTCGTGCCGCCACGTCACGCTGGACTACCCGGTCATCGACAACGACGAGCTCGCGAAGCTCATCCACATCAACGACGACGGCGACCTGCCGGGCTTCGCCTGCACCGTCCTCTCCGGACTGTACGAGGTGGACGGTGGCGGCGAGGCGCTCGCCGCGGCCATCGAGCGCGTGCGTCGCGAGGCGTCGGAGGCCATCGCGAACGGTGCTCGCACGCTGGTGCTGAGCGACCGCGACTCGGACCACCGGATGGCGCCGATCCCGTCGCTGCTGCTCGTTTCCGCGGTGCACCACCACCTGGTGCGCACCAAGGAACGTCTGCGCGTCGCGCTCGTCGTCGAGTCCGGCGACTGCCGCGAGGTCCACCACGTCGCCGCGCTGCTGAGCTACGGCGCCGCCGCGGTGAACCCGTACCTCGCGTTCGAGACGATCGAGGACCTGATCAGCCAGGGCGCCATCACCGGTGTCCCGGCGCACAAGGCGATCCGCAACTACGTCAAGGCGCTCGTGAAGGGCGTCCTGAAGATCATGTCGAAGATGGGCATCTCGACCGTCGGCGCCTACACCGCGGCGCAGATCTTCGAGGCGGTCGGCCTGTCCAACGACCTGCTCGACGAGTACTTCACCGGCACGCAGTCCAAGCTCGGAGGTGCCGGCCTGGACGTGCTCGCCGAGGAGGTCGCGCTGCGCCACCGCCACGCGTTCCCGGACAACCCGACCGACCGCGCGCACCGCAGGCTGGAAGTCGGCGGCGAGTACCAGTACCGCCGCGAGGGCGAGCTGCACCTGTTCACGCCGGAGACGGTGTTCCTGCTGCAGCACGCCACGAAGACGCGCAAGGAGGACGTCTTCCGCCAGTACACGGCGGAGGTCGAGCGCATCTCGAGGCAGGGCGGCACGTTGCGCGGCCTGTTCAAGTTCCGCACCGAGGGCCGCACGCCGATCCCGATCGACGAGGTCGAGCCGGTCAGCTCGATCGTCAAGCGCTTCAACACCGGCGCCATGTCGTACGGCTCGATCTCGGCAGAAGCGCACGAAACCCTCGCCATCGCGATGAACCGCCTCGGCGGCCGGTCCAACTCCGGTGAGGGCGGCGAGGACCGCGAGCGCCTGTACGACCCGGAGCGGCGTTCCGCGGTCAAGCAGGTCGCGAGTGGACGGTTCGGCGTCACGAGCGAGTACCTCGTGAACTCCACGGACATCCAGATCAAGATGGCGCAGGGCGCGAAGCCCGGCGAGGGCGGTCAGCTGCCCGGTTTCAAGGTCTACCCGTGGATCGCGCGCACCCGGCACTCCACGCCGGGTGTCGGTCTCATCTCGCCGCCGCCGCACCACGACATCTACTCGATCGAGGACCTGGCGCAGCTCATCCACGACCTGAAGAACGCGAACGAGCAGGCCCGCGTTCACGTGAAGCTGGTCTCGTCGATCGGCGTCGGCACGGTCGCCGCGGGTGTCGCCAAGGCCCACGCGGACGTCGTGCTGATCTCCGGCTACGACGGCGGCACCGGTGCCTCGCCGATGAACTCGCTCAAGCACGCGGGAACGCCGTGGGAGATCGGCCTCGCCGAGACCCAGCAGACGTTGCTGCTCAACGGTTTGCGTGACCGCATCACCGTCCAGGTCGACGGCGCGATGCGCACCGGCCGTGACGTCGTCGTCGCGGCGCTGCTGGGCGCGGAGGAGTTCGGCTTCGCCACGGCACCGCTGATCGTCGCGGGCTGCGTGATGATGCGCGTCTGCCACCTCGACACGTGCCCGGTCGGCGTCGCCACGCAGAACCCCGACCTGCGCGCCCGCTACACCGGTCAGGCCGACCACGTCGTGAACTTCTTCGAGTTCGTGGCGCAGGAAGCCCGGGAACTGCTGGCGGAGCTCGGGTTCCGCACGATCGACGAGGCCGTCGGTCACGCGGAGCTGCTCGACAAGGACGAGGCGATCGAGCACTGGAAGATCGAGGGCCTGAACCTCACCCCGGTCTTCGAGGTGCCGGAAACCCCGTACCCGACGGCGAAGCGCAAGATCCGCGACCAGGACCACGGCCTGGACAAGGCCCTGGACCGCACGCTGATCCAGCTCGCGGAGGCGGCGCTGGAGGACGCGCACCAGGTCAACCTGGAGCTGCCCGTCCGCAACGTCAACCGCACGGTCGGCACGCTGCTCGGCGCCGAGGTCACCCGTCGCTACGGCGGCGAGGGCCTGGAGGACGACACGATCCGGGTGAAGCTCACCGGGTCCGCCGGGCAGTCGCTCGGCGCGTTCCTGCCGCGCGGCATCACGCTGGAGATGGTCGGCGACGCGAACGACTACGTCGGCAAGGGCCTGTCCGGCGGGCGGATCATCGTGCGGCCGCACGACGACGCGCCGTTCCGCGCCGAGGACCAGGTGATCGCGGGCAACGTGATCGGCTACGGCGCCACGTCCGGCGAGGTCTTCCTGCGCGGCCGTGTCGGTGAGCGGTTCTGCGTCCGCAACTCCGGTGCGCTGCTCGTGGCGGAGGGCGTGGGCGACCACGCGTTCGAATACATGACCGGTGGCCGGGCAGTGGTGCTCGGGCCGACCGGGCGCAACGTCGCGGCCGGCATGTCCGGTGGTATCGCGTACGTGCTCGACCTGGACCCGTTGTCGGTGAACCAGGAGATGGTGCAACTGCAGCGCCTCAGTGCCGAGGACCTGCGTTGGCTCAAGGACGCCGTCACCAAGCACCACAAGCACACCGGCTCTGCCGTCGCTGCTTCGCTGCTCGGTGACTGGACTCGGCGAGCCGGTGCGTTCACGAAGGTCATGCCCGGCGACTACCAGCGCGTTCTCGAGGCCATGCGCCTCGCTCGCGCCGAGGGCCGGGACGTTGACGCGGCTGTCATGGAGGCGTCTCGTGGCTGATCCACAGGGTTTCATGAAGTACACCCGGTCCGACGCGCCGAAGCGTCCGAAGCCGGAACGCTTGCAGGACTGGAACGAGGTCTACCTCGCCGAGGCTCCTGAGGAGCGCAACGCCGCCGTGCGCACGCAGGCGACGCGGTGCATGGACTGCGGCATTCCCTTCTGCCACAGCGGAACCGCGGGTTGCCCGCTCGGGAACCTGATCCCGGAGTGGAACGACCTGGTGCGCCGCGGCGACTGGGAGCTCGCCTCGGACCGCCTGCACGCCACCAACAACTTCCCGGAGTTCACGGGCCGGCTGTGCCCGGCGCCGTGTGAAGCGGCGTGCGTGCTGGCGATCTCGCACGACGCGGGCGGTGCGGTCGCGATCAAGCGGGTCGAGGAGACCATCGCGGACATGTCGTGGGAGAACGGCTACGTCCAGCCGTCCCAGGCGACCGTGTCCTCCGGCAAGCGTGTCGCGGTCGTCGGTTCCGGCCCTGCCGGTCTCGCCGCCGCGCAGCAGCTGACCCGTGCCGGGCACGAAGTCGTCGTCTACGAACGGGACGACCGTCTTGGCGGGTTGCTGCGGTACGGCATCCCCGAGTTCAAGATGGAGAAGAAGGTCCTCGACCGCCGTCTGGCTCAGCTCCGCCGCGAGGGCACCAAGTTCGTCACCGGTTGCGAGGTCGGCGTCGACGTCACGGTCGAGCAGCTGCGTGCCGAGTTCGACGCGGTCGTGCTGGCCGTCGGCGCTCTGCGCGGCCGTGACGACAAGACGACCCCTGGGCGCGAGCTCAAGGGCGTGCACCTCGCGATGGACCACCTGGTCCCCGCGAACCGCGCCTGCGAGGGCGACGGCCCGTCGACGATCTCGGCCGAGGGCAAGCACGTCATCGTCATCGGCGGTGGCGACACGGGCGCCGACTGCTACGGCACCGCGACCCGCCAGGGCGCGCTGTCCGTGACGCAGCTCGACCAGTACCCGCTGCCGCCCAGCGTCCGCGACGACGACCGCTCGCCGTGGCCGGTGTGGCCGCACATCCTGCGCACCTACCCGGCCCACGAGGAGGCGGGAGAACGCCGCTTCGCCGTGGCCGTGCGCCGTTTCGTCGGCGACGAGGACGGTCACGTGCGCTTCATCGAGCTGCAGCAGGTGCGCGTCGAGAAGGACTCGTCCGGCCGCCGTTCCGTGGTGCCGCTGTCCGACGAGGTCGAGATGCTGCCCGCGGACATGGTGCTGCTGGCGATCGGCTTCGAGGGCGTGGAGCACATGCGCCTGCTCGACGACCTGGGCATCTCGCTGTCGGCGCGCGGCACGATCTCGTGCGGCTCCGACTGGCAGACTTCGGCACCCGGTGTGTTCGTCTGCGGCGACGCCCACCGCGGCGCGTCCCTGGTCGTGTGGGCGATCGCGGAGGGCCGGTCCGTGGCCAACGCCGTGGACAAGTTCCTCACGGGCTCGTCGAACCTGCCTTCGCCGGTGATCCCGAACCAGCTTCCGCTCGCTGTGGTCTGACAACGGAGTCCGACCCGCGGGGAGCAGCATGACGCCCCGGCCGACAACGACGTCGGCCGGGGCGTTCGCCTTTCGTGCGAGCATTGCCGGATGGCGCGCGTCTACGTCTCGTCGACCTGCACGGATCTGAAGGAGCACCGCGAGGCGGTGCGTTCGGCGATCCGGCGGCTGGGACACGAAGACGTCGCCATGGAGTACTACGTCGCCGAGGACAAGCGGCCGGTCGACAGGTGCCTGGAGGACGTTCGGTCCGCTGACCTGTACATCGTGGTCATGGCCTGGCGCTACGGATTCATTCCTCCCGGCCACGAAACGTCGATCACCGAGCTGGAGTACCGGGCCGCGCTCACCGCCGAGGTGCCGTGCCTGGCGTTCGTGCTCTCCGACGAGGAGGCGTGGCCGCCCAAGCTCATGGAACGGTCGCCGAAGGTGGACGAGTTCCGCGACGAGCTGACGCAGAAGCGGATCGCCGGCCTGTTCGGCTCCAAGGACGATCTCGCCCGCCAGGTCGCCGAGGGCATCCAGAAGTGGGAGCGCCAGGACAGAACCGTCGAGGCCGGTGTCGACTGGGACGCCTACCGGCAGGCCGTCGTCGACCGCTACCGGCACGTCCGGCTCTCGGTGATCGCCGGTGCCCAACACGACCGGATGGCGCGCATCCCGCTCCTCGACGTCTTCGTCCCCCAGCAACTCCGGTCCGGTCGTCCGCACTACGACCTGCCCGACGAAGAAGGTGGCGGTGTCCCGGCGCCGGCGGAGGACAGCGTCGCCGTGCTGGGACGGGAACGCAAGCAGGTGATCCTCGGCGGGCCGGGCAGCGGCAAGAGCACCCTGTTCCACGCCTCCCTGCTGGCGATCTCCGACGTGGCGGGCGACGACCGGTGGGTTCCGCCGTCGTTGCAGGACCTGCCCCTGGTCCTGCTGATCGAGCTGCGCGAGTACGTCCTGTTGTGCAGCCAGGACTTCGTGGCCTACCTCATCGCCGGGATCTGGGAGAAGTTCAACGTCCGCGTCGGTGAAGCCCAGTTGGTCGACGCTCTGCACAACGGTGCCGTGGTGTTCTTCGACGGCCTCGACGAGATCTTCGAACCGGCCGCGCGGGCACGGGTGATCGAGCAGTTCCGCGCGTTCACCGGCAGGTTCCCGCACGCGCGGGTCGTCGTGTCGTCGCGGATCGTCGGCTACGACGAGAGCGAGCTCGGCTTGGCCGGGTTCGAGCACTACACGTTGCTCGACTTCGGACTGAAGGAGATCCGCGAGTTCGTGCCCAGCTGGTACGAGCACTACACGTTCGAGGGCGACGAACGCGACGCGGCCGGACTGATCCGGCGCATCACCGACAACGCCAGGTTGCTGGAGCTCGCCGGAAACCCGTTGCTGCTCACCATGATGGCGGTGATCTACAAGCACCAGGACCTGCCGGAGAAGCGCTGGCAGTTGTACGAACGGTGCACCGCGGTGCTGCTCGAGGACTGGGACGTCAAGCGGAAGAAGATCGACAGCAAGGAGCTGCTGCCGCTCGACTTCCGGCTCGGCGGCGAGCAGAAGGCCGAGATCCTGCAGAACATCGCGAGGACGATGGTGCAGGAGCGCAGCGGCGCGGGACACGAGCTGAACGCGATCGCGTACCTGCCCCTGCGACGCATCATCGGGGACTACCTGAACGTGCAGTACGGGAAGCCACCCGGCGAGGCGCAGGCGATCGCCGTGGAGATCCTGAACCACCTGCGGGAAAGAACGTTCATCCTCGCGGAGACCGGTGACGGTGTCTTCGGCTTCGTGCACCGGACGTTCATGGAGTACTTCGCCGCGAAGCACGTCCTGGCCGAGTTCACCGGGAAGAAGGCGGACTACGGCTGGCTCAGGGAATCGGTGTTCCGCGCGCACTGGCGTGCCGACCACTGGCGCGAGCCGTTGTTGCTGTTGTCGGCGATGGTGGCGGGGCACGGGTTCCCGATCAGGGAGATCGTCACCGCTGTCGCGTCCGAGCCCGATCTGTCCGCCCTGCCTTTCGCGGCTCGCTGTCTCGGTGAGGCGGGGACGGTTCCGGCGGAGGACCAGGAATGGGCGACGGGCCTTGCCCACGACCTGGTGGAGAAGGCGGCGGCCATCTCGCCGAAAGCCGAGTTCGGCCGTCGTCCTGAATACGTCGCCGAAGTAGCGTCCGCATTGGCTTCGCTGGCCGGTTTCGTGACCATCTCGGAGGCCACGAAACGCCGGATTCAGAAGTACCGGGCTGCCTCCGTGGTCGGCGATCGGATCGTCGGGTTCCAGCTGGAGCTGGCGATCGCCTCACGTGCGGAACGCCGCCGCGCCGCTCTGGCAGGGCTGGGGGACGAGGACGAGGCGGTGCGGAGGGCCGCGGTCGCCTCGTTGGATCGCGAGTCGGGGGACGAGGAGATCTACCAGGCGTTCGTGGAGCAGCTTCGGAAGGAACGGTACGTTCGCGTCCGTGAGCCGCTCATCACGGCGATCGATCGGGGATGGCCAGGGCGCCACGACGTGCTGGAGGCCATCGCGCTGCGTGCACACGTGGAGACCTCCATCAGGCACCTGGAGTGGGTGACCGAACACCTCGCCACCGCTTGGGCAGGCGATCTGAACGCGCGTGAAGTGGTTCTGGGTCTGGCCAAGTACAGGCGTCTGTCCTATTACGACACTCGCGTCAGTGTCGGACGAGCCCTGGTGAAGGGATGGGCGAGCACGCCAGGTTTCGAACGCTTTCTGCTGGACCGAATCGGTGTGAGAGCAGGCGCCCAACGCGGTGCGGCGATCAGGGCGTGCGCCATGGTGAACCTGGAACTTCTGTGCGGCTGGTTTTGGCAGAACCCAGGGGACTACAACGATCTCACCACCATGCTAGATGGCGCGGGATCCGCTGACGAGGTCGTGGCCTGGCTCAGAAGCGTCGCGCGGAGCCACCCGCACGGGCGTTTCCGGGTCATGGCGAGCCTGGTGCTGGACCACCTGATCGATCATTCCACTCCGTGAAACACGCACACACTTTCGGGTGAATCTGTGGTGTGAGGCGGTGATCTATGTCTTCTGTTAACCATCGCGTCATCCGCTCGGGTAAAACTGGAAGAGGTAGATCAACTCGGACGGGGGTGAGCCATGCGCAGCGTTCTGCTCGCGGTCGTGGTCGCCCTGTGCGCCGTGCTGACACCCGCGGTCACGCCCGTGGCGATCGGTGCGCCGCCGCCGAAGTCCAAGACGTCGGTCCCCAAGGAGGAAGCGCCCCGCGAGGAGCGTGAGACCAACAGGTTGCGCGTGCCTGCCGCCGTCGAGCGGACCGCGCCGGCGACACGCAGGCCGGTCGAGGCCGTGGCGGTCGCGCCACGCCCTGACGCCGTCGTGGTCCCGGTTTCCGAGGCCGAACCCATAGCCGTGTGGCGCACACCTCCTGCACTGCAGGTGTTCCGGAACTGATCGGTGCCCGCCTTTTCCGATCAAACCGAACATTTTTTCTAATAGCAGTGAGGGATTCCCATGGACTTCCATCGCTTTGTTCAGCATGCCCGCGCACACGCCGGGTCGCGGTCGCGGGCCGTCGGCAAGAAGCTCGCCGCGGGGCAGCAGCCCACGACGATGTTCATCACGTGCGCCGATTCGCGGATCGTCACCGCGGCGATCACCGGCGCCGAGCCCGGTTCGTTGTTCGAGCTGCGCACTGCGGGCAACGTCATTCCGCCCTACTCGTTGACGGCACCGTCGAGCGAGATGGCCACGATCGAGTTCGCGGTGTTGCAGCTCGGGGTCAGCGAGATCGTGGTGTGCGGCCACTCGCACTGCGGTGCGGTCGGCGCGCTGCACGGGGGTGGCATCGACCACCTGCCCGCGATGCGCGGCTGGTTGCGGCCGAGGGCACCGCGCGAGGTCAGCGACCCGGCGATGCGCTCGGAGGGGCAGGCGCACGTGCGGGCGCAGCTGGACGTGTTGCTGGCTTACCCGTTCGTGGCCGAGAAGGTCGCGGCCGGGGCGTTGCGGGTGCACGGCTGGTTCTACGACATCGAGACAGGCGAGGTTTCCGCCTGTGCCGAGCACGCTTTCCTGCCGCTGTAGGGGTTTCGAGAACATGAAGAGGTATTGGGCCGACCTCGGTGCGTCGGTCGTCGTGTTCCTCGTGGCGCTGCCGCTGTGCGTTGGCGTGGCGGTGGCGTCCGGGGTGCCGGCCGAGCTCGGGATCGTGACGGGAGTGGTCGGCGGCATCGTCGTCGGGCTGCTGCCGGGGAGCACGATGCAGGTGAGCGGGCCGGCTGCCGGGCTGACGGTGCTGGTGGCGGATGCCGTTGGCAGGCACGGGATCCAGGCGCTGGGCGTGATCGTCCTCGGCGCCGGGATCATTCAGGTGGTGCTGGGCTTAGCCAGGTGCGGGCGGTGGTTCCGCGCGATCTCGCCGTCCGTGGTGCAGGGCATGCTCGCCGGCATCGGGTTGGTGCTGATCTTCGGGCAGCTCAAGCATCTGGTGGTGTCCCCGGTCGCGTTGGCGCTGGGGCTGCTCACCGTCGTGATCATGCTTTTGTGGCAACGGAGTCCGCTTCAGGTCGTGCCGGGCATGCTGGTCGGCGTGGTCGTGTGCACGGCGCTGGCGTCGGTGTTCGCCTCACAGGTGGCGCGCATCGAGGTCGGCGAGCTGTCGACGGACGTGCACCTGCCGGACTTCTCGTTGCTGGACACCGGAGTCATCGGCACGGCGGTCGTGTTCGCGCTCGTCGCGTCGGCGGAGAGCATGTTCAGCGCGGCCGCGGTCGACCGGATGCACAACGGTCCGCGCACGCAGTACAACAAGGAACTGGTCGCTCAGGGCGTCGGCAACACGATCTGCGGTCTGCTCGGCGCGTTGCCCATGACCGCGGTGATCGTGCGCAGTGCGGCCAACGTGTCGGCAGGGGCACGCACCAAGGCGTCCAGGGTGCTGCACGGCGTGTGGTTGCTGCTGTTCGTGGTGTTGCTGCCCGGACTGCTGACGCTGATCCCGATCGCCGTGCTCGCGGCGGTGCTGGTGCACGCCGGGTGGAAGCTGCTCGGGCTGAAGCAGGTGGTCACGTTGTGGCGCACGGACAAGGCCGAGGGCGCGGTGCTCGTGCTGACCGCCGGGCTCATCGTCGCCACGGACCTGTTGACCGGCACCGTCGTCGGTCTGCTGGCCGCGGTCGTCAAGACGGCCTGGGAGGTGTCGCGGCTGTCCGTCACCGTCACCGCAGACGGGGTCGCGCTCAAGGGGAACGCGACGTTCCTCCGGCTGCCGCGGCTGCTCGACGAACTGGAGCGGGTCGACCGCGAGCACGTCCGGATGGACCTGAGCGGCGTGCGGCACCTCGACCAGGCCTGCGGGCAGGCCATCGACCAGTGGGTGGACGAGTCACGCCGGGCGGGCAGGACCGTCGAGCTGGTCGGGAGGTAGTCAGCGGGGCTGATCACGTCGGGCGTTGATCTCCGCCAGCGACCGCTGGAGGGCTTCCTCCATCCGGCGTGCCAGCGGCTCGGCTTCCACGTCCAGTTCGTCCTCCGGCAGACCGAGCTTCTGGCGGGCCTCGCGGCGGCCGGCGGTGATGACGTCGGGCTGGTCGGCGGGGTCCTGCCGGGCGACCGCGAGGTCGTACCAGACCAGCGCCTCCTCGAGCTCGCCGCGTTTCTCGAGCAGGAAAGCGACGTCGCCGAGGACCTCCGGGGACTCCGGCCAGGACTTCCGCAAGGCGTCGAGCTGAGCTCGTGCCTCGTCCTCCCGGTCGAGCCTGAACAGGATCTCGGCCAGTGCGACCCGTGCGCGATCGGTGTTCTCCCCACCGATGGCCTCGTCCAGCAGCTTGATCGCCCGGCCGGGGTTTCCTGCCCAGCGCCAGGCGTCCGCCGCCTCCAGCAGGAGGTCGTCCCGGTCCTCCGGGTCGTCCTCGAGTTCCTGTTCGAGGCGGCGAGCTTTGTCCGCAGCGTCCATTTGGAGCAATGTACTCCGTGCGCGGGACGGCGCCGCGACCGTGGGGGTCGCGGTCGCGGCGCCGTCATTCAGGTGGCCTCTAGTGGCTCGTGAACTGGCCGCGCACCGCTCCGCCGGGGAACGTGCCCGTGTGGATGTTGGAGTAGAAGTCCTTCGGCGACTTCTTCAGCGCGTCCAGCGCGGCCTGGTCGACCCCGCCGACCGTGCCGGACACCGCGAAGATGCCGTTCGGCACGGCGGTGCCGAAGAACGTGATCTTCACCGGGCCGTTGACGCCCTTGGCGCCCTGGTGGACGTGACCGAGCGTCGGCGCGTCGATGTTCACCCACGCCAGCGAGAAGTCGACACCGGTGCCGTTGGGCTGCACGAACGTGACGGCCTGGCCGTCCGGGTCGCCGACCTTCGGGCCGTTCTGCACCGGCACCTCGTTGCGGCCGTTGGAGAACGCGCGGAGCTTGCCGCCCTTGATGATGTCGAGCGGGTTGACGTGCTTGCCGAGCGGCTTGAGCTGGGCGCGCACGGCACCGCCGGGCCGGTCGGTGCTGTGCAGGTTCAGGTAGAAGCCCGCGGGGTTCTTGCGGATCTCGTCGGCGAGCTTCGGGTCGACGACGGTCTGGCCGGCGGCCGCGGACAGCGTCTCCGGCATCGGGGTGGCGAAGAGGTTGACCTTCACCGGGCCGTTCTGGCCCGACACGCCCTGGTGGAGGTGGCCGAGGGTGAGCTGGGCCGTCTTCTTCCACTCCAGCGCGAACGTCACGCGGTCGCCGCGCACCTCGACCAGCGCCTTCGCGGACCCGTCCTCGTCACCGACGGCAGGGCCGCCGGGGGTGGGGACCTCCTGCTTGCCGTCGAGGTCGGCGGAGAAGAAGAACGGCTTGCCCTTGACGGGGCTGGGCTTGGGCTGGTCGGACGTGGGCGGTGCGGGCGCGGGGTTGTGGCCGCCGTGTTCGCCGCCGCCGGACTTCGTGGCCGTCGGCTTCTCCGCGGTACCACCGGCGTCGACGTTCAACGCCGGACCGTCGGCGGTGAAGTTCTGGAACGCCGAACCGCCGTTCTTCACGACCACGCGGACCTCGATCGGCCCGCGGCCCGGCTTGACGGTGAAGGTGCGCGACTCGCCCTTCTTCGCGCCGTCGAGGCACCGGCCCTCGAGGGTGTCGGCGGCGCAGAACGTGGCCTCGTAGCCGGCGGTGTTGGTGATCTTCACGGTGACGGCGTCCTGGGCAGCGGACGCCGGTGTCACGACCGCTGCGGTGAGCGTGGCGCCCAGAAGGCATGCGGCAGCGACGTTTTTGTTGCGAGACATGGGATGTGCTCCAAGGCTCCTCAGTGGGAGTCGGGGGGTCTGGCGGACCCGACGCCACCAACACGGACGTCGATCGAATTCGGTTCAACGAACTTCCCGACTGAACCGAACCACGTCTCAACACGTGTCGACGGCGGAACAGGACGCACCCGCTAGGAGAAGAAGATGCGTGCACGTATGGGAATTCTGTTGCTGACCGCCCTGCTCGCAGGGGTCACAGCCTGCGGAAACGAGGCACCGCAACAGGAAGTTCCGGTCAAGGCCGAGGTGAAGATCGCGCAGTCCGACCTCGGCCCGATCCTGGTCGACCAAACGGGACGGACGCTCTACGCATTCACCAAGGATGAAACCAAGTCCAGCGCGTGTGACGCGGACTGCATCGCGGTGTGGCCGGCGCTCACCGCCGAGTCCACTGTGGACGCAAAGGACGGTGCTGACGCGAAGCTGGTCTCGCGGGTCGACGAGAACTCGCAGGCCGTTTACGGAAAGTGGCCGCTCTACTACTACGTGGGAGACCAGGTCGCCGGTGACGTGAACGGGCAGGGCGTCGACGACGAGTGGTTCGCGATCGCGCCGGACGGCAAACTGGTCAGGAAGAGCTGATGAACATTGGGCCGTTCGGGTGTATGCGGCTAACGGCCCTGTGGGAAGTGTCGACCCAGCAGATGAACCAGTAGGGGGCGACACATGACCAACACGGCCGTGAAGACGGGTTTCGACGCGACGTTCCTCGGCACGGACGCCGGGCTCCCGGTCCTGACCGACTCGGGAGCCTCCGACGCGGTCGAGCTCGACGGCTCGACCACGATCGACTACACGCACTTCTCGCTCGCGTTGAGCATGTCGCGCAAGTTCGCGATCTGGGTCGCGTGGAACATCGACGGCGGTGCGCTGAAGGCCCTGAGTCGCAGCAACATCCCGTTCATCAAGGACCCCCGCGTGCCGGAGGAGTTCCAGACCGGCGACGAGCTCTACCGCGACAACAGGCTCGACCGCGGCCACCTCGCGCGCCGCGCCGACCTGTGCTGGGGCCCCAAGGCGGAGGCGCAGAAGGCGAACAGGGACTCGTTCTTCTTCACGAACATCACGCCGCAGATGGACGACTTCAACCAGAGCGCGAAGGAAGGGCTCTGGGGCCGGCTGGAGGACGCGGTGCTCGCCGACGTCGACGTGGACAACCTCAGGGTGAGCGTCTACGGCGGTCCGGTCTTCAACGCCGACGACAGGGTGTTCCGCGGCGTCGCGATCCCGCGCGAGTTCTACAAGGCGATCGCGTTCGTGGTGAACGGCGAGCTGCGGTGCAGTGCATTCCTGCTCACGCAGAACCTCGTCCTGGCCGAGGCACTCGACCTGGACGAGTTTCGCGTGTTCCAGGTGTCGGTGGCCGAGCTGGAGAAGCGCGTGAGCTTCACCTTCCCGGCCGAGCTGCACGCCGCGGACACTGCGGCGGTGCAGCTGCTCGACGAGTCCGAGCGCAAGCCGCTGGACAGCCTCGGCGACATCAAGTGGTGATGCGCACAGACGGCAACGCCTGACGCAGCTCTTCCAGCCGGGACAACGACTCCGGCTGGTGCACGACGAGGTGTTCCAAGGCCGGCAGCACGCGCAGGTCGTCCGCCGCCGGCACGCCGAACACCTCCAGGGACGTGACGGTCGGCCACCGCTGCAGCCCCGCCAACGGGTAGGGCGGGCGGTGGTCGATCGCGAGCTCGCGCAACGCGGGCAGCTCCGGCAACGCGGTCAGCCCGTCGTCGGTCGCCGAGTCGCGGATCTGCAGGCGCCGCACCGCACCGCCGTCCAGCGACGCCAGGTCGACGCGGCTGAAGTGCAGGTGCAGCTCGTCCAGGTCCTTCACCGGCGACAGGTCGATCCGTCCGAGCGGACGGCACCGGCTCAGGTGCAGCTCTTTCAACGAGCGCGAGCCGGCCAACGGCGAGAGGTCGCGCATCACCTCGTTCTGCCACAGCTCCAGCCGGTGCAGCGACGGCATCGCGCCCAACGGGTCGAGCGGGTTGATGTTGCCGATGCACCGCACGTACCGCAGCCGTTCCAGGTGCATGATGAACTGGATCCGGTGCCAGCCGCGGACATCGACCCTGCGGTCACCGAAGTCCACTTTGGACAGCACGGTCCTGGCGTACTTCTCGGCGTCCGGCGTGTTGCGCCACGCCCGCAGCAGCTCGTCGATGACCATCGCGTGGTCCACGGCCACGAACTCCGCGATCCGTTCCCACGCGGCCTCACCACCGATGTTCGCGAGCGTCCGCACGACGTAGGCGGCTTCCTCGGTGGCTTCGGGGCCGGGCAACAGGTCCACCACGAACGACCCGGCCTCGGACAACGCGTCGGCGTGCGCGAAGCTGGTCGGCGGGATCAGCACGGCGGCGGCGAAGGTCACCTGTGTCCGTGCCGTCTCCGGCTCGATCACGTCCGCCTGCTCCAGGCACGCCAGCGCGAGCAGCCGCAGCTTGTCCCGTCCGCGCTCGTCCTTGCGGGTGTCGTCGTTGCCCGCCAGCAGGTCCATCAGCACGCGGGCCCGTTCGCGCGGCCGGGCGTGCGCGACCGCCATGACCACCACGTCGTGCCACTCGTCGAGATGCGCTCTGTCCACCAGCAGGTTCAGGTCACCGGCGTCGACGACCTCCTTGGCCGCCAGGTAGTCGCGGAACGTCCGGTGCACGAACTGCACCCGTTCGGACGGCACCTCCCGCAGCAGCCCCGCCCGTTCGAGCAACCGCTGCATCGCGTCGTCCGGGTCGATGTCGTGCGACCGCAGCCCGCGCATCGCGTTCCCGAGCCGGTGCACCGCCTCCGACCGCGGCACCGTCAGCTCCCGGTTGCGCACCAACGAGTACGCGAACCGTTGCAGCAGAACGAGTTGCTCCTCCTTGGAGAACGACGGCAGCGCCAGCCCGCGGTCCTCGTCCCACCGCACCAGCAGCAGGTCCAGCGCTGCCTCGTACAGCGACCGCCGATCGCGCGGCAGGTGCATGTTGCGGTCCTGGTGCAACGCGCAGAGCAACCCGGCCAGCAACGGACTCGACGCGAGCCGGCGCAGGTCAGGCCGCTTCGCCAGCGTGGTCACGAGCCGTGCCTCGCACTCGGCCAGCCACAGCAGCGCGTCCCTGCTCAGGCCCGGTTCGTCGCGGGCAGCGGTGTGCCAGGCCTCCACGAAGTCGCGAACACCCTTGTCGCTCAACGGCAACAGGTCGAACGCCGTGAAGCCGCAGTCGTCCAGCCAGTCCTCCGGCACGGCGGCCGGACGGGTGGTGATCGCGTACCGGGCCTCCGGATAGGCGTTCACCAGGCGGACGAGCCACTGGCGCGCCTCTTCTCGCCGTTCCGACACGAGCTCGTCCACGCCGTCGACGAGCACCAGCGCGCGACCTTCCCTGAGCCGCGCGGTGACCCACCCGGCAGGTTTCTCCTCCTCGATCATCGAGGCGGTCGACGAGATGAACTCCTCCGGCTTCGGCAGCGTCGAGTACTGCCGCAGTGGCACGAAGAACGGCACCAGCCCGAGCCACTCGTTGCCCGACGTCCGCGTCTCGCCCAGCGCGTTCATGGCGAGCCAGCGCAGGAACGTCGTCTTGCCCGCGCCCGCGCCACCCCTGATCAGCACCCGTGGCGTGTCCGCCAGCGCGGCCGCGACGGGCAGACCGGCGCCGGTGAGCTCGTCGGTGTCGCCGACCCGTGCGACGGCCAGCGACACGTAGGAGCTGTCGAAGGAGTGCCGTCGCGGCACCCGTCCGCGGGACACGCCGAACAGCTCCAGCCCGCCCAGCGAGTGCGCGACCTGGTCGGCGTAGCGGTCCTCGAAGTCCCGGTGTGCCGCCACGACAGCCAGTTGCTGCTGGTCCGCGAGGCGGGCCACGGCGTCCGCGGTCGACCTGCCGATCCGGAACATCTCCACGGCGAGGCGCCGCGCGTACTCCGGTTGCGACCACACCAGTTCCACGACGGCGACGCAGACCCGCAACAGCACCGCGTCGTAGACGGCCGTCGCGTGATCGGACAGACCGGCCGCGCGCCGGATCTTCTCCGACTCCGACCGCACGCGCGCCCGCAACGACTCGGGCGTCAGCATCACCCGAAGTGCGTCGTCGTCGCGCAACGGCAGCGCGGCCTCGATGGACTCGCGCACCGCGTCCACTGCGGCCCGCCACTCGTGCTCCTCAACGGTGCTCAGCTCGCCGCGCGCGAGCTCGCTGCCGACGCGTTCGACGAGCGGTCCCGGTCTGGTCAGCTCCCGTTGGCGCTTCTTGTTCCTGGCACCTTTGTGCACGACGTCGAAGAGACCGACCAACACGCGCTCCAGCACGGTCTCGAGCACCATCAGCAGTCCGGCGGAAAACGGATCGGCCACACCGCCAGTATCGGCACACGTCGTAGTTGCCCACTGACTTTTCGTTCACAGGCAACCAGGAATTCATCAAGCGGTTCGCGGGACACCGCGACTCGCGACCGACATGACCGCGAGCCGGAACGCCTCCACCACGAGCTCGGCGAGGTTCTCCGGCGGCACGGAGGGCGCGGATCGTCGTACTTCGGCCAGTGCGGGTTCCGCGTGCGGCCGCAGTGCGGACACGGCCTGCACGAGCACACTCACCGTGTGCCCGATCGGCGCACCCGTTCGCCCGGCGGCGAGCACGGCCCGTGCGTTGGGCAGCTCCAGCGACCCGTCCGGCAACTGCGTGACGACTCCGCAGTCGATCGCGGCGTGCAGCAGCTCGGCGTTCTGGCGCAGCGCGCACACGAGCACGTCGCCGGCGGGAAGGAACTGCCGCAGCACGAGATCCGGTGCCAGCAGCGCCCTGATCGCCTCCAGCGGCAGCCCCCTGTGCTGCAACCGCAGCACGGTCCGCATGCGCGTCAGGTGGAAATCGTCGTACATCGGCGAACGGCCCAGGCGGTTCGGAGCCGGCAGCAGGCCACGTGCCTGGTACGAGCGGACGGTGCGGGTGGTCATGCCGATCTCGGCGGCGAACTCGTCGATCGTCATCTGTGCGGCGGCGTGCTTCGACGTCACCGCCACCACTTCCAGATTTGGCGCATTGAGTTTTCCCCCTGTTGTCTCAGGCCCCCCGGGAAGAGCGCAACGTTGGGCCTGCCCCTGGTGAACAAGTCTCGCATCGCGTTTATAAGACCGGCATAAGTTGGTCTGGCCCCTCGGGTGATCAAGTGGAAGGACTTTCTTCCCTTGCTGCGCCGGGATGTCCTGCTGTGCTAGGCGAAGTCGCGTGGAAGTTTCTCGTTCCATTTCTGGGTGCGAGCACGTTGTTCGGATGAGGCTTTTCCGTGTTCTGCCGCCCAATCAAGCAAGAGGGGAAGCCAGATGTCCGCAATCAAGCGAATGACGAGTGTCCTGCTGATGGTGCTCGCCGTGTTCGGTGGCGTCGCCACGATGAACGCGGCGGCCGCGGTCGCAGCACCGGCCGCCACGCCGCAGGTCGTCCAGCAGACCGGCGACGAAGTCGGGACCCAGGCGACGTACCGGTGTTCCTGGACGGCGACGGCACAGCGGGTCGACGCGAACTGCTCGGTCGTGAGCGGCCAGGTGCGTTTGTACGGCCGGTGCTCCAACGGTGGCACCTACTACACCCCGTGGGTCGGCCGCGGCAACTGGCACCTCTGGGTGACCTGCGGCAGCTACCGGCTCCTGTCGTTCGGTTTCCAGAGTCGCGGCTGAACCGGTCCCATCGGCACACCGCACCCCCGGCGCTCTCCCGCCGGGGGTGCGGCCATTCAGGTGGTCGCGAGCGCCTCGGTGGGGGTGAGCCGAGACGCTCGCACCGCCGGGTACAGACCGGCGAGCACGCCGACCACGACGGCCGCGCCCACACCGCCCGCGAGCGCGGTCAGGGGGAGCACGGCAGGCCATCCCTGCGACGCGGAGTAGACGGCGGTCGCCGCCACCCCGATCAGCAGGCCGATACCGCCGCCGATGCCCGCGAGCACGACGGCCTCTGCCAGGAACTGACCGCTGATCTGCCGCCTGCTGGCACCGAGCGCGCGCCGCAGCCCGATCTCGCGGCGCCGTTCGAGCACGGAGATGACCATGGTGTTCGCCACCCCGATGCCCCCGACCAGCAACGCCACCCCGCCCAGCCCGAGGAACAGCCCCGAGTACGCCTGCTCGACGAGCTGCTGGGCGGCGAGCGCGTCCGACGGCCGGCTGACCAGCACCTCGTTGGGGCTCTTCGGGTTGGCCGTCCGTCCGAGCACCGACTTGACGGCTTCGACCGCGCGGTCGTCGGCCCGCACGTAGATCTGGCCGGGCGTGCCGTCGAACCCTAGGTGCTTCTCGGCCGCCTTCCACCCGACCAGCACGGCGTTGTCGACCTCGAACGCGAGCGGGTTGGCCGCGAGCACGCCGACCACGGTGAACCAGCGGTCCTTGATCCAGACCGAGGGGGCGGGCAATCCGGGCCTCAGCTCGGTGCCGAGCACCTGCGCGGCTCGCGCCCCGAGCACCGCCACGGGGAACGCCTCGGTCGCCTGGTCGAGGAACCGCCCGGTGCGCACGGATCCGCCGAGCACCGGCAGCAGGTCGAGCCGTGCCGCCTTGACGCTCAGCCCGCCGGTCTCCTGCGCGGGCACCAGGTCGGTGCGCCGCACGGTCGCGTCGGTCTCGCCGGTCGCGCTCACCTCCCGCACCGGCCCGATCCTCCGGATCATGTCGACGGCCACCGGGGGGAGCTTCGCCTTGCCGCCGGCGATGTTCGTGCCGGGTACGACAGTGAGCAGGTTCGGGCCCAGTGCGGCGAGTTGGGCGCGCAACGCGGCCTGGTTCGACGCCGGGATGCTCACGACCGCGATGAGTGCGGCGATGCCGATGGCGATGCCGAGCGCGGCGAGGACCGTGCGGACCGGGCGGGTGCGGACGCCCACCGTGCCGAGGCGGAGGACGTCGCCGGGTGGCAGGCGGGTGACGCGGGGGAGGGGTACTTCAGGCACGGCCGCCTCCCGTGTCCGTCCGCAGCTCGCCGTCCAGCATCTCCACCCTGCGCGGCAGGCTCGCCGCGATCTGCACGTCGTGCGTGATGATCGCGATCGTCGTGCCGTCGGCGTGCAGCTCGCGCAGCAGCCGCAGCACCTCGGCGCCGGACTTCGTGTCGAGGTTGCCGGTCGGTTCGTCGGCCAGCACGATGCTCGGCCGGTTCACCAGCGCCCGTGCGATGGCGACCCGCTGCTTCTCGCCGCCGGACATCTCGGTGGGCAGGTGGCCGGCGCGGTGAGCGAGGCCGACGCGGGCGAGTGCCTCGTCGGCCGCGGCCCTGCGGTCGCGGGCGGGGACGCCCCGGTACACCAGTGCCGCCATCACGTTCTCCCTCGCCGTGAAGCCCTCGGTGAGGTGGAACTGCTGGAAGACGAAGCCGATCCACCACGCCCGCAGCGCGGACAGCCGCCGGTCGGTCAGCTTGCCGGTGTCGTGGCCGTTGACCAGCACCGCGCCTGTCGACGGGCGGTCGAGCGTGCCCATCAGGTGCAGCATCGTGGACTTGCCGGAGCCCGACGGGCCCACGATGCCGAGCATCTCGCCCGCGTCGACCCGCAGGTCGCACTGCCGCAACGCCAGCACGCCGCCGCGGTAGGTCTTCGACACCCCCGCCAGTTCGAGGACCGGGCTCACGACGTCGTCACCACCGTCATGCCCTCGGTGAGGCCGTCGCCGGTGATCTCGACCATCCCGCCGGCGAACATCCCCGTGCGAACGGCCAGGTAGCGGCTCTTCCCGCTCTCCACGACCTCGACGGCGTACCCGCCCTCGCGCACGGCGAGCAGCGCCTGCACCGGCACGGCCAGCACGTTCTCGCGCTTCTCACCGTCGAACTCGACGGTGACGCGCCCCGGCTCGGCAGGCGTCGCATCGTCCAAAGTGACCGTGGCGACCGGTTTCGACTTGTCCTCCACGGTCTTCACGGCGACCTCGCGCACCGTGCCGGCGGTGTCCTTCCCACCCGGCAGGTACACCTTCACCTTCGCGTCCACCCGAGCCAGCCGCCGCTGCGCCTCCGTGAGCTCCACCGACACCAGCCGGTCGAGGCCTGTCACGGTCAGCAGCGGGCCCTCGGCGGGGGCGCCTGGCTGCGCGGTCACCGCGTGCACCCGGACGGGACCGGTCATGACGATCACGTCGCCGGGCTGCACGACGCCGGTCTGCTCGGCCTTGAGCGACTTCTGCCAGCGCTTCACCGCGCTCGCGGTCCTCGGGCCGAACTTTCCGCTCGCCGCCCCGAGCTCCGAGTAGCCGAGAGCGAGGAGGTTCTCCTGGAGCATCTTCACGTCGTCACCGTCCGGGACGCCGTTGCGCATCTCCCGGTACAGGGGCGTCCCGCCGAAGAACACCGGCACACCGACCGCGTTCACCTCGTACAGCACCTTTCCGCGTTCGAGCTGTTCACCGGCCACCGGAAGACGCGTGAGCGTGCCCGGCCTGCGTCCCGTCACCGCAACCGGCGTGCCGGTGCCCAGGTCGCCGTCGACCTTGATCCGGTCGATGAGCGTCGTGCGGGTCACCTGCGTGGTGGCCGGCGGCGGGACGGGCGGTGCGGACGACGCCGGTGCCGAGACCAACCGGGTGAACGTCACCGCTCCCGCCGTCCCGGCGAACGCGAGGACGACGGCGATCCAGACCGTCCGCTTGCGCCGTCGTCTCCTGGCGGCGGACGGCCCGGCCTCCTCGGTCATTTCGTCGAACCGGAGGAGCCGGGGGCGTCACCGCCGGTCTTGGCCGTGCAACGCCGGATCTTCTCCTGCACGGCCGGGTCGTGGACGTCGACGCCGTCGGGCAGCTTCGCGGCACCGTCCCCGCCGTCCTCCGGCTTCGGGTCCGGGTACTGCACGCCCTCGTCGCGCATGCACTTGGCGAACTTGCGCGCCTGCTCGAGCTGCTCGGGGTTCATCGGCTTCGGGTTGCCGCCGTCGGGCAGGTGCTGGCGGCACTTCTCGTGGGCCGCGCGCTGCTTCTCCTGGTCGACCTGCGGCGCCGTGCCCTGTTGCGCCGTGCCCTGGCCGGTCCCGTTGTTCGGGATTTCCTGGGACTGCAGCTCGGCGCCGTTGTCGCGCATGCATTTGGAGTACGCGTCCTCGCCGGCAGGAGCAGTGTTCGATTGCGTGCTGCCCGGAGCGGAGGCGACATTCGGGTCGGAGTTGCCCGCGCACGACGTCAGCAATGCGGTGAGCACAATCGCGCCGATCAAGCCGGCAGTTTTCATGATTCCCCCTCAGGTTGTTTCCTGCGGATGGCTGAATGTCTACCGGGCGGGTGATTCCGCCACCGTAAGTGCGGATGCTTATGGCCGTCTTATGGGCGTGCGCGTCACACTTGGCACGGAATAAGGGGGTCGGGTTTGCGAATCCTGGTGGTCGAGGACGAGGAGATGCTCGCCGACGCCGTCGCGGAGGGGCTGCGACAGGCGTCGATGGCGGTCGACGTCTGCGGCGACGGTGAACAGGCGCTGGAGTACATCGCCGTGAACCGGTACGACGTCGTCGTGCTGGACCGGGACCTGCCCGGCGTGCACGGCGACGACGTCTGCCGGGCGATCATCGACCACGGCAGCGACACCCGCGTGATCATGCTGACCGCGTCGGGTGACGTCGCGGACCGGGTGCACGGACTCGGCATCGGCGCGGACGACTACCTGCCCAAACCCTTCGTCTGGGCGGAACTGCTGGCGCGCGTGCAGGCGTTGGGGCGGCGGGCGCGGCCCGCGTTGCCACCGGTGCTGCGCCGCGCGGGCATCAGCCTCGACGTCGGGCGGCACCAGGTGTTCCGCGACGAGAGGTTCGTCAACCTGTCGCGCAAGGAGTTCGCCGTGCTGGAAGTGCTGATGCGCGCCGAGGGTGCGGTCGTCAGTGCCGAGGAGCTGCTGGAGAAGGCATGGGACGTCAACGTGGATCCGTTCACCAACGCCGTGCGGGTCACGATGATGACCTTGCGCCGCAAGCTGGGCGAACCGCAGGTCATCCGCACGGTGTCAGGGGTCGGTTACCAGTTGCGCGACTAGCCGCGCGGATGTCGGTCAAGCTGCGGCTCGCGCTGATGTGCGGCGGCCTGTTCCTGCTCGGCGGCGCGATCCTGCTGGCGACCAACTACCTGCTGGTGCGCAACGCGTTGCCGGACACGACCGAGGCGCCTCCCGGCCTGTCCACGGACGACCTGCCCGCGCCCGACCCCGGTTCCGCGCCCGTGGTGGGCAGCTCCGGCACGGACCTCTCCCAGTACCGCCAGGAAGTGCTGCAGACGCTCGTCGTGCAGTCGGGGGTGGCGCTGGCCGTGATGGCGGTCGTGGCACTGGCCCTGGGGTGGTTCGCCGCCGTGCGGATGCTGCGCCCGGTGCAGGAGGTCGTCGCGACGGCGCAACGGCTGGAGGCGGACAGCCTGCACGAGCGGATCAGGATGCCCGGCCCGCGCGACGAGCTGACCGAGCTCGCGGACACCTTCGACGGGATGCTCGACCGGCTCGCCGCGTCGTTCGACAGCCAGAAGCGGTTCGTCGCCAACGCCTCGCACGAGCTGCGCACCCCGCTCGCCACCCAGCGCACGATGATCGAGATCGCGATGGCCCGCCGGAACGCCGGACCGGACCTGCGGGACCTGTGCGAACGGCTGCTGGTGATGAACGTGCGCACCGAGTCGCTCATCGAGGGACTGCTGCTGCTCGCCCGCAGCGACCGCGGCCTGGAGCACGAGGACCCGGTGCAGCTCGACGACGTGGCGCGCGGTGTGGTGGACAGCCGCAGGCACGTCGCCGAGCAGGCCGGAGTGCGGCTGGAGGCGGCGTTGTCGCCCCAGATCGTGTCCGGTGATCCCGTTCTGCTGGAACGGCTCGTGGTCAACCTCGTCGACAACGCCATCACCTACAACCACCCCGGCGGACTGGTTTCCGTGCGCACAGGAGGGGATTCGGCCCTGCAGGTGTGCAACACCGGACCGGACGTGCCCGCCGACCAGGTCGGCTGGCTGTTCGAACCGTTCCGCCAGCTGCGCGAGCAACGCGCGGGATCCGGCCGCGGTGTCGGGCTGGGGCTCTCGATCGTCGCGTCGATCGCGAAGGCGCACGGCGGGTCGGTGCGGGCGGTGCCACGTCCGGGCGGTGGGCTGGAGATGGCGTTCGCGGTGCCCTGACTCAGATCGCCGGTGCGGCGACCTTCCGGACGTGACCGATGTCGAACTCCCTGCTCGTGCCGTCCTCGCAGTCCGCGCTCAGCACGCCCTCCAGGTGCTTGGTCGGCACGATCACGTACGTCTCCGTCCTGCGCGGCCCGCTCGCGTATCTGATCTCGACGCGGCTGCCGTCGACCAGTGCCGTCGCGAGGATCAGCACCTCCTCGTCGCGCAGGAAGACGTTCTGGTCGCGCAGCATCCGTGCCGCGTTCGCACGCGGCGTGCCTCGCCCGACGCTCGGCCTCTCCTGCTCCACCAGCCTGATCGCGAGCTGCGTCAGCTCCAGGTCGTCCAGCTCGGCCCGCCACCACCGGTCGGACCGGCGTTCGCCGCGGGCCGTCGCCCGCCGCCGTTCCACTCGCTCCACAATGGACTGATCACCGGCGTCCAGCCCGGTCGGCGCGTACCCGGCTCTGCGCAACGCCTCCAGCGTCTCCGTCATCGGCCTGGCCGACGCCAGCACGGTCGGCGCGAGGAACCGCAGCTTCAGCGACGTCAGCCGCTTCGACCGGGAGATCTCCTGCAGCAGCGCGGGATCCTCCGCCCGCACGCAGCTCGCCACGTCGGTCACCGTCAGCTGCCCGTGGCGCCGCGCCACGTCCTGCACCTGGTACTCGATCACCTGCGGCAACGGTGCTTCCGACACCGCGGCCAGCTTCGCGAGCACCTCCTGCGCGGACAACCCGCTGTCCAGCGCGCGCCGCACCGACCCGGCGGACAGGCGCCACACCCGTGCGGCGTCGTTGTCCTCCAGGTCCGCCACCAGGTTCAGCGTCGCGCTCAGCTCCGGTGACGGCAGACCGTTCACCACCGCGGTCATGTCCGTCTGGAACGCGGCCTTGTCCTTCGCCGCCGGCATCAACCGAGTCGCCGCCGCCTCGACGTCACCGCTGTCGAGCACCGCCACGCCCAGCGGCGTGAGCGCGCCGCCGGCCACCAGCCCGAGCGACTCCATCTCGGCGATCACCGCCGCGGTCGCGCGCGGGTCGTGCACCGCGGGGCGTTCCCACACCAGGTCGGCGACCAGTTCGTTCAGGTCGGTGAAGGCTTCCCGGGCCGAGAACCGTTCCAGCACGCTGCGCCGCAGGAGCAGTCCGGCGGCACCGGTGTAGTCGCGCAACGCGGCCCGCGCCTGGTCGGGTTCCGGCCGCCAGTCCATCCGGCCCCACGCGTTCACGAGCGTCGCGAGCCGGACGCCGGGCTGCGAGTCCAGCCAGTCGTCACCCTGCCTGGTCGGCAGCAGCCGGGACCGTTCCACCCCGACCAGCTGCGCCTCGACCGCGAGCTCCAGCCACAGCCGCAGCACGCCGTCGGTGACCCGCAACGCCCGCGCGACCCGCCGGATCTCGACCGTCGCCACGCCACCGGTGTAGCGGGCGTCGAACGTGTCCTGCTCGCAGTGCGCCAGCAGCCGTGCCACTCCGTCCACAGTGGACATGGCTGGCACGATCGGTGAGATCTCGGAGGCCTTGCGCTTCCCCGGCGCCTTCGGCCGCACGGTCAGCTGATCGCGCACCGCCCCGCCGGCCCGCACCGAGTTCACCGCGACGAGCTTCGGCCCGTCCGGCCAGGCCAGCGCGCGTTTCTTCAGCTCGCCCAACGCCCGTTCGAAGTCGTCGACCGAGCACCGCAGCTCGGTGCACACGGTGTCGACGGTCCCGAGGTTGCCCTGCGCCACGATCGCGCCGAGCACGTCGATCGCGCCCTGGTCGAGCGTGTCCTCGGCGGCGCGGACCGAGTCGGAGTCGGTGAGCTGGGTCGCGAGGTCCTTCAACGTGCGGATGTAGCGGTCGGCCACGTCACGCCGGTGCACGAGTATCGCGGCCACCTCGTCCGGCTCGAGTTGGTGGAGCCAGGTCGCGAGCGCGTTGATACGGCGTGGCATTCATCGGATTATGGCGGTGGTTGTGTGCGCTCAAACGAATTTTCACGCGTTCGGGCGGTCGGCCTAGGCTGTCTCGGTGACGTTCAGCGGTTTCGGCGAGTACGCCATTGACTTCTACGACGGCTTGGTCCTCGACAACTCGAAGGCGTACTGGGACGACAACAAGGAGACCTACCTGCGCGACGTGCGGGGCCCGATGGAGGCGCTGCTCCTCGCGCTGGAGAAGGAGTTCGGCGAAGGCAAGGTCTTCCGGCCGTACCGGGACGTGCGGTTCGCCAAGGACAAGACGCCGTACAAGACGAACTGCGGCGGCGTCATCGAGAAAGGACGCGGCGGCGGCGCGTACTACGTGCAGATCAGCCCGGAGGGACTGCTGACCGGCGGCGGCTCGTTCCACATGGCGTCCGACCAGCTCGCCCGCTACCGCGCCTCGGTCGACGCGCACGGCGTGCTGCTGCGCAAGATCGTCGACAAGCTGGTCAAGCAGGGCTGGGAGCTGTGCGGCGACGTCATGAAGTCGAAGCCGCGCGGGTTCGCCGACGACCACCCGCACCTCGACCTGCTCAAGCACCGGTCGATCTACGTGCGCAAGATCTGGGAGCCGGACGACGTGCTGCACGAGCCGGGGTGCCTCGACCGCGTGCGCAAGTCGTGGCGGCAGCTCAAGGACCTCAACGCGTGGTGCGAAGACCACGTCGGCGTGAGCGAATCCAGGTCGCGGTAGCCCAGCCGAGCCCGATGCCCGCCACGTCGACCAAGGCGTCGAGCCAGTCGCCGCTGCGGTGCAGAGGCGTGATGAGTTCCTGGAGAACCTCCGAAACGCCCGCGTAGACGACCAGCAGCGGCAGAATGTGAGCAATTCTCGCGTAAAGGCCGGTGAACGCCAGCAGCGCGAACAACAGCGTGTGGATGACCTTGTCCGTACCAGGCGGCGCGGTCGGCACACCTGACTCCGGGGTGAACAAAACGACGACACTGAGCAACGCCGCGACTACGAATGGCAGCACTCGACCCATGTCTGAACATTACCCACGGGTAGTTCGGGATCGGTCCAGGAACGAGGGCTACTCTCTCTAGACGTGAGTCGACGCGCAAAGATCGTCTGTACCCTCGGTCCCGCCACTGGCACGCCGGACAAGGTCCGCGACCTGGTAGCGGCCGGTATGGACGTGGCCAGGATGAACTTCAGCCACGGCAGCCATGCCGACCACAAGCAGGTCTACGACATGGTCCGTGCGGCAGCCGACGAGTCGGGCCGCGCCGTGGGCATCCTCGCGGACCTCCAGGGCCCCAAGATCCGGCTCGGCCGGTTCGCCGCGGGTCCTGTCGACTGGAACACCGGCGACGTCGTCCGCGTCACCGTCGAGGACGTCGAGGGCACGCACGACCGCGTGTCGACGACGTACAAGGAGCTGGCGAAGGACGCCAAGGTCGGCGACCGCCTGCTCGTGGACGACGGCAAGGTCGGCCTCGTGGTCGTCGACGTCGAAGGTTCCGACGTCGTGTGCGAGGTCACCGAGGGCGGACCCGTCAGCAACAACAAGGGCCTCTCGCTGCCCGGCATGGACGTCTCCGTGCCTGCGCTGTCGGAGAAGGACATCGAGGACCTCGAGTTCGCGCTCTCACTGGGCGTGGACTTCATCGCCCTGTCGTTCGTGCGCTCGCCCGCGGACATCGACCTGGTCCACCAGGTCATGGACCGTTCGGGCAGCAAGCGTCTCCCGGTGATCGCGAAGATCGAGAAGCCGGAGGCCGTGGACAACCTCGAGGCCATCGTGCTCGCCTTCGACGGCGTCATGGTCGCCCGCGGTGACCTGGGCGTCGAGCTGCCGCTGGAGCACGTGCCGCTGGTGCAGAAGCGGGCGATCCAGATCGCCCGCGAGAACGCCAAGCCGGTCATCGTCGCGACCCAGATGCTCGACTCGATGATCACGAATTCCCGCCCGACCCGCGCCGAGACGTCCGACGTCGCGAACGCGGTGCTCGACGGCGCGGACGCCCTGATGCTGTCCGGTGAGACCTCGGTCGGCCGCTACGCCATCGAGTCCGTGCAGACCATGGGCCGCATCATCGAGGCCGTCGAGACCGAGTCGGTCGTCGTGCCGCCGCTGACCCACGTCCCGCGCACCAAGCGCGGCGTGATCTCGTACGCGGCCCGCGACATCGGCGAGCGCCTCAACGCCAAGGCCCTGGTCGCGTTCACGCAGTCCGGTGACACGGTCCGCCGCCTGGCGCGCCTGCACACGCACCTGCCGCTGCTGGCGTTCACGCCGGAGCCCGCGGTGCGCTCGCAGCTCGCGCTGACGTGGGGCACCGAGACGTTCCTGGTCCCTCGGGTGGAGTCCACCGACGAGATGGTCCGCCAGGTCGACACGGCCATGATCGAGATCGGCCGCTACCAGGCGGGCGACCTGATGGTGGTCGTCGCCGGATCGCCTCCCGGCACCATCGGCTCGACCAACCTCATCCGGGTGCACCGGCTGGGCGAGGACGACCACGCGTAGTGGCTGGCCTCTCAGCCTGATCCGTAGTTGTGCCGGCCCCGCCCCCTCATACTGGACGTGTGAGGGCGCGGGGCCGCGCCGTGTCCGTGCCGCTAGGAGTTCTGTCGTGACTGAGGCCGCCCGTGCCGCCGCTACGAGCCCGTCGGGCCTGAGCGGCCAATCCGCAGTGGACGACCTGGTCGCGTTGCTCGACCTCGAACGCATCGAGGAGAACATCTTCCGCGGTGTGTCGCCCGCGGAGTCACCGGTGCGTGTCTTCGGCGGACAGGTCGCGGGCCAGGCCCTGGTGGCCGCGGGCCGCACCGTGCCGGTGGAACGCCGCGTGCATTCGCTGCACTCGTACTTCATCCGCCCCGGCGATCCGCGCGTGCCGATCGTGTACGAAGTGGACCGCATCCGCGACGGCCGCTCGTTCACGACCCGGCGAGTCGTCGCCGTGCAGCACGGCAAGGCGATCTTCGCGCTGTCGGCGTCGTTCCAGCTGGAGGAGCAGGGCGTCGAGCACTCCTCGGACATGCCGTCCGTGCCGGACCCGGAGTCGCTGCCCACGTGGACCGAGTCGGCCGAGGGGTACGGCCTGCACACGTCGAAGTTCCCGCGCCCGATCGACGTGCGCTACGTCACCGAGCCGCCGTGGGAGTCCCGTGAGGACGGTCCGGGCGAGGCCGCTTCCCAGGTGTGGATGAAGGCCGACGGCAAGCTGCCGGACGACCCGATGCTGCACATCTGCGTGATGACCTACGCGTCGGACATGACGTTGCTGGACGGAGTTCTGGCCAAGCACGGTGTCTACTGGGGACTGGACAAGGTCCTCGGCGCCTCGCTGGACCACGCGATCTGGTTCCACCGGCCGTTCCGCGCGGACGAGTGGCTGCTGTACGACACCTCTTCGCCGTCCGCGTCGGGCAATCGCGGGCTGGCGACGGGCCGGTTCTTCTCGCAGGACGGGCAGCTGGTGGCGACCGTGGTGCAGGAGGGCCTGATCCGGGTGATCAAGCCGTCACCCGACGAGGCCTAGTACGCCAGTTCGAAGAACCACGCTTGTGAGTGATCGCATGGAGGGCCTCCAAGCGCGAGGCTGATGGGAGCTGGTGGCGAAAGAGGCTCTCAAAGGCGGAAGAAAGGTGTTCACGTGGATCTGCGGCGGGATCACCTGGTGAGCCTGAACGAGTGGGACGCGATGCCAGAGGACATGTGTCGTCGTCATGAACTCGTTGATGGAGCCTTGCAAGTGATCGCTTCACCCTTCCCGCGGCATCAGCGTGCTGCTTTGAGACTCACCTACTGCCTGGATGAGCAACTGCCGGATCATCTGACCGCGGTGATCGATGTTGACGTTGCGCTCAAGTCCGGCGAGCGAGCGACGGTGCGCAGGCCGGATGTCGTGGTTCTGTCCGTCGAGAACTACGGCGACGGAGACCGTCGTCTCGATGCCGCGGACGTTCTGCTCGTGGTCGAGGTCATGTCACCGGGTTCGAAGCGAACGGACTTCGTGGTGAAACCGGCGGAGTACGCGAAGGCCGGGATCGCACACTATTGGATCGTCGAGCTCGGTGATCCGTTCAGCCTGGCCGCGTTCGAGCTCGTCGACGGTGTTTACGAGTATGTCGACGGTGGCACGGGCACGGTTGAACTGACCAGGCCGGTACCGCTGAAGATCGATCTCGACGCGCTGTTGCGACGGCGTTAGTCCGTGCGACGCCGCCGGTGAGTCGGCCTCAGGTTCGCCGGCGGCGTCAGCGCCCGCGTCTCCACCCGTTCCAGCACCACCGACGAGGTCAGGTTCCGCACCTCCGTCCGTGACGCGATCTTGTCCATCAGGAACGCCTGCAGGTGCGTGGAATCCGCCACCGCGATGTGGATCAGGAAGTCGGCCTGCCCGGACACGTGGAAGATCGACCGCGTCTCCGGCTGAGCCATCACGAACGCGCGGAAGGCCGCCACCACGGGCCTGGTGTGCGGCCGCACGTTCACCGAGATCACGGCCTCCAGCGGCAGGCCCGTCGTGGCCGGGTCGACGACGGCGTGGCACCCCGTGATGACACCCAGGTCGCGCAGCCGCCGCACCCGTTGCAGACACGACGAGGGCGCCAGACCGACGATCTCCGCCAGCGCCCGGTTCGGCAGCGTCGCGTCGTTCTGCAACTCCTCCAGGATGTGCCAGTCGACCGAATCCAGTTCGGCTTGTTCGCGCATAACCGAACATCGTACTGACCAGCTGGAACGGAGCAGAACGAAGCACGACGATCGGCGCCATGCACATCGCGTGGACGTCGTTCCTGGTCGCTCTCCTGATCATCATGATCGTGCCGGGGCCCGACTTCGTCCTGATCATGGGGAACGCGGTGCGCAGCCTGCGCAAGGGCACCGAGGCGGCCCTCGGTGTGATCACCGGGCTCCTCGTCCACGCCACGCTCGCCACCCTCGGGCTCTCCGCGCTCGTCGCCGCGGTGCCGACGGCGCTGCTCGTGGTCAAGGTGATCGGCGCGCTGTACCTCGCCTACGTCGGGTTCATGACCCTGAAGACCGCGAACGAGGCGACCGAACACCGGCAGGGCAGGGGCAACGTGTTCCTGCGCGGCCTGCTGTGCGACCTGTTGAACCCCAAGGTGATGCTGACGTTCCTGAGCCTCATCCCGCAGGCGATGGACCCGAACAGCGCGCCGTTGCCCCAGGCCGCTCTGCTGAGCGCCGTCACGGTCGGGGTTTTCGCGCTGTTCTGGGTCATCGTGGTGCCGTCCGCGCGTCAGCTCGGCAACCTGCTGAGCAAGCCCAAGATCCGCGCGACGTTCGAGCGGGTCTGTGGGACCGCTCTCATCGGGATGGCGGCGTCAGTCCTGGCTGCCTGAGTCCCAGGAAACGGAAAGCTCGTCCCGGGTTCCGAACCGGACCAGGTGCCGTTCCACGACGTCGCGCAGACGTGCCGTGTCCTCCTCCGAGGAAGACACGACTCGCATTACCAAAGCGTCCTCCGTGGCTTCGAACTCGGCCAGGCCGGCGGAGAACCGCACGAACCCGCGAGAGTCCTCCCAGGACCCTTCGAGGTCCTTGTGCGTGAAGTGCTTCACCAGCTGTGATCCGTACCTGGAGGCACGGTCGGTCGCCGAGCGTCCCACGCTCGTGAATTCCGTCATGGAGCCAACTTACGCCTAGCCATACGTATCGCGGCGTGACGCGGTTCACCTGGCAAAACGGAGTCTGAGAACACCCTGTGACATCTCGCGAAAAAACGGAGAACACGGCAGGCTGTCGCGTATGACGGAAGGCAAAGCACGTATCGCGGTCACCGGTCTCGCCACCATGGGCAGCAACCTCGCGCGCAACCTCGCGCGGCACGGCTTCAAAGTCGCCGTGCACAACCGGACGCCCGCGAAGATGAAGGCCCTGCTGGACGAGCACGGCCACGAGGGCGACTTCGTCGGCGCCGAGACGCTGCAGGACCTGGTCGACAGCCTGCAGACGCCGCGCCAGATCATCATCATGGTCAAGGCCGGTGGCCCGACCGACGCCGTCATCGACGAGCTGAGCGGGCTGCTGGAGCCCGGCGACATGGTCATCGACGGCGGCAACGCCCACTACGCCGACACGCGCCGTCGTGAGGCCGCGCTCAAGGAGAAGGGCCTTCTCTTCGTCGGCGCCGGCATCTCCGGTGGCGAGGAGGGTGCGCTCAACGGCCCGAGCATCATGCCCGGTGGCCCCGCCGAGTCGTACAAGCACGTCGGTCCCGTCTTCGAGGAGATCGCCGCCAAGGTGGACGGTCAGCCGTGCTGCGTGCACGTCGGGCCGGACGGTGCCGGGCACTTCGTGAAGATGGTGCACAACGGCATCGAGTACGCCGACATGCAGCTGATCGCCGAGGCGTTCGACCTGCTGACCCGCGTCGGCGGCATGGCGCCCGCCGAGATCTCCGACGTGTTCACGCAGTGGAACTCGGGCGACCTGGAGTCGTACCTGGTCGAGATCACCGCCGAGGTGCTCAAGCACGTCGACGCGAACGGCACGCCGCTCGTGCAGGTCATCGAGGACGCGGCGGAGCAGAAGGGCACCGGCCGCTGGACCGTGCAGGAGGCTCTGGAGCTGGGCGTCCCGGTCACCGGCATCGCCGAGGCCGTGTTCGCGCGCAGCCTGAGCGGCCACACCGACCAGCGCAAGGCCGTGCGCGACGCGTTCGGTGCGAGCGAGGTCGTCGCCAAGCCGGACGCCGAGCTCGTCGACGACGTGCGCCAGGCGCTCTACGCGTCGAAGGTCGTCGCGTACGCGCAGGGCTTCGACATGATCCGCGAGGCGTCGAAGAACTTCGACTGGGACATCGATCTCGGTGCGATGGCGACGATCTGGCGCGGTGGCTGCATCATCCGCGCGCAGTTCCTCAACCGCATTCGCGAGGCGTACGACAAGAACGCGAGCCTCGCGTCTCTTTTGGTGGACAACTACTTCCGCGACGCCGTGCAGAACGCCGAGGCCGCTTGGCGCAGGGTCGTGGTCCGAGCGGTCGAATCCGGTGTGCCGACTCCTGGCTTCGTGTCCGCTTTGGCCTACTACGACGGACTTCGGTCGGAACGTCTGCCTGCCGCGCTCGTCCAGGGACAGCGGGACTTCTTCGGTGCCCACACTTATCGCCGCGTTGATCGCCCCGGTAGCTTCCACACGTTGTGGTCAGGCGACCGGACTGAGGTGGATGCGTGAAATTTCGTTTGCTGGGGGCAGTCGTCGCAGCGGCGACAGGGTTGACCCTGACGTCCAGCGGCGGCGCGGTGGCGGTCGACAACGAGGCGCTGACCCGCGACCTCGACGCGATCCTCGCCGACCCCGGGCTCAAGGGCGCCGACGTCGGTATCACCGTGCGCGACGCCAACACCGGTGAGGTCGTCTACACGCGATCGGGCGGAAGGCGCTCACAGGTCGGATCCAACCTGAAGGTGCTCACCACCACGGCCGCGCTCGACCTGCTCGGGCCGGACTACCGGTGGAAGACCGAGCTGCAGTCCTCGGGTGCCAAGAACGGGTCGACCCTGAACGGCGACCTCGTCCTGCGCGGCACCGGCGACCCGACGATGTCCGCGACGCGCTACAAGGCGCTCGCGGACACGTTGAAGGCCGGCGGTGTCACGACGGTCAGCGGTGCGCTCGTGCTGGACGACACGGCGTTCGACTCCCAGCCGTACGGCCTGGGCTGGGCGTGGGACGACGAGCCGTTCTCGTACAGCGCGGAAACCTCGGCGCTGACGCTGTCGCCGGACGCGAAGTTCAGCGCCGGCACGGTGGTCGTGCGCGTGAAGCCGGGTGCCTCGACGGGCGCTCCGGTTCAGGTGAGCGTCGAGCCCGCGAACGACCAGGTGCAGATCGTGAGCACCGCGACCACCGGCGACGGTGGCGTCTCGATCGAGCGCGAGCACGGCACGAACGTGATCAGGGTCAGCGGTTCGACGTCCGTCGAGACGACGGCGCTCTCGACCGTCAAGGACCCGACCGGACTCGTCGGGTCGGTGTTCCAGAAGGCGTTGGCGCAGAACGGGATCCAGGTCCAGGGCGGGGTGCGCAGGGGCAAGGCGCCGCAGGGTGCCGGTGTCCTCGCGTCCGACCAGTCGATGACGCTGGGTCAGCTGATCAACCCGTTGCTCAAGAACAGCAACAACATGCTGGCCGAGGTGCTGGTGAAGTCCGCTGGTGGCTCGTTCTCCAACGGCGTCAACCAGCTCAGCCGCAAGTGGGCAGGTCTCGGCATCGACCCGAACTGGGTCGAGATCTTCGACGGTTCCGGCATGTCCAGGATGGACGAGATCTCGCCGGACGACCTGACTTCGGTGCTGATCAAGGCGAAGACGAAGCCCTGGTTCAGCACCTGGTCGTCGTCGCTGCCGGTGGCGGGCCGCGACGGCACGCTGGTCAACCGGATGAAGGCCACCTTGGCCGAGGGCAACGTGCAGGCCAAGACCGGCTCGATGTCCGGTGTCTCGGCGCTGACGGGTTACGTCACGACGCAGAACGGCAGGCAGCTGGTGTTCTCGATCGTGCAGAACAACCTGGTGCTGTGGTTCAGCCCCAAGACCGTCGAGGACAAGGTCGCCGTGCGGCTCGCGTCCGAAGGCGGTGCCGCGGTGGCCACGCAGAAGGCCGAGCCGAAGATCGAGTCGGTTCCGCAGCAGCGCAAGGCTCCGGCGCAGGAGCGCACCAAGGTCCCGGCCAAGGAGCGCTTCGACGTCGAGTGCTCGTGGATCGGCACCTGCTAGTCGCTTTCGAGATGAACGGCGCATTTGTTCACCTCAGGTGGACAAATGCGCCGTTCATCGTTTTCTAGGCGGGAGAGGGGACGGGCTCGAGCCCGTTGCGGTCCGGGTCGACGAGGTAGACGCGGGCGTTCGAGATGTCGAAGTACATGCCCTTCAACGTCAGCGTGCCCGCGGCGATCGCCTCGCGCACGCTCGGGTAGCCGAGCAGGTTGTCCAGCTGCTGCGCCACGTTCGCGACGGCGAGCCGGTCGGCCACCGGCAGTTCCGCGCAGCCGTGCGACATCGGCGCGTGGAACCGGATCAGCGACGGTTCCGCGTTGCGCAGCCACGAGTGCAGGTGCGAGCCGCGCGAGGCGGATCCGTTCACCAGCGCCTTCATCGCGCCGCAGTCGGAGTGTCCACACACGACGATCGAGCCGACGTTGAGCACCTCGACCGCGAACTCGATCGCCGCACCGACCGACCTGTCGTCGGCCGACGACATCGGCACCAGGTTCCCGATGTTGCGCACGCAGAACAGGTCACCCGGCCCCGACGTGGTGATCAGGTTCGGCACCACGCGGGAGTCGGCACACGTGATGAAGAGCTGCTGCGGCCGCTGCCCGCGCACCGCCAGCTCGTGCAGGAACGGCCGCACCAGCGGTGCCGAGCGTCGTTCGAACTCGTGCATGCCCAGGAGCATGGGATCGCTCTCGGCAGAGGACCGTTGCGCGGGCAGCGTCACCGCGTCCGGCGTGCCCTGCCAGTGCGACCACGGCGCGAACCAGCGGGGCAGCGGGCCCGGCAACGTCTTGCGGCGCCCCGGTTTGCCGCGGTTCGCGCGGTCGTACCACGTGTCGTGCACCTCGTCGACCTGCACGTGGCCGCCGAGCCGTTCGTAGCCCTCGCGCCAGTCGTTGATCGCCTCGTACGACGCGTGGTCGAGGTAGTCGATGTGCAGCTCCAGCACCACGGTCTGGCCCAGCGGCAACCTGCGCAGCTCGCGCACGAGCCGGCCGACCCCGAGGAACACCAACGATCCGCGCACGCACACCCGGTTGCCCTCGACACGCACCGAACAGTGCGTCAACCGGTACAACGCGCGCAGCAGCGCGATGGCGAGCCCGACGACGACACCTTCGAGCAGTCCGAAAAGGACGACACCGAGCGCGGTCGCCGCGTACACCGAGAACTCGCCGTGCTTCCACAACGTCCGCATGCGCGCGATCGACACGAGCTTGAGCCCGACGACGAGAAGCACGCCCGCCAGTGCCGCCAACGGGATCAGCTCCAGGGCGGGGGCGAACGCCAGCACCGCCACCGCGATCCACACGCCCTGGAAGACGGCGGCGTACCGGGTCTTCGCGCCCGCCGCGATGTTCGTGGAGCTGCGCGCGAGACCACCGCTGATCGGGAACCCTCCCAGCGCACCCGCGAGCACGTTCCCCGTGCCCTGTGCGATGAGCTCCTTGTCCAGCCTGGCCCGCGGCCCGTCGTGCAAACGGTCCGTCGCGACCGCCGACAGCAACGACTCCATGCTCGCCACCAGCGCGACCGTGACGATCGCAGTGACCACCGCCCCGACGCTGCCCCGGGGCATCTCGGGGAACACCAGCGCGTGGCTGTCCGGCAGGGCGACCCGAGCCACGTCGAGGTGCAGCACGAACGCCGGCCCTGTCGCGGCGGCGACGGCGATCAGCGGCGCGGGAACGAGCGACGTCCGCGGAACCCGTGGCCACAGCAGCAAAGCCGCGATCGCGACCGCACCGGTCACCAGCGACCCGACGTGCGAGCTCGCCAGCACTTCCGGCAGCAGGGCGAGGTTCGTCGGCACGGACGACGCCGCCGTGCCGCCCAGCACCACCACGAGCTGCCCGACGGCGATGGAGATGCCGATGCCCGCGAGCATCCCGTGCACGACGGCGGGGGACAGCGACATCACCAGACGACTGATCCCGGTGAGCCCCAACGCGAGCTGGAGCACCCCGGCGGCGAGCGTGATCGCCGCCGTCGCCGCCCACCCGAACTGCGCCACCAGCCCGGCCACGATCACCACGAGCCCGGTCCCGGGCCCGCTGATCTGCAACGGCGCGCCGCTGATCGCGCCGACGACCACGCCACCGACGACGGCCGAGATGATCCCCGCCATCAGCGGCGCGCCCGTCGCGTGCGCGATGCCGAGCGACAACGGGATCGAGATGAGGAACAGCACGAAGCTCGCGGGGAGGTCGTGCCGGAGGATCAGTGGTGGGCCGTGCGGGGTGTGCTCGCCGGCGTTGGACCTCTGCAGGTGGTTCATCGGGTTCCTCTCCTGGAATGACGGCATGGCCCTGTGCGCGCAGCACAGAGCGAGGGGGAAGGGGATTCGCTAGGGGCGCCCTAAAGGCAGCAGACGGCGCGGCCGGACGGCATCGAGCGCGTCGGCGCGGTCATGCGGGGTCGGCACGGGAACACCTCCGTGTCGGCACAGGCATCGAGGGTCGTGATCAGGCCGCGTCGCCACCATGATGACGGCGGAATCGGTGCTGTGACAGATCTTTCAGCCAACCGTGTTGATCTTGGCCGCACACGTCACGCGAGGTGATGACGCGGTGCCGCGGCCGTCGGTCGGACGGGTGCACCGCGGGGCCGGTGCCGCGAGGCGGGCGCGAAGAAGGGCCGGCTCCGGTCGGGGGGTGCGGAGCCGGCCCAGGTCGCGACAGTCCCGAAGAACTATCGAGTTTCGAAATTCAGCCTACCGAGCGCAGGTGCTTGCCGTGTGAAGTCTCCTGGCCGACCACGGTCAGGATCAGCTGCGCCGAGAGGTAGGCGCGGCACGGTGCGGGCAACCTCCTGGAGAACCAGCCGCGCTTGCAGGTCGCGCACCGGCCGTGCTCGTCGGGCTGGTGCTCGTCCAGCAACGCCTTGACCACCGCGACCACCCTCGGGAGCTCAACCCTGGCGAGCACGAGGGCGGTCTGGTCGTCACCGCGCTGGGCCAGATCGGTGAGCGTGGCCAAGTGGGAGTGCAGCGACTTGTCCAGTTGGCTGAACACCGTGACGGCCATCAGGCTCAGAGCTCCAGTCCTTGCGTGAGCAACCCATGCAGCCTGGCGCGCGCCACATGAGAACTGCAAGTTGCAGTACACGAATGGATGACGTCCCTTTGCGGCTCGCTGGTTTGCTCTCAAACTGAGAGCGACCAGGAGGTGTGGATGGCACGGGGTAGCAGCCCGACCCTGCGCAAGCGACGGCTCGTGAGCGAGCTCCGGCGCCTGCGCGAAGCGGCCGAGCTGACGATCGAGGAGGTCGGAGAGCGACTGGAGTGCTCCGCTTCCAAGATCAGCCGCATCGAGACCGGGCGCGTGGGGGTGAGCCCGCGTGACGTGCGGGACATGCTCGCCGCCTACGGTGCGGACTCCTCCACTCTCGACGAACTGGTCCAGCTGGCCAGGGAAGCCCGCCGCAAGGCGTGGTGGGACGAGTTCGGCGACATCGTGCCCGGTCGTTACGTGGGGTACGAGGCCGACGCGGACTCGATCAGGACCTATCAGGGGCTGATGATCCCCGGCCTGCTGCAGTGCGAGGCGTACACGAGGGCGTTGATCTCCCAGGTGCTGCCGGACGCGAGCACCGCGGAGATAGACCGGCGAGTCCGGTTGCGCAAGGCACGGCAGGCCTTGTTGAGCGAGGACGACCCGTTGCGCCTGCACGTCGTGATCGACGAGGCGGCCCTGCGCAGGCTCGTCGGCGGCACCGGGGTGATGCGTTCCCAGATGGCGCGTCTTCTCGAAGTCGGTGCAATGCCGAACGTCACGATGCAGGTCGTGCCGTTCAGCGCCGGTGGTCATGCTGCGATGGACGGCCCGTTCGTCATCCTGAGCTTCCCTGAGCAGCTCGACCCCGACGTGGTCTACATCGAAAGCACTAGAAGTGGCGTCTATCTGGAACAACAGTCTGACGTCCATTGGTACGCCGAGATGTTCGAGCGTTTGGTGAAGTCCGCCCTGAACTCCGGGGATTCGGCAACCCTGATCACAGAGATCGCTCGCACTCTCGCGTGACTGCGACCGGGAGTGAACAGACAGTGGAGAGCTTGCGTTGGCGCAAGAGCAGCCGTTCGTCCGCCGGTGGGCCCGAGTGCGTGGAGATCGCGCTCGTGCCGGCAGGTGCGGCTGTCCGTGACAGCAAGAACGCGGACGGAGCGCGGCTGAGGTTCGGCGACGCCGGGTGGGGGACCTTCCTCGCCGCGGCGAAGACCGGCTCTTTTGTCAGCTGATCGACAGACACAGCGGAAGGCCCAGGCTGGATCATCCAGTCTGGGCCTTCTCGTGTTCAAGGGGACGTGGGCCGGCCGGCGTTCCGCCGCCGCGGGCTGGATGCCCCTTGCACGCCGGCCGACCCACGTCGATCATGGGGAGCAGCGGGTGATCCGCTGTCCGGTCCAATCTTCCCCGACTGCCCGATCTCCGGTTTCCGTTGATCTCGCCGTCTGTGGTTGGTTGGACACGCTAAGCGTAAGAATGCCTTCTACAGCACGACTGGAGCCCGACTGAAGTGATCTTCAAGCTCCAGGTGGCCACCAGGCGAAGGACAGATCGGTGACGCACGGCGAGGAACCCCTGCGGTTCGAGGTTCTCGGCCTTCTCCGGGTCGTTCGCGCAGGTCAAGAGGTAGATCTCGGTGCGGCGAAACAGCGCGCCGTCCTCGCGGTGCTGCTGTTGGCGCGCAACACCCCGGTGAGTCGTGGCCAGATCATCGAGGCGGTCTGGGGCGACAACGTGCCATCCAGCGCGGTGAACCTCGTCCAGACCTACGTGGCCGGGCTGCGCAGGGCGCTGGAGCCGAGCCGCGCGCGCCGGGCTCCCGCCGAGCTGCTGACGTCGGTGGGCGACGGCTACCTGCTGCGCGTCGAACCGGGCGCCCTCGATCTCGACGTCTTCGAACGTCAGGTGCTGCTCGCGAACCGCATGCGGGCCGCCGGTGATCTCGCCGGAGCCGCGGTCGAGCTGGATGACGCGCTGGCGTTGTTCCGCGCGGAACCGCTGGGCAGCGTCTCGGGTCTGTTCGCCGACGTCGAACGCGGTCGTCTCGTGGAACGCCGGCTCGCGGTGCTGGAGGAACGCGCCGAGCTGGGGCTCGCGATCGGGCAGGGCCCTGAGCTGGTCTCGCAGCTGAGCTCGACGGTCGTCGAGCACCCGTTGCGCGAACGCGGCCACGGCCTGCTGATGCGCGCGCTGGTCCAGGCGGGACGGCAGGCCGAGGCGCTGGCCGCCTACCGCGAGGCCCGCCGCGTGCTGATCGACGAGCTCGGCGTCGAGCCGGGTCCCGAACTGCGCCGCGTCCACCAGGCCGTGCTGGCCGGGGTCAGTCCCGAACCCGAACGCGCGCCGGTGCGCGTGCCGCCGCAGGCCTCGCCTCCGGAACCGGCGCCGGTCACGATCCCGGCGCAGCTCCCGCGGGCGCCCGTCGCACTGGTCGGCAGGGATGCCGAGCTGGCGTTCATGGACGACGTGCTGCGTGGTCACGACGGCCCGGTGCTGCTGGTGACCGGTCCGGCCGGTGTCGGCAAGACCGCTCTGGCCCTGCACTGGGCCCACCGGGTCCGCGAGGAGTTCCCGGACGGCCAGCTCTACGTCGACGTGCACGGCTACGACCCGAACCGTGAGCCGCTGGAGATCGGTGAGGTGCTCAACCGGTTCCTGCGCGCGCTGGGCGTTCCGGCCAGCGACTCGCCGGTCTCGGTGGACGAACGTTCGGCGTTGCTGCGCACGCTCCTGGCCGACCGCCGGATGCTCGTGATGCTCGACAACGTCCGCAGCTCCGCGGACCTGCTGCCGTTGCTGCCGGGCGCGCCCTCGTGCGTCGTGGTGACCTCTCGGCGCCGGCTCGTCGGGCTCGTGGCGCAGGTCGAGGCGAAGCTGGTCGAGCTCGACATGCTCGACCCGGACGCCGCCGTCGACGTGCTGGGCCGGATCGCGGGCCGATCGGACATCGAGGCGGGTGCGTTGCGCGAGCTGGCCGAGTTGTGCGACGGCCTGCCGCTCGCGTTGCGCATCGCCGCGGCCCGTCTCGCCGTGTCGCCCAAGCTGCGCGTGGCCGAGCTCGTCGAGGAGCTGCAGGACGAGCAGGGCCGCCTGGCCGCGCTCGGTCTGGAGGACGGTGAGGGCACCGTGCGGGCCGCTCTGGACGCGTCACGCCGTGCGCTGCCCGCGGTGCCTTCACGGCTGCTGGCGATCGTCGGGCTGCACCCCGGCCCGGAACTGACACCGCACGTGGTCGCCGCGATGGGGGACGTCCCGCTGCTGGAGGCCCAACGCGCGCTGGACGCGTTGACCGCCGCGAACCTGTTGTCCGTCAGCGAACCCGGCCGGTACGTGGCGCACGACATCGTCCGCGTCTACACCAAGACGCTGGCGGGTGAGCTGTCCGAACCGGAACGCCGTGCCGCCACCGGCCGCATGCTCGACTTCTACCTGCACTGCTCGGACCTCGCCGACGGAATGCTGCCGATCAACCGCGGCAGCGTGCTGGTCGCGCCAGAACACCGGCCCGTCCACGTGCCGGCGCTGTCCGGTGCCGCGGACGCCATGGCGTGGTTCGACGCCGAGCGCGCCAACCTGATCGCCGCCACCGAGCACGCCTCGGCGTCCGGCTGGCACGTCCACGCCTGGCAGCTGCCGTACACGCTGTCGCGGTACCTGTGGCTGCGGACCGAGCGCGAGACCTCGTTGCGCATCACCGAAGCCGCGTTGCAGGCGGCGATAGCGCTGAACGACGACGACGCCCGGTTCGTCATGCAGTTCAACCTGGGTGTGGCGTTGTTGCAGTTCGAACGGTACGACGAGGCCCTCAACGCCCAGCGCGGCGCCCTGGAAACGGCCCGCCGCAAGGAAGACGTGCACCAGCAGGCCCGCGCGCTCACCACCGTCGCGGACCTCCTGCAGGACCTGGGTCGCGCCGCCGAGGCCGAGGAGCACTACCGCGAGGCCATGGAGATCTCACGCATCGCCGGGTCGAAGTGGACCGAGGCCAACGCCCACCACCACCTGGGCCTGCTGTACCTCGCGACCCAGCGCTTCGACGACGCGATGCCGTGGCTGCGCGTCGCCCTGCGGATGTACCACGAGGTGGGCGAGCAGTGCGGTGAGGCGGCGTGCCACACGGACATCTCCACGGCGTTGCTGGAGACGGGCGACACCGAGGGCGCGCTCTCGTCGGCACGCACGGCGCTGGCCGTGGCCTGCGACGCGGTCTCGCCGTACCACCAGGCGCTGGCGCACGACCGCCTGGCCGCGGTGTTCGACCGGCTCGGGGCGGCGGGGGCGGCGGCGCACTGGCAGCGTGCTTTGGCGTTGTTCACCGAGCTGGGGGCGCCTGAGGCGGACGGCATCCGGGCCCGGCTGGCCCGTGCCCGAGCAGTGACCGTGGGCTGAAGATGAACGGCGCATTTGTCCACCTCAGGTGAACAAATGCGCCGTTCATCGACTGGGTAAGGGGTTCCCTGCGCGGAACTGCGTGATCGTCCGATGCCTGAGGTGCGGCCTCAGGACGAACCTCGTCGTCATGAGCGAATGGACCCCTGAAGCAGTCAAGGCGGAGATCGAGTACCGGCGCGGCACCGCGATCTGCAACTGGCAGCGGTCGAACGACCGCTCGCCGTCGTGGATCCGGCGAGTGATCCACCGCACCTCTGGGAAACACAGCGGCGTCGGGGCATGACCTGTGCGAGCATGCCCCTTGTGGCGCGTCTCGGTTCCGGAATCCCGTTGGTCGCGCGCGATCGCGAGCTGGACCGGTTGCGCGCCGCGTTGGCACTGGCCGGGGAGGGCACCGCGGGGGCGGTGCTGCTCGCCGGTGACGCGGGCGTGGGCAAGACGCGGCTGGTCGACGAGCTCGCGGCCGGTGCCGAGGACACGCTCGTCCTCATGGGACGGTGCCTGGACGCGGGCGAGACCGGTCTGCCGTACCTGCCGTTCGCCGAGGCGCTCAGCTCGCTGAAGGACACGGCGAACCGGCCGGCGCTTGCGATGTTGCTGCCGCAGCTGGCGTTGCCCGCCGAACGCGAGCCCGGCACCGAGGGCATGATCGCGCCGAGCCTGATCCCGGGGCGCCGGCCCGAGCAGGACGTCGGTCAGCTCCAGCTCTTCGACGCCGTGCTCGGCCTGCTCGGTGATCTCTCCGAACGTCGTCGCGTGCTGCTGGTCGTCGAGGACCTGCACTGGGCGGACGCGTCGACCAGGTACCTGTTGTCGTTCCTGTTGTCCCGCCTGCGTTCCCAGCGTCTGCTGGTCGTCGGCACCTACCGCGCGGACGACCTGCACCGCAGCCATCCGTTGCGCCCCTTGCTGTCCGAGCTGGTCCGGCTGCCCGCCGTCGACCGCCTGGACCTGTCGCCGTTCAACGCCGCCGACGCCCGCAGGTTCGTCGAGGCGCTGTCCGACGACCTGCCGGAGGACGTCGTCCAGCAGGTCGCGGAACGGTCCGAGGGCAACGCGTTCTTCGCCGAGGAGCTCATCGCGGTGGCCACGTGCGACGACAGGTCGTTGCCGTCCGCGCTCGCCGACGTGCTTCTCAGCCGCGTAGAACGGCTGAGCCCCGAAGCCCAGCACGTCATCCGCGTCGCGTCGGTCAGGGGCCGCCGGGTCCGCCACGACCGCCTCCGCGAGGTCGCCGGCATGACGGACATCGCGCTCGACACGGCGTTGCGCGAGCTGGTCCAGAACCACCTCCTCGTCGTGAACGACGACGAGGTCTACATCTTCCGCCACGCCCTCGTCCGCGAGGCCGTCTACGGCGATCTGCTGCCCGGCGAACGCGTGCGGCTGCACACCGCCTACGCCCACCACCTCGCCCAGCACCTCGACGAACGGGGTGCCGCCGCCGCGCTCGCCCACCACGCCTTCCAGAGCCACGACCTCGCGCAGGCGCTCACGGCCTCGATCAAGGCGTCGCGGGAGTCCGAACGGGCGGGTGCGCCCGCGGAGTCGTTGCAGCACCTGGAAAAGGCGCTCAACCTGTGGAACGCGGTTCCCGCGGAGGACCGTCCGTCCGATGTGGACGAATCCGTGCTGCTGCGCAGGGCGTCGTGGGTCGCGGGCACGGCCGGTCAACCGGAGCGGGCAGTCGCTTTCGGCCGCAGTGCCGTGAAGGCGCTCGACGGGCAGTCGCCGGAGGACCAGGCGGAGGTGCTGCTCCGGCTCGCCCAGGCGTTGTCGGCGGTCGACGGCAACGACGAGGAGTACCACGAGGTGATGACCAGGGCGTGGGAGCTGATGCGCGACCGCGACCCGAGCCCCACCCGCGCCAGGACGCTGGCCGGCATGGCGGCGCTGCTCCGTCAGCAGCGCAACGGAACCGAGGCCCGGGAGTTCGCCGAGAAGGCCATCGCGGACGGCGAGAAGGTGGGCGCGGTGGGCGCCGTGGCGGACGCCCTGGGCACGCTCGGTCTCCTCGACGACTACGTGGACCGGCACGAGGAAGCGCGGATCAACTTCGAGCGGGCGATCGAGATCGCCCGCGGGGTCGGCGCGGTCAACACGGAGCTGCGCGCCCGGTACTACTTCGGCCTGATGTACTACGACTCGGGCCAGCTCGCCGAGGCCGCCCGCGTCTACAACGAGGCGGGGGAGCGCGCTCAGGAGACCGGCCTGACGTGGAGCATGTTCGGCCTGGAGATCCGGATCCTGCAGGTCCTCGTGCACTACTACGTCGGTGACTGGGACTACGCGGCCTGGGCGAGCGAACCGCCCGGCATGTCCGTCTCCTCCACGGTTCTCGCGCGTCTGGCCGCCGCCGCCACGCACCTCAGGGTCTCGCGCGGCGACCTGGCCGAGTCCGAGCGGATGATCACCGAGCTGCGCCAGGACTGGCACCGCGACATCCAGATCGCCCTGATCACCGGTGGCACGGGCGGTGAGCTCGCGTTGTGGCGCGGCCGTCCGGAGCTCGCCGTCGAACGCGTGGCCGACGCTCTGGAGTGGACCCGCAAGCTGGGTGGACCGTGGGTGCTCGCGGACATCCGGATCGGCGCGATCGGCATCACCGGCTACGCCGACATCGCGGCCAAGGCCCGTCGCAAGCGGGACGCCGAGGCGGAGGCGCAGGCCGTGGAGGGCGGACGCAAGCTGGCGGAGCACGTCAGGCTGACCGCGAAGCACGGCGTCCCGCGCACCGGTTCCCTCGGACCGGAGGGCAGGGCGTGGCTGGCCCGCGCGATGGCGGAGGAGTCGAGGCTGACCGGCGCCGGCGATCCCGAGCTCTGGCAGGCCGCCGTCGACGGGTTCGCGTACGGGCTCGTCTTCGAACAGGCCGTGTGCCGGTGGCGGCTCGCGGAGGCGTTGCTCGGGGCGGACCGCCGGGAGGAGGCCGCCGAGCAGCTGCGCCTGGCCGACGAGGTGGCCACCAGGTTGAAGGCGGCGCCGTTGCAGGAGGTCGTCGCGTCGTGCGCCAAGCGGGCCCGGATCACCCTCAGGGCCGAGGAGCCGGTGCGGGAGCAGATCGACCTCTTCACCCCTCGTGAACGTGACGTGCTGGCGCTGGTCGCGTCCGGCCGGACGAACCGCGAGGTCGGTGAGGAGCTGTACATCAGCGAGAAGACCGTGTCCGTGCACCTCTCCCGGATCATGGCCAAGCTGGGGGCGTCGCGGCGCGCGGAGGCCGTGGCGATCGCGTACGACCGGGGTCTGCTGGAATAGCGCTGGTTGTCATACCTCAGGCTGATGCGCAACGCGTCGCCGAGTTGATGTCCGCGTACTCGGCCTCCTCATAGCTTCTTCCTCATCGAGGAACATCCCCTGTGAGGAAGGCAAGCGACATGTCTGCACTGGTGTCCGAGGTCGGCACCCGGACCGCCGCGGCGGCCCACAACCTGGTGAAGGTCTACGGCAAGGGTGACACCGCGGTGCGGGCGCTCGACGGCATCAACGTCGCGTTCCAGGCGGGGAAGTTCACCGCGATCATGGGCCCGTCCGGTTCCGGCAAGTCCACGCTGATGCACTGCCTCGCGGGACTGGACACCGTGGACAGCGGCGCGATCCACATCGGACAGACCGAGATCACCAAGCTCAACGACAAGGACCTGACCAAGCTGCGCCGCGACCGCGTCGGCTTCGTGTTCCAGGCCTTCAACCTGCTGCCGACGCTGACCGCCGAGCAGAACATCCTGCTGGGCCTGGAGCTCGCCGGCCGCAAGCCCGACAAGCAGTGGTTCGACACGATCGTCAACGTGCTCGGCCTGCGCGACCGCCTCACCCACCGCCCGACCGAGCTGTCCGGTGGCCAGCAGCAGCGCGTCGCCTGCGCGCGTGCTCTGGTCGCCCGTCCTGAGGTCATCTTCGCCGACGAGCCGACCGGCAACCTGGACTCGCGCAGCGGTGCCGAGGTCCTCGACTTCCTGCGCATGTCGGTCCGCAAGCTGGGCCAGACCGTGATCATGGTGACGCACGACCCGGTGGCCGCGAGCTACGCGGACCGCGTGGTGCTGCTCGCCGACGGCCGGCTCGCGGGCGAGATCCTCCAGCCCACCACCGAGTCCGTCGTCAACGCCCTCACGCACCTGGGGGCGTGAGGTAGATGCTGAAGACCATCCTCGCGGGCCTGCGCGCCCGCACGGCGCGGTTGGTGCTGTCCAGCATCGCCATCGCGCTCGGCGTCGCGTTCGTGACGGGCACGCTCGTGCTCGGCGACGCCGTCGAGGCGCAGACGAGGGACAACTTCGCCCGCAGCGCCCGCAACGTCGACGCGGCCGTGCACCTCCCGGACAACAGCCAGGACCAGGAGAAGGGCATCCCGGCCGACGTCCTCCAGAAGATTCGCGCGACGCAGGGTGTGGCGGGCGCGGACTCGCGTGAGTTCAGCAGCGCGGCGCTGATCGGCAGCGACAACAAGGCACGCAACGCACTGCTGCAGCCGTTGCCCACGACGGAGAAGCTGCGCGACCTCGACCTCAAGGACGGCAAGTTCCCGGCCAAGGCCGACGAGGCCGCGATCGACGTCAAGACCGCGCAGACGGCGAAGCTCAAGGTCGGCGACAAGCTCAAGCTGATCGAGAACGAAGTCGAGCACACGTTCACGATCGTCGGCACCTACCAGCAGGGCGCCAGCAGCATGTCCATGTCCGGCAGCGACCACGTCGTGGTCACGCCGGAGGGCCTGCGCACGGTGATCCCGGACCAGCGGATCTACGAGATCGTCGCCGTCGCCAAGGACGGCGTGACGCAGCAGCAGCTCGTCGACAACATCACCAAGGCCATCGGCACCGGCTACGAGGTGCAGACCGGTGAGCAGCTGACGCAGAAGACCCTGGAGTCGGTGGGTGACGCCGCCGGCGACATCAAGTCGTTTCTCCTCGCGTTCGCCGCGATCTCGCTCGTCGTCGCGGGCATGGTCATCTACAACACGTTCACCATCCTCGTCGCCCAGCGCACGAAGGAGCTCGCCCTGCTGCGCTGCGTCGGTGCGGAACGCGGCCAGGTGTTCCGCAGCGTGCTCGCCGAAGCGGTGTTCATGGGGCTCGCGGCGTCCGTGCTGGGCATCCTCGGCGGCCTCGGCGTCTCGGCCGGCCTGCAGGCGCTGGTGGGCACGGTCGGCGGCCCCGGCGGCGGTGACGTCGAGATCCGCCTGCCGATCTCGTGGGTGACCATCGCCGCCGGCTTCGGCGTCGGCGTGGTCGTGACGGTGCTGGCGGCCGTGCTCCCGGCCCGTCGTGCCACGAAGGTCGCCCCGGTGGCGGCACTCCGCTCGCAGCCGGACAGCCACGACGACGTCGCCCGCACCGGCAAGGTCCGCGTCATCGTCGCGTCGGTGATCGCGCTGATCGGCGGCGCGGCCGTCTACCTCGGTCTCCAGCAGGAGAAGGAGGAGCCCGCCATGTTCATCACCGGCGGCGCGACGATGGTGCTGCTGCTGGCCGTGCTCCTGCTCGGACCTCTCTACGTGCCGCTGGTGAACCGCCTGTTCGGAAAGGCGCTGCACGGCGTCCCGGCGAAGCTGGCCTCGGCCAACGCGGGCCGCAACCCGAAGCGCACCGCCGCCACGACGGCCGCGCTGATGATCGGCGTGACCATCGTCGCGATGGTCGCGGTCGTGGCCGGCAGCGGCCGCCAGACCATGAACGAACAGGTCGACAAGCGGTTCCCGGCGGACTACGAGGTCAGCTCGAACGTCTACAGCCAGCCGTTGACGCCGAAGTTCGCCGACGAGCTCGCGAAGGTGAAGAACGTCGCGAAGATTGCCCCGGAGGTCATGGCGTTCGGCGAGTCGGACAAGCTCAAGTACGCCGACGTGACCGGCTACCCGGCCGACGCCATCGGTTCGCTGGTGCGCCCCGAGCTCGCCGGCGGCACGCTGACCGGCCTCAAGGACAACGAGATCGCCCTGCGCGAGCGGGACGCGAAGGACTCGGGCCTGTCGGTCGGCTCTTCGTTGAAGATCAACGACAAGGACTTCAAGGTCGTCGCGTTGATCAAGGACAACAGCTACGGCGCCGGCATCGTGACACTGCCCGCGGTCCAGGGCCTGCTGAAGGAACCGCTGAAGGGCTACCAGAAGCTCCTGGTCAAGCTCGCTCCCGGCACCGACATCACGGCCGCCCGCGCCGACCTGGAACGCGTCATCGCGACGTCGCCGGTCGCGGTGCTGAACTCCGCGGCCGAGACCAAGGCCGAGCTCAACGCGCAGATCGACCAGGTGCTGCTGTTCATCTGGGCCCTCGTCGGCCTGGCGCTGATCATCGCCCTGTTCGGCATCGCGAACACGTTGACGCTGTCGGTGCTGGAACGCACCCGCGAGTCCGCCCTGCTGCGGGCGCTGGGCCTGACCAGGGGCCAGCTGCGGCAGATGCTGGTGGTCGAGTCGATCCTGATGGCGCTGATCGGCGCGGTCGTGGGCGTCGTGCTCGGCGCCGGGTTCGGGTGGCTGCTGGTCGAGGCGATCTCCAACTCGGAGTTCCAGATCAGCTTCTCCATCCCGTTCGGCCAGATCGGGATCATGCTCGGGCTCGCGGTGGTGGCGGCTGTGGTGGCTGCTGCTCTGCCGGCTCGCCGGGCGGCCAGGAACTCCGTGGTCGCGGGCATGGCGGAGGCGTAGGACACCCCGCCTGGCCCCATGCGTCGGGGGCCACGGGTCAGGCGGGTTCGGGCGTGCGGAAACAGGGGCCGCACGGCCGGGGGATCGGTGGAGGTCCGGTGCCGTCGGGGCGCCGGGCCTTCACCACTTTTCCGCATCGCGGACTTCGCGATGAGTACGCGGGGAGCTTTCGTACTCTCCTGGCGCACGCGGGGCCCCCGCGTGCCCCAGAAGGTAACGCGGGGCTCCCGCGTGACTTTGGGGGTTACCCACCGTGAGGGTTAATTAACTCAAAGTTGCCGAAAAAACTTCGAGGGTGCGCGTCACTTTCGGCCCGAAAGCCCCTCTACCTGGGGTGAGGGACGACCGGAGCGAGGGCCCGGTCGTCCCTCTTCGTCGTCTCCGATGAGTGCGCGGGGAGCTTTCGTACTCTCCTGCCGCACGCGGGGGCCCCGCGTGCGGCAAAACGGCCGGTCGAGACGCCCCCCGGTTCCGGTCCGGGTTTTTGTTGCCCGCCTCCACAAAGTTACGGAACGATGTCGAGCGCTTGACACCCGCGCCTCTCCGGTTGAGTGTGAGAGCGCTCTCACAACAGTCAGCTGCGCCGATGGCGCCGCCCGTCGAGGAGGACGGATGAGCAGAAGGCTGGTCGGCAGCGTCGCTGCGACCCTCGTGATGGTTCTGGCCGCGGGATGCGGCGGGAGTTCCGAGGCCAATGGCAAGATCGAGCTGTCGCTTGGCCTGTTCTCCGACTTCGGCTACGACAAGCTCATCGAGGAGTACCAGGCCGCGCACCCGAACATCAAGATCGAGCAGCGCAAGGTCAAGATGGAGCAGCACAACACCCAGCTCGCCACGCAGCTCGCGGGTGGGCGTGGCGCGGCGGACATCGTCGCGCTCGAAGAGGGTGTCGTGAGCCAGTTCCGCGCCTCCAAGGACAAGTTCGTGAACCTGGCGGAGTACGGGGCCAAGGACCTCAAGGACCAGTGGGCCGGCTGGAAGTGGAACCAGGGCACGGCCGACGGCGGTGAGTTCGTGCTGGGGCTGGGCACGGACATGGGCAGCCTCGGCCTCTGCTACCGGCGCGACCTGTTCGAGGCGGCCGGTCTGCCGACGGACCGCGAGGCCGTCGCCAAGCTGTGGCCGACCTGGGCCGACTACGCGAAGGTCGCCGACCAGTTCACGGCCAAGACGCCGAACGTGAAGTTCGTCGACACCGGCCGCAACGTCTACAAGGCGATCCTCGACCAGACCGAGGAGGGCTACTTCGCGAAGGACGACTCGTACATCGCGGAGTCCAACGACAAGGTCAAGACCGCGTTCGACACGGCGGCGGCGCTCGGCACCAAGCAGCAGACCGGTGCGCTCGAGCCGTTCAGCCAGGACTGGAACGTCGCGCTGAAGCAGGGTTCCTTCGCCACCACCACGTGCCCGGCCTGGGCGCTCGCGCTCATCAAGGCGGGTGCCGGTGACGCGGCGGCCGGCAAGTGGGACGTGACGACGGCGCCCGGCGGTGGCGGCAACTGGGGTGGTTCGTTCCTCGCGATCCCGAAGCAGGGCAAGCACCCCAAGGAGGCCTACGAGCTGGCCAAGTGGCTGACCGCGCCCGAGCAGCAGAAGCGGATCTTCAAGGAGACCGGCAACCTGCCGAGCCAGCCGAAGGTGTACCAGGACGCGGACGTGCAGGCCACGGTCAACGAGTACTTCAACTCCGCTCCGGTCGGCAAGATCTTCGCGTCGTCCGCCGAGTCGCTGAAGCCGACCTACCGCGGCACCAAGGACTCGAAGGTCGGACCGGTGTTCGGCACCGCGCTGACCCGCGTCGAGCAGGGCAAGCAGTCCGCTGCTGACGCCTGGACGCAGGCGCTGAAGGAAGCTACGGACGCCGCCAAGTGACGGTGACCCGCACGGAGACCGAGGCGGCCCCGGCCGTCTCGGTCCCTTCTTCTGGAGAACCGAAGCGCTTCAGGCTGAACAGCTGGGACACCAGGTACACGCCGTACCTGATCATCGCGCCGTTCTTCTTGGTGTTCGGCATCTTCGGGCTCTACCCGTTGGTGTACACGGCGTGGGTGTCGCTGCACGACTGGCAGCTGATCGACGGCGACCAGGGGTTCGTCGGGCTCGCCAACTACGTCGAGCTCTTCCACGACGCCAAGTTCTGGAACGCGCTGTTCAACACGCTGAGCCTGTTCGTGCTCTCGACGGTGCCGCAGCTGCTGGCGGCGCTCGGCCTCGCGGCGCTGCTGGACCGCGGCCTGCGCGGACGTGCGTTCTGGCGCGCGGGCGTGCTGCTGCCCAACGTCATCTCGGTCGCCGCGGTGGCGCTGGTGTTCGCGCAGTTCTTCGGCCGCGACTTCGGCATCGTGAACTTCCTGCTGGGCCTGGTCGGCATCGACCCGATCGACTGGCGAGCCGAGACGTGGGCCTCGCACCTCGCGGTGTCCACAATGGTCATGTGGCGCTGGACCGGCTACAACGCGCTGTTGTACTTGGCGGCCATGCAGTCGGTGCCCAAGGACATGTACGAGTCGGCCACTTTGGACGGTGCGTCGCGCTGGCGGATGTTCTGGTCGATCACCGTGCCGTCGATCCGGCCGACGATCCTGTTCACCGTCGTCACCTCGACGATCGGCGGTCTGCAGCTGTTCGCCGAGCCCGCGTTGTTCGACCCGGGGTTCGCCGCCAACAACTCCACCGGTGGTTCCGACCGGCAGTTCCAGACGCTGGTGCTCTACATGTACGAGAAGGGCTTCCGGCTGTTCGACGCCGGCTACGCGGCCACCGTCGCGTGGATGCTGTTCCTGGTCGTCCTGCTGGTCGCGGTCGTCAACTTCTCGCTGACGCGGCGCATCGCGGGCAAGGGGTGATCGCTCGATGAAGAACGCAAAGGCAGGCCCGCTGCTCTACGGGTTCCTGGTCGCCGTACTGGCGGCTTCGGTGTTCCCGCTGTACTACTCGTTCATCGTGGCGTCGAAGGACAACTCGGTCCTCGGTGACAAGGTGCCGCCGCTCGTTCCCGGTGGCAACCTCTTCGAGAACATCAGCCGGGTCTTCGACACCGTCGACTTCTGGCTCGCCATGCAGAACTCGTTCATCGTGGCGGCGACCGTGGCGATCTCGAACGTCGTGCTGGGCACGCTCGCGGGTTTCGCGTTCGCGCGGCTGCGGTTCAAGGGACGTGACTCGCTGTTCCTGCTCGTGCTCGGCACCGCGATGGTGCCGACGCAGCTCGGCGTGATCCCGCTGTACATGCTGATGTCGGACCTCGACTGGTACGGCACGTTGCAGGCGGTCATCGTGCCGGCGCTGATCGGGTCGTTCGCGGTGTTCTGGATGCGCCAGGCGTGCGAGGAGACCGTGCCGCACGAGCTGATCGAGGCCGCCCGCGTCGACGGGTGCTCGGTGCTGCGGACGTTCTGGCACGTCGGTTTCCCCGCGGTGCGGCCCCAGGCGGCGGTGCTCGGCATGTTCACGTTCATGACCGCGTGGAACGACTTCTTCTGGCCGTTGATCGTGCTGGACCCCAACGACAGCCCGACGGTCCAGGTGGCCCTGTCGACGCTGGCCAGCGGGTACTACACGGACTACTCGCTGATGCTCGCCGGCGCCTCGCTCGCGGTGCTGCCGGTGATCGCGATCTTCGTCCTGCTGTCCCGTCAGATCGTCGGCGGCATCATGCAGGGCGCGGTGAAGGGATGAGTGAATGACGACCGACTCGGAGGTCGAGGTCGGGCGGGAGGTGCTGACCTTCCCACCGGACTTCCTGTGGGGAGCAGCCACCGCGGCGTTCCAGATCGAGGGTTCGACCACAGTGGACGGTCGTGGCGCCTCGATCTGGGACACGTTCGCGGCGACGCCCGGCAAGGTGCTGGCCGGTGACACGGGTGACCCGGCCTGTGACCACTACAACCGGTACGAGTCCGATGTGGACCTGATGAAGTCCCTCGGGCTGGCCGCGTACCGGTTCTCCGTCGCGTGGCCCCGGATCCAGCCCAGCGGCAGCGGCGCGGTGGAGGAGCGCGGTCTCGCGTTCTACGACCGGCTGGTGGACTCGTTGCTGGAGAAGGACATCCAGCCGCTGGTCACGCTGTACCACTGGGACCTGCCGCAGGTCCTGGAGGACTTCGGCGGCTGGCGCAACCGCGACACGGCCTACCGCTTCGCCGACTACGCCGCCGTCGTGCACGAGCGGCTCGGTGACCGGGTGCAGGCCTGGACCACGCTGAACGAGCCGTGGGTGTCGGCGTTCCTGGGCTACGGCAACGGGATCCACGCGCCCGGCGTCACGGACGCGGTGGCGTCCCTGGAGGCGGCGCACCACCTGCTGCTGGCCCACGGCCTCGCGACGCAGGCGTTGCGCGCGCAGGCACCGGAGTCGCACCGGCTGTCGATCGTGCTGAACTTCAGCACGGTCTACGGAGACGACGCCGAGGCCGTGCGCAAGGTCGACGGGCTGCAGAACCGCATCCTGCTCGACCCGGTCTGCGGCCGCGGCTACCCGCTCGACGTCCTGCAGGACACGTCGTGGCTGGGCGACTGGACGAACGTGGTGCGCGACGGCGACATGGAGACCATCGCGACCCCGGTCGACTGGATCGGCGTGAACTACTACAGCCCGACGCGAGTCGCGCCCGCCGACCCGGACTTCGTGCCCGCCGGGCCGCACGCGGGCCTGCGCGGCGCGACCGTCGAGCCGCCGCAGGGCGAGCTGACCGGGTTCGGGTGGGAGCAGAACGCCGACGCCTTCACGGAGTTGCTGGTGCGGTTGTCCCGCGATGCCGGCGGAGTGCCGCTGGTGGTCACGGAGAACGGCTCGGCGTTCCCGGACGTCGTCGACCCGATGGGTCGCGTCGTTGACGTCGAGCGGACCCGCTACCTGGTGGACCACGTGCGCGCGGTGCACCGGGCGATCTCCGAGGGCGCGGACGTCCGCGGGTACCTCGCGTGGTCGTTGCTCGACAACTTCGAGTGGGCGGCCGGGTACTCGCAGCGGTTCGGGATCGTGCACGTCGACTTCGAGACGCAGCAGCGCACGGTGAAGGAAAGCGCAGTCACGTTGTCCCGCATCATCGGGCAGAACGGTCTTCCCGCGCACGGCTATTCGATTTGACGGTGGGAGCGCTCTCTTTATGGGGCGAAAAGCACGTTCGGGCCGATAGATGGCCCGAACGTGCTTTTCGCGCCAATCAGCGGCGGCGCAGCACCCGCGGGTCGGCGTGCAGGTTCTCCGCGAGCCTGATGGTGATGAACTCGTTGTTGTCCGGCTTGCCCGGTGTGCGGCCCGACGACGACGGGAAGTTGTTGTCGTTGAGGACCGCGATCGTGCGGTCGTCGAGGATCGTGACGTCCTCGATGGTGACGAACGGGAACTTGAACGGATCGGCCTGCCCGCCGACGTGCTCGGGGTTCGCGAGGTTCAGCAGGTCGGCGACCATCGTCTTGTCGAGCTTGCCGTCGTTGTTCCGGTCGCGCTTGTCCGCGAGGTAGACGCGCTTGACGATGGCGTCGACGCCCTGGGCGCTGTCGCGTTCGATGATCAGCAGCCGGTTGTTGTCGACGGCGATGGCGTCACCGATCGCGAAGTTCGCGTTCTCCAGCTGGTACTTCCAGGTCTTGCCGGTGAAGGCGTTGCTCGCGATGTCGAACTCGTTGAGCCGCAGCGTGCCCGGCTCGTCACCGGCGACGGTGCCCTCCAGCAGCGCGTTGATCGTCTTGCCGTCGGGGGACAGCGTGATGCCCTCGAACCCCTTGCTGCCGCCCAGGTTCGGGTTGCCGGCGGGGTTCTCGGGAGCACGCACGCCCGGCAGCGGCACGGGCGGCGCGAGCAGGCGCCCGGCGCGGTCGAAGTGCAGCAGGTAGGGGCCGAACTCGTCGCCCATCCAGTAGCTGCCGTCGGCGACCCTGGTCACCGACTCGATGTCGATGTCCGCACCGGTGATCACCCGGTCCGGCCTGGTCAGCGGGAACGGGATGTGGCCGCGCGGGTCGGTGAGCGTGATGCCGCCGACGACGTCGACCGCGCCGGTGGAGAAGTCCGGCGCGATGCGGTTGATGCGCAGGAGCCAGTCCGCGCTGTTGGCCTTGGTGCCGTACCCGTTGTCCGAGATGGCGTCGAACGTGCCGTCGCTGTTGCGGACCAGTCCGCTGAAGCCCTGGATCGGCTGGTCGGCGAACGGCGGCGTGATCCCGTTGATCGGGCTCGTCCCCAGTGCGGCGCCGCTCGGTTCGCTGCCGGGTAGGTAGGTCTCCGCCGGCAGGAAGGCGAAGTTCGTCAGGGTGGCCTGCCGCGGTGCCGGTTGCGGTGCCGCGGTGGTCGGTGTGGCCAGGGTGGTCACGGTGAGCAGGGTGAGGCTCACGGCCAGTGTTCTCCTCATGCGGCGACCCTAGTGCGCCTTTTACCCGCAGTTCGCATCCAGGCAACAGGCCCCGGGAACTCTGGAGGCATGACCACGACCTGGCGCATGCGCTTCGAACTCAGCGACAGCCCCGGCGCGCTCGCCCGCGTCACCATCCGGCTCGCCGCGGCCGACTGCAACGTCCTCGCTTTGCACGTGATCCCCGTTCCCGGCGGCGTGCTCGACGAGATCGTCGTGCGCGCGGGCGAGGGCGTGCTCCCCGCCGACCTCGTCGAGGCCGTGCGCAGCGAGGGCGGCAAGTGCGTCGGCATCACCAGCGCGGACATGCGTGACCTCGTGGACGAACCGACGGCCGTGTTGCGCGCCGCCAAGACAGCGCTTTCCGATCCGGACATGACCGCCGAGGCACTCCGCCAGGTGCTGGCCGCCGACTCGGTGACCTACGGCGAGGCCGCCGAGGGCCAGGTCCAGGTGGGAGACATGGTGGTCCGGCGCGGCTGGACCAGGTTCACCCAGGTCGAACTGGCACGTGCGCAGGCGTTGCTCGACCTCGTGGAGGCCCCCGCACCCGCCGTGCGCGGAATGCTCAGCGACGACGGCGTGGCACTGGTTCTGCGCCCCGGAGCACCGTCGGACGAGGACGCCGTCGCCGCCCTGCACACGCGTTGTTCGATGAGGACGATGTTCAACCGCTACCACTCGGGCCTGCGCACCGTCCCCCGCCGCTGGCTGCACCGCCTGCTCAACCCGCCGCGCGGCACCACGATCCTCGCCCAGTGCGCCGACCAGGTGGTCGCGCTCGGCCAGCTCATCCACACCGGCACCCCGGACTGCGCCGAGGTCTCGTTGCTGGTGGAGGACGCGTGGCAGCGCCGTGGAGTCGGCACCGCAGTGCTGGCCGCACTCGCCTCCGACGCCCGCGCGGCCGGCTACGCCGAGCTCGTGGCGTGGTGCCTGCCGTCGGAAACCGCCCTGGTGCGAGCGGCCACTCGTGCGGGCCTCGATGTCACGACACGCCGGGAGGACGGCCTGCTCCGGGTTTCGATCGCGCCGCGCGGGCGTGCCCTGAAGACACCGATTGCAACGGTTGCGGCTGAAAAAACGCGATGAACAGCGCGGAAACCCTCCTCGGAGATCGCTTGCAGCTAAGCTGCCAGCGGCTCAAAAGGTTTTCATCGAGGAGTGGTGGTGCACGTGTCCAACCACGCGCGTCCGACGCTGGAGGACGTGGCCGCGAGGGCTGGGGTCAGCCGCGCAACGGCGTCACGAGTGCTGAACGCGTCACCGCGCGTCAGCCCCGAAGCGCTGGAGGCCGTGAACGCCGCAGTGCTCGCCCTCGGCTACCAGCCGAACCGCGCCGCGCGTGCTCTCGTGACTCGCCGCACCGGCGCCGTCGCCGTGGTGTTCTCCGAGCCGGAACCCAAGATCTTCGACGACCCGCACTTCGCGCGCCTGATCCGTGCGGGGGCGCGCGCTCTTGCGGACGTGGACGTGCAGATGGTGCTGATGCTGGTGCACTCGCCTGATGATCAGGCTCGAGCGCACCGGTTCCTGGCCGGCGGGCACGTTGACGGGGCTTTGGTGTTCGCGCCGCACCGGAACGATGAGCTCGTCTCGATCGTGAAGAAGCTGCCGCTGCCGGTGGTGTACGCGGGTAAGCCGTGGGGGTCGTTGCGGGGGATGCACCTCGTGGACAACGACAACGAGGGCGGCGCTGTCCTGGCCACTGAGCACCTGAAGTCGCTGGGGCGTCGGAAGATTGTTCACGTTTCCGGGCCGTTGGACGAGTTGTCCGCCATTGATCGGTTGAACGGGTTCAGGACTGCGCTTGGTCTGGACGACAAGGCGGTGGCTCGGGTGGTTGAGAATGGTGGGTTCACTCGGGAGGGTGGACGTAAGGCCATGTCCGCCTTGTTGGCCAAGGTGCCTGGGTTGGATGCTGTTTTTGTGGCCTCGGACTTGATGGCTGCTGGGGCGTTGGAGACGTTGCACGAAGCTGGGCGGCGGGTGCCTGAGGATGTTGCTGTCGTGGGGTTTGATGACCATGTGGCGATTGCTGAGCACACTTCGCCGCCGTTGACTTCGGTGCGGCAGGACTCGGATGAGCAGGTCAAGCACATGGTGGAGCATCTGATGAAGTTGCTTCGGGATGAGACGGTCAAGTCCAAGAAGCAGATGTTGCCTACTGTGTTGGTTCGGCGGGAGTCTGCGTGATTTTTGGGGGCGCGTCCGGTTGCGTTGGCCGTCTCCCTGACGCGTTGGCGGCTGCCGGTTTCGTGTTCGTGCGTGGTCCTGTTGCGATTTGACCTTGCGGGTGCGTGCTTGGGCTGAGGGCTCTGCCCTCAGACTCCCGACACTCCCAAAAGAGCCCTCCAGCGCCATCCGTGGGTTGATGGCGCGCCTGTTGGGTTGGGCGGCTTGCTGTTGCGTAGTTTGGTTGCGCCGGGTCGCGTGGTCGGGCGGATGGCTCGCCGCGGCTTCGCCATCGGCCTGCGGCTCGCTTCGCCCTCGCGATTTCTGTCAGACCTCGCCGCTGAGTTGGGTCGCGGGGGACTCGAAATCCAAGGGGACGCCTGCGTCAGCCTGCCTGCGAGCTGCGGCTACCCCAGGTTCTTGCACGTTGGGGGCGGTAGCGGGTTCAGCGGGCTGCACGGCCAACCCGGTGGGGTGGTCGTGGTCGTCGTGGTTTCCGCCGGTGGGGGTGGCGGGGCCGGATTCGTCGCGGCTGGGGGTGGGGTGGTCTTCTTCGGGGGCTGCGCTGTGCTCGGCGTCGGGCTGCTGGAGCTCGGCGGGGCGCTGCTGTCCGGGGTGGAGCTCTCTGTGGAGCTCGGGGGAGTGCTTGAGGCTGAGGTGATCCAGCTGGACGACGGGGTTCTGGCGGGGTCGCCTTCGTCGTTCACGCCGTGGACCGCCATGCCCACCAGCACTCCGAGCAACGCGGATCCGAGCACGGCGGAACCGCCTGCGGCCCACAGTGCGCGCACAGCAGTCCTCCTCGATGCTCATGGGTGGAGTCTCAGGCGATCACGCTCCTGGCGGCAGATTAGCGGGTGGACCGGGCGCAGGAGAACGCTCACCTGCTTGCCTTATCGGCTCTTTGATGAGCCCGGTTGAGTGATGGCCGTCACTGATCTGTGATGCGGGCCAGTACCAAACTGGCCCCGGAAAGGCCTGCCACCAGCACGGTTCCGGTCAGGTGCCACGTCGGAGCGTCACCCGAGCAGGTGAACACATCTGTAAAGCGTTCTGTTGAACACGTTACGAACGGGACTGAGGACAGCGCTATTGAGGACGCTGCCACGCCGCCCAGAAGGGCGGAGCCGAAGGTGCGCATGAGCGGGAACGCGGCGTTGGCCGTGCCGACGGCCGCGATGGCGAAGAGGAGTGGGACCGGTCTGGGGAACAGGCCCGTCAGGGCGCAGCCGACCATCAGGACTCCGAGCACGGCCTGGCCGATCCTCGCCTGTGTCGCCACGGCGGCACCCTAACAACTCCGTAAGCTCTTTTCGGTCCGGTTTGGGTCATTGTTTTCGGTATGCGCCATCGTCGATTCCTGATCCCCGTCGCAGTCGTGCTCGTCGTCGCCCTCGGTGTCGGGTTGTACCTGTTCCAGCCGTGGCGGCTCCTCACGGTGAGGGAAACGCACGACGCGCTGCTCGTTCCCCAGTCGACGGGCCAGTCGACGGGCCAGCCGACCTCGCAGTCCACGGCTGCGTCGGTGCCGTCCAGCGCGCCGGCGCCCGTTGCGGAAACGGCTCGGGAGGTGGCGGCCGGGGAGTGGCGGTCGCTCGAGCACGCGACCACCGGCAAGGCGAGCCTGATCAAGTTGCCTGGTGGTGGGCATTCGGTGCAGTTCGCTTCGCTCGACACCAGTGACGGGCCCGACCTGTACGTCTACCTGTCGCCGCACCCGTCCAGCTCGCCCGAGAAGACATTTGGTCAGGGATTCACGAGCCTGGGCAAGTTGAAGGGAAATCGTGGCGATCAGGTGTACGAAATTCCTTCAGGTGTGGACGTGTCCACCATTCGGAGTGTCGTGATCTGGTGCAAGAGGTTCTCCGCGGGGTTCGCTGTAGCACCGTTGGAACAAGCCTGAAACATGTCGATCAACGGTGCTCCCTTCGCACTATTGACTTTCCTGGTCTAGACCACATAGCGTTAACGGAACGGACACAACATCGTCCCTTGCCGATGGGCGTGCGGAAGCCCTGTTGGTGAGGAGCACGGCTCACTGGGTGGGCCCACTGCGGCGGTGACGCGACTCCAACTCTCCCCGGAGCCGCGCCACCGCCGTTGGCGTTCTACTGTGGTTCGTGCACACCAGGACCGTGGCGATCCATTACGTGCGCGCTGCCCTGCGCGCCTGTCCGGAGCCGTCCGTTGTTCTGGCAGGGGCGGGAATTCCGGCGAGTCTTCTCGCTGACGACCGTGCGCGCGTCACGCCCGCTCAATACACGAAGTTCATCCAGACGCTCTGGGAAGTTCTCGACGACGAGTTCATGGGTTTCGGGCCGCGGCCGTCGAAACGCGGCACGTTCGCGATGATGTGCCTTCTCGCCGTGCACTGTCCAGATCTCGAATCGGCGTTGCGGCGCGGTCTCGCCTTCTACTCGCTCTTCGACCAGCCGCTGCACCTGGCGCTGGACGGCGGACGCTTCACGCTCGAGGTCCCCGGCGACCCCGACCACTTCCTCACCGAGTCGCTTCTCGTGCTGTGGCACCGGTTCTCGTCGTGGCTCATCGGGCGCCGCATTCCGTTGCAGGGCGCCGAGTTCGCCTACCCCGAACCCGCGCACGCCGCCGAGTACCACCTGATCTTCGGGTGCCCGCTGACGTTCGACGCGCCCGCCACCACGATCTCGTTCGACCAGAAGTTCCTGCGCATGCCGGTCGTGCAGGACGAGGCGGCGCTGCGGCGGTTCCTGCGGCACTCGCCCGCGGAGTTGTTGTCGCGCAGGGACCACGGCGCCGACACGGCGGGGCACGTGCGGCGGTTGCTCGGGCGCGGGGTGAGCGGGCTGGAGGCCGTGGCGGCGCAGCTCGGAGTGTCGGCGCCGACGTTGCGCCGCAGGCTCGCCGCAGAGGGGACGTCGTTCCGCGAGGTGCGGGAGCAGTTGTTGCGCGACCAGGCCGTGGCGTCACTGGTGCGCGGTGGCGAGTCGGTGGAGGAGTTGGCGCTGCGCCTCGGGTTCTCCGAGGCGAGCGCCTTCCACCGTGCCTTCAAGCGGTGGACCGGGTCCTCACCCGGCTCCTACCGCGCCTAGAACTCGTCGCGCTCCCGCAGCGAGGCGGGCGGGCGGAACCGCTCGCCGTAGGTGTCGGCGAGGTAGTCCGCGCGCTCGACGAACGCCTGCACGCCGAAGGAGTTGATGAACTGCAGCGTGCCACCGCTCCACGGCGCGAAGCCGAACCCGAAGATCGAGCCGATGTTCGCGTCCGCCACCGACGTCAGCACGCCCTCGTCCAGGCACCGCACCGTTTCCAGCGCCTGCACGAACAGCAGCCGGTCCCGCACGTCCTGCTCGGAGACGCCCGCGTCCGCCTTCGCGTACCGGGTCGTGAGCTCGGGCCACAGGAACTTCTTGCCGCCCTCGGGGTACTCGTAGAAGCCGGCACCCGTGGACTTCCCGCTGCGCCCCAACGACACCATCTCGCGGATCAGGTCGTGGGCAGGGCTGTCCGACACCAGCGACGGGTCGTCGGCGACCGTCTGGTCGTGGATCTTCAGCTGCAACGACAGCGTCACCTCGTCCGACACGGCCAGCGGGCCGACCGCCATGCCGGCCTTGCGGGCGACGTTCTCGATCAGCGCCGGCGCCACGCCTTCGGCCAGCATCGTGATCGCCTCGACCACGTACGTGCCGAACGTCCGCGAGGTGTAGAAGCCGCGCGAGTCGTTGACCACGATGGGCGTCTTGCCGATCTGCCGCACGTAGTCCAACGCGCGCTGCAGGGTCTCCTCGGACGTCTTCTCGCCGCGGATGATCTCCACGAGCCGCATCTTCGGCACGGGCGAGAAGAAGTGCAGCCCGATGAACCGCTCGGCGTCCGGGACCGCCGTCGCGAGACCGGTGATCGGCAGCGTCGAGGTGTTCGACGCGATCACCGCGTCCGGCAGCGCCTGGGACTCCGCGGCCGCCAGGACCTTGTTCTTGAGCTCGCGGTTCTCGAACACGGCCTCGATGATCAGGTCGCAACCCGCGAGGTCGTCGTCGGAGTCGGTCGGCTTGATGCCTTCCAGGCCCCCAGCGCCCTTCTGGGCGGCTTCGAGGGTGACGTCCTTCAGAACCACCTCGATGCCCGCTTTCGCTGACACCTCGGCGATTCCAGCGCCCATCATGCCCGCGCCGAGCACGCCCAGCTTCGCCACGCGCTTGCCCGTCGACGACGCGCGGCCGTTGACCTCGTTGAGGTTGAACCAGAACGCCGTGATCATGTTCTTGGAGACCTGACCGGAGGCCAGTTCCACGAAGTAGCGGCCCTCGATCTTCAGCGCCGTGTCGAAGTCGACGTAGGCACCCTCGACGGCCGTCGCCATGATCTTCTCCGGCGCCGGGTACACGCCGTGCGTCTTCTTGCTCAGCACGGCGGGCGCGGCGGCGAGGATGCCGTAGGCGTTGGGGTCACCGAACTTCAGGTCCGGCACGCCGGCGCCCTGCACGTCCCACGGCTGCACCGGCGCCGGGTTCGCCAGGATCCACGCGCGGGCCTCGGAGATCAGCTCCTCGCGCGTGTCCACGACCTGGTGCACGATCCCGGCCTGCAACGCCCGCTCGGGCCGGAGCTGCTTGCCCTCCATGAGCAACGGCAACGCCTTCTGCACACCAAGCAGCCGCACCATGCGCGTCACGCCACCGCCGCCGGGCAACAGACCCAGCGTGGCCTCGGGCAGGCCGACGCGGATGCTGTTGTCGTTCAACACGATCCGTCGGTGCGAGGCGAGCGCGATCTCGAAACCGCCACCGAGCGCGGAACCGTTGATCGCGGCGACGACCGGCTTGCCGAGCTTCTCCAGGCGCCGCAGCTGGGACTTGAGCTCCTCGACGCCTTCCAGCGCCTGGGAGGCGTTCTCCGGCGTGATCGCGATCAGCACGTTCAGATCGCCGCCCGCGAAGAAGGTCTTCTTGGCGGACGTGATGATCACACCGGTGATCTCGTCGGCCTCGAGCTTCGAGACCGCGTCGCCCATCAGGTCGCGGTACTCCTCGTTCATGACGTTGGCGGAGCCGGACATGTCCATCGTCAGGGTGACGATGCCGTCGGAGTCCTTCTCGTAGTGGAACGGCATGCCTCAGACCCTCTCGATGATCGTCGCGATGCCCATGCCGCCGCCCACGCACAGCGTGGCGAGGCCGCGGCGCAGGTCCCGGCGCTCCAGTTCGTCCAGCAGCGTGCTCAGGATCATGCAGCCGGTGGCGCCCAGCGGGTGGCCCAGCGCGATCGCGCCGCCGTTGACGTTGACCTTGCCCTCGGGGATGTCCATGTCCCGCAGGAACTTCAGCACGACCGACGAGAACGCCTCGTTGACTTCGAACAGGTCGATGTCCTCGACCGAGAGCCCCGCCTTGTCCAGCGCCTTGCGCGCGGACGGCGCCGGGCCGGTCAGCATGATCGTCGGCTCGGTGCCCACCACGGCGACGGAGACGATCCGGGCGCGCGGCGTGAGTCCCAGGGCCTGGCCGGCGGCCGCGGACCCGATCAGCATGGCGGCGGCACCGTCGACGATCTGCGACGAGTTGCCCGGCGTGTGCACGTGGGTGATGCGTTCGACGGTGGGGTAGCGGTCGATCGCGACGGTGTCGTAGCCGAGGTCGCCGTGGAACTGGAAGCTGGGCTTGAGCTTGCCCAGCGACTCGACGGTGGACTCGGGACGGATCGTCTCGTCCTCCTTGAGCACCACGGTGCCGTTCTGGTCGACGACCGGCACCACGGAACGCTCGAACCAGCCGTTCTTCTGCGCCTCGAAGGCACGCGCGTGCGAGCGGGCGGCCCACGCGTCGACGTCCGTGCGGGAGAAGCCCTCCAGCGTCGCGATCAGGTCGGCCGACACGCCCTGCGGCACGAACGACAGGTCGAAGTTGGTCGCGGGGTCGATCGCCCACGCGCCACCGTCGGAGCCCATCGGCACGCGCGACATCGACTCGACGCCCCCCGCCACCACGAGATCCTCGAACCCGGACGCGACCTTGGCCGCGGCGAGGTTCACCGACTCCAGCCCGGACGCGCAGAAGCGGTTGAGCTGCACACCGGCCGGGCGCTGGTCCCAGCCGGCGGCCAGCACCGCGGTGCGGGCGATGTCGCCGCCCTGCTCGCCGAGCGGTGACACCACGCCGAACACGACGTCGTCCACCGCGGAGGTGTCGAGGGAGTTGCGTTCGGACAGCGCGCGCAGCACACCGGCGGCCAGCTCGACGGGCCGGACGCTGTGCAACGACCCGCGCTTGCCCTTGCCGCGCGGCGTGCGCACCGCGTCGAAGATCAAGGCTTCGCTCATGCACCCACGCTAGGCCCGGCCTCTCCACCTGGCCATGACCGTGAAGGGTGACCGATTAGCTCACGACGAACTCCATGTGCTCCGGCTCGTCGGCGTCCACGAACCCCAGCCGCTTGTAGAGGCGTCGTGCAGGCAGGTTGTCGTCGTACACCTGTAGCCGCACGAGCTTCCAGCCCTGGTCGGCCGCCCACTCCAGGACCGCTCTGACCAGCGCTTCTCCGACGCCGCGGCCGCGGTGGGAGGACCGCACCCACATCGAGTACAGGTGCAGGCCGCTCGGCTTGCCGAAAGCACCGACGAGGCCTGCGGGGTCCGGGTCGAGTGCGACGAACCGCGGGCCGTCCTCCAGCTTGCGGCGCCAGTCGGCTTCGGTGAACGCCTCCTCGCGGGCGAGCGTCGAGCCGAACCCACTCGGATCCGAGCCCAGCGCCTCCAGCCGGATGTCGCGCCAGAGCTCCCAGTCGTCCGGCGTGACCTGGTGGATCTGCATACCGAGCAGTCTGGACGACCGGGGTGGGAATTTCGCTCAGTTTTTCGGGTGACGGCCTGGCGCGGCGGTCATGGCGTGGACCACCGCCCGGTGGTTTCGTGGAACGCATGGCAGAGCGTCGATCGCGGTGGATGGACAGCGACCTGGACCAGTTGCGCCAGCTCGCCCGCACGTTCATGGAGAAGGAGGTCGCGCCGCACCAGGAACGCTTCGCCGAGCAGAAGCAGGTCGACCGCGACCTGTGGCGCAAGGCCGGTGAGCTGGGGCTGCTGTGCCTGAGCATCCCCGAGGAGTACGGGGGCGGCGGCGGCACGTTCGCACACGAGGCCGTGCTGCTCGAGGAACAGGCACGCGCCGGTGACAGCTCGTGGGGCAACAGCGTGCACAGCGGCATCGTCGCCCACTACCTCAACTCCTACGGTTCCGAGGAGCAGAAGCGGCGCTGGCTGCCCAAGCTCGCGTCCGGCGAGTACGTCGGCGCGATCGCGATGACCGAACCCGGCGCCGGCTCCGACCTCCAGGGCATCCGCACCAGGGCCATCAGGGATGGCGACGAGTACGTCATCAACGGCTCGAAGACGTTCATCACGAACGGTGCGCACGCCGACCTGGTGATCGTCGTCGCGAAGACCGACCCGTCGCAGGGTGCTCAGGGCATCTCGCTGATCGTCGTGGAGAACGACATCCGGCGCGGCCGCGTGCTCGACAAGGTCGGCATGAAGGGGCAGGACACCGCCGAGCTGTTCTTCGACGACGTGCGGGTCCCGGTCTCCAATCTTCTGGGTGACTCCGAAGGTCTGGGGTTCATCCAGCTCATGCAGCAGTTGCCGCAGGAACGGCTGATCATCGGCGTTTGCTGCATCGCGGGCATCGAGGCCGCCGTCGAGGTGACGCTGAAGTACGTGAAGGAGCGGACAGCGTTCGGCAAGGAGCTGATGAAGTTCCAGAACACCCGCTTCAAGCTCGCCGAGTGCGCGACCGAGGCGGCTGTGACCAGGTCGTTCATCGACGAGTGCATCGAGAAGCACCTGCGGGGTGAGCTCGACGTGCCGACCGCGGCGATGGCGAAGTGGTGGGCCAGTGACCGGCTGGGCAAGGTCGTCGACGAATGCGTGCAGCTCTTCGGCGGCTACGGCTACATGAACGAGTACCCGATCGCACGTGCCTGGTCCGACGCCCGCGTGCAGCGGATCTTCGGCGGCACGAACGAGATCATGAAGGAAATCATCGCGAGGTCCCTGTGAGCGGGCCGCTGGCAGGACTTCGCGTCATCGAGCTCGCGGGCCTCGCGCCCGCGCCGTTCGGCTGCATGGTGCTCGCGGACCTCGGCGCGGACGTGATCCAGGTGCACAAGCCGGGGAGCCGGACGACGGTCCCCGGCGACTTCCTGGGCCGCAACCGGCGCTCGATCGCGATCGACACCCGCAGGCCGGAGGGCGCCGAACTGGTGCTGGGCCTGGTCGAACGCTCGGACGTGCTGGTGGAGGGCTTCCGGCCAGGAGTGACCGAACGGCTGGGCATCGGGCCCGCGCAGTGCCTCGCCCGCAACCCGCGCCTTGTATATGGACGCATGACCGGCTGGGGCCAGGACGGTCCGCTCGCCGACCGGGCCGGGCACGACATCAACTACATCGCCGTCGCGGGTGCGCTGGAGCCTTTGGGACGGGCCGGTGGGCCGCCCTCGTTCCCGATCAACCTGCTCGGCGACTTCGGCGGGGGAGGGCTGCTGCTGGCCCTCGGCGTGCTGGCCGCACTGTATGAAAGGGAGCGCTCCGGGCGTGGGCAGGTCGTGGACGCGGCCATGGTCGACGGGGCGGCGTTGCTGACGACGTTCCTGCACGGGATGAAGAACGCGGGCATGTGGTCCGGTGCGCGCGGCGAGAACATGCTCGACGGCGGCGTGCCGTTCTACGACGTCTACGAGGCCGCGGATGGGCAGTTCGTGGCCGTGGGCGCGCTGGAGGAGAAGTTCTACGCCGACCTGGTGCGCGTGCTGGGCTTGGAGGACGCGCCGTCGCGCAACGACCCGGCGAACTGGCCTGAGCTGCGGGAACGCATCGCGGCGGCGGTGAAGACGCGCTCTCGTGACGAGTGGGCCGACCTGGCGCGGGAGACGGACGCGTGCCTGGCTCCGGTGCTCACGCCCGAGGAGGCGGCGCGTCACCCGTACAACGCAACGCGTGCCACGTTCGTGGACGTCGAGGGGGCGCTGCACCCCGCGCCGGCTCCGCGCTTCGACCGGACGCCGACGTCGGTTCCGACGCCTCCGGTTTCGACCGGGGTGCACACCGGGGAAGTGCTTGCCGACATGGGTGTGGCGGATGCCCAAATTATGGAACTGCGGCGGTCAGGAGTAATTGGCTGAATGCTCGGGTGCGCATTAATTGCGACACGACGACGTGACAGAGCGTGATGCCGGCGGTTCGGCATACGGGTGAGACCCGGTACAACAGTGTCTGGTCCAAGCTGTGGGATGCGAGGGTGTCCGTGTTCACCTCGTGCCCAGGACATCGGCGCTGGACAGAGAGCTCTTTAGCCGCCATTCGGGTGACATTCCCCGTCATGTAGGCGTGTGCCGCTGGTGGATCCCGGGAACAGTTGGGCGTGGTCGTTGTTCATCGCATGGGTGAATGAGGGACCATGACGGGTGACACGGGCGGTCCGCCGCTCACCCTGTGAACGACATGGACGGAGAGGTACCTGTGAACCTCAAGAAGGTGCTAGTGCTGGCGGGCGTCGCGCTGGTGCTGTTCCTCCTGATCACCCAGCCCGAGCAGTCCGCTGCCGCGGTTCAGCAGGTCCTCGGGTGGCTGCGACAGGGCGCGGAGTCGATCATCACCTTCGTCAGGAGCCTCTTCGGGACGGCAACCCCCGTCGCCTAGTGACTCTCGGTGATCCTCGGCCGTTCGGACTGAGCCGGATGGGTGGAATGAGGCCAATCACGCACTGGTAACGGGTGTTCTGGGGATTCAGGGTCTGGCGATTGTCAGACCTACCGAATACCTTCCGCTGCAATGGCCGATCCCCGACCGACGAGGAGGCATGGATGGTCGAGGACTCCGGGGTCCACGAGCTGTTGAAGCAGTGGGCGGCTGAACGGTCTGATGACGCAGAGATGCAGGAGGTGAACCGGATCAAGAACGCGTGGCTCGCGGAGGCTCCCCCCTCGGCGCCAGGCATCCCAGTGCAGCGGGGTGCCGCACGGAGCGGGTCGCGTGGCTTGGTCAAGGTCGACTCGGCGGATCCGGCCTACGTGGCCGCGATGCGCAAGCGGGCGCCGGAGGCACCCGAGGCACTGCTCGCCGCCGCGGCGAGCTACTGGCAGCTGGTTGGTGACGTCAGCGAGGCCGAGCAGTGGTGGGACGCGGGCATCAGCCCGTTGGACCAGCGTGCGCTCGACTACCGCGCTGCCGGCCTCAGCCCTGCCGACCTCGGGAGGCGCCTGGGACCGATGACGGTTCTCCAGCACCTTCGCCGTGGTTCTGCCGCGGCCTGGTGCGTCGCACGTCTGCAGAGGCAGCGCCGGGACGGCGTGGCGTAGGGCGCAACGAACGGGAGGGGTGTGCTCGCGGGAGCGCTCGCCGAAGTTCGTTCCGCGTGTTTTGTGGGGGCCGAGCCCCCACACCCCAGCCGGGGCAAGCCCCCGGACCCCCAACCGGGTCGGCCTCCTTATGCGGAGGCCCTACCCAAGTGATGTACGGGGCAGGCTCTCGGAGGCGGGAGCCCTACCCAAGTAGGCTGGAGGTCGTGCGCGGCCTCCTCACCCCTCAGCGAATCTTGATCGGGCTCGGCTGCCTGGTCGCTCTGATCGCCTGTTGCGGGCTCGCGTGGTGGCAGTGGCAGCGCTTCGAGTCCGCCAGCGGCACGTTCCAGAACCTGGGTTACGTGCTCCAGTGGCCGCTCTTCGGCCTCTTCCCCCTCTTCATGGTGTGGCGCTTCCGCCGCCTGTCGCGCCAGCGCAGTGACGAGGCTCTCTCCGCGCCGGAGCCGGTTGTCGCCGCTCCTGAGCCGGTGACTACCGTTGACGCCGTCAAACCCGCGCCTGTCGAGCAGTTCGACGACGAAGAAGACGCGGAGCTCGCGGCCTACAACCGCATGCTCGCGGACCTCAACGCGCGGGACGGTCGTTGAGCGAAGGCGGGCAGATGAAGGGTGCGTTGACCCGGTTCAGGGTCATGGCTTACGTGGTCGGTGTCTTCCTGCTGCTCCTGGTCGTGGCGATGGTGCTCAAGTACGCCGCGGACATGGGCGGGTTCATGAAGGTCGTCGGCCCCGTCCACGGCTTCCTCTACGCCATCTACCTGGTGATTTCCGTCGACCTGGCGCTCAAGCTGCGCTGGTCGATCAAGGGCACCGCGCTCGTGCTCCTCGCCGGCACCGTGCCGTTCCTGTCGTTCTGGGCGGAGCGCAAGGTGGTCGAGAAGACTGCGCAGGGCGTGCCGCTGTGACGTTTGGCCTGCTAGCGTCTGGGGCTACCAACTGAACACGGCCGTCGATGTCGCGCGGGAGAGCTCACTTGAGTGTGGGCGCCGAAGGAGCAACTCCTCCCCGGAATCTCTCAGGCACAGATACCGCACGACGAAGGCAACTCTGGAAAGCAGGCCCATCGGCCTCGCCCACGGTGCAAGTCGCGTTCCGCGCGGCGAAGCTCTCAGGCTCATGACAGAGGGGGAGGCTGCTCTGGAAGAGGAGTCTCCGATGGACCGTGTCATTCTTCTGTTGCCTCAGCCGGCCTGGTCCGGCTCTTCGGCGCACCCTGGAGGAGCGTTCTGATGTCCCGCCTCACGCCTCTGAACGCCGAGCACGAGCAGCTCGGCGCGATGTTCACCGACTTCGCGGGCTGGCGGATGCCGCTGCGCTACTCCAGCGAGCTCGCCGAGCACCACGCGGTGCGCACCACCGCGGGCCTGTTCGACCTCACGCACATGGGTGAGATCGTGCTGACCGGACCGCAGGCCGGCGAGGCCCTCGACTACGCGCTGGTCGGCCACATCTCCGCGCTGGCCGTCGGCAAGGCCCGCTACACGATGATCACCCAGGCCGACGGCGGCGTGATCGACGACCTGATCGTGTACCGGCTGGGCGACGAGGAGTACATGGTCGTCGCGAACGCCTCCAACGCGGCCGTGGTCGCCGAGGCACTGGTGGAGCGCGCCGCCGGTTTCGACACCGTCGTGACGGACTCCTCGACGGAGTACGCGTTGATCGCGATCCAGGGCCCGAAGTCGGTCGAGATCCTGTCGGGCCTGACCGACACCGACCTCTCGACGGTCAAGTACTACGCCTCGTACCCGTCGTCCGTCGCGGGCGTGGACGCGCTCCTGGCCCGCACCGGCTACACGGGTGAGGAGGGCTTCGAGCTGTTCCTCGCGCCCGCCGACGCCCCGGCCGTCTGGAACGCGCTGCTCGAGGCCGGTGCCGCGCACGACCTCAAGCCGTGCGGCCTCGGCTGCCGCGACACGTTGCGTCTCGAAGCCGGAATGCCGTTGTACGGCAACGAGTTGACGACGTCCCTCACGCCGTACCACGCGAACCTCGGCCGCGTCGTGAAGCTCGACAAGCCGGGCGACTTCGTGGGCCGCGACGCGCTGACGAAGGTGTCGGAGTCCGGTGTGGACTCGGTCCTCGTTGGACTGAAGACCCCCGAGCGCCGCGCCCCGCGCCACGGTTACGCGGTGCTGAACGGCGACGAGGTCGTCGGCGAGGTCACCTCGGGCGCCCTCTCCCCGACGCTCGGCTACTCGGTGGCCATGGCCTACGTCACGAAGGCGAGTGCCGAGCCGGGCACCCAACTGCTGGTGGACGTCCGCGGCAAGAAGCAGCCGGTCGAGGTCGTCGCACTTCCGTTCTACAAGCGCGCCAAGTAATAGGGAGATCCTCAGATGTCCGAGCAGTTCAACGCCTCCCTCGCGGAGTACGACCCCGAGGTCGCCGAGGCCGTTGCCGCCGAGCTGGCGCGCCAGCAGGGCACCCTCGAGATGATCGCCTCGGAGAACTTCACGCCCGTGTCGGTGTTGCAGGCACAGGGTTCCGTGCTCACCAACAAGTACGCCGAGGGCTACCCCGGCCGCCGCTACTACGGCGGCTGCGAGCACGTCGACGTGGTCGAGCGCTTGGCCATCGAGCGCATCAAGTCGCTCTTCGGCGCCGGCTTCGCGAACGTCCAGCCGCACTCGGGCGCGCAGGCCAACGCGGCCGCGATGTTCGCCCTGCTCCAGCCCGGCGACACGATCCTGGGCCTGGACCTCGCGCACGGCGGCCACCTGACCCACGGCATGCGCATCAACTTCTCCGGCAAGCTCTACAACGTCGTGCCGTACCACGTCTCCGACGAGGACGGCCGCGTCGACATGGCCGAGGTCGAGCGCCTCGCTGCCGAGCACCGCCCGAAGCTGATCGTCGCCGGCTGGTCCGCCTACCCGCGCCAGCTGGACTTCGCCGAGTTCCGCCGCATCGCCGACTCGGTCGAGGCCTACCTGATGGTGGACATGGCCCACTTCGCCGGCCTGGTGGCCGCAGGGCTCCACCCGTCGCCCGTGCCGCACGCGCACGTCACCACGACCACCACGCACAAGACCCTCGGCGGTCCCCGCGGCGGCGTGATCCTGTCGAACGACGCGGACATCGCCAAGAAGATCAACTCGGCGGTGTTCCCGGGCCAGCAGGGTGGGCCTCTGGAGCACGTGATCGCGGCCAAGGCGGTGGCGTTCAAGCACGCCGCCTCGCCGGAGTTCGCGGACCGTCAGCGGCGGACGCTGGAGGGGGCGCGGATTCTCGCGGACCGTCTGTCGCAGGCGGACGTCGCGGCTGCTGGGGTGAAGGTGCTGACCGGGGGCACCGATGTGCACCTGGTTCTGGTCGACCTGGTCTCGTCCGAGTTGGACGGGAAGCAGGCTGAGGACGTGCTGCACCAGATCGGGATCACGGTCAACCGCAACGCTGTTCCCAATGACCCTCGGCCGCCGATGGTGACGTCTGGGCTTCGGATTGGTACGCCGGCGTTGGCCACGCGCGGGTTTGGCGAGGTGGACTTCGCTGAGGTTGCTGATGTGATTGCTGAGGCGTTGAAGCCTGGGGCTGCTTTGGAGGAGCTGCGGGGGCGGGTTGAGGTTTTGGCGGCCAAGCATCCGTTGTACTCGACGCTCTGAGTCCTTGGCGTTCTGAGCGTTCGGGTTGTTGAGTTTCTGATCTTGTCGGACCCCCTGAGCAGCGTTTGGGCTCAGGGGGTCCTCCTTTTGGGGGGACGCCTGCGTTAGCTTGCGCTGGCCGCGTTTTCGGGGTGCGCCTGGTTGCGTGGGCCGTCTCCCTGTTGCGTTGGACGGATACGTGCGCAGGGCATGCGGTTCGGCGTCGCCTCGCCTTCGGCCTCGACTTGAGCTCGTCTCGCCTTCCGCGCGGCCCTGAAGAGAAGGGCGCCACCTCTTGGCGGCGCCCTTCTGCCTTTGAGCGAAACGACGGGAACCCCGGCCCCTTCCCCAGGGCCGGGGTTTCACCGTGTCAGGGTGTTGTGTGTCTCAGATGGACCGTCCTAACGGGAGATTCAGGCTGCCGGTGCCGTCACGCCGGGCGGGAGGCACTCGACGTTGCGCTTGCCGTCGGGCTGGATCACGAACCAGGTGCCGCCAACGCCCTGGCCCTTCCAGGCGCCCGGCTTCGGGTCCTGGGAGTAGGCGTAGAGCGCCCAGCCGTCGATCGCGACCTGCTTCTTGCCGTCTGCGCGGGTGATCAGCGAGACGAGCTTCGAGTCGATGCCCTCGACCTGCGGAATCGTGTCCGACAGCAGTGGCGGCCACGTCACGGCGCACTGGTTGTTGCAGTTCGACTTGCCTTCCGGCTTCGGGGTGTCCTTGTCGAAGCGGTACATCGTGCGGCCATCGCCGTCCTGGACGACCATGCCCATCTTGTCGACGGCCTTGCCTACCAGCTTCAACGAACTGACCGGAGCTGCGGCCGGCGGCTGCGCTGCGGGAGGCTGCGCGGCCGGGGTCTGGGCCTCCGGTGCCTGCTGCTGTGGGGATTCGGGTGCCTGAGCTGGCTCCTGGAGTACCGGGGGCTGACCCACGTCGCCGTAGTCACCGAGGACGCCCAGGTCGGTTTCGGTCTGTGCCACCGGCTTCGAGTTCGTGCCACTTCCCGTGGCGCTCCAGACACCCAGACCCAGCACAACTGCCAGCCCCGCGGCGAGCCCGATGGCAATGCGGTTACGTCGGATCACACTCATGTCCTCCTGTTCCGTCGTTCGCTCTATCGAGGCCATACGGGCCCGGTTGCGTCTCGGTTCAGAAACGAACCGAACCTCTTGTCGGCTCGAACGTCTGGCGGAGCCAGGTCGTGCGGGAGGTGCAGGGTGGTCGTCGCTGGTCAGCTGGCAGGAATGGCCGAGAGGGTGCTGGGTGCGCCGCTGCCGATCGGAATTCGGGCGTGGGACGGGAGCGTGGCGGGGCCTCAGGACGGGACCGTGCTCGTGATCCGGTCTCGGGACGCTCTGCGGCGGCTCGTGTGGAGGCCGGACGAGCTCGGGCTCGCGCGGGCGTACGTGAGTGGCGAGCTCGACGTCGAGGGGGATCTCGCCGTCGGGCTGTCGCAGATCTGGGGGCTCGTGCGGCGTGGGGTCACGCGGCGGCCGAAGGTGGTGGAGGTTGCGAAACTTGCATTGCGGTTGAAAGTGATCGGGCCGAACCCGGACGCGCCGAAGGAGGAGGCGCGGTTGCGGGGTGCGCTGCACACGAAGAGCCGGGACCGGGACGCCATTTCGCACCACTACGACCTGAGCAACGACTTCTACCGGCTCGTGCTCGATCCGAGCATGGCCTACTCGTGTGCGTACTTCACGTCCGATGAGGACTCGCTCGCCCGGGCTCAGCACAACAAGCTCGACCTGGTCTGCCGCAAGCTCGACCTGCGGCCAGGGATGCGGCTGCTCGACGTCGGGTGCGGGTGGGGATCGATGATCATTCACGCGGCGAAGCACTACGGCGTGCACGCGACCGGGGTGACGATCTCCGCTCAGCAGCGCGAGCACGTTCTCGGGCGGATCGAGGCCGAGGGGCTGCGGGGGCGGGTCGAGGTGCGGTTGCAGGACTACCGGGAGGTGCGGGACGAGCCGTTCGACGCGATCTCCACCATCGAGATGGGTGAGCACGTCGGCGAGCGGAACTACCCCGAGTACGCCTCGGCGTTGCACCGGTTGCTGAAGCCTGAGGGGCGATTGTTGTTGCAGCAGATGTCGCGCGGGCGCAACGCTCCTGGCGGTGGTGCGTTCATCGAGTCGTACGTCGCGCCGGACATGCACATGAGGCCTGTCAGCCAGACGACGGCGTTCCTGGAGGCCGCTGGGCTCGAGATCCGTGACGTGCACGCGTTGCGCGAGCACTACGTCTGGACCGTGCGGGCATGGGCGCAGACATTGGAGGACCGGTGGGACGAGGTCGTCGCGCTGGTCGGGGAGGGGCAGGCGCGGGTGTGGCGGCTGTATCTCGCGGGTGGTGCGCTGACCTTCGAGGAAGGGCGGATGGGCGTGGACCAGATCCTCGCGGTGCGCAGGAGCGAGAACGGGCGCAGTGGCATGCCCCTGGTGCGTCGTGAGCTGGTGGCGCGATGAGCTTCCTGATCAGTCTGGTCGCGGTGTTCCTGCTGCTCAGCGGCCTGTTCCTGTACGCGGACGCGCGTCGGCGGTACGACCTCATCGACTCGGTGTGGGGGCCTGGGTTCGCCGTGATCGCCGTGATCACGTTGGTGTTCGCGGAGGGCGAACCAACTCGGCAGTGGATCATCACTGTGCTGACTGCGGTGTGGGGTCTACGCCTGGGCGTGCACATCTTCGTGCGCAACTCCGGAAAGGACGAAGATCCGCGGTATCAGGACATTTTGAGGCGTGCCAAGGGAAATCCGCGTTTGCGGATGTATCGCGTCTACCTGATCCAGGCCGCGCTGATGTGGGTCGTGTCGTTGCCTGTGCAGGCCGCGCAGCACCTTTCGGCCCCGTTCGGAGTGCTAGATTGGGTGGGCACTGGCGTGTGGATGGTCGGCTTCGCCTTCGAGGCCGTTGGTGACTGGCAGCTCTCCCGGTTCCGGGCGGATCCGGCGAACAAGGGCGCCGTGATGGACCGCGGACTGTGGCGCTACACAAGGCATCCGAACTACTTCGGTGACGCTGTCGTGTGGTGGGGCCTCTACCTGTTCGCGTTGCACTCGTGGCTCGCCGCGCTCACGATCATCGGTCCGGTGATCATGACGTGGCTGCTCGCGAAGGGCACCGGAAAGCCGTTGCTGGAGAAGGACATCGTGTCCCGTCGGCCCGGCTATGCCGAGTACGTGCAGCGGACGAGCGGGTTCGTTCCCCTGCCTCCGAGGAGTCGCGTGAGTTAGTGGCGTGCCACGGCGGCGCTGTCGGTGAGTTCATGCTCACCAGGACGCTTTGCGGCGGCCAGGACCGAGGTGTGCGGCGGCGCCACGATGCGTCCGGCTGAGCGCGAGTTCCCACGGCAGCGTGGCGAGCACACGTCGTTGGCGGTGCGGTGCCGTTCGGGCTGTGTCGTGCCAGGCAGTGCACGTCACAACGCCCGTGTCGTCGGCGTGCGCGGGTTAGTGTGGCCGGGTGGGCAACGACATCTCCTTCCCGCGCCAACAGGCGCGCACCCAGCGGTTCACCGTAGGCGCACCCAGGACCTTCGCGGTGTCGTCAGACGGGGAACGTGTCTTCTTCCTGCGTCCGGCCACGGCCACGAGCCGTGCGAACGGGCTCTGGGAGCTGAACACGTCCACCGGCGTCGAACGGCTGCTCGCCGACCCGGCGACGCTGCTGAGCGATCCGGAGGACCTGCCGGCGGAGGAGAAGGCACGTCGCGAGCGCACGCGTGAGTCCGGCGCGGGCATCGTCGGCTACTCGCTCTCCAAGGACGCCTCGGTCGCCGCGTTCGCCCTGTCCGGTCGCCTGTTCGCGGCCGACCTGGTGAGCGGCAGCGCCCGTGAGCTGCCGACCGGGGGTGGCGTCGTCGACCCGCGCGTCGACCCGACCGGGCAGCGTGTGGCGTACGTCACGCGTGGCACGTTGCGGGTGGTCGAGCTGGACTCGGGTGAGGACTACGCCGTCGCCGTCCCGGACGGCGAGGACGTGACGTTCGGCCTCGCCGAGTTCATCGCGGCCGAGGAGATGTCGCGCTACCGCGGCTACTGGTGGGAGCCGGGCGGCAAGCGCCTCATCGCCGCGCGCGTGAACAACGCCCCGGTCCAGCGCTGGTACATCGCCGACCCCGCGAACCCCGGCACCGCTGCCACCGAGATCGCCTACCCGGCGGCGGGCACGACCAACGCCACGGTGTCGTTGCACGTGGTGTCGCTGGACGGCACCTTCGTTCCGGTGCTGCTGGACTTCGACTACCTCAACGACGTGCACTGGTCGTCGGGTGGGGCGCCGCTGATCACCACGCAGACCCGTGACCAGCGCACCCGCACGATCTACTCGCTGTCCCCCGACACCGGTGCCGTCACCGAGATCGCCGTCGAGACCGACCCGACGTGGCTCGAGGTCACCGACGGCGCTCCGGCGTGGACTCCGGACGGCCGCCTCGTGCGGATCGTCGGTTCCGGCGACGAGTACGCGCTGCAGGTCGGCGACGACGTCCTGACCAGCGGTCTGCAGGTGCGCCGGGTGCTCGACATCGCGAACGACTCGATCCTGGTCGCCGCCTCGGCCGACGACCCGACGCAGACGCACGTCTACGCGGTCGGCGAGACCGTCGAGAAGCTGTCCACTGAGGACGGTGTGCACTCCGCGATTCGGGGCGGCGACACGGTTGTGCTCGTGTCGGCCACTTTGGACAGCTTCGGCGCACGGGTGAAGGTCGGTGACCACGAGATCGAGTCGTGGGCCGAGACCCCGGTGCTCAAGGCGTCCCCGCGGATGCTGACCCTGGGCGAGCGCAACCTCCGCGCGGCGCTGCTGCTGCCGACCGGTCACGTGCCGGGCACCAAGCTGCCCGTGCTGATGGACCCGTACGGTGGTCCGCACGCGCAGCGCGTCGTGTCGGCCCAGAACATCTTCCTGGCCTCGCAGTGGCTCGCCGACCAGGGCTTCGCGGTCATCGTCGCCGACGGCCGCGGCACCCCCGGCCGCGGCCTCGCCTGGGAGCGCGCGATCGCGTACGACTTCGCCGGCGCCACCCTCGAGGACCAGGTAGAGGCCCTGCACGCGGCCGCGGCCGTCGAACCCGACCTCGACCTGACCCGAGTCGCGATCCGCGGCTGGTCCTACGGTGGCTACCTGAGCGCGCTGGCCGTCCTGCGCCGCCCGGACGTCTTCCACGCGGGCATCGCGGGAGCCCCGGTCACCGACTGGCGCCTCTACGACACGCACTACACCGAGCGCTACCTCGGCCACCCCGACGACAAGCCCGAGGTCTACGACTCGAACTCCCTCATCGCCGACGCGGACAAGCTCTCCCGCCCGTTGATGATCATCCACGGCCTGGCCGATGACAACGTGGTGGCCGCGCACACCCTGCGCCTGTCCAACGCGCTGCTCGCCGCCGGCCGCCCGCACACCGTGCTGCCGCTCTCGGGCGTCACGCACATGACCCCGCAGGAACAGGTCGCCGAGAACCTGCTGCTCCTGCAGGTCGAGTTCCTCAAGCAGTCGCTGAGCTGAGAACGGGTGGGACCGGCCCGAGCGGCACTCGCGGGCCGGCCCCACTCGATCATCTGGCTCGCGGCCACCGCCTGTGCGGCCGTGGCGCGTAATCGGGTTGCCGGGGCAGGCACGCGCCCGCGAGGGTGATCCACGTGCAGTCACGTGTCGCGCTGGTCACCGGCGGGGGTTCGGGAATTGGGGCAGGCATCGCCGCGGAGCTGGCGGGCCTGGGGCATCGGGTCGCTGTCGTGGACCGGGTCGCCGAGGCCGCGGGGGAGGTCGCGGACCGCATCCGCGGCGAGGGCGGGTCGGCGGTCGCCGTGCCGTGCGACGTCAGCGATCCGGACGCGGTCGCCGCTGCCGTCGCCGAGGCGACGTCGGCGCTGGGGCCGGTGGGGATCCTGGTCAACAACGCGGGTTTCGCGAAGGACAACTCGGTCCTGGACATGCCGCTGGCGGACTGGGACGCGGTGGTGGACACGCACCTGCGCGGCAGCTTCCTGATGCTTCAGGCCACCGCGCCGGCCATGCGTGAGGCCGGGTGGGGACGCATCGTCAACATCTCCAGCATCTCCGCGCTCGGTGACGACGAGCGGGTCAACTACGTCGCCGCCAAGGCCGGTCTGGAGGGGCTGACCCGTGCCGCCGCACTCGACCTCGCGCCGCACGGGATCACGGTCAACGCGGTCGGCCCCGGCGTCGTGCAGACGGCCATGACCGTGGTGAGCGCGGCCAGGGCGGGCCGGACGCTGGAGGAGCACCTGCGCGTGCAGGCGCGGTCGATTCCACGCGGGCGGATCGGGACGCCGCACGACATCGCCCGTGCCGTCCTGTTCTTCGCCGCCGAGGACGCCGACTTCGTGACCGGCCAGGTCCTCTACGTCAGCGGCGGGCCGCACGGATGATGGGAAGGAGCGCGTAGTTCACTCGTCCGGCGCTCACACGGAGAGAACGTGACCATCGAGTACCGGATCCTCGGCCGGCTGGAGGTGCTCGCCGACGGCGTCGCGGTGCCGGTACCTGCCGGGCAGTGCCGAGTACTGCTGGCAACGTTGTTGTTGCGCCCCAACCTGAACGTCTCGATCGCCGAGCTGGTCGATCGGCTGTGGGACAGCGAACCGCCGTCGCCGGACCGTGCGCACAAGTCGCTCCAGATGGTCGTGATGAGGTTGCGGCAGGCCCTGGGCGAGGCCAACTGCGTGCGCAAACGTGCGCGGCGGCGGCTACCTGGCCGAAGTCGAGCCGGATCAGCTGGATCTGCTCAGGTTCCGCGAGCTGGCGAGTGCCGGCGACTTCGCGGCCGCGGTCGGCTTGTGGCGTGGTCCCGTGCTCTCCGACGTCACGTCCGACGCGGTGCACCAGCACGACGTGCCGCCGGTGACCGAGGAGTGGTTGCGGGCGCTGGAACAGCGGATCGAAACCGATCTCACTGCGGGCCGGACCGGCGAGCTGGTGGCTGAACTGCGCTCGCTCACCGGGCAGCACCCGTTCCGCGAGAAGTTCTGGGGTCAGCTGATGCTGGCGCTCACCCGATCCGGGCAGCAGGCGCAGGCGTTGCTCGCCTACGAGCAGGTCCGGGTGCTGCTGACGGACGAGCTCGGGGTCGACCCCGGCAGCGAGCTCAAGGCCGTGCACCAGCAGGTGCTGTCCGGTTCCGCCGCGGTGTCCGGTTCGGTGCCGCGTCAGCTGCCGGCCGCGACGTCGCGGTTCGTCGGCCGGTCCTCGCAGCTGCACGGTCTCAGCGAACTGGCCGGCGCCGACGAGCTTTCGGCGCTCGGCTGAACGAAGAAGGGCGCCTCCCGCGAACGGGAAGCGCCCCTCTCAGGCTTCAGGCTCAGGCCAGCGACTGACGCACCCGGTAGGGCGGAATGCTGTTGCCCACCAACGCCAGGTCGTCGATCGACTCGGGCTCGTACCCGGCCGTCTTCAACCTCTCGACCATCAGCGCGGTCGGGTCCTCGACGACGTCCGCGCGGCCGAACAGGTACGCCCACTCGTGCTCGTCCGAGCCGTAGTACGCGACAGTGTCGAACACCTCGTTGAACCGCTGCCAGGAGCGGATCAGCGTGGTGTTGCGCCACATCGTCTGGCAACCGGACTGGTTGACGACGACGCCGCCGGGACGCAGCAGCGCCTTGCACATGCGAAGGAAGTCGGCGCCGTACAAGCGGTTGTGCTGCGCCTCCTCCTCACGCTCGTCGGGCAGGTCCACCAGCACGATGTCGTACTTCTCCGACGTCGTGCGGATGTACTCGAACCCGTCGATGTACTGGACGCGGATCGGGCCCTCGCCCTTCTCCGCAGCCGCCAGCTCCTCGAGCGTGTAGCCGTACGGCAGGTGCTCTGCGCACAGCTTCACGGCCTGCTCGTCGATGTCGATGTGGTCGACGACGGTGGCGCCGTGCTGAACGGCCATCTGACACACGACACCCTCGGAGGAGCCGATGACCAGCACGCGCTCGACGGTGTCGGCCAGCAGAAGCGCCGGCACCATCAGGGCCTCGTGGTAGGTCAGCTGGCTGAACTCCGTCGACTGGCGGTCGTTGTCGCAGAACAGCGACACGCCCTGGGCCGTGCGGGCGATCACCAGGTGCTGGAAGTCGGTCTTGGTGTCGACCAGCACCTCGTCCACGCGCCAGTGGCGGGCCATGCCATCGGCAAGCGGCTCGTTGATCGTGTTCACGCGGCGTGCTCCTTGATGCCACGAGTGACGAGATCCGTGCTCACGTGAGCGGCGCCCAGGGCGTCAGCGAGTAGCTGGACGGCCAGCGCGGGTTTCGCACGAGTACCGCAGGTGAACACGTCGACGAACACCGAACCCACTTCGGGATAGGTGTGGATCGAGGCATGGGACTCCGACAGCAGAGCCAGCACGGTGACTCCTTGAGGATCGAACTTCTTGGAGATCACCTCCAGCACAGTTGCGTCGGCCTGCGTGAGAACCTCACCGAGGGCGTGCCGCAGGAACTGCTCGTCGTCGAGCAGATCGGCGCTCACACCCGAAAGCTCTGCAAGTACGTGCTGTCCCGCGAACAAACCGACGGTCTCCTCGGTCTGACAGGGCGCTTCGGACATCAATCACTCCAAACTATGTGAATTGCAACGGACTTCAGATGCAGTACGTGGCCAACGGCGGGAAGCCGTTGAAGCACACGGACGAGTAGGAGGAGGTGTAGGCGCCCGCGTGGAGGATGTCCACGTGGTCACCGGCCTGCAGATCGAGCGGCAGGTCGTAGCGGGTGTGCTGGTAGATCACGTCGTCCGCGTCGCACGTGGGACCGGCCAGCACGATCGGGCCCGTCGGGGAACCGTCGCGCGAGGTCCGCAGCCGGTACGCGATCGCCTCGCCCTCTGTCTCGGCGAGGCCCTGGTAGCGGCCGATGTCGATGTACACCCAGCGGCGTTCGTCCGAATAGGACTTCCGCGACACCAGCACGACGGAAGAACGGATCATCCCGGCCTCGGCGGAGATCGCACGGCCGGGCTCGATCATCACCCGAGGACGCACAGCGCCGAAGTGCCGCGCGATCGAAGCCTCGATGGCAGAGGCGAAAGCCTCGAGCGAGGGAGTGGAAGCCTGGTACACGGCCGGAAGCCCGCCGCCCAGGTTCACCGTCGACGTCTCGATGCCCTCCGCGCGCAGCTTGGCCGCGATCAGCGCGGCGTCGGCGATGCCGGAGTCCCAGCCGTCCACGGAGAGTTGTTGCGAGCCTGCGTGGAACGCGACACCGAGAGGAACGAGTCCCAACTCGTGCGCGAGCCGCAAGAGATCCGTCGCCATCTCCGGATCGCAACCGAACTTGTTGCCGAACGGGTAGGTGGAACCCTTGCTGTGCACGAGGATTCGCACCAGGACGGACGAACCGGGCGCGTGGGAGGCGACGAACCGGACGTCCTGCTCGCTGTCGGACACGAACATCCGCACCCCGCGCGAGTAGGCGTACGCGATGTCCGCGGCCTTCTTGATGGGGTTGCTGTAGGAGATCGACGACGGTGCGGCGCCCCGCGCCAGGCACAGGTCGATCTCCGCGGGCGACGCGACGTCGAAGTGTGAACCCTCCGCGACCAGCGTGCCGACCACGTCGGACTCGGGGTTCGACTTGACGGCGTAGAAGATGTCGACGGACGGCAGTGCCGTGTGGATCGCCTGGTAGCGCGCGCGGATCGTCTCGAGGTCGATCACCAGACACGGTGTCGACGGGTTCTCCTGGTCCAGGAAACGCCGAATACGAGCCTCTGCCTCGTAACGCCGGTCGACGGCGAAGCTCTCGGTCATTTCCCCAGGGTTCCCCCTTCATCCGCCTCGCGGTCCGTACGCGGGCACGGCCGTCCACTCTACGGCCTCGACACCGCAAGTGCGCAATCCGTCGGGCCGAGTGTGATTTACCCAGCAGACTTCAGTTCGATCATCGTGATGTCCGGCGGCGCGCCCACCCGCACCGGCGGCCCCCAGAAACCCGCGCCACGACTGACGTACAGCCACGTGTCGTCCACCTTCGACAGCCCCGCGACGCTGGGTTGCTGCAAGGGAACGACGAAATTGAACGGCACCATCTGCCCGCCGTGTGTATGACCGGACAACTGCAGGTCGACGCCACGTGAAGACGCGTCGGCGACCTGCACCGGCTGGTGCGCCAGAAGAACGAGAGGGTTGTTCGGGTTCCGGCCGTTCAGCGCCCGCTCGAAGTCCGGCCCGTCGCCGTAGGACTTCCCGGTCACGTCGTTCACGCCGGCGAGCTCGATGCCGCCTGCCACCGTCAGTCCCTCGTTGCGCAACGGGTTCACGCCGAGCTTGTCCAGCTCACGCAGCCAGGGCTCGTGACCGGAGAAGTACTCGTGGTTGCCCGTCACGAAGAAGCTGCCGTGCCTCGACACCAGGTCCCGCAACGGCGCCGCGGCCTCACCCAGCTCGGCGACCGTGCCGTCCACCAGGTCGCCGACGATCGCGACGAGGTCCGGCTGCTGCTCGTTGATCATCCGCACGATCCGCTCGGTGTGCGAACGCCCCAGCAGCGGGCCGAGGTGGATGTCGCTCACGACCGCGATCCGGAAGCCCGACAGCGACGCCTGGAGCTTGTCCAGCGTGACCGGCACGGTCAGCAGCTGCGGCGCGCCCAGCGCCTGCGTCATGCCGTAGCCGACCACGCCGCTCGCCGCGATGCCCGAACCGATCGCCACCGACCGCGCGATGAAGAGCCGCCGCGACGGGTCCGGCACGACCTCGACCGGCTCGACGGGCTCGGGCCCGGCGCCGACGGCCACCGGCGAGAGGGTGGTCGCGCGCCGGAGCAGGATCCGCCGCGGGATCTCCGCGATGCCCAGCGCGATCACCAGGTAGAACAGCAGCGCGAGCCAGACGAACCCCGGCCAGGCGAAGAACTTCCCGTACTCCGGCGGCACCCTCCGCGTCACGACCAGCGCGCTCATCAGCAGCGCGAACGCGCCGACGACGGCGATCGTGCCGATGCGGCGGCCGAGCGTGCGCGGAAGCGTCGTGTTCACGACCAGCCGGCGCCACAGGTACAGGTGGCCCAGGGCGGTCGGAACTCCGAGGAGCAACAGGAAAATCACGACATCAGTATGCTTTTCGCTCTTGCCGGCGTGATCGTCGGAGGGGCCGCGGGGGAGCGCGCTCACAGTCGGCACGCGAACCGTCACGGGCGGTGGCACCCTGAATTCGTCCTCAGGTCGATGCAACCCGCCGGGCGCGAGGTGGCGTGACTAACCCGGCACCGCAGAAGGGGGAGACCTGATGAGTGATCGGGACGCCGCGTTCCAGGAGTACTTCGCGGCCCGTTCCGACGCCATGCGCGGCACGGCATACCTGCTGTGCGGCGACTGGCATCGCGCGGAAGACCTCGTGCAACAAGCGTTCACGAAGCTGTACCTGGCCTGGCGCCGGGTGCAGCGGCACGAGGCGCTGGACGCCTACACCAGGCAGATCGTGGTGAGGACGTTCCTGTCCGAGCGACGGCGCGGGTGGTTCCGGTTCGAGTCGGCGAGTGACGACATCACCGACTCGGCCGCTCCGCCAGGGATCTACCCCGAGGAACGGATGGTGCTGCTGGAGGCGTTGGCGAAGGTGCCTCCGAAGCAGCGTGCGTGCCTCGTCCTGCGGTACTGGGAGGACATGTCCGTCGAGCAGACGGCCGTCGTCCTCAAGTGTTCGGAAGGAACGGTCAAGAGTCAGGCCGCGCGGGGGCTGCAGACGCTGCGCGGCCTGCTCTCGGAGCAGGAGAGGGTTCGATGAACGAACAGGACCTCAAGAGGGCTTTTCAGGATGTGGTGGTGGCGAGCAGCCCGCCGCCGGCCATGGACCCCGGACGGGCGCTCGACGCGGCCCGCAAGGCCAGGTCGAGGCGGCGGTCGTCCATCACGGGAGCCGTGGTCGCGGTGCTCGTGGTCGGTATCGGTCTCGGGTCGGCGTTCGCGCTGAACCCGACCGGCACGACCGAGGCCATCATGGGTGCCGGGCCGAGCAGTAGCAGCAGCAGTAGCGGCAGCAGCAGTAGCAGCAGCTCGACGGTCCAGTGGCCGAACGGGCAGACCGACCGCACGGCCACCAACGGGCCGCAGGCGGACCGGGCGAAAAGGCTGCTCGTCGAGCTGAAGGCCGTGCTGCCCGCCGGGTACGAGGCCCCGCAGCTCAAGTACAACGACCCCTCGTACCAGAACCTGGACATGCAGCGAACCCAGTCGCAGGTGATGTCCAACCACGGGGAGTCGCCGGAGGTGTGGCAGTACTGGGCCACGACGCCCGTGCGCAAGGACGGCAAGGTGGGGTGGCTGAACGTCGAGGTGTCCACGCCCGACCCCAAGCTGTCCACTGACCCGTGTGCGCTCGCCAAGGCGTTCTGGGGCATGGGCGGGCCGTGTCAGGTGTACGACGTCAAGGGCGCCAAGGTCGGTGTCGTGCAGAGCAACCCGAGCGGTCGTGACCAGTTCGACAAGTGGGCCACCTACCTGGCTCCGAACGGGCAGCTCGTGACGATCGCGGAGGACGACAAGTACCTGGGTGGTGGGTACCCGGAGCTCGCCGGCCAGGTCTTCACCGAACAGCAGCTGGCCGAGCTGGCGACCGATCCGCGGTTCCGCGTCGGCAGCTGAGTTCGTCTCGCGTTCTGAGGGCGGTCACGTGTTGTCGTGACCGCCCTCTCTCGTTGCTCTTTTCGGGTGTTTTGGCAGGTAGAGTGCCGTCCTGCAATGCGGACTCTCCTCATCGACAACTACGACTCGTTCACGTTCAACCTCTTCCAGCACCTCGCTGAGGTGAACGGCGTCGAGCCCGAGGTCGTCCACAACGACGACCCGCGCTTCCGGCTTGCCTCGCTGCGGTCGTTCGACAACGTGGTGATCTCGCCGGGCCCCGGCCGACCGGGCAACCCCGCCGACTTCGGCGTCTGCCGCGCGGTGATCGAGCACGCCGGCATTCCGTTGCTGGGCGTGTGTCTGGGCCATCAGGGTCTGTGTCTCTCTTACGGCGCGGTCGTCGGCCCTGCGCCTGTGCCGCGCCATGGGATCGTTTCCCCGGTTACACACACGGGCGTTGATGTGTTCGCAGGGCTGCCGTCGCCGTTGAACGTCGTGCGGTACCACTCGTTGGCCGTGACGGAGCTTCCTTCTTCTTTGGAGGCCATCGCGTGGAGTGATGACTCCGTGCTGATGGGTGTGCGCGCTCTCGACCGACCCGCGTGGGGTGTGCAGTTCCACCCGGAGTCGATCTGCACCGACTTCGGCCGCGAGATGCTCGCGAACTTCGCCGCGCTGACCCCGACGAGGACGTCCGCGGTGCCGGAACCGCTGCTGGTTCGCCCAGAGCCTCAGAAGCGCCCTGTGCACGTCCGGAAGCTCGCCGTGGCGGCGAATGCGGAGGAGGCGTTCGCAGCCCTCTACGCGGCCTCTGAGACGGCGTTCTGGCTGGACAGCGGCACCGGCGGCCGGTTCTCGTTCATGGGTGACGCCTCGGGGCCTCTCGCGCGCGTCGCGCAGTACTCAGTGCCGGACCAGGTGCTCACCCTGGACGGCGTGCGGCTGCCCTGCTCCTCGTTCTTCTCCTGGCTGGACGACGACCTGTCGTCGTGGGGCGTCGAACAGCCAGACGTGCCATTCGACTTCGCGCTGGGTTGGGTGGGGTACCTCGGCTACGAGCTGAAGGCGGAGTGCGGCGGCGACTTCGCACACCGCGCGGAACAGCCCGACGCGTCGTTCGTGTTCACGGACCGTGCGGTGGTCATCGATCACGTTGATGATTGTGTCTATTTGCTGTCGCTGACCGATGACTCCTGGTTCGCCGACGTTTCGGCCGTTCTGGCGGATCTGACGCGTTTGGACGAGCCTTCGCGGCCTGTCGTGTCCGACGTGACGTTGCGCCATCCGCGTGCGCACTACCTGAAGCTGATCAGCGCGTGCCAGGAAGCGATCACCGCCGGGGAGACGTACGAGGCGTGCTTGACGAACATGATGTCGTGGCGTGCCTCGCTCTACCCGTGGGACACTTATCGGCTGCTTCGTGCCGCTAATCCCGTTCCGTTCGGGGCGTTGCTGCGTTTCGGTGACCTCTCCGTGCTCAGCACGTCACCCGAACGATTTATCAGGGTTGACCGAGATGGCGTCGTCGAGTCGTCGCCGATCAAGGGCACACGTCCGCGAGGTGTTGATGCGGCGGACGACGAGATGTTGCGCACGGCGTTGGCCCGTTCGGTCAAGGACCGGGCCGAGAACCTGATGATCGTGGACCTCGTCCGCAACGATCTCGGCACGTGCGCGGAAGTGGGTTCGGTCGAGGTGACGCGGTTGTTCGACGTCGAGACCTACGCGACCGTCCACCAATTGGTGAGCACCGTGAGGGCCAGACTTCGCCCGGACAGTTCTGCCGTCAGATGTGTTCGAGCAGCGTTTCCCGGTGGTTCCATGACCGGTGCACCGAAGATCCGAACCATGCAGATCCTTGATGGGTTGGAAGCCGGTCCACGTGGGGTGTACTCGGGAGCGCTCGGTTACTTCTCGCTCAACGGAGCAGCCGACTTCAGCATCGTCATCCGAACGCTGGTCGCGAACGGCGACCAGGTCAGTTTCGGTGTCGGCGGAGCTGTCATCTCGCTGTCCGACCCTGACGAGGAATTCGAGGAGACAGCGGTCAAGGCCACTGCCGTGTTACGCCTGTTCGGAGCGCACTTTCCCGGTCGTTGATCCCGCGTTCCGGATGGAGAACGAGTGCGAATCCAACAGGATCGTGTTTGATCCTTGGTGGTTAACACGTCGGCCGGCAACCCGGCCGACGTGTGGAAACCTCGCGTGTTCGCGCAGGTCAGGAGGCGTGTGCTTCCTGGAACTGCACGACCAGGTTCTGCGGAATGCGACCGCGGTCCGAGATCTGGTGCCCCTGCGCGCGGGCCCAGTCACGAATGCGCTGCGCCTCAGCCTTGTCGCTGGCCTTCACCGTGGACTTGCCGGTGCCCTTGCGCTGCTTGCGGCCCCCCGCACGACGAGCCTTGGCGACGAAGTCCGCCAGCGACTCGCGAAGCCGCTCCGCATTTCCCTTCGACAGGTCGATGGCGTACTCGACACCGTCAAGTGCGAAGGTCACGGTCTCGTCGGCTTCTCCGCCGTCGAGGTCGTCGATGAGTTGGACGACGGTCTGCTGTGCCACTGTTCCTCCGTTGGGTACTCACATAGCACGCGGATCCTCGACGTAACCACGTGCTCCGACAACACCATAGTCCACATGACGAAAAACGGCGAACCTTTCGCCGCTAAAATGTGACCCCAACCCCCCGGTCGGGTCATTTACCCCGGTAAACCGCACGGGTGTTATGGGTCCAAAATGTGCTGCTAGTCGTCTCACTTCGGACCGTTGCTGGGCTTGCTGGCCGCTTCACCATTCCCGCTGACGGAGCAGCGTTGCACATAACGCACCCCCATCCGGTGCAGGTATCCTCGACATACCCGCCAGGGGTAGGGAAGGTCAGGAGCCGATGCACGGGTACACCGCGGACAAGGACGCATACCTCAAGCGACTGCGCCGCATCGAGGGACAGATCCGCGGCCTCCAGCGCATGGTCGAGAACGACGAATACTGCATCGACGTCCTCACTCAGATCTCCGCCGCCACGAAGGCGCTGCAGGCGGTGTCGCTGGGACTGCTCGACGAGCACCTGAAGCATTGTGTGGCCCAGGCGGCAGCCGAAGGTGGCCCGGTGGCCGAGGAGAAGCTGGCCGAGGCGTCGGCGGCGATCGGCCGTTTGGTGAAGTCCTGAGGGGTCCCCACAAGAAACCTGTTGGGGTGATCCGCTAGAGTTCACCCCGCTACGCCCCCGTAGCCCAATCGGCAGAGGCAGCGGACTCAAAATCCGTCCAGTGTGCGTTCGAGTCGCACCGGGGGCACGTGCAACGTCTACACAGGAGCCTGTGACCGTGCTGGTCACGGGCTTCTGTGCGTCCTGGGACATTTCGTCGATCCTTTCCGCAGCTCCGGCGATGGCGGTGAGCCGGTCGGCCGGCAGTTTGATGGTCAGAGTCACGTAGTTGCTGTCCGGATGTAGCCGGATGGTCAGTTGGGTGGTGTCGAACAGCTTCCGCAGCAGCTTCTCGGGTGCCTTGGACAGGTCGATCCGTAGCTGTGGGAGTGCGTCGATCAGGTTGACGTCCTCTTCGCTGGGCTTGGCGGGCTCGGCCTCGTCGATGGCGTCGAGTTCGCCGACGGCGGCCAAGGCGGCCTGTTTCTCGGCCTCCAAGTCGTTGTAGCTCTGGCGCAGTCCTCGGCTGAACGGATCATCCGGATCGCCGCTCTGTGCCTGGCGCAGGATGGTGTCTTGGCGGCGAGCTATGTCGGCAATGCTGCGTTGTAGTCGCCCTCGTTGGGCCTGCCGTTCCTGGGTTTGCCGGTCATCGACCGTGGCGAGTTCGGCGGCGAGGATGGCTCGGCGGTGTGGGCCGAAAACCCTGTCGGCGTAGAACGCGGCAATCGCGTCGAGCAGCTTGCTCTCGCGGATGTAGACCGTCTTGGCGTGGTTGGGGTAGTTGTCAGGGCGGCCGCGGTTGTTGTTGCGTGGCCAGCACAGGTAGTAGGCGCGCTCGCCGCGCTGGCTGCCGAACATCCGGCGCCCGCAGGAGTCGAACACCATGCCGCGCAGCACGTATGTACGGGTGGTCCCGGGGTGGCTGTTCAACTCGTTGTCGGCGCGCGAGCCTCGCTTGACCTGCCTCCGAGCGTTGAGCTCGTCGAACATCCACTTCGGAATCAGCGGTTCGTGCGCGGGCTCGGTGGACCAGACCCACTTGACCGGATCGTTGATTTTGCCGCGTCGTGAGCGGGAGGCGCGGCGGTTGAACACCTGGTAGCCGGTGTACTTGGGATTGCGCAGGATCTCGTAGACGCTGGTCTTGCCCCAGGCCCCGCGTGCCCGGACCTTGCCGGGCGGCACGGGTGGCGGGTACTTGGCGGGGTCGGCATTCAGACGGTCTGCGATGGTGTCGTAGCCGAGACCTTCGTGATAGCGCCACGCGGCCATCTGCGTGACAGTCTCGCCCTGCAGGCCGTCGGGCTCGAGCCGTGTCTTGGTCTGACCCTTGACGGCCTTGGTGGGGTTGGGGTGGCGGTAGATCTTGGCCTTGTAGCCGTACGGCGGTTTGCCGATGTTCCAGCCTTCGCGCACGTGCGTGCACAGTCCGCCCCAGGACTGTTCGAGGGTGTTGAGGACCTCGTACTCGGCCACCGACTGGTTGATCCGCCGCTGCAGAATTCGCTGCGCTCGACTCCCGGCCAGTGTGATCGGTTCGTTGGAGGCGAACAGCGGGACCTCGACTCGCTCCAACTCCCGTTCGATCGAGAGGCCCTCGAAAGTGCGGCGGGCGACTCGCGAGACGCTCTCGCAGATCACGACATCGAACCGGCGGCCTGGATGAGTGGCTTCGTCGAGCAGGTCGGTGACCCCGCCGTCACGAGCGATCGGGATGTCGTAGCGCTCGTAGTTCTCACCACGGCCGCGTTGGTCGAGTTCCATGCGGCCTGACTCGACGTCGTAGAAGTGCGCGACGATCACCCACGACTCAGGGATGGCAGCCTTGCAGTTTCCGAGTTGCCGCAACATGGATTGGCGCGGATCCTGCTGGTCGTCCGTGGACGTTCGAGCAAGGAAGGCGACTCGGACTTCGTTGCGCAGCAAGGCTGTCGGCATGCCGAGTGGCGAGACCGCGTAGTCCGACAACCCTGACGGCCCGGACGGCACCACAGTGAGCGCCGCGGGGAACCGTGCGGCCAGTGCCGGTGCGGGCGGGTCTATTTCGGGGTTGTTCGGCGTGTTCATGCAGCCTCCCGTTCTTCGGGCTGTTCAGCGCGTTCCTGGGTCATAGCCCAGTCGAGAAGGTCGTGGATCACGGCGTTCAGCTCGCCGTGCAAACGATCGCCTTCGGCGCCACTCACGTAGCGCACGTGACCGGAGAAGGTCCAGTTCTTCGTGCGCTTTCCTGTCCCATCATACCGCCATACGACCTGGTCAGGGATGTCATGGGGCGGGATTTCGATGTCACCATCGGGTGCTTTTCGAGGCAGTGGAACAACATTTGCCTCGTCGTGCGGTTGGGGGTCCATGGTTGGCACCTCCAGATGCCCGTGAGCACGCTCCTGGTGCGCGTGATGTCGCGGGCGGTTGTTCGGCAGGCCAGGTTGTGGCGTCGAACAGGACGAGCCAACCGGTGGGCCTCGACTCCCCGACTGCACTTCGGCACCCGTCGGGGCCGGCGATCACCGGCTGTGTGGTCATGTCCGGACGTTGTTGCCCTCGGTGAAGCGAGACAAGCAGCGAGACCTGGGCGAGACGGGCCGTCTCGTCGTAGTCTCGCTGTCCCGCTTGCGGTCTCGCTGGTGGCGAGACGGATGGGCGTTCGACGCGAGTCCGGAACACGTTCGTGGGCAAGGAACTTCAGGTGGGTCAGGTCATGCTGCATCCAGATGAGTTGTCAGCCGCGTGGTTCGTGGCGCGAGGTCGGCGAGCGCGCGGCGACGGGTGTGGCCGACCGGCAGCCACAGGGTGTCCACGATGGACGGCGAGGCGGGCGCGATGTGGAAGCCGGGCGCGGCGAGCTGGTCGCTGGGCAGGGTTGCTACAGGCACGGGTGCCTTGTGCGGCCAGCGTTGTGCGAGGGCGACATGGAAATTTCGTTCGCGGCTGGTGCTCGGGAGCTGGAACAGGACGGGCTTGCGGATGCCGGCGTCGGCCAGCTCAGCGTACTTGCCGACTTTCTCCACCAGGGTCTCGATGGTCTCAGTCCCGGTGTCGTGTTCGTAGAAGAACTCGAGTGTGCCGTCGGCGGCGGTGTATTCACCGTAGGCGTCAGGGCGGACGACTCCGGCGCAGGTTTCGGCGATCTCGTTTTCCGGCCACCACTCGCGCAGAGAACACTCGGGCTGGTGCCGGGCGTGCCCGGCCAGGGTGGCGAAGAAGTCGTTGACGCCGAGCCGGTGTTCGGTGTGGGTGGAGTGCGCGAGTCGAAGCACGGTTTCGGTGACCGTGGCAGGGCGCGGCTCCGGTGGCGGCGGCGTGCACGATAGCGCCGACGGGGCCGAGGGTGTAACGCCACGGCTGGGAGCCGGGCCAGATGTCGCGGCGGAAGCGCGCGAGCACGCCGCGTTCGTGCAGCACGGCGAGTCGGGAACGGGCATGGGAGTAGGAGCCGAACACCAGCCGGGCAAGCTGCAGCGCGGTGAGCACCCGATGCCGTGCAAGGTAGGAAATCACCTCGGCGTCGCGGGCGGTCAGCCCGCGCGACTGCTTGAGTACGTCGGCCCGGCTTGCCGGGCCGACCTCCACCCTTGGCGGTGTATGTGGATGGATCCTTGAATGTCGGGAGACGCGCACTCTTCCTCCACTCCTGCCGTGTACTGCGGAAAGGTCGGTGTAAGGGCGGTCAGTCAGTGGGCCAGTCATAGGTGGCTCGTTGGCTGGCCGGTGGTTGGCCTGCTGAGTGGCCCACCGATTGACCTGGCACCAGCCGATCGACACGGGGCGCTGCGCCAACGTGTCGACGGCGAGTGGCGCGGACGCGCTGCTCGGCGGTCAGGCCGGTCCGTTTGCGTGCTGTGACCCGGAGTTGTTCAGCACGGCCTGGGATCGACGGAGGCAGTGGTTCTGTAGCGAGCGTGAAGGGTGGTACGTCGTGTCCGTGGTGGACGGTGCGAGCCAGGACCTCGAACGCGGGACGCCGGGCCAAGTCACGTTCGTCGAAATAGGGTGCCACGTGTCGCGCGAGTTTGGTCGCGTCGTTCGGTGAGACGGTGAACAGCATTTTGTTGCGAGCGTTGGCATCCACCGCCTCCCGCACATCCGCCGGCAGCTGCGCGAGATGCTGATGCGCCAGCACGAGCGAGAGCCGGTAGCCGCGAGCCTCGGCCAGCGCGTCGTCCACACCGATCGGCATGTGCAGGAAGTTGTGGCACTCGTCTACCACGACAGTGGCGTCCCTGCGGTCGTCCGGCGCCAGGGCGGCACGGCGCGTGGCCGCGGACCACAGCCCGGACAGCAGCAGCGACCCGACCAATTGGGAAGCATGCTCGCCGATCTCGCCCTTCGGTAGCCGGGCGATGAGGATGCCACCGTCGAGGATCTCGGTGAGGTTGATCGTGGAGGCTGCGGTGCCGAGCAAGTCGCGGGCGAACCTTCGGGACAACACCGACCGCAGCCGCGACAGCACCGGCCCCGCGAGTTGGTTGCGCTGCCCCGCGGACAGGGCGTCGTAGCCTTCCCAGAACCCGTCCAGCCCCTCCGGCTCCCCGTACTTCGTGAGGATGGCGCGGCGGAACTCCGGCCGTGTCAGCACCGGGATCACCTCGGCCAGCGTGGAACCGGGCCTCCTCACCAAGGTCAGACAGGCGGCACGGAGCACGTCGTCCATCCGCGGTCCCCACCAGGCGGCGTAGAGGCGGCGGAACACACCGACCACATTCTCGGCGGCCCACTCCCGCCCGGTCTCGCCGTCTCGCCGCACCGTCTCGCGGTCTCGTAGTGAGGTCTCAGTGTCTCGTCCCGGTGTCTCGCCGGACTGGTCGAGCGGGGCGAGCACATTCCACGCCGGAGGTGCCTCGGTCTCGGCGGGGTCGAGAATCACCAGTCGGTCCCCTGCCGACGCAGGGAGCCGGTCGAGCACGTGGCGGGCCAGATCCCCCTGGCAATCCAGCAACACGACGCCGCGCCCGGCATCCGCTTCGGCGAGCACGTGGTTGGCCAGCCAGGTCGACTTGCCCACGCCGGTCACGCCCTGGACGTGGACGTGGTGGCGGGCGTCCTCCACCCGCAACGCGATTCCCTGGGGCGGGCCGTCATTGGCGACCCCCAGCGGCTTCGGCGTCTGTCGGTCCGGATGATTCGCGGGAACGAGCCACAGGCGCGTCGACCGGCGTCGACCTGCAGGTGCGGAGTGGTCAGGCTGCGGCATCGTGGCCTCCTTCGTCCTGCCGGGGGCGGCGGGGGTTGAAGCGGGGCAAGTCTCGGCGGGGCCGCCGGATGCGGGCGGTGGCATCTGCGATGCCGTACTGCGACGGCTGCTCGGGCAGGTGCCACAGTGCGGCGGCCTCGTCGAGAGTGACCAGGAACCGGTCTCGGCGACGTCCAGGCAGCCTCTGCACCAGTTGCCGCTCCGCGCGGTGAGCTGGACGAGTGGCCAGGATGGCTGCGGGCGCGGCCAGGTCGTAGCCGTTGACGAGCTCGTTCACCCCGCGCCGCCGCAACCGTCGTGACACCGGCGAGCTCACCGCCAAGCGCAGAGTCGCCTGCAGATGCGGACCGTGTGCTTGCTTCGCCGCTATCGCTTTGCGGTACGCGGCGACCGCCGGATCCTCCGGCGTGCTGGTGCCTGCGGATGCTTCGTGGCTGTTCGCCGAGCCTTTGGTGAGCAGCGCGTCCGCAACCGCGAGGAAGATCAGGAACGGCGCTTTGAGCAAGCCGAGCGCGATCCGTGCCCACCAAGGCCGCCCCCGATCACTACGTGGGCGGCCTGTGCGGGCTGTGGACACGATGAGCTGCACACACGCGGATTCCGCCTCGCCGCGGTCGGCAAGCGCGGCGAGCACGCTGTGCAGACTGTCTACCTCGGCGACCTGTCGTCGCGTGGTGCGGAAGGGATCCAGCAACGGTGCCCACGGACCACCGCGCGGCAGCACGTGCACTGCCGTCGCCCGCCCCCCGCCGGTGCCCAGCAGTTCGGGCGGGGTGTCGGTGACGGTCGCACGGGCACCGGGCCAGCACCGCCCGATCACCTCGGCTACCGACGACGCCGACAACGCCGGAGGCACCCACACACCCACGCGCATCCCAGTGGCATCGGCGACGAACTCCAGGGCCAGGTGCCGCGGCGCCACCCTCGGCGAGTGCGCGACAACAGACCCGCCAGCGCCCTCCACAGCCCGCGCGCACCGTCGGCAGGCATCACCGCGGGCGGGGTGATGCTCACCCACGATGCCCTCTCGGCCGCCTCCGCACGGGCACGCCGCAGCACCACGGCGAGCAGCGCGCCCACAGTCAACACCGCCACGGCCACCACTACGAACAGCGGCCACCAGGCTTGGACAATGCGCCAGGCCAGGCCTGCGGCGTACGACAGCCACGCCCACAGGCTCGGCGGATCGCACAGGAACGACGCCACCGGCGAGTCCGCGGCCGTGCACTTGTCCGATGTGGACGCGGACCAGACTGACAGGGCGTGATGATCAGTAATGGGAAGATTGTGTGATGACATGACGTCTCGACCTTCACGTGCACGGGAATGCGTCGTGTTCACTGGGACAGCCGTCCGTGCGGCGGTGCGCCGAGATGCAGACAGCCCCGCACGTGTGGATGGCGCGGGCGTGTCGCAGCGGCGAGATGTCGGCGGACGAAGACGAGAGATCAGGAGCGCGGCCAGATCCGGCAGGGTCTCCACGGTCATCGAGGAGGGCCGGTTCCAGAAGGCCGGGACATGAACTCCTCTACCGCGTCTGGCGTCAGACCCAACTTGGGTTGGTGCCGCGACCCTGCGCCTACCGTGGCGCTCCACGTCACCGGGACACTCGACTCCAAGCGCCCCTGCAGCGGGGGCCGCCCGGCCGGTCCAGCGGTGACGCCTGCCTTGTGATCACTTGCTGCGCGCGTTAAAATCCTCCCGGCGGAACCTGCACATCAAGCGATCCGAGCTAGGACCTTTCAAGGTAGCTCGGAATCGGAGTAGTGTTCAATAACCCATTCGGGTGAATGTTCTGCTTGGTGATCTCACGCGCTCTCGCAGGCGTACGTCGCCTGACTGAAGTGCCCCATGGCCACGTGGATGCGGGTCGCCTGTTCGGTGCCGAACCCACCAATCCGCACGGCATTGCCGTTCCGTGGTTGGACGATCAGCACGCGGCGACGCGTCAGCCGAACGTCCTGAATCTCAGCCCAGCTGAGCTCCGCGCCGCGCCACTCCAGACCTTCGGGGGAGATCACGATCATTGGTCCCCGCACTGCGCGCCAGACAACGCTGGCGACCACCACCCAGGACGCGATCGCCGCACCGGTGGCGAGGGCGTCGTCCTGGAACGCCGACGAGCTGTACACGAAGGTGCCGACGCACCCGAGCAGGAAGACGAAGAACAACCACACCCGCCGTTGCCCGCCAAAGACGCGAACCGTGCGATCGGGTTCCGCTGGGCTGTCAGGACGTTGATAGCGCACCGGCTTGCGCCGAGACTTCCGCCGCTCGGGCAGCAGCCGCCAGGCGACCGCGATGTACAGGTAGAACCAGAGAACGCCGAACGGCAGGAGCAGGATCACACCCCAACCCGCGTACGGGCGTTCCGGATACAAATCGCCGCGCCTGAACCCAGTGCCTGCAACTTCCTTGCCGACGAGCTCGGGGTTGAGAAAGCCTCGCGTAGTCGCGGTCACGACGTTGCCATTGACCTTGTTCGTGACGGTGGCGCGGCACTCGTAGACGTAGCCGAACCCACGCAGGGTGACTGGGCCGTGCCGGTCGCACGACGTGGCGACGATGATGTGGCTGGCTTCGCTCAGGTCTTCGGTTTCGACCTTGTTCCAGAAGTGGTTGAAGATCGTCGCGCCGAGCAGGTACCCGAGGACGGGGATGATCAGGAAGGCGAAGATCCGGTGCAGGATGCGGACCGCTTTCATCCGCCGTTGGCCTCCTTGCGCTTGTCTTCCTGCTTCTCCTCTTCCTCTGCCCTCAGGTCGCGCCACGTCCGCCAGCCGCCGCCGTCCTTGGCCTTGTCCTCCCAGTCGTTGAACTTGGTGGACTCCTTGGTCGCCTCGACTCCCAGCTTGGGCAGGAAGTCCGCGGGCGCGCTCTTCATGCCTTCGACCGCGACCTTCCTGGCCTCGCCCAGGGCGTCCTTCGCCATGCCGGTGACGGAGAAGTCCGCCATGCTGCGCCGGATGTCCGCGTCGATGCCCTTCTTGAGGACGTTGACGAAGTCGTCGCCGCTCTTGGAGAGCGCGCGGCGTTTACGGCGTCTGGACCGCGTCGTAGAACGACTTCGCGAGTTCACGCAGTGGCCCCCTGCACTCCTGCGACCTCGGCGCGGGCTTGTCCGCAGGTTTGTTCTCGAGAATCAGCACGGCGTTGACGTCGAGGATCATCAGCATGCAGCTGTCCTTGTCCTTCGGCGTCAGCCACTTCGCCTTCTCACCCACCTCCACGTCCTCGGCCGCACCGTCGTCGGCCGGATCGGCGCCAGGCTTGGACGTCACGTCGTACACTTCACGAGCCTTGAGCGCTCCTCTACCTGGACCGGCAGGCCCCGAGATGTCGCTCTTCCCGTCTTGCCACGCCGACACCTGCAGGTTCACCCGCGGCCAGTCCGGGATGCGCTGGAACTCACATCCGGTGAGAATGTCGGACACCGAGGGATCCTCGTTGCCGGACCGGAACGGCGGTAGACCCGTCACCCTCTGAGTCACCTGCTGGCAGGTTGGCAGTGCCGTGTACTTGGCGCGAACGGGCGCAGGCGATGTCGCTGGGGTCGGCGACGTGCTGGACATGCCCTGCGGCTTGCCGCTCACCGCGTCGCCACCAGTACACGCCGCCGCACTCAACGCGAGCACTGCCACGCCCACGATCCCAGTGGCTCGATTCACTGCGCCCCCAGACCCTTCCACACGTCCTCTTCCGGATCGGCTTCCTCTGCACGAGGGCGACGCTTGGACGGGCTCGCCGGTGTCATACCTCGATCCGAGGTGAGCCCGGCATCGCTGAACACCTCCCACAAATCTTGTTGGAGCTGCCCGACGTTAGCCCGAGAGACCGCTGCGGCGTCCGCTGTCAGTCCGACCAACGCCCTGTTGCGGATCTGCAGTGTCACGAGACCATACGGACTGCGTAGTGTTGTCACCTGGAGTGACACCTTGTCGGCGTTCTCCCTGGCTTCGCGCAGCTGCCGGCCAATGGCGGCCTGTTCTACCTTGACCTGAGCCAGCCACGTCTCCAGATCAGGCATGCCGGACCAGCTCTGAAAGCTGACCGGTTCGGGTTCGGCACGGTGCTCGCTCCGTGGCTGCCGTTCGACGGTGGCGGCGATCCGCACAGCGTCGAGGTAGGTCGTCATCAGCGCTTGGCCGAACTCGGCGGCAGGCAGCCGTGTCTGCCAGCTGCTGCTCACGTCGAACCGCAGCACCTTGGCGTCCGGGTCAACGACCACCCACAACGACCGTGAAGGATCGCTCACCTTGTACTGGTCCGCGGGCACCGCCGGGAGCTCCGGGGGTGGTGACGTCCTGGTTGCGGCGATGGGCGGCAGGTGCAGCTCGGCCAGTTTCAGGTTGCGCAGGTGTTCTTCCAGCATGTTGTCAGGTCACCGCCTGCGGCCAGGATCCCTTGGGGAAGGCTGGATTGTTGGTGCGCGTGCTGACCATGTCGCGCATGAAGGCGACCGTGTTGGTGTAGTACTCCACGCTGTCGCCGAACACCGTCACAGCCGAAGCGACCAGATCACCGCAGATCTCGGCGGCGTCACCGATCGCTTCCAACGCACCGATGATCGTGCCTGCGGAGATCAACGCGGACACCGCTTTGGCGACAAAGTTGCCGATCCTGTCCGCGTAGGTGTTGAGCAGCTTGATGTTCGTCTGGGCGACCTGGATCAGCCACTTGCTGATGGCCTCAGCTTTCGGCGCGAACTGGTCGAGAGCCTTCTGCTGCCGGGCGAGCACCTGCGAGTTGTAGTAGGTGGCGGCCGGGCCGGTCCACTGGCCGAAGTACTTGTTCTCGCTCTGGTCTCCCGCGCGGGCAGCGATGTCCGAGACGGGCTTCTGCATCACGGTGAGCCAGTCGAAACTCGCCTGGATCAACGCGATGACCGGAGCGTGGTGCTCCAGGAAGCCCAGCATCACCCTGGCGAACTTGTCGACATAGTCACGCAGCTCGTTGAGCGCACGATCCAGCCCGCCGAAAAAGTCCGGTGCCAGGTAGATGAGCGGGTTGGTGTTGATGTTGTGGACACCCTTGTTGAAGTTGTCGATGAGAAGGTTCACCGCCTCAGCTGCCAGGCGGAACGCATCGTTCAGTGCCTGGATCAACGCTGGATAGTGAGACGCTTCAGGGTTGCTCATATTCCCAGGTTCCCCTGAATCTAGTAGACCTGATCCAGGTCAAGCTCGACAAGCTCTTCGTTGTGTTCGTACGTCTCCGCTATCTTGATCAAGGTTCCGCCGATCTCTCTGAACTCTTTCTCCGCCTCGGCGGCGAGCTTCTCCATGTAGGACCGCATGTCCTCGTACAAACTCTGCAGCTCTTCAGGAGGCGTTGGCAGGTTCAGCGGAAAAACCGCGAACGTGACCGCGTCCGCAGCGAAGAACGCCAGTGGAGACAGCGTAAGTCCGGCCAGCCCGCTACGCACAGATCCCATTTCGGAGGCGAACTCATTCCACTTGGCGGCTTCCTTGCGCACCGCCGAGGTCACCACCTGATAGCCGGTCATCAGCCCTCCTTGTCCAGCTTGAACCACTCGGCACACTCTTCAGGACGTCGCCGTCATTCGCCGAGTACCGGAGGAGCCACGAGCGTGTCGTTACCGAAGATCTCGTCCGGATCTGGCTCGAGCAGATAGGACGGGGACGTCCGCTCGATGTCCTCATCACCCTGCCCCTTGGCGGCACCCGCTCCGATGCCGCCCATCGCGCCGCCACCAGCGCCACCGCGCCCGGCAGCACCACCAGCGGCCGTGCCACCACGTCCTGCCGCACTCTCGCTGCCCGGCATGACGCCCGCGGACCCGCCAGGGCCGAAACCCTTGGCAGTATTGGGATTGCCGAGGGCAGCACTGCCGCCAGGAAGCCGTCCGCCACCCGTGCCGCTGCTGCCACCGCGTCCAGCCGGCCCGCCGCCGGCTCGGCCGCCAGGACCGCCCTGGGTGCTCCTGGATCCGGAGTTCGGGCCGGCCAGCGGTCCACCGAGGTTGAGATTGGTGTTACCGCCCAGCTGGTTGTTACCGCCCTGATTGCCCAGGGGAAGGCCGTTGCCGCCGAGGTTGTTGTTGAGACCGCTGGGGTTCGTGGTGTTGTTGCCCGTCGTCCGCGGCGCCGTCCACGACGTGTTGGTGGTGTCGTTGCCGATTCGTGGGGGCGGCGTGTTGCCCTGACCGGTGAAGCCGGGGTTCGGCGCGATCGGCGGCCTGCCGGGATCGGCCGGATCCTTCGGCGGGGCAGGTGGCTCGGGTGCGAACGCGGGTTGGGCCGCGGCGGTCTGCGCCACCGTGCGGTCGTAGGTCTCCACAGCCCGCGCCGCCTGCTCGTGATCGGCCTGCTGTTGCTGGAACGCGGCCTTGTCCGCCGCCGCCTGCTGGACGAACTGGATCGGATCGGTGATCGACATCAACCGCTCTCGCGACGCCGCCGCGTTGTACGGCTGCGCAGGTGGTGGCGGCATGTTGTTCTTCGCGTCGCTCAGTGCCCGCGCTTGTTGCGTGAACAGCGTTCCCGCCAGCTGTGCGGCGGTGCCGGTCTCCGCGGCCCGGTTGCCCATGTTGGCCAACGCCTGCCGCGCACCGTCACCGGCCTTACCTGTCCAGTTCGTCTCGCTGTCCCCGATCGCGGCGGCGACGTCGTCGTTGAAGGTCGCCAGTTCGTTTCCGATCTGGGTCCAGATGTCGCTGATCTCGCCGATTGCGCCGGGATCGCCCCCGTTGCTGACCGAGTCGTGCAACTGCTGGTGCGGAATGCCGATGTAGTGCGCGTCCGGCTGTGCGGGAGCGGATCGGGTCAGCACCTGACCTTTGAGCTGTGCCGCCTGCGCATCCAGCATGTCGTCCACCCGACCTGGCGCCTGCGCCAGACCGAGGACCACGCCGATGAACGGGCCATAGCGCACTTGCATCTCGGCGTTGACCTGCTCCTGCACCTGCTGGCCGGTCTGCACCTCCGAGTGCCGTTGCACGCCGTAGCGCGAGTACACATCGGATGGTCTTCCTGGCGCTCCCTCGTTCATCCCCCGCACCCCTCTCAGCAACAGCCGCTACGGCAACTTCGGCTCGACCAGCTCAGCGATCTTCAACGCCAACGGGCACGGATCGGTTGAGGCACCTGCGTTCAGGACGACGTCGACCCGTGACGAGGAGTCGACGCCCAGATAGACGCCACAGCTCCCCGTCGCGCCGAGCAGTTGTTTGGCCTGGTGGCCACCAACCTTGATGTCTTTGATCTCGCCGCCGTTCGCCTGGACACCGGCCAGCCCGACATTCGTGCGGATTCCCACTGAGAAACTGCCCCGTTTCGGAGAGAACTCGCATCCTCTCGACGAGCCGATGTTCTCCGGAGCGGGTTCCTCGTCAAGGGGCCCTACCACTTGCTCAGCTTCGCTCTTGGTGAGCAGGCTGCAAGGGTCGGTATCCGCCAACGATCCACTGGTCTTGGTCGAAGTCGACGAGCTCGTAGTACTTGGACCGTTGGTGTCAGAGGTGGGCTTGGGATCGCCAGGGGTTGAGCCTGTACAGGCGGTGAGTACGACCAGAGTGGCAACGGCCAGAGTGGTCAGGATGATCCGAGAGTTCACGAGTTGCTTCCCTGGTTGATCAGGCGGAGTAGGTGGGGCCACCGGCCCTCTTGATGCCTTGCTTGGCGTTCTCATCGGTCGCCTGATAGGTGGCCATCGCCCGCTCGACGTCGGAGCGCATCCGCTCCAAGTCCGCTTGAAGCTTCTTCGCGGCGGGAACGAAGCCCTGTGCCGGGTCGGCCGCGATGCTGGCCAGGAACGGCTTGTACACCTGCGCGGCCGGAGTGGTGCCCAGCGGCGGCTCCTGGCTGAGGACTTCCGACTTCCGGAGAGCCTTGTCGACACCCTTCAGCATTCGGTCGATAGCCTTGATCAGAGCTTCGCCGCCGGATTCGTTTACACCGACACCCGCCGCGACCGAGGCCGAAAAGCTGGCCGCCGAGTCGCTAATCCCCTGCATACCGGCGAAGAACGCCTCAGGCATGACCAGTCCCCTCCCTAACGCTGCGTCGTCTTACGGTAACAAGTAGTCGCAGCCCTGTCCGGCGGATCCCACGCATTGTGTACGCCGCCGGTTCCTCTGGGTTACCGGTTCGAATTGACGATCCTGGCGACGTGACGCTCGAGGGCTGCCTGATCGGCGGGGGTATACGTGGCCGTCAGGCGTCCGTCCTGGCCGGTGGCGGGGATCACCGCGTACCTCCCGACGTCGGTGTCCAGGTAGTTGATCGTCCCCAGGTCGGTCTCCTGCTCATTGCGGCCACGCGCGGAGACCTGCAGATAGCCGGCGCCCAGTCGTGGGCGGCGCAGGATCTCCTCGGCAGCTGCTCGCTGCCCGACCGGCGACGGTGCGGCCGCCTTCACCGGGGATCTGAAGGTCTGTTCGGAGAAGTCCTCCTCCAGTCGCCTCCGACCTGCTGGAATCGAGGTATCGGCCACCGTGACGGACACCCCTGGGCCGGGGCGCATCGGAGGCAGCAGTCGCACCAAGCGAGGCACAGCCGCATCGGGCTGGCAAAGCCGGAAGACGATCGCGTTGTCCTGCTGCTCCGCGACCACGCCCGTCCGGTCGTCGGTGACCGCGAGTGCCACAGGCTGCGTGTCACCGGCGGTACCGACCAGTGCGATTACAAGATGCCCGCGGGCGAACACATGCAACGCCTGCACCAGTTCCGGCGCGAACTCGCCGTCGCGGACCAGCCCTCGCTCAATGAGGTCCCGGTGTACGGCCTCGATCAGCCGGACCCGGTCCTCACGCGTGGTGCCGTGATGCGGAATGGCGAACGGGAACCGCCGCAAATTGATCCGCAACGCCTCGCCGAGCACATCCAGCGCCGCGAACGAACAGACGATCTCCCCCGACACCCCTGAAACCCACCTCTCGCTGTCCGCGCCGCTCCCCACGGTGCGTGACCGCGCGACATACTGCCAGTCGAACACCCATCAACAGAGCGTTACCACTCCGACTCAGTCGAAGATCTCACCCGGTTGGCGCAGCCTCACCCGCCAGATCAGAACGAACACGAGCGCTCGTCACAGTTCAGCGATCGCCTCGGCGACGAGCTCGAGCGACTCGCCTTCGGGCAACGCTGTCTGGTGCAGCTTCTCGAATCGCTGCGCACACTGCTCGATCAGGTCCGTGTCCTCCACGTACTCGCCCTTGATGAACGTCTCGAAGTACGCCACGTCGTTGTGCTGGCGGTGGGGGAATCTGAGCAAAGTGAACGGCACGCCCATCGCCGGATACGCGCCTGTGCCGCGCGGAACGATCTTCAGGGAGACGGACTCCAGCTCGCTCATCTCCATCAGGTGCAGCAACTGTGCCTTCATCACCCGCGGTCCGCCGACAACCGGCCGGAGCACGGACTCTGGGAACACGGCTTGGACATTGAGCGGATCCTTGTCGCAGAGTCGGCTCGACCACGAGTCCCTGACCGCTGCCTGCAGCGCCGCACGGTACGGATCGTCGACCCGTACCGCGAAGTGCGCGTAGTCGGGGAGCTGGAGCAGCGGCGGAATAAGATCAGTGGTGAACGTCCGCAGCACCGTCGCTTCGAACACTAGATTGGCGAGGTCAGCCGTCGGGTCGAACAACACCGCACTGCCATCGAGCACGCGGGTACGCGCCTGTTCCGCGTGCTGCGACAGCTGGACGACGGACTGCCATTCCGAGGCCGGCACCTTGTAGACGTATCCCAGCGCCATGATGTCGAGCACCGCGGACGGCTGCATCGCGTTCTCCATCATGGACAACTTGGCGCCGCTGAAACCCACGCGCTGCCCTGCCTCGGTCAGGCTGAGCTGCAGCTCGTTGCGCCACCCGGCCAGCTGTCGCCCGATGGCGCGTTCGAGCGTCGTGGCCCGGAAGTCCTTCGGCATACCCGTGTCATCCCATGTCCGCCGTGTCGCCCAACTCCTCGAACGGCACGAAGCTGCAGCCACGCAGCTCGCGGACCAATGCCGCTGCGACCATCCAATGAGTCAGCGGATCACCGTAGGTAAGACGAACGGCATTGACCGCAACGGGCGCGAACACACCTGGCCGGTAGAGCGTGCCCCAGACACCCACGACCGCGAACTCCCGAACACGAACAGCCACAGCGCCGCGCCGAAGCGCGGGGCACAGTCGCATCGACGTCCCCACGCACCGAGCACAGACCGGCGGGTCCACCGAGGCCGCACCTTCAGGCCAACCTGGCCAGTCCTCGCGGAAATCCCGCATCAACCACAGGACACCTTCCGACGTTCGATCCGCCGGCCCCGAACACACCTGGCACAGCAGCTCACGCATCGCTCGCCGCTGCCGAGCCGGATGCACCCTGGCGAACTCCGGCCTTCCCTCCAGGGGACGCTCCGCCACTCGCGCCCACAAGACACCCTGTCCGTCCCGATCACCCAGAAGCTCACGGGCGTAACCGACACCGCGGCCATCTGGACGCACCGCCAAGTCACACCGCAGGTCCTGCTCAGCAGACCGCGCGGTCACATACGGCGCCACAATGCGGCCAGGCTGCAGTGTTCGAACCTCGGTCATCGTCACTCGGTTCTCTCGTGCTCGTCGTCGTCAATCCTGTGTTGTGCAACGGGTTTGGTCATCCCGCGCTGAGAGCTGCATGCGCCACCGTTGCGAAATCCGGAACCGACACGCCTGCTGGTCCTGTGAGCCATCGCAACCGGTGCTGCCCGAACCGACTCGGCGGAAGATCGACGCAGCGCCCGGCGCGGACGTGGTCGACGCCAAGTTCAGCGAGTTCCGGCCGAGCTGTACCCGTGTTCGGTGCGACGACAAAGACCCAGCGAACGCCGTGGTCATCGGGCGACTCGAACAGTGGCACGGAGTCGTCTAGAGCCACGCGCACCCTTTCGCCGAGTGCCCTGGGCATGCCCAGCGCATCCACACTGCGGCCGGACATGAGCCATACGCCAGAGCGGTACACGCCGACGGCCCAGCCGTGCTCGTCCTGATAGGACTGAGCGGCGGCCTCGTACTCGGTCTGTGGACCCTCTCGCGTGCCGATACCAAGGCGAGTTGCGTTGTGGGCGAAGGACATTGGTCACCTCACGATTGCGGGTAGGAGAAGGCGAGGAGCCAGCCGCGACGTCGGTGGCGGCAGCTCGTCCAGGCCGTCCAGCACGTCGCAGAGCGTTCCCGTAACCAGCCAGCACGCCTGAGGTCGACGGCCGTCGACCACCGACTCAACGAGGAAACGCCCGGCCTGGGCGTCCGTGTCCGACTTGACCCGCAGCACGTCGAGCCACTCGCTGTGGCAAAACGAATAGATCAGCTCCACCAGTTCATGTGGCGGGTTCAATGAGCGGACAGTGTCGAAGGACCAGCCCCGCTCCTGGTGCAAATGCCGCAAGCGCTGCAGCTGGGTGATCACGCCGAGAGCGCAGGCGTTCACAGCTCGGTCCTCGACAACGCATGACGGCCGTGGCCGGCGGGATGGAACAGAGCGATCTGGGCCTGCAGGAACACCCGGCACGGCACCCGCCGCCGTCGCCACCACCGACCCGCTCGGCGGCACTGCCGGCAGAAACCGTTCTCGTCCGGTGCATGCCCGCCGAACAGCGCGTCGAAGGCGTCGACGATCAACGGCAACTCACTGCGAGCGATGACCAGTGCGGCCTCGTCACCGCCGTCTGCGGCCACGTTCTTCACGGTCGCCAGGTAGCTCGTCACTTTGCGATGCAGTTCGTCGAAGACCACGTCCATCACCCCGACACCCCTTCCGCTGAGCCTGGGGCACTTCTGCTTGGGCCGACGGGGCTGCAGGGGCGCTTCACCACCACGCGACGGCCCAGCCCCGTGCAAGGGGCCAGCAGCCCCGCCGACACATGCAAGATATAACGTGCAGTCGCACGGTAGGCATAGCCCAATTGAGTCTAACTCGTGCAACTGCGCGAGTTAAGGGCGCTTGGCTCACTGCATGGCAGCCGCACCAACTCGAGCCAAGAAGCGCCTCGGCCAGCACCTCGCGAACCTCCGCGATGCAGCCGGCAAGTCACTGCTGCACGCAGCGAAGGAGCTCAAGACCTCCGACAGCACCATCAGCCGGTACGAGTCGGGACATGTGCTGCCGAACTGGGCGAGCGTCGCCGCTCTGTGCACGTTCTACGGTGCCAGCGACCAGGACCGCGACGTCGCAGCCCGACTGTGGGAAGACGCGAGCGACGAGCCTCCGCGGGTGCGCCTGCCTGCGGGTTCGACGAAGGCGTTCCGCACGTTCATCCGAGCGGAACTCGAAGCCGACAAGGTGCGCACCGTTCAGTCGCTGGTCGTGCCCGGCCTGATCCAGGTGGAGCCCTACGCCCGTGCCATCCATACCGCTGCTCACAGGTTCTACAAGCAGGACGCACGGCTCGACAGTTTCGTCACCTCTCGCCTCAACCGGCAGAAACGGCTGGAGAACGGCGAACTGCAGCTTCACGCGCTGATCGACGAAGCTGTCATCGAGCGCGAGGTTGGCGGCCCAGACGTGATGGAGCAACAGCTTCACCATCTGCTGACAGTGGGTGCACGGGGGAACGTGACCTTGCAGATCATCCCCAAGGCTGCTGGTGCCTACGGCAGCATGTCTGGGCCATGCACGATCATCAGCTTCCCGAGTCCGGCCGATCCGTCGGGCGTCTACCTGGAATATCCAGCCGGAGGCGCGTGGGTGGACAATGAAGCTGACGTAGTCCGCTTCACCACCATGTTCGACGACGTGAGCCTCGTTGCGTTGTCGCCCACAGAGACGGCAGCGCGCATTGGCCGACAGATAGGGGCGCTCGGCAGACAATGAGCAGCAACTCCATGTGGCGCAAGAGCAGCTACTCGGGAGGAGGCGCCAACGAGTGCGTGGAACTTGCCGTCAGAGCGAACGACGTCGGTGTCCGCGACTCCAAGAACCCAGACGCGGCGATGCTGCGGTTCCAGCGCACGGCGTTTGGCAGCTTCATCAACGAACTGCGGAACGGTGCAGATCCGGGCTAGCGGCTGCACAGGACGGACGGCTCACGGGCAGTCCGTCCTGTGTCCAGTGCCCTCGCGTCCCGCGCACTTGTCTGGGATGCGTGGCAGGTGACCGGTCGAACGCCAGTGGCATCGCTGATGCAGCCTGACCGCAAGGATGCATGGGATGACGAGTAGCCTCCGTTGCGTCGCCAAAGGATCAGAGTCAGCGGATCAACACTCTGACGGCGCGAATGATGTTGCTGAAGTGGCACTGCTGAAGCCGATGGGCCCGATCGGCGTCGCGTGGGCGGCCCCAGACCCATATGGAGCGTCAAGTAGGCGATGAACGTACAACGGCCCCAACAGGTCGATCCGTTGGTCAGCAACCGGATGAGTCGTGTCCGCAGTCGGGATACGAAGCCGGAACTCGCCGTACGATCCGAACTCCATCGGCGGAGCCTCCGGTTCCGGGTGCATCAGCGTCCCGTAGAGTCGTTTCGTCGGACGGCGGACATCGTGTTTCGTCCAGCAAAGGTGGCCGTCATGATCGACGGATGCTACTGGCACGGATGTCCCGACCACCATCGGCCTTCTACCAAGAATGCGACCTTCTGGCGGGAAAAGATCGCATCCAATCTCAAACGCGATCAGGAGACGAACGAGACCCTGATCGCGGCCGGGTGGCTGGTTCTGCGGTTCTGGGAGCACGAGGACCCGATCAGTGTCGCGGATCGAATTCAAGAGCTGATCATCTCTCGGCGCGCAAGCCTTCAGCGCAAGAGTCGATGATTTCTCTCTTGCGCACGATTTCCCATGCCTGCCGAAGGTTCTCCTCGCGGGTGTCACGGGTGACTTCGCCAACGTACTTGACCGTTGTCCTGCCGTCGCTCGAATAACGCAGGTTCGCATAAATCCGACGTCTTTTCGGTTGTCGTTTCAGCTCAATCGAAGCGCGCACCTCTCGACCATCCGGGAGGGCTATTAGTCGTGCGTCGCGCCCGCCAGCCGCACGGTCTTGCTCCAATGCCACATCCCGCGCCGAACGCCGCCCTTGTGAATTGTCCGGCTTCCACGCGTGCTCATCAGGAATTTCATGCCGCCAAAGCGGATGCACCATCATTCCGCCCAATCGACGTCGAGATCAGGCCGTAGGGCTCGCGCGATCGCCTTAGCGAAGACCGTTCCAAGGTCGACCGGGACGGCATTGCCCAACTGGCGCATCTGTTCACCGCGCGGCCCAGCGAATTTCCACGTGTCGGGGAAGGTCATCACCCTTGCGGCTTCGCGTACGGTCATGTAACGGTGGGCGCCGTTGTCCTCCAGAAGGACGGTCTCACCACCGGGCACGCCATGGACGCCAGCCTTGACAGTCTTGGCTGGACGATCGAGAAGGTTCGGGGTATGGCCTTTGTAGATCCGCGCTCCAGGCCACCCGATGTGGTGGTGATATCCCTTTCGCTCCTTGCCTACGATCGGCTTCGGCAGGTCACCGATAGCGTCACGCAACGTGACCCACGGCGCTTTCCCGTCGTCGGTAGCTTCTCGTCGCCGAGCACGCTCGATGAGTTCTTCGTTCGGTGCTAATCCTCGTTCCGTCCAATAGCTGCCATCGAGCTGACTGAGAAACAGTGCAGCCTCGCTGTACTGTTTCCTTGGCTCCTTCCAGTCCACGGCGAGATCCTTGCGGAAGGCGACGATGATGATCCGTTGCCTGATCTGCGGTACGCCGTAGTCGGCGGCGTTCACGGGGATCGGTAGGACCTCATAACGTTGGGAGAGGTCGCTGCCGTCTTTCTTGAGCGCCCGACGAAGACGCGCGTCGTGTTTGAACCAGGACTCGTTCTCCTTGCGCTCCTCGAAGGGAGCGCGTAGTTCGTTGAGGATGTACTCAAAATACGGCGCGAACGAGGGCCTCAGCAATCCTCGAACGTTCTCACACATGACCGCCTTCGGGCGCGTTTCTCGAACGACCTCGAACAGCGCTGGAAACATGTTCCGCTCGTCCTCGTGGCCCTTCGCCACGCCACCCAAACTGAAGGGCTGGCAGGGTGGGCCACCGGCGACGACATCGACCTTCTCGACTAGTTCCTTGAAAACCTCATCCTTGACGGCCGTGCGGACGTCCTTCTCAATCAGCGGCCACGGCGAATTCAGTGCCTCGGGAACTGGATCGCCCGCATTCCAGTCCTTAGCCCCGTTGAGCCGAAGCGTCTCGCAAGCGCGCTTGGCGATCTCGTTGGTGAGGAGATGACGAAAACCGGCGCGATGCATCCCCTGGGCGAGGCCGCCGCCGCCGGCGAACAGCTCGATGCTGGTCCCCACCTCGCGGTGCACTTGACTCGCGCTGATGGATACCGCGTCGTCCGTGGCTTTGACGTCGAACAAGGTGTCGATTGGCTGAGGCACCGGCTGACTGTACCGCGGAGAGATGATCATGTCCCGGGGGCGCGCCGAATGGCCGTTGGTTGGATTCACAGTTCGATGTGCTCCACCTGGAGCCTGCAACGATGGGCGATGCGTCGATGCAGGGCCTTCCTGTCGGCCGATACCGGCTTCTCGAAGGTTTCCGTCACGGCGAGCACCCAGGAGCGATGGTCGTCCGACTCGACGGCCTCGAGAGCAGCCCAAAGCAAGTGTTTGAAGTTGTCCGAGTTACCCCAGGTAATGACGCGGGGTTCAGCTTCCTCATGCTTGGGGGGATGGACCACCATCCGCATCGGTTTCTCTGTGATGGAATCCGGGTCAGGGACCCACTCGGGAAGTGTGAGCTGCACGATCTTCTCGGCGAGCCGCCGTCGCTCTGCGGCGGGATCGTGGTCCTCGCAAAGCAGTCGGGCGTGAGATCCGTGGCCGATTTTGGCACGGGGCCATTCCTTAACCGGTCCGTCCTTGATCCAGTGCCGTGGGTCATCATTGAAGTTCGCGATGACGCCACCGATCTCTGGATCGTTGACCCAGAGATCGTATTGTCGGGTCCTCTCGCGCGAGCTCAGTTCGTCCCAGTCGATCGCTTGCATGTCGGCGTAAATGCGGCGGATGACACGGTCACGCACGTCCTTGGGTAATGCCATGGGGTCAGTTCACACTCGCTGATACGTCGGGGAATTGCAGGCGGACCTCGTCGGCGGAGGTCTCCAGGTCAGCGGCATCACGAATCCACTGATCGAGGAGAGAGCCCGCCGAGGCATCGGTGAATTCGATCTTGTTCCCCCTGGCGAGGGGCAAGCTCAGCGTTTCAGTATCACCGACGTCGAGCGACCGTCGCAGGCGCAGTGCGGCGGCGACACGACGAATGTCGGAGACGAAGTCGAGGGCGAGCAAGGACTCCTTACCGTCGCGCAGGCGAAGGCCGCGACCAAGCTGCTGGACGAAGATTCGGCGGCTGTGCGTGACGCGAAGGAAGGCGATGATGTTGACATCGGGCACATCGACTCCCTCGTTGAACACGTCCACGGTCGTCAGGATCGGAACGCGGCCCAACCTGAAGGAGTTCAACAGGATCTGCCGATGTTGTTTGGGGACCCCGCTGTGCAGTGCCGCAGCCCGTGCCCAAACGGGATCAGAGGCGGCGAGGAGTTCCGCCATACGTTCGGCGTGTTCGATCGTCTGGCAGAAGACGATGCCGCGGGGTTCGTGCACTCCCCGCCACGCCTCGCGCAGGTGATCGATGATGATCTCGTCTCGCTGGGGCAAGAACAGCTTGCTGTTCAGCTCCCGGATCGTGTGGCCCTGCTTGCTGGCAGCCGCCACGAAGTCCCAGTCGAGATTGTCGACGAATAGCTGGTAGTCGACCTTGACCAGATGACCTTCGCGCATGCCCTCCTCAATGCCCATCGTGAAGCTGGCGGCACCGAAGTGCTCCTCGATGTCGAACTTGTCGCCCCTCCAGGGCGTCGCGGTGACACCGAACTGCAGTGCTCCGTCACAGGCTTCGAGCAGCATCTGGTACATGCCCGCAGCGCCGACGTGATGGGTCTCGTCTACCATGATCAGGTTTGGCTTGTAGCCGTTGGTGACCAGTCCGAGCGCAGAGTCGACGGTCGTGCAGGTCACTCCGTCGAACGTGACGGGCTTCCGCTCACTCGTGAGGACTTGTGTGGGGACCGTCTTGGGCAGGTGACGCCACAAGGACCGTTCGAGTTGTTCAACAAGTTCGCGCATGTGCGCGACGACGAGGACCCGATCGTTTGGATGCTCATCGAGGTGCTGGCGAATGATCTCTCCGCCGACGACGGTCTTGCCGAGCCCAGTGGCGAGAACCAACAGAGCACGTTGGCGCCTCGCGAGGTCTTCCCTCAGCCTTGCGATAGCGCGTTCTTGATACTTTCGGGGCCGTAGTCGTGATGGAACGTCGGTCGACATCCGCTCGCCGATCGTGGCCAAGGTCTTGCCGTTCCACACGTCGATCTTGATCCCGACCTCGTCGAGGACCTTTTGTCGGCTTTCCGCACTCCTGCTGAGCGTCCCGTTCGTGGCCAGCACGCACTTGTCGGCCTCATAGCGGGTCTTGGCGCGCTCGCAATCGTCGATGCCAGCACGATCAACGGTGCCCCGGCTCGTCCATTTGGACTGGACGACCCACTGCTGACCGTTCCGAACGGCCAGGAGGTCAGCTCCTCCGTCATCGCGGCCATCCACCAACCGCACGTCAGCGAAGCCGAGATGCCACAGCGCCCGTTCCAGGGCGTGGGTCAGTCCCCGTGGACCGTTGGCCAAGAGCGTTCGGGAGTCCAGGAAATTGGTCATCGCTCGGGCGCCAGTTCGTCGAGTAGGAGCTGCATGCTCAACCGCGTGCGCTTGAGACGTAGTTCGCCAGGGTTGTACTGCTGGGCGAGAGCGGCGACATCGGCCAGCAGTGAGGTGACTTGGGAGACGGACTGCCGCTTGCCGGCGGCGGAGGTGACCCCGTCGTAGGGAGACCGGAAGACCTTGCCATCGAGGAACATCTCCGGCATCTCCTCGACCAGGCGCACGAGGAACAGACTGGGCGCATAGCGCGCGAACGGTGCCTCATCCATAGGCCCTGAGCCCCGGCTGCCACTGGCGATCATGGCGTTCTCGGTGGCCACGAGTTCGTCGTCGGTGAGGTACTGGAACGCTCGCTCTGGTTCGTCCTCGATCTCGGCCGCCATGCGGTTCCGAACCTCACCGAGAAGGTCTTCGGCCTGGGTCTTGATCGTGCGCACGTCGATCGCGGTGTCCTGCATCGACTTGTCCTTGATCATCGAAATGATCTCGGAGACTGACAAGTCGGACCCCGCCCTGGCCCGCAGCAACCCCGCCAACTCGGTGACGATTGCGTCCTCGTAGGACCATCCGAATCGCACGAAGAGCGCGTGGCGTCGATTCACGAACGCCGTCGCGGACCCTCCCGAGCCGGGAACGACCCGGGCGGCGGTCTCCTTGCCATTGGCGTCCAGCAACTGCTGGTCCAACGAGAGCGCCTCGACCTTCATAAACCCAAGGTCGGGATGCCCGAGGTCGCCGGCCAGTTCTGCGATGGGCCTGCCTTCTTCCTTGTATCGCGCGATGCGCCGCTGGTCAGTCTCCGGCTTCGGCGCGGGTGGCTCGGCAGGGGGAGCCGGTGCCGCACCGGTGGCCTCCGGGCCATCGTTGGGTTCATCCAGCCCGAGCGCGTCGTCCACCGCCGTCTCGTCGACCGACCCACCTTCGGCAGGGTCGGGCTTCGGGCGCGCAGCCTCAGCCTTGCGCCTCTCGTGTTCGAGAACCTGTTCCCACCACTTCTCATCCGTCTGGTTTTCGGTGATCCCCTTGTGGAATTCTTGCCCCCAACGCCAGGCGGTCGAGTGGACTGCCTTTTGGCCATCTCCGGGGATCAGGTAGCGTTTTCCTGGGTCGTTCCGTCGAAAGCCGCGGTGGAGCCGAGCGAGAGGGCTGTTGTTCGGCTCGTGCCAGCCGAGGTCCTTGGCTTTCTCGGGCAACATGGGGCCTCGTCCGCGGAGAAACTCAATCGCTCGCCGCCACTGCGGGTCCGACTTGTCGAAAGTGTCCTTCTTGTAGTCGACCCGTACGTGATCGAGGTGGATCTCACCGACGATCCGCCCACCCTGGCCCAGTTCGATCGGGTACTCCCTGATGACACGGGAGGTCGGGTCGTTGATGTCGGTCCACTGGAAGATGTCTTTATAGTTGGTAAGGATCTTGCGACCATTGCGAAGGAAGTCGATCCCGAACTCATCGTTGTCAAGGTAACGCTGAATTCCGACCCATCCATGCATGCGCCGTGCGCGCGGTTTGAGGTGCTCAGACTTCCCACAGTTCTCGCACTCATCAAGACCCTGCTGCTGCCAGTGCCCACAATCCAAACAGGCATCCGCGAGCGAGTAAGGTTCGTCGATCTCGATAACTGCGGGGATCTGCTCCGTCCGCGAACCACTGCCGTAGGTGACGCTCCTGTTCTTGCCCCACGCACAGTGGCGCCGAGGCTTGACCTCCACGCCTGCGACCCACAACTCGAACGGACGGTGCTCCAGCAGCCATCCGTAGACCCTGCCGAACTGGGCACGCAGGGCCTTCCCATTCCGCGCGAGCCAGTCAAGACGCGCGGGATCGAGCCTGCTGATTTCGATCTTGGTGCCGTGTTCCGAGGGGTCGTTCTTGGGCTCGACGATGTCCGGTACCTCGAAGTCGTCCCCGATCTCGTCAAGGTCGATCTCCACGCCGATCCAGTGCGGATCGCCCGCTCGGGTCGTCAATACGCGGGTCTTCCGCCCGAGTCGCGCCGTGCTCACGTTGAAACCCATGCCGAACAGTCCCAGCTTGTCGAACTGGTTGTTGCTCGACCAGCCGGCGCGGACGGCATCCGCGAGGCGTTCCCTTGTCATGCCCCGGCCGCTGTCTCGGACGACGATCTCAGCGTCCGCCGGTCGGCCGTTGGACTTCGGGAGCGTCACGCTGACCTTCATGCCCCCAGCCCACCGGATGTCAGCGGCGATGATCCCGTTGAAGTCGTCGAAGGCGTTGTCGATCAACTCCGCCAGACACTTCCACTCCTCGATCTCGATCTCACCGAGCATGCGGAGAATTCGCGCGGAGGGTGTGATCTGCACCTTGGACGACTCCCTCGAACGTGGTGGTTACGGGTATGACTCGATCAAGTCACCTGATCGTAGCGACCAGGCCCGACAAGATCAGCCACACTGTGCTCCGCCAGGAATAACAGGCGTAGGGTCTCCTGTCCGGGCTACCCCACGAACTAACCTGAATGTCGTATCGCCCGCACGTCATCGTTCGTTGCGCTTCGACAGGGAGGACACGGTCAGCCTGAGCAGCATGATCAGCGATGGCGGTGTCGGCGAGCCTCAGGAGACAGCTCGAGGGGCTCATCTCCAGCTCACCAGCTCACGTCGGCCGCGACCACCAGCCGCAGCCCGTCCAACCCGAGCAACCGACGCGGCAGCGCCACGTTCTAAGTGAGGCTCCCCTGATCATGATTTTTGCATGACTACGGATAGTGCGAGCCTCAGGTCCCCGATCAGCTCAACGCAGCCCAGCGTGTCGCCCGTAAGCCTCTCCACCACTTCCATGTTTGTGGCGAGGAACCGGGAAGCCTCTTCCAGCGGCGCTCGTCGTTCACCACGGCTACTCGGGCTGCGGATGACTTACGACATGCTCCCCGTCTGTCGCCACCTGCGTAGCACCTTGCGGCCGTAGTTGTTCGTGCCCGCGAGCCGGTCCAACTCCGCGCCGGTGGGTGCACGGCCTTTGGCTCGTTCGGTCACGAAGTACGCCCACATTCTCTGTTCGGCGGTCGGCTCCGTCGCCGGGCGAGCCTCGTTCGGGACCGCCGCGAGACGCACCACCGGTGCCGTCTCGACTCCGGTCTCACCCGTCTCGGCAGTGTCGGTGTCGGTCTCGTTCGTTGTCTCGGCGCGGTTCCGCCTGAGTGCATGGTTGAGCAGCTCGACCGCGAGGAGAAGTGCCAGTGGCGGACACGCCGCGACCGCCACAGCGAACACGCTCAACTCCGGGGCCGCGGCAACGTTGGCGCACAGCGAGAGCACGATACCGAACGCGAACGCCAGCCAAGCCTTCCAACGCCCGCCGCCGCGACCGGTCTTCCACAGTTCCACCGTCGCCGTGGTCAACAAGCCGTCCACGATCAGCGGCCAGATCGCTGCGGTTGTCTCGTCCGCGCCGAAGCGGAGCGCGAACTCGCGCCCGTGCCGGTACGAGGCGTATGCCGCGCCGAGCGCGACCAGAGCCGTGCAAGCGCACTGCACCCACAGCGAACGGTCCCGGCGAGCGGTGGCAGTCATCGTGCACCACCTGCTCGGTGCCCAGCCTCGATCGCTGCCCTGGCTGACTCGGCACACTCCCCGACGCAGGCGTGGACCTGGGAGCCGGTCACCGAGCGCCCAACGGGGACCGACGCAACCACGACCTGTAGGTAGTTCGCTCCGCATACTGGGCAGGCCAGGCCGTCAGCCTGCAGGTCCGTCAGGCCATGAATGATCTCGTTCGGGTTCATCGCGCATCACCGCCAGCGCGACAGCGGCGGCCACGTGGGACCTCCACGGTGGCGGAAACCTGCAGTTCACGGCGGGTGCGGGCGCGTGTAGACATTGTACGAGGCGCGCCGGGGGCATCGAAGGGCGAAGGGCGAGGTGTGTCTGCGGAAAGCGCAGACCCCTCGCCCTTCGAGTGTTTTCTGGGGGCCGAGCCCCCAGACCCCAGCCGGGGGCTTCGCCCCCGGACCCCCGGTAGGTTGCCCGTCGCGGCCAGGCTTGACCTCGCTCGCTCAGCCGCATCCTCCGCCTCGAGCAGCCTCGTGACGGGCGCGCGGCAGCGTGTCGTGGTGGGAGTCGCTCGGCCTGCCGCAGTTCCTGAACGGTCGCGCGTTCCGGTGTGCGGTGGTCAACGGCGGCGACGACTACTGGGTCGGGCTGACCCCGCCGGTGCCGTTCGACGCGGCCCTGGGCGTGTCGATGGGCGGGTTCGGCGTGCTGGACATTGCCTCGCGGCGCCCGCTGAAGGCGGTGAGCCCGGCGCTCTTCTCGACGTGGGAGGACGCCGTGCGGATCAACGGGTTCGCCTCGCGTGAGGTGTGGGAGCAGCACGAGCCGTTGCGGCACACGGCGGCCATCACGTCACCGGTCGGCGTGTGGTGCGGGCAGGAGGACCCGTTCCACGACCCGGCGCGGGACCTGGCACGGGCGGTGCGCGCGGAGGGGTCGTTCGAGCACGGCGGGCACGACGGCGGCTACTGGCGCCGCGTGCTGCCCGAGGCGTTGGGGTTCATCGAGCGCCGGCTTTGAGCTTCAGGCCAGTTCGCGGTCGAACACGTCCCGATGCAGGTGCACGAACGCGTGTTCCCGCCTGCTCTACTCGATCCGATCGGCGGGAGCAGCGCGCGACGTCCAGACCGCACGTTGCGGGGCGGACGGAACCGGGGCGGAACGTGTCCCGGGACGAAGGAGAGGACGTCCGTCTCGCCTGTGCGCCGGAGAAACCGGGGAGCTCCGCGAAAGCCCCTGCTCTCCAGCAGGGTCAGCGCGGACGCGGCGAAATCGGACCGGGGCCTGTGCACCTCGTTCCCCGACCGGAAGACACCGGAGGACAGGCGACCTCCGGTGAGCTGTTCGATCACCGGCGGGATTTTGCCATCGGGACGCGGATCACGGCCGTGCCCGCCTTCCGGTCGTGCCACGTCCGCGTCCCACGCAGGTCGAGCGCCTCCACCAGCGTCAGCACGAGCAGCACCAGTCCGCTCACCAGCAGCAGCGAGCCGACCCACCCCGCCGAGGCGACCTCCAGGTGCTCGCCGATGACGACCCACGGCTGCTGCCAGCCGAGGCCCGCCATCAGCGCGGGCTCCCGCCAGCCCAGACCGGTCAGCACGAGCACCACGCCCGCGCCGGGTAGCGCGGTCGTGACGAGCGTGCGGGCCAGCACCTGTCTGAGGCTGAGACCGGACGCGGGGCCCACGACCCTCAGACCCACGAGGGCCTTGCCGAAGGTGTTCACGCGCAGCAGCAGTGCGTCGTACACGGCCGCACAGAGCACCACCAGCACGGGTTCGTGGACCAACGGCCACGCCACGACCAGCACCAGGAACCAGTCGAGCAGACGGGCGAGCAGCCGACGAACGAGCATGATTCACGCTATGGCGGGAAAGTCCGTCATAAGTGGTCAGTTCATGGCCAGTTACCGCACGAACTCCGCGACCCACCTGCCGTTGTCGCGCCTGGTCGAACGCGAGGTCAGGCCATCGGTCGCGAACGCCTGGATTTCGGACGGCGTGAGCGGCCACGGCGGGCCGTCGGGCACCGGACCCTCGTCGCGGGCCACGGCTAGCACGAGCAGCTCCGACCCGGTCAGCCACGCGACGCGTTCGGTGGCTTTCGCGTGCAGGTCGACGGGCAGCGCCTGCACCGTCATGTTCTCCACGACCAGGTCGAACGCGTGGTGCCACTCCGCGGGCGGGTCGAGGAGGTCGGCGACCACGTACGTGACCTTCGAGTCCGGGTAGCGCGCCTGGACGGTCGCGATGCCGGTGGGGGAGATGTCGAACGCGACCACGTCGAAGCCGAGCGACGCCAGGAACTCCGAGTCGCGGCCGTAGCCACAGCCCACGACCAGGGCGCTCCGGCCGGTGCCGTCGACACCGTCGGCCCACTCGACGAGGTGCGGTTGCGGGTGGGGCTGGTCCCAGGGGACGGAGGCCGTGCCGGCCGCGGCCTCCGCGTAGAGATCTTCGAACCAACCGGTCGGGTTGGCTGCTTGCAGGCGTCGGTCATCAGCGGACATGACGGTGTTCTACCGCGCCGATCGCAGACCCACCCGGCGATTTTGCCGGTTCGGCAACGTCACTGCGCGGCGCGCGCCTGAGTCACGTAGTCGACCAGCCCGTCCTCGGCCGGCCACCCGATCTGCGCGCTGATCGACGCCTTGTTCTCGTCCCACGACCGCTGCGCCGCGGCCTGGATCGCCGCGTCGCCGCCCGTGAACCGGGCGCCCAGCGCGTCCCACTGCCGCGACAGCTCCACCACGCGCGGGTCGGTGGCGGGCGTGCCGTCGGCCATGTGCTGCCGCAGCTGCTTGACCAGCTCGAGCCAGGAGGTCTTCAACGCCTCCACGGCCTCGGGGCCCAGGGCGGCGGCGCGGGAGCGCAGGTCGGTGAGCTGGTCGGCGGTGAAGTAGCTCTCGTGCACGGACATCATCTCCAAAGTGGACAGGAGGGACTCGGTGGTGTGCCCGTCGAGCAGGGCGGTGAGCCGCGACCGCAGTGCCTCCACCTGCTGGGCCTGCGCGGTCAACGCGGCGAGCTGGGCCTGGAAGATCGGCCGCAGCGAGTCCGAACGCGACAGTGCCGACCGGACCTCGTCCAGCGAAAGACCGAGCTGGCGCAGCGATCTCACCTGATAGAGGCGCCGGACGTCCTCCGGGGTGTACCGACGGTGACCGGATGTCGTTCGCTCGGACGCGACGACCAGTCCGATCTCGTCGTAGTGGTGCAGCGTGCGGACGGTCAGTCCGCTCGCTTTGGCCAGGTCACCGATGCTCCAACGGGTCACGAGACGACCGTAGGACCTCCCGTGGCGTGAGGTTCAAGCCCTGAACACCCGATCGAGCGGATCAATTTCCGAACCGAATGCGCCGATGAAAACGAAGATCGGTCCCCAAACCAGATTGAGGAAAACTGTGTCTCGTTCCGGACTGTTCCGCGCCGCCGCCCTTCTCGCCGCCGGTGCGGCCCCGCTGCTCGCGGGCTCGGCCAACGCCGTGGAGGTGCCGCAGCTGAACGGTGGCCTCCCCGAGGTCGGCGCGGACAAGGTGATCTCCGACGCCACCGAGCACGCCAACCCTCTCGAGTCGGCCGGTGCCGTGCACCTCGGCCAGGTCAAGGCGCCCGTGGTGAACGACCTGCCCGCCGCGCCGGCCCTGCCCGCGCTGCCGGGTGCCGCGCAGGAGCGCACGGTGCCGAACCCGATCGCGCCCGAGCTCGGCACCCTTCCTGCCCTGCCGAACGCCGAGGCCCTGGCCGGCAACGCGCACGTCGGTGACCTGAAGGCCCCGAGCCTGTCCGACCTGCCGACCAACGGTGTCGTGCCGAACCCGAACGTGCTGTCGGGCACCTTCCCGACCATCAACGGCTGAGTCGTTCTGGATGAACGGCGCATTTGTCCACCTCAGGTGCACGAATGCGCCGTTCATCCGTCACGGGCCCATTTCGTGGACGAGTAGGGCTACGTACAGCGAGAGCACGGACTCCGGGTCCTCCAGCGACACGCCCAGGACCTGCTCGATCCGCGCCAGCTGCTGGTAGTACGCCGTCCGCGACAGGTGCGCGGCACCGGCGGCGGCGGACTTGTTGCCGCCGTTCTCGCACAGGCACCGCAGCAGCTCCACGAGCCGTGAGCCCTGCGCGGAGTCCCGTGCCAGCAACGGCCCCAGCTCGCGGTCCGCGAACGCCCGCACCCGCTCGTCCTCGCGCAGCAGGTGCAGCAGCCCGCGCAGCCGCACGTCGTCGAGCCGGTGGTAGAGCTGCGTTCCCGGCGCACGCAACGCCGCGCCGGCCACGTGCGCGGCCTCGCCCAGCGACCGCCTGACGTCCGTCGTGGTCGTCACGGTCGTGCCCACGGCGATCACCACTGTCGACGCCGCCGTGCGGTGGATCTCGCGCGCGACCTTGCGCAGCACCCCTTCCACGCCAACGGTCATCGGCACCGAGAGCAACGCACGGACAGACGTGTCGTCCACGACGCCGACCAGTGCTGCGACCGTGACGCGTCGTCCGGCCAATGCGGTCGCTTCTGCCAGATCACGCAGTACTTCTTGTGTAGCAAGCGTTTGCCCGTGCAGCACCGATATCGGCCGCACGGCCACACCGATCAGTTGCCGCCGTTCGAGCGGCACGCCCAGCGCCGCCGCCCGCGCGCCGAGGTCGGGTGCCTGCGGCGACTGGCCCAGCAGCTGTGCGAGCAACGTCCGGTGCGTCTGCCGTTCGAGCGATTCGCGATCACGCGCCACAAGGCGGTGCACGGCCAATGCGGACGCCGCGCGCTCGGCGACCACCACGTGCCGGTGCGGCGGCGGCTCCGGTGACACGAGCACGAGCCGTCCCCAGTCGGCGCCGCGCGCGCCGACGATCGTGATCAGCCACCCGGACTCGGTGTCGTAGGCGGTCCGTTCGGACACCGTGACGGCACGCGACCGCGCCGCCCAGTCGTCCAGCAGCGTCACGGGATCGTGCCCCGCCGCGTCGTAGGCGAGCACGTCGTGCCCGAGCGTCTCCAGCACCACCGGCAGCCCGGACGTGCGTGCCACCTCGCGCAGCACCTCGGCGGGCTCGGCACCGGCGACCGTCAGCGCGGTGAACGTCTCGTGCACCTGCTCCGCGGCCCGCAGCTCGGCCAGCTGGGCGTCCACGATCAGGCCCACGACCGCCTCGGTGACGGCCACGTACTTCGTCTCCTCGGACAGCGTGACCAGCGGTAACCCGTGCCGTTCCGCCTCGGTGACCAGCGCGGCCGGCACGTCGTCGCGCCACCGCCGCCCCAGTTCGACGACCAGTCCGGCGCAGCCGACGGCGGCGAGCTCCTCGACGTAGCGGGCGAGGCCCGACTCGGGCAGCATCACGCCGGTGGTGAGCACCAGCTCGCCGCCGCGCAGCAACGGCGCGATGTCTGCGATCTCCGCCACATGCACCCATCGGACACGTCGGCTCAGACCGGCGGAGCCCGCGACCAGACGCGGCTTTCCCTGTCTGATCACGGGGAGAGCGACGACGTCGGCCACTGTCGGGTACATGGACACAACGTAATGCCAACCAGCCGATCCGGGTACAGGTTGTGCATGGCGGCGAACCTGGCGTCCCAGCAAACTCCAGTGCAGGAGCTGACGCCTGGAGGACGTGATGGCCCACAAGGAGCTGCTGGCACGACACCGCGCGGTGATGCCGAAGTGGCTGGCCCTCTACTACGACGAGCCCATCGAGATCGCGAGCGCCAGCGGGCGCCGGGTCACCGACCGCGAGGGCACGACCTACCTGGACTTCTTCGCGGGCATCCTGACCAACGCCATCGGCTACGACGTCGCGGAGATCAGCGACGCGATCCGGGCGCAGCTCGACACCGGCGTCCTGCACAGCTCGACGCTCTACCTGATCAAGTCACAGGTCGAGCTCGCCGAGAAGATCGCCGAGTTGAGCGGCATCCCCGACGCCAAGGTGTTCTTCACCAACTCCGGCACCGAGGCCAACGAGACCGCGTTGATGCTCGCCACCCAGGCGCGCCGCAGCGAACAGGTGCTCGCCCTGCGCAACAGCTACCACGGGCGTGCGTTCGCCACGGTCGCCATCACGGGCAACCGCGGCTGGTCGGCGTCCGCGCTGTCGCCGATCAAGGTCAGCTGGGTCCACGGCGGCTACCGCTACCGCTCGCCGTTCAAGTCGTTGAGCGACGCCGACTACATCAAGGCTTGTGTCGACGACCTGCGCGAGATCATCGAGACCACCACGTCCGGTGACGTCGCGTGCATGATCGCCGAGCCGATCCAGGGCGTCGGCGGCTTCACCTCCCCGCCTGACGGCCTGTTCCGGGCGTTCAAGGACGTCCTGGACGAGTACGGCATTCTCTTCATCTCCGACGAGGTGCAGACCGGCTGGGGCCGCACCGGGGAGCACTTCTGGGGCATCCAGGCGCACGACGTGGTGCCGGACGCGATGACGTTCGCCAAGGGGCTCGGCAACGGCCTCGCGATCGGCGGCGTGGTCGCGCGCGGTGACCTGATGGACTCGATCACCGCCAACTCGATCTCCACGTTCGGCGGCAACCCGATCTCCACGGCCGGCGCGCTCGCCACGGTGAACTACCTGCTGGAGCACGACCTGCAGGCCAACGCGGCCAAGCTCGGCTCGCGGCTGCTCGGCGGCCTGCGCTCGCTCGCCGAGAGGTACCCGGTGATCGGCGACGTGCGCGGCAAGGGCCTGATGGTCGGCGTCGAGTTCGTCGGGCCGGAGGGCGAGCCGAACCCCGGCGCGGCCGGTGTGGTGCTGAGTGAGGCGAAGGCGCGCGGGCTGCTGGTCGGCAAGGGCGGCCTGTACGGCAACGTGATCCGGCTGGCGCCCCCGATGACGCTGACCGAGGACGAGCTGGAAGAGGCGTTGGGAATCTTGGCGCAGGCGGTGGAGAAGGCGTGATCAAGCCCAAAATGATTCAACACTGGATCAACGGCAAGCCCTGGGACTCGGCTCCCTCACGCGCGGGTGACGTCTACGACCCGGCGACCGGCAAGGTGGCGTCACAGGTCGCGTTCGCCTCGGTGTCCGAAGTGGACGCGGCGGTCTCGTCGGCCGCGGAAGCGTTTGCGTCGTGGCGCAACGCGTCCTTGGCGCAGCGCTCGACGGTGATGTTCAAGTTCCGGGAGCTGCTCAACGACCGCAAGGGCGAGCTCGCCCAGATCGTCAGCTCCGAGCACGGCAAGGTCGTGTCCGACGCGGGTGGCGAGATCCAGCGCGCGCTGGAGTCCGTCGAGTACGCGTGCGGGATCCCGCAGCTGCTCAAGGGCGGGTTCAGCGAGAACGCGTCCACCCGCGTCGACGTCTACTCGATCCAGCAGCCGGTCGGCGTGGTCGGCGTGATCTCGCCGTTCAACTTCCCGGCGATGGTGCCGCTGTGGTTCGTGCCGACGGCGATCGCGTGCGGCAACACCGTCGTGCTCAAACCGTCCGAAAAGGACCCGTCGGCGTCGAACTTCATCGCGTCGCTGTTCGCCGAGGCCGGCCTGCCCGACGGCGTGCTGAACGTCGTGCACGGCGACAAGGTGGCCGTGGACCGCTTGCTGGAACACCCGACCGTGAAGGCGATCTCGTTCGTCGGCTCGACCCCGATCGCCCGCTACGTCTACGAGACGGGCACCTCGCACGGCAAGCGCGTGCAGGCGCTGGGCGGCGCGAAGAACCACATGGTCGTCCTGCCCGACGCCGACCTCGACCTGGCCGCGGACGCCGCGGTGTCCGCGGGCTTCGGTTCGGCGGGGGAGCGCTGCATGGCGATCTCGGTGGTCGTGGCGGTCGGCCCCGTCGGTGACGAGTTGGTGGGGAAGATCAAGTCACGGATCGCCGACGTGAAGGTCGGTTCCGGCCCGTCGTGCGAGATGGGACCGCTCGTCACCGGCGTGCACCGGGACAAGGTGACGTCCTATTTGGACACGGGTGTGGCGGAAGGCGCGTCGCTCGTGGTCGACGGCCGCGAGCACCCGATCGACGGCGAGGCGAGCGGCTTCTGGCTCGGCCCGACGCTGTTCGACCACGTCGGCACGGACATGTCGATCTACACCGACGAGATCTTCGGCCCGGTCCTGTCGGTCGTGCGCTGCGAGACCTACGAAGAAGCCGTCGAGATGGTCAACACCAACCGCTACGGCAACGGCACCGCGATCTTCACCAACGACGGCGGCGCCGCACGCCGGTTCCAGAACGAGATCGAGGTGGGCATGGTCGGCGTGAACGTGCCGATCCCCGTGCCGGTCGCCTACTACTCGTTCGGCGGGTGGAAGGAATCGCTGTTCGGCGACGCACACGCGTACGGGCCGCACGGCGTGCACTTCTTCACACGGTCGAAGGTGGTCACCTCGCGGTGGCTGGACCCGTCGCACGGTGGGGTGAATTTGGGGTTCCCGCAGAACACGTAGAGCCTTGCTGGACGTCGGCTGCGGGCCGACGGGACCTACCTGCTTGCGCGCGCCGAGTAATGGTTCGTGCCGCAGACAGCCGGGCAGTTACCGTCGGCGCGTGACCGATCATCGCTGGTTCGAGCTGGAAGACCCCGAGGACTTCACCGAGTCCGAGCGCGCGTTCGCCGCTGCCCTGCGCGCCCGCGCCACCTCCTGGTCGGCGGAGAAGGCCTCGTCGGATCTCGTTCCCAGCGAGGACGGTCCGTTGATCGCGGCGGTGTCGCTCTCCGACGACGTCCTCTTCGAGGAGTTCGGGGTGCACTTCCACGGCGATCGCCTGGTGGGTGATCGGTTCGTCTGCGGTTGGGACCTCCCGGAGCAGCCGTCCGAGTACGGGCTCACGGCGGAGGGCACGATCGACGAGCTGGCGGCGGCGTCCGCGGCGTGGTTCGAGAAGCTGTTGAGCAAGCCTGTGGTGCTTTACGTGTGGCTGCACGACAACTACGCGTATGCGGCTCGCTATGCGTACGCGGACACCAACGAGACGCTGAGCCAGGCTTTCTACGAGCCGTACGCGCCGGACGGCGTGAAGGAGGCGTTGATCGCCGGGGGCCACGTCTTCGGCCAGGGCTGGCTGCAGACCGTCGGGCTGCCACCGGCGACGCTGTACGTGCGGGTGCGCGGCGTTCCCGAGGACGGCCAGATTCCCGCTCAGACCAGGCTGGCGGAGAAGAGGGGACCGATCTCCGGCGTTTGGTACGCGTAGCCGCGGGAGAGCCTTCGCGACGGCGGAAGGCTCTCCCGCGTGTGCGGCTCTACTTGCCGGCGCGCGCCGCCAACGCCTCCGGCAACGGGTCGTAACGGGAGAAGTGGCGCGTGAACGTCCCCGTGCCCGACGTCATCGCCCGCAGCTCGATTGCGTACCGCAGCAGCTCCGACGACGGCACCTCCGCACGGATCACCGTCCGCCCGCCCTCGTCGGCCTCGGTGCCGAGCACGCGGCCGCGCCGGCCGGACAGGTCGCCCAGCACCGTGCCCATGTGCTCGTCGGGCAGGCGGATCGCGACCTCGTCCATCGGCTCCAGCAACGTCGTGCGCCCGGCGGCCGCCGCTTCCTTGAGCGCCAGTGCGCCCGCGGTCTGGAACGCCGCGTCCGACGAGTCGACCGAGTGCGCCTTGCCGTCGACGAGGGTCACGCGGACGTCGACCACCGGTGTGCCGTCGTGCAGGCCCTTCTCCAGCTGTGCCCGCACACCCTTCTCCACGGACGGGATGAACTGGTTCGGGATCGCGCCGCCGACGATCTTGTCGACGAACTGGAAGCCCGAGCCGCGGGGGAGGGGCTCGACCACGATGTCGCACACCGCGTACTGGCCGTGGCCTCCGGACTGCTTCACGTGCCTGCCGTGGCCCTTCGCGGACCCCGCGAACGTTTCCCGCAACGCCACGCGCACCGGTTCGGTGTCGATCTCCGCGCCGCCCGCGCGCAGTCTGGCCAGCACGACGTCCGCGTGGGCCTCGCCCATGCACCACAGGACCATCTGGTGCGTCTCGGCGTTGCGGTCCAGGCGCAGCGTCGGGTCGCTCGCGACCAGGCGGTTGAGGTTGCGGGCCAGGTTGTCCTCGTCGCTGCGGGTGCGCGGCACGACCGCGACGGGCAGCAGCGGTTCCGGCATGTCCCACGGCGCCATCAGCAACGGCTTGTCCGGCGCGGACACGGTGTCGCCGGTCTCGGCGGTGGTCAGCTTGGTCAGCGCGCACAGGTCGCCGGCGACGCAGTACGGGACCTCGCGCAGGGTCGCGCCCAGCGGCGAGTAGATGTGGGCCACGCGTTCGTCGGCGTCGTGGTCCTCGTGGCCGCGGTCGGCCATGCCGTGGCCGGACACGTGCACTGGACGTTCCGGGCGCAGCGTGCCGGAGAAGACGCGGACCAGCGACACGCGACCGACGTAGGAGTCCACTGCGGTGCGGACGACCTCGGCGACGAGTGGCCCGGCCGGGTCGGCGGCCATGCGGGGCTGCGGGATGCCGTCCACTGACGTCACAGCCGGAAGTTCGTGCTCCAGCGGTGACGGGAACGCGCGCGCGATGCCGTCCAACAGTTCTGTGAGGCCCATTCCAGTTGCGGCGCACACGGGCATCACGGGGTGGAAGGAGCCGCGTGCGACGGCGGTCTCCAGGTCGGCGATCAACGTGTCCTGGTCGATCTCCTCGCCCGCCAGGTAGCGGTCCATGAGGGTCTCGTCCTCGCTCTCGGCGATGATTCCCTCGATCAACGCCGCCCGCTCGTCCGGGTAGTTCTCACCGGACGTCAGCAGCCCGACCAGCGAGTCGCCCTCCTGCATGTACAGCGGCACGACGCCCGCACCGAACGCCGCCTGGCACTCGATGACCTCGTTGCCGTAGTTCGCGCGGTGGTGGTCTGTGCGTGTGATGACAACGGCACGTGGCATGCCGACGAGCGCACACTCCTCCCACAGTGCGATGGTGGCCGCGTCGACGCCCTCGAAGGCGTTGACAACAAAAAGGGCCGCGTCCGCGGCCCGTAGTCCTGCCCTGAGCTCACCCACGAAGTCGACGTATCCGGGGGTGTCGATCAGATTGATCTTGATGTCCCCGTGCTGGATCGGGGCTACGGCGAGGCCTACCGATCGCTGTTGTCGCACGGCGGCCGGGTCGTGGTCGCAGACCGTGGTGCCCTCGGTGACCGATCCCGCGCGGTTCAGCACGCCGGTGGCGGCGAGCAGGGCCTCGGTGAGCGTCGTCTTGCCCGCACCGGACGGGCCAACGAGCACGACGTTGCGGACCTTGGCCGGGTCGTCCACAGCGACCGCGCCTGCCGGTGTCCCGTTGTCGGAGTTCTTGCTTCCCATGGCGACCTCCGTCAAGTCGTAGTGTTCGATCTCACACCCGTTCACCGTCCGGTACAAGTGCGGAGACCCGACTGGACGCCAACCGGCTCGCGAGTACGTTTCACGAACGAGCGAGTGACAGTGGTCACGACCTGCGGTTGATCGGAAAGTGGCCTTCTGGTTCCGGGCTCCAGTGGCTTGGGTGAGGTGGCCACGTCAGACGTAGGATGGGTTCACCAAGACTTCCCTCGTGAAAGGTTGCCCAGGTGAGCACTGATCAGGTCACGGGTACCGCCCGCGTCAAGCGCGGCATGGCCGAGATGCTCAAGGGTGGCGTGATCATGGACGTGGTCGACGCCACCCAGGCGAAGATCGCGGAGGACGCGGGCGCCGTCGCCGTCATGGCGCTCGAGCGCGTGCCCGCGGACATCCGCGCCCAGGGCGGCGTCGCGCGCATGAGCGACCCCGACCTGATCGACGGGATCATCAACGCCGTTTCGATCCCGGTGATGGCCAAGGCCCGCATCGGTCACTTCGTCGAGGCCCAGGTCCTCGCGTCCCTCGGCGTCGACTACATCGACGAGTCCGAGGTGCTGACCCCGGCCGACTACGCCAACCACATCGACAAGTGGGCGTTCACCGTCCCCTTCGTCTGCGGTGCGACGAACCTCGGCGAGGCCCTGCGCCGCATCACCGAAGGCGCGGCCATGATCCGCTCCAAGGGCGAGGCCGGCACCGGTGACGTCTCCAACGCCACCACGCACATGCGCAAGATCCGCCAGGAGATCCGCCGCCTGCAGAACCTCCCCGAGGACGAGCTGTACGTCGCCGCCAAGGAGCTCCAGGCGCCGTACGAGCTGGTCAAGGAGATCGCGCAGAACGGCAAGCTCCCCGTGGTGCTGTTCACCGCGGGCGGCATCGCGACCCCGGCCGACGCCGCGATGATGATGCAGCTCGGCGCCGAGGGCGTGTTCGTCGGTTCCGGCATCTTCAAGTCCGGCAACCCGGCCCAGCGCGCCGAGGCCATCGTGAAGGCCACGACCTTCTACGACGACCCGGACGTCATCGCCAAGGTCTCGCGCGGCCTGGGTGAGGCCATGGTCGGCATCAACGTCGACGAGATCCCCGAGCCGCACCGCCTGGCCGAGCGCGGTTGGTAGGGCTTCTCGAAGTGGGGCGCACCCGTCGCGGGTGCGCCCTTCGTCGTTTTCAGGCCGGAGAGAAGCAGTACGTCGTCTTGATCTCCGGGTACGCCAGCGCCAGCTGCGGGTCGCCCCCGCACGCCGCCTTGTCCACGGTGTTCGCGAGCACCTTCACCCGCACCGCGCCGAAGCTGCCGCAGTCCTTCTTCGGCGCGTTCGCCTGGAGCTGGGCAAGCGTGAAGTCGTAGCACTGACCGTCGGCGAACACCGGGATCAGGCACACCGACAGGCTCTCCAGCACGCTGATCTTCTGGTACTGCACGTACCCGTCGGTCGGCTCGCCGCACTTGTCCTTCGACGACGTCCCGACCTTGCTGACGGTGTAGTTGTGCTCGCCGCACGTGACTTTCTTGTAGTCGGGCTGGATCGAGGTCCCTGTCATCAGCACGCAGTCGCCGACCTCCGCGAACGGTGGCGCCTTCGACGTCGTGGTCGGCGGAGTCGTCGTTGTCGGGGCGGCGACCGGTTTCTGCGGGCGGTCACCGCCGCCGAACTCGATCGTGTCCTTCGTGGACAGCCAGAAGACCAGACCGCCCAACGCCAGTGCGAACACCGCCAGCACGGCCACGATCTTCACGCCCGCGCCGGACTCCCGGTGCGGTGCCACGGGGAGCATCGGCTCCGGCACCTCGTACACACCGATGGGCCTCGTGGCGGACGGGGGCGGCGGCGGCTGCTGCTCCGGGGGTGGGGCGTAGGCGGAGAACGGGTCGGTGCCGGGTGGTTCGTAGAGGTCCGAGGGTCTCGGACGCTCGGGTTCGTGCGGTGGTGTGGTCATGGGGTCCCCCAGGACTAGCGGCCGTAGGTGTCGGTGAAGCAGTAGGTGGTCTTGATCTCCGGGTACGCCAGCGCCAGCGCGGGCGACTCGCCGCACGCGGCCTTGTCCGCGGTGTCGGTGAGCACCTTCACCTTCACCACCTGGAGCCCGCCGCACGGCGCCGTCTGGAACTCGGCGTTCAGCGAGGCGGCCGTGAAGTTGTAGCACTGGCCATCGGTGAACACGGGGATCAGGCACAGGTTCACGCTCTTGCGACCCGAGTAGCCGTGGTACTTCGTGTAGGACTCACGGTCTTCGCCGCACTTCTCGCTCTGCGAGCCGAGCACCTTGCTCACCGTGTAGTTGTGCAGGTCGCCCTCGCAGGAGACCGGTTCGTACTTGATGTTGAACGATGCTCCTGACACCTTCGCGCAGTCGCCGACCTTCGCCTGCGGCAGGGCGGAGGTCGTGACTGTGGGGCTCGGGGTGGTGCTGATGGCGGTGTTGAGGCCGCCGTCCTTGGAGAACCAGTAGAGGACGAAGGACATCATCCCCAGCAGCAGCACACCGAGCACGCTCGCGATCACCAGTCCGACACGGGAGGCAGGCTTCGAGGGGGTGACGGGCGGTTGGGTGGGCGGTGCGGGCCACCCAGGTGGCGAACCGGCCGCCTGGGTGGGTGGCTGGGCGGGCAGTCCCGTGGGCGCGGCCCACACGTTCGCTCTTTCGCCGGGCCCTTCCGGTTCGCCGGGCCCTTCCGGTGTGGCGGGCCCTTCCGGCGTGGCGGGTGGGATGGGCGGAGTCGTCATGGATGCCCCCTCGGCGTGGACGCGGATGTGATCGTCTGGCCGACGCGAGCAGTCCCCCCAGACTTCCGCCCATCCTAGGACCTCAGGTCCGCACCGTCTCCGCCAATCCGGACAACGCGGCGGGCAGCGGCTCGTGGTGCAGCACACCGAGCCGTTGCGTGGCTCGGGTCAGCGCCACGTACAGCTCCGCCGCGCCGCGCGGGCCGTCGGCCAGGATCCGTTCCGGCGCCACGACGAGCACCGAGTCGTACTCCAGGCCCTTGGTCTCCGCGGCGGGCACCGTGCCGGGCACGCCGGGCGGGCCGATCACGACGCTCGTTCCCTCGAAGCCCGCCTCCACGAGCTCGAACTCCTCGATCGCGGCCGCCAGTTCGGACTCGGCGATCTGCCGCGCCCACGGCTGGACACCGTTGGCGCGCACCGATTCCGGCGCCTGCACGTCCGGCGCGAACTCGGCGAGCACGCGGGCCGCCACGGCCATGATCTCCGCGGGCGTGCGGTAGTTGACCGTCAGCGAACGGTACTCCCAACGGCCCTTCACGTACGGGTCCAGCATCTGGCCCCACGACGTGGCGCCCGCCGCCGCACGACGCTGCGCCAGGTCTCCCACCACCGTGAAGGAACGGCCGGGGCAGCGGCGCATCAGCACTCGCCAGTCCATTTCGGACAGTTCCTGCGCCTCGTCGACCACGACGTGCCGGTAGGTCCAGCTCCGGTCCGCGAGCGCGCGTTCGACGAGCGTGCGCTGGTCGTGCTCCTCGAAGCGCTCCGCCAGGTCCTGCTCCGTCAGCATGTCCGTGGCGAAGAGGTGGTCCTCGTCGTCCATGTGATCAGCGCGGCTGATCAGGCTGTCGAGCACCTCGGCGGCGTAGCGGGCCTCGGCCTGGCGTTCCGCCGCAGCCGCCTGGTCGACTGCCTGCTCGGTGCCGTCACGGCCCAGCAGGTCGTGCAGCTCGTCGAGCAACGGCACGTCCGAGACCGTCCAGGGCGAGCCCTCGGCGCGGTGCAGCGACGGGTCGCCGCCCGCCTCCGCCAGGAGTTCCGGCGACGCGTACAGCTCGCCCAGCAGCTCGAACGGCGTCATGATCGGCCACAGCGAGTCGAGCGCCGCGACGAAGTTGTCGTCGTCGGCCAGGTCCCTGGTCAGGCCTGCCCGCATCTCCTCCCAGGCGACCTTGTCGGACCGGGACATCCAGCCCTTCCCGATCCGGCCGATCGCGCGTTCGGTCAGGACGTACGTGACGATCTCGCGGAACACCTTGCGGGCCTCGTTGTGCGGCAGGCCGCTGTCACGCGCCTCCTGCCGGGCCCATTCGGCGACGTCCGCGGTGATCGGGACGACGACGTCCTTCATCCCGATGGGAATCGGCTCGGACGGCAGCTTCTGGCGCGCGGCGACGGCGGCCTTCAGCACGCCGGCCATCTTCAGCGAACCCTTGAGCCGCGCCACGTCCGGGGTGTCTTCGTCCACAGCGGACAGACCGGGCAGCAGGCCGCCGGTGGTCGTGAACACGACGTCGGACTCGCCCAGCGACGGCAGCACGCGGCCGATGTGGTTGAGGAACGCCGGGTTCGGGCCGACGACGAGCACACCGTGCCGTTCCATGCGTTCGCGTTGCGTGTACATGAGGTACGCGACGCGGTGCAGCGCCACGACGGTCTTGCCGGTGCCGGGACCGCCCTCGATCACCAGCACACCGGGGTGGTCGAGCCGGATGATCGCGTCCTGCTCGGCCTGGATCGTCGCCACGATGTCGCGCATGCCCTCGCCGCGCGGCGCGTTCAACGCCTCGAGCAGCGCCACGTCACCCTGCTCCTCACCGAGCCTGCCGAACACCTCGTCGGTGAACGCGGCCACGCTGCGGCGGCGGGTGAGGAACTGGCGGCGCCTGCTCATGCCCTCGGGGTTCGCGCCGGTGGCGGTGTAGAACGGCCGCGCGGCCGGTGCCCGCCAGTCGAGCAGCACCGGCTCGAAGTCGTTGTCCTCGTCGAACAGCCCGATCCGGCCGATGTAGGACTGGTCACCGTCGACGCCGTCCAGCCGGCCGAAGCACAGGCCGTAGTCGGCCACGTTGAGCCGCTTCATCTCGCGGTGACGGGCGCGCACCTCGTTGTCGCGGTCCATGGCGGTCTCGCCGGTGCCACCCAGTGCTGACTGGTACGCGGCCTTCACGCGCGCGCGTTCGGCATCGAGCCGTGCGTACAGACCGGCCACGTAGTCGCGTTCGGACTGCAGTTCTTCTTCGTAACCCACGTGATCCCCAGTGCGCCTGTGTTCTGGCATGAGCGATGAGTGTGAACGATGCACGGGGTCTTGTGGCAAGGCCCCCCGTCTGCTATACGGTTATAGGGGCAGGGAACGGAGATCCGTTCCCTCTTTTTCGTTTGCGGCCGGGGTTCATCATTGCCGTGTGAACCTGCCGTACCGCTGGGACCTCGTGACGCCCGACCAGCTCGGGTCGTTGCTCGACGGCACCGCCGAACCCGACACGTGGTACCTCGACGACCTCGCCGAGTGCTCCGGCAAGGTGCTGGCGCGCAGCGGAAACGGCGACCTCGTGTTCGTCGGACGGTCGCTCGACTCGATGTTCGACCTGCTCAGCGGAGCGTTGGAGGACACGGACCGCGTCCTGCACCGGTTGCCGTTCTCGTTCGAGCGCGGGCGCGGTCTCGCCTCCCCGGAGCTCACGCGCGCCCGCGAGATGCTCGCGGAGATCGGCGTCACGCCCGCCGCGCTGGCCAGGCGCGACCGGCCCGTCACGTTCGTCGACGTGGTGCACGCGGGCTCGACGTTCACGAAGCTCTTCGGGCTGCTCGACGACTGGATCACCGGGGAACGCGAGACGTGGCCTGCGATCCGGCGCAAGCTCCGGTTCCTCGGCGTCACGAGCCGCGAGAAGACCAGCCCGAACACGTGGCGCTGGCAGCAGCACGCAGAGTGGACGCGCTGCCTGCCCGCTTCCGCCGTGGTGAACGTGTCGCTCGACGAGTTCGTCTGGTCCTACTTCGGCAACCACCAGCCCAAGCTGACGTGGCCCTACAAGCTGCACCGGTGGCGCGAGTACCTGCCGGAGGCCAAGCACGACGAGCGCACGCGCCAGGCCCTGGCCGAGGCCGTGCACCTCGTGCAATCGGGGCGCACCAGGGAGGTCCGGCGAATGATCGCCCGCGCGATCGACGGCGAGCCCGCGCTCACCGAACCCTGGCTGCGCACGCTGTTCCGCGAACTGAGCTAGTTCGTGTGCTCCATCACCATCATCGCAGTCGTCCCCGGCTCCAGCGCCTTGCAGATGTGCGGCAGGTCCCCGGGATAGACGATGTAGTCGCCCGGTCCCAGTTCGACCGGGTCGTCCGCGAGCCCCGCCAGGCACCGCCCCGACGCCACGATCATGTGCTCGACGCTGCCCGGCACGTGCGGCTCGGACTCGCGCGCCCCACCCGGCTCCAGCGCGAGCCAGTAGATGTCGTGCTTGGTTCCCGGACGGCACGCGGCCAGCAGCGTTGCCGAGTAGTGCGCGCGTTCGGAGTGAATGACCGGGCCCTCGCCGGCGCGGATCACCTGGACGCGGGGCACGGCCGGTTCGACCAGGCGGCTGAACGGGACGCCCAACGCCACGCCCAGGGCCCACAGGGTCTCCACACTGGGGTTTCCGCTGCCGGACTCCAGCTGGGAGAGCGTCGACTTGGCGATTCCCGCCTTGCGCGCGAGCTCGGTCAGCGACATGCCGGTGCGATCCCGCTCACGGCGGAGGTTGGCCGCGATGAGGTCGAGTGGTGCGTTCGACACAGAAGTCCATCCGTTCGGCTTGACGAACACCCGTCTGGTGTTCATCGTAGTGGGTGATGCGTTCGATATGGCGAACTCTTGATGCTGTGCTCCTGCGTGACGTGGCCGCGGTGGCACTGGGTGCCGCGGTCACCGGTGCCTCCTTCGGCGCGATCTCGGTGAGCTCCGGCCTGGCGTGGTGGGTGCCGGTGCTGATGTCGGTGGCGATCTTCGCGGGTGGCTCGCAGTTCATGGCCGTGGGCATCGTCGCCGCGGGTGGCAGTCCTGCCGCCGCGGTGCTGGCCGGGCTGGTGCTCAACGCGCGGCACCTGCCGTTCGGGCTCGCGATCGGGGACGTGCTGGGCCGCAGCCCGCTCGCCCGGATCGTCGGCAGTCACCTGCTCATCGACGAGTCGACGGCCTTTGCCATGGCGCAGAAGGATCCCGCGAGAGCGCGGGCGGCGTACTGGGCGTGTGGCGTGGCGTTGTTCATCTCCTGGAACACGGGTGTGCTCGTCGGTGCGCTCGCTGGACAGGCGATCGGTGACCCGATGACGTTCGGGCTCGACGCGGCGTTCCCCGCGGCACTGCTCGCGCTCACGTTGCCGGCTCTCAAGGACGCGGCCACGCGCAACGCGGCGCTCGTGGGGGCTGCGATCGCGCTGGCGACGACGCCGTTTCTTCCCGCTGGTGTGCCTGTGCTGCTCGCGCTCGCCGGTCTGTTCGTGTTCAGGACGAAGAAGGAGGAGCCGTGCCCGTCACCGCGATCCTGATCCTCGCGGCCGGCACCTTCGCGATCCGGTTCGCCGGGCCGTTGCTGCGCGACCGCGTCACGTTGCCCGACCGAGTGCGCGAGCTGCTCTCGGCGAGCGCGACCGTGTTGCTGTTCGCGTTGGTGGCGATCTCGGCGTTGACGAGCGGCAAGCAGTTCGGTGGTTTCGCGCTCGCGATCGGCGTGGTCGTCGGCGGGATCGCGGCCTGGCGCAAACTGCCGTTCGTCGCGGTCATCGTGCTGGCCGCACTCACCACGGCCGGGTTGAGGTTTGTCGGAATTGCATAGAATTCAGTGCTTCCGCACGTGCGAAAAGAGCAGATTCGTGTGCACCTCCGTCACTTCCCGGCGACTGGTGAACTTGTCCAGCACCAGTCGTTGAAGGTGACCGACGTCCGATACCGCGACGTGCACCAGGAAATCTTCCGGACCTGTCACGTGTGAGAGTGCGAGAGTTTCGGGCAATGAGAGCACGTACGACATGAACGGGTCGACGATCTCCTTGGTGTGCGGCCGGATCTTCACCGCGAGCATCGCCTGGACGTGCCGTCCGAGCGCGTTCAGGTCGACCTCCGCGTGGTAGCCGGTGATCACGCCGCGCTCCCGCAACGCCCGGTGCCGGACCACCGCCGTCGACTGCGCGACGTTCACGCGTTCGGCCAGGTCCTTGTTCTGCAGCCGCGCGTCCTTCCGCAGCTCCCGCACGATGGCCTCGTCGATCGAATCCAGCACGGCTTCTCTCCCTTCCACCGAATCGGCTGCGGTTCATCGACCGCTCTGCCGATGAAGTCTCCACCATTCGGGCCATGACGCGCATCGAGACCATCGCAGTGCACGGCGGCCGCGACGACCTCGCGGAGCTCGGCGTGCACGCACCTCCCATCGACCTGTCCACCACCTACCCCGTGCCTGACCAGGCGCTCGGCGGGGAGGCACTGGGTGAGTGGGCGACGGGCGCGGCACGGGCCGGCTCGCCCGTGTACGCGCGGCTGCACAACCCGACGGTCGCGCGGTTCGAGCAGGCGCTCGCGTCTCTCGAGCACACCGAGGCCGCCGTCGCGTTCGGCAGCGGCATGGCCGCGGTGACCGCCGTGATCCAGGCAGCGTGCGTGATGGCCGGAAAGCCGCACGTCGTGGCCGTGCGGCCGCTCTACGGCGGCACGGACCACCTGCTGTCGTCCGGTCTCCTGGGCGTCTCCACCACCTACGTCGAAGCAGGTCTGGTGTCCTCCGCGATCCGGCCGGACACCGGGCTGGTCGTCGTCGAGACGCCGGCGAACCCGAACCTGGACCTGGTCGACATCGACCACGTCGTGCGCCAGGCCGGTTCGGTGCCGGTGATGGTCGACAACACCTTCGCGACCCCGATCCTGCAGAACCCGGCCCTGCACGGGGCCTCCTACGTGCTGCACTCCGGCACCAAGTACCTCGGCGGGCACGGTGACGTGCTCGGCGGCGTCGTGGCCTGCTCCGAGGACCGCGCGGCGGCGTTGCGGCAGGTCAGGATCATAACGGGCGCCGTGCTGCACCCGCTGGGCGGCTACCTGCTGCACCGCGGGCTCGCCACGCTGCCCCTGCGCGTCGAGGCGGCTTCACGCTCGGCGGCGGTCCTGGCCGTGCGGCTCGCCGAGCACGACGCCGTCGAGTTCGTGCGCTACCCGACCGCGTCGCTGCAGATGCGGGGGACCGGCGCGATGATCGCGTTCGGCGTGCACGGCGACCCGACCGAGGTCGTGCGGCGGCTGGGTCTGATCACCCCGGCGGTGTCGCTCGGTTCGGTCGACACGCTGATCGAGCACCCGTGGGCGCTCACCCACCGGCTCGTGCCCGGAGAAGATTTGCGGGCCTCGGGCGTTCCGGAGAATTTGCTGCGCATTTCAGTTGGACTTGAGTATGTGGAAGACATTTGGGACGACCTGAACGCGGCGTTGTGTGACGTCGATTACGTTAAGCCTTCCCCAAATGATTACTTGGCGATGAGCGCGGCTCACTAGGGTCCCGATGCATCAGCGCGTCGGGGCGCGGGAGGTTCCGACGCGAGCATTTTTCCGTTTCGGAAGGAACCTCCTCGTGAGTTCTGTGGAAACTGATGCGGACGGCTACACCAAGGCGTTGAGCAAGCGCCAGGTGCAGATGATCGCAATCGGTGGCGCGATCGGCGTCGGCCTCTTCCTGGGGGCGGGCGGACGCCTCGCCACGGCGGGGCCGTCACTGATCCTGTCCTACGCGTTGTGCGGTCTCGCGGCGTTCTTCGTCATGCGCGCGTTGGGCGAACTCGTGCTGCACCGCCCTGTCGCCGGCAGCTTCGTGGAGTACGCCCGCGAGTTCATCGGCCCGTGGGCGGGCTTCACGTCCGGCTGGATGTACTGGGTGAACTGGGCGATGACCGGCATCGCCGAGATCACCGCCGTCGCGATCTACATGCACAAGTGGTTCCCGGACCTGCCGCAGTGGATCACCGCGCTGGTCGCACTCGTCGTGCTGGTCGCGATCAACATGTTGTCGGTCAAGCTCTTCGGTGAGCTGGAGTTCTGGTTCAGCGTGATCAAGGTGACGGCGATCGTCGTCTTCCTGGTCGTGGGTACGAGCCTGGTCATCGGCAACGCGGACGTCGGCGGCACCACCGCGTCGGTGTCCAACACTCTCGGCCACGGCGGCCTGTTCCCGGCGGGCTTCGGCGTCGCGCTGATGACGTTGCAGGCGGTCGTGTTCGCCTACTCCGCCATCGAACTCGTCGGTATCGCGGCAGGGGAGACCAAGGACCCTGAGAAGATCATGCCGCGCGCGATCAACGGCGTGGTGTACCGGATCGCCATCTTCTACGTCGGTTCCGTGCTGCTGCTGACGATGCTTCTGCCGTGGGACCACTTCACCGGCACCGAGTCGCCGTTCGTGACCGTGTTCTCCGCGCTGGGCATCCCGGCGGTCGGCGACATCATGAACGCCGTGGTGCTGACCGCCGCGCTGTCGTCGTGCAACTCGGGTCTGTACTCGACCGGCCGGATTCTCAGGTCGTTGGCGCAGAAGGGTGAGGCGCCCGCGTTCACCGGTCGCATGAACTCCCGGCACGTGCCTTACGGCGGCATTCTCTTCACCGGTGCGGCTTATCTCTTCGGCGTGGTGCTCAACTACACCGTGCCCAAGGAGGCGTTCGACATCGCGATCGCGGTGGCGTCGCTGGGCGTGGTGTCCACGTGGGCCACGCTGATCATCTGCCAGATGCGGTTGCGCAAGAAGGCACTGGCGGGCGAGGTCGCGCGGCCGTCGTACCGGATGCCGGGCGCGCCGTACACGTCGTGGGGAACGCTCGCGTTCCTCGCGCTGGTGATCGGGCAGATGGCGTTCGCGGGCACGGCGGAGAAGATCGCGTTCTGGTCGATTCCGGTGCTGGCGCTGGTGTTGTTCCTCGGCTGGCGGTTCGTGAAGTCGCGCGAGCAGGCCGCGGCACAGCAGGAGCAGCTGGTCTCGGTCGACTGACACCAGCGTTGGAGAGGGTCTCCTCGACTGCCGTTGCGGCGGTGGACGAGGGGACCCTTTCCTGGTTGCTCGACTCGGATCCGGCGATTCGGTGGCAGGTGCTGCGCGATCTCTGCGACGTCCCCGCGGCCGAGTAGGACCGAGCGCGCCCGGATCGCCGTGGAGGGGTGGGGCGCTTCGTTGCTGTCCCACCGGGACGCGAACGGCCGGTGGACACCGACGCTGTACGGCGAGAAGTGGTAACTCGCCTGGCGGACGTGCCTCTGGCTCTGATGGCGTCTGCAAGTACCACCAACTCAACATCAACAGGCACTTCCCTACTACCAACAGGGCCGTGCCGCACAGCCGGCGACGAGCGGGTTGGGTGCAGGTAGCGGCGATTCGATCAAGAGTTGGTGGTACTTGCAGACGCACTCGGCACCAACGAGCCCCATGGATCGGACAAGACTCCTGGCCAGGGGCTTAGCGGTGACGCGGCTGCGCACCGCACCCCGGCAAGGTCTGGTTCGAACTGGAACCACGCGGAGCCCCCAGCCGGTGGAACACACTGCGGGCTCTGCGGGTGCTCCGTGCCCGGCACGCCCGTTCTTCTTGAGCACGCGGGGCCCCTTCGTGCACTCAGAGTGAACGAAAGCTCCCCGCGTGTCTTCAGGAAACGGGGTAGAACTGCGCGTACCAGCGTCGCAGCGCCTTGATCCCGCGCTCGTGCTGGAGCAGCACCGGACGGGCCTGGTGGACCTTGTGGTCCCAGATGCGGACCTCCTCCCGCACCTCGGCGAGCGCCTGCGTGCGGAAGACGAGCTTGAGCGCGGGCGCGAGGAACGGCAGCCCGGCGGGTTTGCGGACGTGGTAGAGCATCCGCAGCTCGCTCGTGCGGTCGTCGATCGGCGTGGTGAGTGCGATGGCGGTCAGCGAGAGCATGCTGCCGAACACCCGCACCACCATGACGCCGGGTCCGTACATGAACACGTCGAAGGTGTTGTCGACCTCCCAGGCCAGCACCTTCCGCGCGAAGCGGCCGCGGACCTCGGCGAACGGCCCGTCCACGACCAGGTTCTGCACCGGCGGTTCGCTCTGCCCGTGGATGAAGTGGAAGTGGGACTCGTCGACGATGTTCTCGCGCATCTCCTGGATGTGGATGCGTGCGGTCTGCACGTCGTCGATGGGGCTAGCGAACTCGCGGGCGGTGGCCTCGGGGATCTCCGGCACCTCCCAGGTCGGGTCCGGCCCGGTGTGGACGAAGATCAGCCCGCTGTGCTCCCGGACGTCGAACCCGCCGATCGACACCTTCGGCGGCCGGGCGGCGAACGGCGCGTGCGTGCACCGGCCGTCCGCGCCGAACCGCCAGCCGTGGAACGGGCACTCGACCTCCCCGTTCACCACCTTCCCGCCGACGCCGAGGTGCGCGCCGTAATGCGGGCAGTGGGCGTCACGCACCGCGGGCCGTCCGTCGGGGCCGCGGAACGCGATGAGCGCCCGGCCGAAGTAGTGCAGGGGCACGACCTTCCCGCGAGGGAGCTGGACGCTGCGCAGGACCGCGTACCAGCCGTGCGGCACGAACGGCATCGGGTACTCGTCGGCGCGCGGATCGCGGGGCAGGGTGGTCATGTGGTCATCGATGCTGGACACGTCAACGAGTTAACGTCGTTAACTCGACAGGATCGACGTCCGTCGGGAGGAAAAACGATCACTGCGCGCTGGGCTGAAACGCCCAGGGGCAACCACTGCCAACGGCCCCCGGCGCGTCAAATATGCTGGTGGACATGGTTGTCGCTGCCCCACCCGTCATCGGAGTGCTCGCCCTTCAGGGTGACGTCCAGGAGCACTTGGTCTCGCTGGCCAAGTGTGATGTCACCGCACGCCCCATCCGCCGTCCGGAGGAGCTCGACGAGCTGGACGGCATCGTCATCCCCGGCGGCGAGTCGACGACCATCAGCAAGCTGCTCGACAACTTCGAGCTGCTGGAGCCCCTGCGCGCGAAGATCAAGGCCGGCCTCCCCGCCTACGGGTCGTGCGCGGGCATGATCCTGCTGGCCGACAGCGTCCTGGACGGCCGCGAGGACCAGCACCAGCTCGGCGGGCTCGACGTCACGGTCCGGCGCAACGCGTTCGGACGGCAGATCGACTCCTTCGAGACGGACCTCGACCTGGCCGGCGAGACCGTTCACGCCGTGTTCATCCGGGCACCCTGGGTGGAGGCGGTGGGCGGCGACGTCGAGGTGCTCGCTACGGTGCCTGTTACGGCTGAAGCGGGGGACGCCGCCGGTAGGATCGTCGCGGTCAGGCAGGGCAACGTGCTGGCGACGGCGTTCCACCCGGAGCTCACGGGCGACGAGCGCGTTCACCGCCTGTTCGTTGACATGGTCCGAAGTTCGACGGAGGAGAAATGAGCGGCCACTCAAAGTGGGCGACCACCAAGCACAAGAAGGCCGCTATTGACGCCAAGCGCGGCAAGCTCTTCGCGCGGCTGATCAAGAACATCGAGGTGGCGGCCCGCACCGGCGGCGGCGACCCCGACGGCAACCCGACGCTCTTCGACGCGATCCAGAAGGCCCGCAAGAACTCGGTCCCGCTGGACAACATCGAGCGCGCCCGCAAGCGCGGCGGCGGCGAGGAAGCCGGCGGCGCCGACTGGCAGACCATCATGTACGAGGGCTACGGGCCCAACGGCGTCGCGGTGCTCATCGAGTGCCTCACGGACAACCGCAACCGCGCCGCCACCGAGGTCCGCACGGCCATGACCCGCAACGGCGGCTCGATGGCCGACCCCGGCTCGGTGTCGTACATGTTCAGCCGCAAGGGCGTCGTGATCGTGCCGAAGGCGGGCACGACCGAGGACGACGTCATGATGGCCGTGCTCGAGGCCGGTGCCGAGGAGGTCAACGACCTGGGAGAGGCCTTCGAGGTCGTCTCCGAGGCGGGCGACCTGATCCCGGTGCGCAAGGCTCTCCAGGAGGCCGGCATCGACTACGAGTCGGCCGAGTCGAGCTTCCTGCCGTCGGTCTCGGTGCAGCTCGAGGCCGAGGGCGCCAAGAAGATCTTCAAGCTGATCGACGCGCTGGAGGACTGCGACGACGTGCAGAACGTCTTCGCCAACTTCGACGTGTCGGACGAGGTCATGGCCGAGGTCGGCTGAGACCCGCACGCAACGAACGCCGGTCCTGCGGGGCCGGCGTTTTTTGCTTTCCACCGGTCGGCCAGGCGGGCGAACGCGACGGGCGGGTCCGCGTCGGTGCCCGCCCGGTCGCGGCCACCAGGCCGGCGAGGAGCGTGTCCTGACAGGTGGGGCCGGGGTCGAACGGGCCGCGCGTCGCGAGGAAGTGCGCGAAGAGGGTCGACACCGCCGTGCGTCGTGCTCGTCGACTGGCTGATGCCGCTGCTCGCTGCCGCGCCAGAGCGTGGCCCGCCGTCAGGACAGTTCTGGACCTGGACGTGCGCGGTCAGCTCGCGGACGAAGCGCTCGCTGCGTGTGGGAGGCGAATGTCGAACTCACTGGTGTCGAGCCAGAACTTCGTTGAGGAACGCATGCCAGGCGTCTGCCGAGACGGGCAGGTGGGTGGCAGGCGCCTTGCTGTCCCGGATGCCGACGCCGCGCCCGATCTCCACGCAGTCAGCACCGCTACCGCTGTAGCTGCTCTTGCGCCAGATGGTCATCAGTGGCCCTCCAAGATGCTGTCGATCACCGCCCTCGATTCTGCATCATCCAAAGCGACGGCAGCGAGGTGTTTGAGGGTGGTCTCGTAAACCTTGACGGTCTCGGCGTCGTCGAGGAAGAGGCAGCGGTTCAGAGTCTCCAGATAGACCACGGTCGGGTACTTCGGGAACTCCATCACGTAGAAGCCGCCCGACGTGCCTGCGTGCATTCCCGCCGACGCCGGGATGACCCGGATGCTGACGTACGTCCGCACCGACACCCTCAGCAGATGTGCCAGCTGCTCCCGCCAGACCTCCAGGCCACCCACCTGCAGCCGCAGGGCGAACTCGTGCACGTAGAAGACGAACTGGCGGCTTCCGTCGAGGATCTTCGCCCGCACACTCCTCGCCGCGGTGACAGCGGGGACGTCGTCGGCCTCGATCACGGGTGAGGCCTCGGTGACGACCTGGACGTACTCGGGAATCTGAAGCACGCCCGGCACCAGGGTCGGCGACCACGCGATGATCTTCTTGGCCTTCTTCTCGTGCTCGATGAAGGTGTGGACCTGGTCCGGCACACCGTCTTCGGGGAACTGGAGCCAGCCCTTCTCCCCGGACTCCAGGAACAACGCCACCAGGCGTCCCCGTTCCTCGGCGGTAGTGCGGCAGTAGGCGAGAAGGGCGATGACCTCTTCCTTGGTCACGCCGCCTTTGCCTGCCAACAGATCCGAGATCTTGGCTTCCTGCCAGCCGAGCAGTTCGGCGAGCCTGCGTTGCGTCAGTCCCGTGCGCTCGATGGCGGTGCGGACGCCGTTGCCGAACTCGCGGCCCACCACACTGGATTCTCTCTTGGGCATGGCGGAACGCTAGGAGTCGAGGTGGGCCGGACTCCATCGTTCACGGCCAAATCTGCCTGAAGGTGGGAGTCTTGGAGCAGCTCCAAGCAGGCATAAGGCACTGAAGAGGTGCCGTAGGGTGGAGTGCGTGCTTTCCGACGAAGACATCGAGCTGCGTGCCCGGCTGCTCTCCATCTCCGACCGGCACGGTCACGCCACCATCGTCGTGAACCCCGACGCCGAGGGCGCGGGGTACGTGTTCTCGGTGGGGGCGTGGCGGCGGTTCGGCGTGGCCGAGGCGGTCGTCATCGGGCTCGACCAGGGCATGGGCGAGACGCTGATCAACGCGTACGTGAAGCGGGCCAGCGGCGGTGAGCGGTTCGTGCCCGGCCAGCTGTACTTCGACTTCTTCGCGGGCGTGCCGATCACGTTCGAGCGGGTGTACAAGGGTTTCTACCCGGAGTTCTTCGGCAGCGCGTACCTGCTCTACGACGGGTCGGAGTTCGCGGCCGTGCAGATCATCGTGCCGACGCCGCAGGGGAAGTGGCCGTGGCAGCCGGACGCGCCCGAGGGTTTCCACGACCACCAGCTGATCCTCACCGAGAGCGGTCTGCCGGAGAGCTGGACGCCGGGGGTCACCGGGCCGTGACCGTCCACATCGGACCGATCGCGCGCGAGCACGCGGGCGAGGTCATGACGGTCCAGCGTGCCGCGTACCTCCAGGAGGCCCGCCGGTACGGAGCGTGGGACCTGCCGCCGCTCGTGGAGACGCTCGACGAGATCCGCGCCCACCTGAGCGACGGCACGCCGGCCCTCGGGGCGTTCGACGGGGCGAGGCTCGTCGGGTCGGTGCGCAGCCGGGTCGACGGCGACCGCATGGAGGTCGCCCGGCTGGCCGTCGCGCCCGACGTGCAGGGCGGCGGCGTCGGGCGGCGGTTGCTGCAGCACATCACCGCGCAGGCGCCGGGCGAGGTCGAGGTCGTCTGGCTGTTCACCGGCGCCGAGAGCGACGAGAACCTGAGGTTCTACGAGAGCGCCGGGTTCGTCCGCACGAGCGAGCACCTCGACGCCGTGGGCATCAGGTGCGTCACATTGGAGCAGAAGGTCATCTGAGGTTCAGGGACTGGTCACGCGCGACTGGCACGGTCTGGAAGCGGTCCACCCACGACCAACCACCGGTGCGGACGTCGATCACACGTCGGCTGATCCGTCCGGCACCCGCTGCCCCCGGCGCATCCGGCGCCGGGGGCAGCGTTGTGCGGAGACCAAAACGTTGTCCGGAGCTCGTTGTCCGGTCGTCCAGCTTCGACACCGGACAACGATCTACCTGTAGAAAGGCCGTGCGGTCGACCGCTTCCGGGGGATCCGGGAGACCGCGGGCCGGGGGAGGAGCGCCCCGCCTCGCAGGAGGCAGAGGGGGATGCGGGGCGGGGCGCTTCAGAAACTCAGTTCTCGTTGAGGAACTTCTGGGCCAGGGCCTCGCCCTGCGACGTGGCCTTCCCGTGGTCCTCGATCGGGGAGACCTTCGAGTTCTTGAAGTAGAGGTAGTGCACCGGGCCGTCGGTCCCGCCGCTCTCCGGGTTCGGGTTGATGCCGAGGTTCACCGCGGCCGCGTAGGACGCCTCACCGATGATCGCTTTCGGGCCCGTGTCGCCCACGACGGCGTACTCGACCCTGTTGTTGTAGATGACGGCCACGACGCCGCCGCCCTGAATGCCGAACTTCCGGTAGTCCCAGGTGCCGCTCGCACTGGGTACCACCACGTACGGGAGCTTGTCCGCGACCAGCGGCTTGCCCTTCGAGTCGTGGAAGGCGGTGTCGGGTTGGAACCACGGGTCGGTGTTCTCGTTGCACTTCGACGTCCGCTGGCCGTCGCAGTCGATGTCCAGGTCGGCCTTGTACCAAACCGCACCGTTCTTGCCGCAGACCGGGATGTTCGCAGCGGTCTCGGAATCGCTGCGGTACTTGCCGCTGGAGATCTGCTGGCACGACGTCAGCTCGGCGAGCAGCTGCGCGGCGCTCGGCCCCGCCGCCTGGGCGGCGGGGGACGCCACGAGGGAAGCGACGAGCGCGGACACGGCGAAAAGCCCTGGGGCGAGCTTGCGCATTTCCACCTCTTTCGACAGGGAACTTTCCTGACTGAAAGCGGCGGTGTCATCACTCTGCGCAACTCATGTCGCGGGTGTCAAGGCGCTAGGGCTTACGTCCCAGAAGTCCTATCAGTCGTGTTTGGTCGTCCGCGTCCGAGGCGACCGGAACCGGTGTGTCGAACAGCGGACTTTGGCTCCACTGCTCGATGTTCCGCTCCACGTACCCCAGAACGGTCGACGCCAGGTCGGGGTCGATGCGTTCGCTCGCGCCGATCGAGCGCGCCAGGTCCCACGCGTGGACGGCGAGGTCCGTGGTCATCTGCCAGCAGTACTCCTCGGCGTCGATCGTCCCCGACGACACGCTCACGGTCTTCGTCAACGCCGACGGCTCGAGCCACGCCTCGCGCGCCGCCGCGGCCGCGACCACCCAGGACACCAGCGGGTCGTCCCCGAGGTTGTCGTGGTCGAACCGGTCGCCGACCTGTTCGACCGTGCAGCCGGCGAGCAACTCAGGGGCCCAGAGCTGTTCGTAGACCAGGTGACCGACCAGGTCTCTGACGGACCACTCCCGGCAGGGCGTGCCGAGCACCCACTGGTCCGGTGCGATCGCCCGCACCCGCCGGTCGAACTCCGTCATGGCCACACCGTGCGCCTGGATCAAGTCCATCCCAGCAGTGCATCAAATCCCGCTCAAGCCCGCACCCCGGCGTGAGAGTTGGGCCACTCGGACGCAACCCGAGTTGTTAGCGGTACGAACGTTCGGCGTAATGTGCCACGGATCCGCCGTGACATCGTTGACACGAGAGGACGATGACGTGAGCGCTCCCAGCGCCAGCATCTCCGCGCAGGACAAGGGCTTCTTCGGGCACCCCCGAGGCCTGTCCACGCTGTTCTTCACCGAACTGTGGGAACGGTTCTCGTTCTACGGGATGAAGGCCATCCTCGGCCTCTACCTGTGGACAGCCGTCTCTGAAGGTGGCCTGGGCGTCGACAAGGCGCTGGCCCTGTCGGTGGTCGCCATCTACGGCACCGCGGTGTACATGTCCGGCGTGGCCGGCGGATGGCTCGCCGACCGCGTCTGGGGCGGCCAGCGCGCCACGTTCTACGGCGGCGTGCTGATCATGTGCGGCCACATCGCACTGGCGCTGCCGATCGGGATCACGGGCGTGTACCTCGGCCTGATCTTCATCGTCCTGGGCACCGGCCTGCTCAAGCCGAACATCTCCACCGTCGTCGGCGGCCTCTACGAGAAGCACGACACGCGCCGCGACGCCGGCTTCACGATCTTCTACATGGCGATCAACATCGGTGGGTTCGTCTCGCCGTTGATCACCGGCGCCCTGGCCGACGGCATCAGCTTCCACGCCGGGTTCGCCGTCGCCGCGGTCGGCATGGCGCTCGGCCTGGTCCAGTACCGCATCGGCCGCAAGAACCTGCGCGGTTCCGCCGCCGTGGCGCCGAACCCGTTGCCGCAGCAGGAGAAGGGTCGCGTCTACGGCCTCATCGGCGGTGTCGTGGTCGCGATCGGCGCGCTGGGCGTCGTGGCGTACCTGCTGGGTGGCGTCGAGGGCGTCATCCTGATGATCAGCATCATGTCGATCGTCCTGCCGATCACGTACTTCACCGTGATGTACCGCAGCAAGAAGACGCTGCCGGAGGAGAAGCCGCGCGTCCTGGCCTACATCCCGCTGTTCATCGCGGCCGCGATGTTCTGGCTGATCTTCGAGCAGAGCGCGTCGGTCATCGCGGAGTTCGCCGACTCCCACGTCGACAACCACGTGTTCGGCTGGGAGTTCCCGGTCGCGTGGTTCCAGTCGATCAACCCGATCATGATCATCGCGCTGGCGCCGGTGTTCGCCTGGCTGTGGCTCAAGCTCGCCGACCGCGCGCCGTCGACCCCGCGCAAGTTCGCCGGTGCACTCGTGCTCGTCGGTCTGTCGTTCGTGCTCATGTACTTCGCGAGCAACTCGGCCGCCGACGGCAAGGTGACGCCGCTGTGGCTCGTGCTGATGTTCCTGATCATGACCTGCGGTGAGCTCATGCTGTCGCCGGTCGGCCTGTCCGTGACGACGAAGCTGGCGCCCAGGGCGTTCGCCTCGCAGACGATGAGCCTGTGGTTCCTCGCGGTCTCGGCCGGCACCGGTGTGGCCGCGCAGCTCGTGAAGTTCTACACGACGAGCCCGTCCGCGTACTTCTTCACGCTGGGCGGCGCGGCGATCGTGCTGGGCGCGGCTCTCGCGGTGGCGACGCCGGTCATCCGCAAGCTCATGGCGGGCGTGGAATAACGATGAACGGCGCTTTTGTCCACCTCAGGTGGACAAAAGCGCCGTTCATCCAAAAGGCGAGAGGGAGGCCCGTCGCGGCGGCGGTGCGGCGGGTCTCCCTCTCACCTACAAGGATGCACTACGCAGATGTGTCATTGGGGCACGAACATTGCTCCAGCCGGGTGAAGTCGAGCACGTGCTGCGACGAATTTCGCCCCACGTCAGGTGTTCTTCACCGCCAGTGATCGTTTGGTTTCGTTCGCTCGAACCGGAAGTCGCAACGCGCCGCGGATCAGTTTCGACTTCCTGCGCGCCACCGGACCGTCCGGCGCCAGGTCCGGGAAACGCTTGAACAGCTCGTGCAACGCGACCGCTCCCTCGATGCGGCTCAGCCCCGCGCCGATGCAGTAGTGGATGCCCGCGCTGAACGCGAGGTGCTCACGCGCGTTGGACCGCGTGGGGTCGAACTTCTCCGGGTCCTTGAACACCCGCGGGTCGCGGTTGGCCGCCGCCAGCATGAGCATCACCGGCATTCCCTTGGGCAGGCTCACTCCGGCGAGTTCCAGGCGTTCCTTCGGCCAGCGGATCGTGTACTGCACGGGCGGGTCGAGCCGCAGGACCTCCTCGACGAACCCTTCCGCGTACTCGGGACTCTGCGCGAGCGGCGCGACGGTGTGCGGGTTCTCGAACGCCTTCAGCACGCCGTTGCTGATCAGGTTCACCGTCGTCTCGAACCCGGCGAACAGCAACAAACCGGTCGTGGCAACGAGATCCTCGCGGCTGAGGTCGGCGTGCTGCGTCACGAGGTGGCTGACGATGTCGTCCTTCGGGTTGCGGCGCCGGGAGTCCATCAGGCCGTCGATGAAGTCGTTGTACTCGATGATCGTCTCGTGCAGGTTCTTCAGCTGCTTGTGCGACCACACGCCGTCGAGCGTCTCCGCGAGCGAAGTACCCCACCGCGCGAAGGTCGCCTTGTCGTCGTCGGGCACGCCCAGCAGGTCCGCGATGACCTGGATCGGCACCTGCGAGGCGAACTCCTGGACCACGTCGAACCGGCCGTCCAGCCGGTCCAGGTACTGCATCACGATCTTCTGGATCGACGCCGTGCGGTCCTTGAGTGCGCGCGGCGTGAAGAACGGCTGCACGAGCTTGCGCAACCGGGTGTGGTTGGGCGGGTTCATCATCAGGAACGAGTCCTGCACCGGGTTGACGATCTTCTCGCCGTCCTTGACCAGCGTGATCGGCACCATCGACGCCTCGTCGAACGTCATCGTGAGGAACCTGTTGTCCCGCAGCACCGAGTCGCAGATCGCGCGCGACGGCGTGACGTACGCGCCCATGCGACTGCGGACCATGTCGCCCTTGGCGCGGATCTTCTCGTACATCGGATACGGGTCGCGACCCGGCGGCGAGGCGATGACACCCGCGTACGGGTCACCGAGCAGCGCGTAGCCGCGGACGAGCGTGCGCACCGCGAAGAACTGGGCGGCGGTCTTCAGCGTGGACGACATAGGTCCACCTTGAGGTTTATGTGAAGAACCTTCAAGAGCTGCGGCGGTGCCTGCGAACGGTTTCTTCTACCAGATCGAGTACAGGTTCCATGTCGTCGGCCGGAAGCCCCATCGCGAGGTGGGAGACGAGGCCTTCGAGCACGAGCTCCAGGAAGCTCGTCAGGACCGTCACGTCCACGTCGTCACGCAGGTTGCCGGCCTCGCGTTGCCGGATGAGCCGCTGCCTCGTCGCGGCCGTGAGCTGTTCGGACCGCTCGGCCCACCGCGCGCGGAAGTCCGGGTCCGTACGGAGCCTGCGCGAGACCTCCAGGCGCGTGCCGAGCCAGTCGGCCGCGTGCTCCTCGGTCCGCTTCTCCGGCTCGTCGAGCAGGTCGCGCATGACCTGGACGAGACCCTGCTCCGCCACGACGTCCGCCATGCGCAGGGCGTCGTCCTCGGCGAGCGCGAGGAAGAGCGACTCCTTGTCGCGGAAGTGGTGGAAGATCGCACCGCGGGAGAGTCCCGTCGCCTCTTCCAACCGGCGTACCGTGGCACCCTCGTAGCCGTGGCGTGCGAAACAGGCACGCGCGCCGTCGAGGATCTGACGGCGGCGGGCGTCGAGGTGGTCCTGGCTCACCCTGGGCACCTGTAGATGGTGTCAGGAGGAAGGTGGGAAATCCAATCCGTACGTACGGATTGGACGGCTCCATCCGTGTGATCTTCAGCGGTGATCACTTTCGTGTGGATCAACGGCCGGGCCTGCGCTGACACATCTCCAGTCACCAATATCCTCCTCCGCCATGGAGACGCAGGAGTACGTCAAGCTGTCGACGCTCGCGGAGCGCCTGGGATGGCAGCGGCGTGAGTCCACAGGCGTCCACGTGGTCGATCTGCTCCTCAGTCGCACGGTCTCGGACCTGATCGCCGCTCTGGCCGAGAACCGGGATCGGTAACGGGCCACGTCACGGGTTGCGGTAAGCGCTTTCCCGCACGTCGCTGAAGGGTTGACAGGACTTGTCACGTGGTGGTGTGATCTGCGCGACAGATAGGAAAGTTTCTATCCAATAACTGAATCCGCCGCCGCTCTGAGTGATCCCCCTACCCGTCTTGTGGGAGGCACAACAGTGGCACCGAGCAGAGGTCGGGCGTTTCGCGCGCTCGGCACGATGGGTGTTGCCTGCACAACAGCCATCGCAGTGATGTCGGTACCGGAGTCGGCCCTCGCGGCGCCGGTCCGGTACGAAGCGGAGAACGCGACGCTCTCGCAGGGCGTGGTCGAGTCGAACCACGCCGGCTTCTCCGGAACGGGGTTCGTCAACTTCGACAACGTCGCGGGGAGCTCGGTCGAGTTCACCGTGAACGCCTCGAAGGCGGGTCAGGCGAAGCTGGTCTTCCGCTACGCCAACGGAACCGCGGACAACCGGCCGGTCGACGTGAGCGTCAACGGCGGCCTCGCGGTCGACGAACGCGCCTTCGCGGGCACGGGCGCGTGGACGACGTGGACGTCGGTCGAGAACGCGGTGAACCTGAACGCGGGCTCGAACAAGATCAAGCTCACGTCGACGGGTGCCACGGGCGGACCGAACCTGGACTACGTGGAGGTCGAGGAGGCGACCGCGGCCCTGGAGCAGGAGGCCGAGAACGCGACGATCTCCCAGGGCGTCGTGGAGTCCAACCACGCGGGCTTCTCCGGCACCGGTTTCGTGAACTACGACAACGTGGTGGGGTCGTCCGTCGAGTACACGATCAACGCGGACCAGGCCGGTGAGCACGAGCTCACGTTCCGGTACGCCAACGGCACGACGACGGACCGCCCGGTCTCGGTGACCGTGGACGGCGCGAGCCCGCAGACCGTGTCGTTCCCCGGCACCGGCGCGTGGACGACGTGGCAGACGCGGACCGCGAGGGTCACGCTGCACGCGGGCGCGAACAAGATCAAGGCGACCGCGACGACCGCGAACGGCGGCCCGAACGCGGACAAGCTGTCCGCCGTGCTGGTCGGCCCGGTCGACAACGAGCCCCCGTCGCCGCCGAGGAACCTGCAGTTCGTCAGCTCGACGTCCACCACCGTGTCGCTGAAGTGGGAGGCGGCCACGGACAACGTCGGGGTCGTCGGCTACGACGTCTACCAGCACGGCCAGCACGTCACGAGCGTCGGCAACGTGCTCCAGGCCACCGCGACCGGCCTGCAGCCCGACACCGAGTACGACTGGACCGTCATCGCCAAGGACGCGGCGGGCAACGTCTCGCAGGCCTCCAACAACGTGCCCGGTCGCACGCAGCCCGCGCCGCCGGACACCGAGGCACCCACCGTGCCCGGCAACCTGCGCACGACCGGCAAGACCGCGACCAGCGTCGACATCGCCTGGAACGCCTCCACGGACAACGTGGGCGTCACCGGGTACGACATCTACGTCAACGGCGCGGTCAAGCAGTCCGCCGACGGCAACGCCACCTCGGCGACCGTCGCCGGTCTGACCACCGGCACCGAGTACGCGTTCCGAGTGCTCGCCAAGGACGCCAAGGGCAACAAGTCGGGGCTGTCCAACGAGATCAAGGTGACCCCGGCGGCCGGTGGGCCTTCCGGCACGCCCGAGCCCGGTGCCGTGTCCACGATCGCGTCCGGCGTGGACGTCGCGTGGGGCGTGGTGTTCCTGCCGGACGGTTCGGCGTTGTTCAGCGAGCGCAACACGTTCAACATCTACCGGCTCACCAAGAGCGGGCAGAAGACGCTGGCCGGCAAGATCAGCCAGGCCGTCGGCACGAACGGTGAGGGCGGCCTGCTCGGCCTGGAGGTCTCGCCGTCGTTCGCGACCGACCACTGGCTGTACGTCTACCACACGGCGTCCGAGGGCAACCGCGTCATCCGGATCAAGTACGAGAACGGCGCACTGGTGCAGAGCTCGTACCAGATCCTGTTGCAGGGCATGGCGAAGAACCGCTACCACAACGGCGGTCGCCTGCGGTACGGCCCGGTGGACGGCAAGCTGTACGTGTCCGTCGGTGACGCGCAGAACCCGGACAACAACCCGCAGAACAAGAACTCGCTCAACGGCAAGATCCTGCGCATCAACCTCGACGGCTCCATCCCGTCGGACAACCCGTTCGGCAACGCCGTCTGGTCGTTCGGCCACCGCAACCCGCAGGGCCTCGACTTCGACTCGAAGGGCCGGTTGTGGGAGTCCGAGTTCGGCGACTCCACGCAGGACGAGGTCAACCTGATCACCAAGGGCGGCAACTACGGTTACCCGCACTGCGAGGGGACCTCGGGCAGCTGTTCCGGGTACATCGCGCCGAAGAAGACCTGGTCGACGTCCCAGGCTTCGCCGTCCGGCCTGACGATCATCAACGACCACGTTTTCGTGGCCACCACGGTGGGTCAGCGGGTCTACCGGATGCGGATCGACTCGAACGACGCGTTGGTGGATCAGAAGGTGTACTTCCAGGGCACCTACAACCGTCTGCGCACGGTCGAGGTCGACCACGACGGCGACATCTGGCTGACCACGTCCACGGACAAGGACGGCACCGCGAACAACGACCGGATCCTGCTGATCGACATCCAGTACTCGGGCGGAGGCGGTGGCTTCAAGCTGACGTCCTCGGCGTTCGCGGACGACGCGATGATCCCGGCGAAGTACACGTGCGCCGGTGACGGCGTGGCGGGCCAGGACCCGTCACCGCCGTTGGCGTGGGGTGCTTCTACTGGTGCTGCCGGGTACGCCATCGTGTTCGCGGACCGCGTGAACAACGGCAACAAGCTGCACTGGGCGATCTGGGACATCCCGGCTGCCACGACCTCGTTCCCGGAGAATCTCGGAGCGGGCTTCACCGTTCCCGGTCAGGGCGGGGCGAAGCAGAAGGCGATGGGGTCCGGTGCGAACTCGCAGAAGTTCTTCGGGCCCTGTCCCGGTGGCTCGACCAACCCGTACACGTTCACGTTGTACGCGTTGAACACCGCGACGGTTCCGGGGATCACCTCGTCGTCGACGATGGCTCAGATCGAGACGGCCATCAAGAACGCCTCCACGGGCAACACCGTGCTGCGCGGGCGGTCGAACGCCAGGACGTGATTTTTTGAGCGGGAGCGGGCGGTCCTCAGCCGAGGACCGCCCGTTTCGTGCTGCGCGCGAGCCAGTCGCGGAACTTGGCCACGGGCCAGCCGCGTTCGTCGACGAGTGACGCGTAGTGCGCCGGGTCGTTGTAGATCCACACCACGTCGATCGCGGTGTCGAGGTCGCAGGCCAGCGGCCCGAGCCTGCCCGCCTGCTCGACCACCATCGCCGCACCCGCACGGCGGTTGCGCAGCAGCGTCGCCCACAGCTCCGCCGCCTCCGGGGGTCGTCGCCCGCCAGCGCCTCGTCCAGCACCTCGCTCAGCAGGGCGGGCTTGGACCCGAACGCGGCGAAGACCGTCGGCCGGGAAACGTCCGCGGCCTTGACGACGTCGGTCAGCGACGTGCTGCCGTACCCGCGTGCCACGAACAGCTCCGCGGCCGTGGGCCACGACCGCCTGCCTGGTGCGCCGCGCGCCCTCCTCGCGGACCTGCGACCTGTACTCGCGCTTCTTGACGTCGCCCACAGGCTGAACTGTCACGGTTGTCACCACGATCAGTGGAGCACCCGGTGCCGCGTTTGGCGCGAAAAGCACGTCCGGGCCATCTATCGGCCCGAACGTGCTTTTCGCGCCAAACAACAGGAGCGCCTCGCGCGTTGACGCTCGTGCGCACGCGTACACACGGGCACATCACTTGATCCGTAAGGATTTGAGGGCTGCAACTGTCAGACCCCGCGTGTAGCGTCGAACGCGCCATTCGATCACGGGGAGTGTGGCAGCGTGACTGCGTTGCGTGACCAACCGGCGCCGGCGAGGTTCGCCGATCGCGCCGAGGCCGAGGCTTACGTCGCCTCGGTCTGTTTCAAACACGGCCCTCCGAGGCTGTTCGGCGTGGAGCTCGAGTGGACCGTGCACCACGCCGAAGACCCTGCCCAGGTCCTCGATCGACACCGACTCGCCACCGCCCTCGGCGAGCACGCACCACCGACTTTGGTTCCAGACAGCCCCCAGAGGCCGCTTCCGAGCGGCACCCCGCTGACCGTCGAACCGGGCGGGCAGGTCGAGATCTCGACTCCTCCCTGCACCAGCCTCCCGGACCTCTTCCGCACGGTCGCCCAGGACATCTCCCATCTCACCGCCATGCTGGCGGACCACGGTCTCGTGCTCGGCGACCGAGGCGCTGACCAGCACCGCAGCCCCACGCGCATGCTGCAGGTGCCCCGGTACGCCGCGATGGAACACGCGTTCAGCCACGTCGGCGGCGACGGCATCGCCATGATGTGCAACACCGCCGGGCTGCAGGTGTGCCTCGACTTCGGCGAGGAGAAGCACCTCAAGGACAGATGGGCCGCCGTGCACCAGCTCGGGCCCGTGCTCATCGCGTTGTTCGCGAACTCGCCGAGCATCGGCGGGATGCACGAGGACTGGGCGTCGGCGCGCATGCGGACGCTCTACGGCACGGATCCCGTGCGCACCAGACCCAGTGCTGTGTGCGCCGATCCGGCCGCCGCCTACGCGAAACGCGTCGTCGACACCCCGGTGATCGTCGTGCGCGGGCCGAGCCAGAGCTGGGTTCCGCCACGCAGCCTGACGTTCGCCGAGTGGATCGACGGGGCGCTCGACCGCAGCCCCACGAGCGACGACCTCGACTACCACCTCACCACGATGTTCCCTCCGGTGCGGCCGCGCGGGTACATCGAGATCAGATATCTGGACACGCCCGCGCCTGGCGGGTGGATCGCGCCGAGTGCGCTGCTCGTGGCGCTGTTCAGCGACCCGTCCGTTGTGGACGGTGTGCTGGCGGCGACCGAACGGGCCGCCGGGCGGTGGCTCGTCGCCGCACGGCACGGGATGGCGGACGAACGCATTGCCAGAGCGGCGAAGGACGTCGTCGCGCTCGGCATCGAGGCGTTGCACCGCACCGGTCTTTCTCAGGATCAGATCAGCACCATCAGCCGGGAGCTTGAGGGGAAGCTGTGACAGAAGAACTCCGCGAGCAGGTGGCGGAGGAACTGTTGCGTTCGCGCGCGCGTTCCACCGCCTTGACCGATGCCGTCGACGAGCACGACCTCGTGCGGCAGCACTCGAAGCTGATGTCGCCACTGGTCTGGGACCTGGCGCACATCGGCAACCAGGAGGAGCTGTGGCTCGTTCGCGACGTCGGCGGTCGTGAACCGGTCCGCAGCGACATCGACGAGTACTACGACGCGTTCAAGTACGGCCGCAGCGTCCGGCCCGAGTTACCGCTGCTCAACCCCCGCGAGGCCCGCCAGTACGTCGGGGACGTGCGCGGCAAGGTGTTCGACGTGCTGGAGAAGGTGCCGTTGCAGGGCCGCCGGCTCGTCGAGAACGCCTTCGCGTTCGGCATGATCGTGCAGCACGAGCAGCAGCACGACGAGACGATGCTCGCCACGCACCAGCTGCGCACCGGCGAACCGGTCCTGCACGCGCCCGCACCGCCGCGCGGAAACCTCGTCGCCGCAACGGAAGCGTTCATCCCGGGTGGACCGTTCGAGATGGGCACCTCGGACGAACCGTGGGCTTTGGACAACGAACGTCCCGCGCACGCCGTCCACGTCGACGCGTTCTTCATCGACACCACCCCGGTCACGAACGCCGAGTACGCCGAGTTCGTCCTCGCCGGTGGCTACGACGACCGTCGCCTGTGGACGGAAGCGGGCTGGGAGCACCGCACCACCGCCAAGCTGACCGGCCCGCGCTTCTGGCACCGCGAGGGGAACTCGTTCAGCCGCACCGCGTTCGGCGTGACCGAGCCGATCGTGCCGGACGAACCCGTGGTGCACGTGTGCTTCCACGAGGCCCAGGCGTACGCGACGTGGGTGGGCAAGCGCCTGCCGACCGAGGCGGAGTGGGAGAAGGCGGCCCGCTTCGACCCGGCGACGCAGAGCTCGCGCCGCTATCCGTGGGGTGACGAGGAGCCGACCGAGATCCACGCGAACCTCGACCAGCGCCACCTGCGCCCGGCCCCGGCCGGCGCGTACCCGGCGGGCGCGTCTCCCGCGGGCGTGCACCAGCTGATCGGTGACGTCTGGGAGTGGACGTCGACGGACTTCCACCCGTACCCGGGCTTCGAGGCCTTCCCGTACCGCGAGTACTCGGAGGTGTTCTTCGGGCCGGACTACAAGGTGCTGCGCGGTGGCTCGTTCGGCACCGACAGGTCCGCGATCCGCTCGACGTTCCGCAACTGGGACTACCCGATCAGAAGGCAGATCTTCTCCGGCTTCCGCTGCGCCAGGGACGCCTGAGAGATGTGCCGCCATCTGGCTTACCTCGGCCCCGCCCTGCGCTTGGACGACCTGCTCTTCGACGCACCGGACTCGTTGGAGCGGCAGGCTTACGCGCCGCAGCTGATGCACGGCGGCGGCACGATCAACGTCGACGGCTACGGCGTGGGATGGTTCCCCGGTCCGATCAGGTACCGCCGCGCGGGCCCGATCTGGGCGGACGCCAACCTGCGCCAGCTCGCGATGACCACGCTGTCCACTGCCTTCCTGGCGGCAGTGCGGTCGGCCACCGTCGGCATGCCGGTGGTCGACCCGGCGTGCGCGCCGTTCACCGACGGCACCTGGTTGTTCAGCCACAACGGACGTGTCTCCGACTGGCCGGAGTCGGTCGCGGAGCTGGCGCGGACTGTGCCGGTGACCGACCTGCTCACGATGGACGCACCGGTCGACTCCGCTCTGTTGTGGACGCTGGTCAGGCGACGACTCGAAACCGGGAAGAACCCGGCGGACGTGCTTGTTGAACTCACCAAAGAAGTCGTGGCCGCCGCACCCGCGTCGCGCCTCAACTTCCTGATGACCAATGGTTCGGTGATCGTCGGCACGACGTGGACCCACTCGCTGTGGGTCCTGCACGACGGGGAGAGCGTCACGCTCGCCTCCGAACCGCTCGACGGCGACGACGCGTGGCGGGAGATCCCCGACAACCACGTGGTGGTCGCTGATCCATCCACTGTGGAGGTTCGACCGATATGACCGAGCCGGTGCTGGACGTTCATCTCAAACCGGAGGACGCCGCACACGCGCTACGTGCCGACGTGCGTGCCGGACTGACCGCGGCCCCCAAGTGGGTCTCGCCGAAGTGGTTCTACGACGCCGTGGGCAGCGAGCTGTTCGAGGACATCACGCGCCTGCCCGAGTACTACCCGACCCGCGCCGAACGAGAGGTGCTCGCCGACCGCGCGGGCGAGATCGCGGCGACCACCGGCGCGCACTCGCTGGTGGAGCTGGGGTCCGGTTCGTCGGAGAAGACGCGGTTGCTGCTGAGCGCGTTGCGGGAGCACGGCACGCTCCAGGAGTTCGTGCCGCAGGACGTCTCGGTGTCGGCGCTGACGGACGCGGCCCACGCGATCATGGCGGACTACCCGGGCCTGCGCGTGCACGGCGTGGTCGGCGACTTCACGCAGCACCTCGCGTTGCTGCCCGGTGAGTCGCCGCGCCTGGTGGCGTTCCTGGGCGGCACGATCGGCAACCTGATCCCGGAGGAGCGGGAGAAGTTCCTGCGCACGGTCCGCGACGTGCTGGAGCCGGGGGAGTGGCTGCTGCTCGGCACGGACCTCGTGAAGGACGAGGAGACGCTGGTGCGCGCGTACGACGACGCGCAGGGCGTCACGGCGGAGTTCAACCGCAACGTGCTGAACGTGCTGAACCGCGAGGTCGGCGGCGACTTCGACGTCGAGGCGTTCGAGCACGTGGCGTTGTGGAACGCCGAGCAGGAGTGGATCGAGATGCGCCTGCGCGCCCTGCGGGACATGCGGGTGACGCTCGCGGACCTCGGGCTGACCGTGGAATTCCACGCGGGCGAGGAGCTGCGCACCGAGGTGTCGGCGAAGTTCCGCGAGGACGGGGTGCGGCGAGAGCTGGAAGAGGGCGGGTTCTCGTTGCACCGGTGGTGGACGGACACGGAGGGCAGGTTCGCGGTTTCGCTCGCCCAAGCGGTGTAACGAGACAGACAACCATCCGTTAGGCGGGTACAAGCGGCCCACCGTCAGTGGTGGGCTGCATCGATGACCCTTGCAACTACGCGTGCCGTGCGCGTGGCGCTCGTCAGTGCGCTCGCGCTCGGCACGGTCGTTTCCGGGCTGGGTGCCGCATCAGCCCAGCCAGAAGCCTCCTCGACCACGAGACCCGCCGCCTGGGGGCCGTGCGCGGCGGACGTCCTCGCCGAGATCCCCGCGGCCCAGCGCGACAAGGTGAGCTGCGCCGTCCAGCAGGTGCCCGTCGACCACTCGCGGCCGCGCGGGGACTCCACCGGCATCATCATGATGAAGCGGCCCGCCCTCGACCCGTCGAAGAAGATCGGTTCGCTCTTCATCAACCCCGGCGGTCCCGGTGGCGCCGGCCTGATCTACAGCGCCTACGGCTCCAGCTTCTTCACGCCGGAGATCCTCGAGAAGTTCGACCTCATCGGCTTCGACCCGCGGGGTGTGGGCCGAAGCGCGCCGCTGCGCTGCTTCCGCACGCAGGAAGAGGCCGACGCGGTGAACGACGGCTGGTTCGCACTGCCGATCACCAAGGACGAGATCGCGAGCACGATCCGGCAGTCCAAGGCCTACACGGACTACTGCAAGATCAACGCCGGTCCGCTGCTCAACTTCATGTCGACCGAGGCCGTCGCGCGCGACCTCGACGTCATGCGCGAGGCCGTCGGCGACAAGCAGCTCACCTACGTCGGTTTCTCGTACGGCACGCTGCTCGGCGCGACCTACGCCAACATCTTCCCGCAGAAGTCGCGTGCTCTGGTGCTGGACGGCAACGTCGACCCGCAGCTGCGTCTGACCAACGGCGCGCAGTACGACCGTGAGCGCGCTCGTGGCTTCGAGATCGCGCTGGACGCGATGCTGAAGCGCTGCGACACCGTGGGTGTGGCGAAGTGCGCGTTCGCCGGTGACGCTCGCAAGAAGTTCGACAAGATCCGCGAGACGCTGCGCAAGGGCCCGACGACGTTGCCGGACGGCTCCCAGGTCAACCTGACCACGCTCGTCGGCCGCACGTCGAGCAACCTGTACAGCCCGTCGACGTTCAAGGCGCTGACGGCGTGGCTGCAGGCGATCCACGCGGCGCAGAACCCGTCGGCCGCTGCTGCTCTGGGCGTTCAGTCCGTTGTGGACGTTCCGGTGCTGAACAACCTCGGTGGCCGCGCGGACGTCCGTGCGTTGCCGGACACCCCGTACACCGCCGACGACTCGTACTACGCGGTGAACTGCACGGACAAGCCGTTCACGAAGTCGACCCGCAACTGGGCGACGACGGCGGCCAAGTGGGAGAAGGAGTCGCCGACGTTCGGCCGCTACCAGGCCGCGTCCGACCTGCTGACCTGCGCCACGTGGCCGACGCGCCACCCGGACCGCTGGATCGGCCCGTGGAACCGCAAGACGAAGAACCCGGTCGTCGTGGTGGGCAACTACTACGACCCGGCGACGCAGTACCTGTTCTCGCAGCGCATGGCCAAGCAGCTCGGCAACGCGCGCCTGATCAGCGTCGACGCCTTCGGTCACTGCATCCTCGGTGACTCGGCCGGCGCCGACGCGGCCGTGACGCGGTACCTGGTCGACCTCACGCCGCCGGTGAACGGCTCGGTGTACCAGCCGAACGTGCAACCGTTCGCCTGA
>NZ_JBHRZI010000014.1:164963-177158 GCF_042649515.1 Lentzea rhizosphaerae | reverse complement strand
TCCGTTGCCTCGTTTCAGCCGCCTTGACAGCCAGGCCCACGCCTTAACTACACGGCATTGTATCTAGGCCTGCATGAACGGCGAGGACGAGCTGGAAGAGCTCGACGAGGACTCCCTGCACAACAGCGAGGCGCTGCCCACCAGACGCCCGCACCCGGTGATCATCGCCGCCAGCGTCACGGCACGCGGTGGTCTGCTCTGGTTACCCGTGGCCGGCCTGCTCGCGTTGGCCGGCAAGAAGAAGACGGCGAAGCGGGCCCTCACCGCCGCGGCCGTCGCCATGCCGATCGGTCATCTCGTCAGCGTGGTCGTGCACCGGCGCAGGCCCCAGGCCGCCAGCATGCCCGCGCGGAAGGCCTTGCCGGAACATCCCGACTCCTCGTCGTTCCCCTCCAAGCACGCGGTGACGGCTGCCGCGTTCGGCACCGCCACCGCGTTGGAGGATCGCGGGGCCGCCGTGTTCGTGACGCCGCTGGTGCTGCTGGTCGCCTACAGCCGCCTCAGGACCCGTGTGCACTGGCCCACGGACGTCCTGGGCGGCTTGCTGATCGGCGCGGTGGTCGCGCTCGCTCAGGCGGGAATCGGGCGCTCTGCCAAGGCCAGGGCGACGGCGTGCAGGTTCGCCGCCATCGTGCGGCCGGTGTTCTCCGACCACTCGTGACCCTCTGACGTCTCGGAGAAGCTCGGACCGGGGCCTGGGCCGCGGTTCCAGTACGTCCACGCCTGGCCGGGGATCGTGTAGCCGATGTCGCCGAGCCCGCCGGCGATCTCGCTGATCACGTGGTGCGCGCCGTCCTCGTTGCCCGTCACCACGACGCCCGCGACCCGGTTGTACGCGACCGGGCGGTCCTCGTCGTCGGTCTCGGAGATCATCGCGTCCATCCGCTCCAGCGCCCGTTGCGCGAGGGAGGACGGGTGCCCGACCCACGTCGGCGTCGCGAACACCAGGATCTCCGCGTCGAGCAACGCCGCGTGGATGCGCGGCCACTCGTCGCCGTCGCCGAGGTCGGTCGACACACCCGGCGGGATGGCGTGGTCGGCGAGCCGGAACGTCGTGACGTCCACGTCCTTCTTGGCCAGCTCGTCGATCACCACCTGGGCCAGCAGGTCCGTGTTGGACTGGTCGGGGGACTTCTTCAGGGTGCAGTTCAGCACCACGGCGCGCATCAGGGCTGCCTCCACTTGTCGTCGGTGAGCATTCCGCTCGCCTGCGGTCCCATCAGGGACATCCCGCCGTCCACGACGAACGACGCTCCGGTCACGTAGCTCGCTGCGGGCGTGGCCAGGAACGCCACGACGGCCGCGACCTCCGCCGCGTGGCCGGGCCGTCCGAGCGGCACGCCCGGACGTGGCTGGGTGTGCGGGTCGACGTCCTCCTGGCCGGTCATCGGGGTCGAGATCTCGCCCGGTGCCACGGAGTTGACGGTGATGCCGTGCTCGGACAGCTCGAGCGCGAGCACCTCGGTGAGCGCGCCGAGCCCGGCCTTCGCGGCGCAGTACGGCGCGGCACCCACTCGCGGCAGGTGCTCGTGGACGGAGGTGATGTTGATGATCCGGCCACCACGACCGGCGTCGATCATGCGCCTGGCCGCGCGTTGCGAGCACAGGAAGGCGCCGTCCAGGTCGACCGAGAGCACCGAGCGCCAGAGGTCGAAGGGCATGTCGACGGCCTTCTGGCTGCTGCCGGTGCCCGCGCAGTTCACCAGGACGTCGACACCGCCCAGTTCCTCGGCCAGCTCGTCCACGACCGAGGCCGCGTCCGGCAGGTTCGTCAGGTCGAGCTGCCGCACGGCACAGCGGGCGCCTGCCTCCCGCACCTGGTCAGCGGTCTTCGCGGCTCCGTCGGCGTCCTCGTGGTACGTGATGCCCACGTCGACGCCGCCGCCCGCGAGTGCGACGGCGACGGCCTTGCCGATACCCGAGTCCGATCCGGTCACGATGGCGTACAGGGGTGCGTTCATGACACGCGTGTACCCATCGGGGTCGCGGGCATGCGGAGCGCGAAGTGGTTCAGCGTTCCGGGCAGCGGTGTGCTCAGCTTCGGGAACGAGAGGTGCTCGCTCAGCGCGTCCACCATCGCGCTTCCGGTCGCCAGCACGAGGTCACGGCCGGGGCAGACACCGGGACCGCCGCTGAACGGCACGATCGCGGGATCGCGCGGGCCGTCCCAGATCTCCGGCGCGTACCGGTCGGCGTACGGCAGCCGGTCCGGGTCGCGGTGGAAGAACGGCGTGAACACGACGAACTCCGTGTTCGCCGGGAGCCACTTGCCGTGCCAGCGCGTGGGCTTGGTGCTCTCCCGCAGGATCACCGGCGTGGTCGGCCACAGTCGTGCGGACTCGAGGATGCCGTTCCTGCCGCGTGCGCCGATGGCCAGCGCCCGCATCGTGACGATCCCGGCCGCGTCGAACGCGAACAACCAGTGCGGCACCTGGCCGGACAGATCACCCGGCTGGGCGGCCAGACTGCCTTCCTCACGCCGTGCGAGGTGCTCGTCGAGCCTGCGCTGGAACCGTTCGCGCAGGCCGCGCTGCTTCGGGTGCAGGAACGCCCAGTTCGCGTTCTCCCGCAGCGCCTTGAGGTCGTCGGTGAGCTGGTCGTCCGAGCGAGCACCGTCACCGAGGACGACCCTGCGCACGATCCGCCACCACGCCTGGCTGAAGGAGTCCCAGGTCAGCTCGCCGGTGCTCATCACGTGCCGGGTGAGCAGATCGGCCTCGTCGCGCACGATCGCGTCGACGGGCACGTTCTCCGGCCGCAGCGCGCGCTCGTTGAGCTCCCGCAGCCGTTCGCGCTCCTGCCCTTCCGAGATGAGCACGCCGTGCGGCTGGAAGTGCTTGAGCGCGGACTTCTTCTCCTTGGTCGCCAGCGAGAACGGCTCGGGTGAGCCCTCCAGCAGCCTGCCGACGTCGGTCGGGTCCACGAGCACGGCCACGCTGCGGCCGGTGATGCGCAACCGCACCGGCTCCGGCCCGTAGCGGTCGCGCAGCTTCCTCATCGTGTCGATGGCCCTGGTGTCGGACTGGACCTTCTCAGCGGCCGCCATGACGCCGGGCCTGCGGACGATGACGCCCTTGGCGAGGGTGGGCAGCAGGACCGAGGCCAGCACACGGGCCGTGTCGAATCGGGTTGAGATCGCCATGGGCGTGGTTACCCGTCGTCACCCAGGTGTGAACCGCCCTGACCGGGGGTATTCGCGGCTCAGCTCGAACCAGGAGGTCGTGATGCCAGCGGGATCGAACGCGAAACGTGAACGCCAGTACGAGCACATCAAGGACTCCGCCCGCAGCCGTGGTGCCTCGTCCAAGCGGGCGAAGGAGATCGCCGCGCGCACGGTGAACAAGAACCGCGCCCAGTCCGGCGAGTCCAAGACCGCGAGCAAGTCGTCCACGAAGGACACGTCGCCGCAGAAGCGCGGCGGGCAGCGGTCGGGCACCAACAGGCCGAAGGGCCTGACCAAGGAGCAGCTCTACAACGAGGCCAAGAAGAAGAACATCAGGGGCCGCTCCACCATGACGAAGAAGGAGCTCGCCGACGCCCTCGGACGCTGAAGTGCCGGAAGACAAGAACGCGGCGTTGACGATCCTCACCACCGAGCACTACACGCTGCAGATGGTGCGCACCGCGACGATCACCGACGCGACCGGCAGGGCGGGACACCTGCTCACGACGATCTCCGCGTCGATGATCGCCCTGGGTTTCGTGGCTCAGGTCGTGCCGCTGAAGGTGCTGCTGACGCTGATGCTGGTGATCTTCACCGGCCTGTTCCTGATCGGGCTCGCCACGATGTTCCGGACGGTCGAGCTCACGATCGAGGACGTGCAGGCGGGCCTGGGGATCAACCGCATCCGGCACATCTACGGCGATCTCGAACCGTCGACGAGGGAAGCCTTCGTCCGGCAGGTGCACGACGACACGGTGGGCGTCGAGGTCGATGCGGGCCAGACCGGCTGGCGCAAGGCACGGCGACCGCGGCTGATCGGCACCGCGCTGGGCGTCTCCGGCCTGGTGAACCTCGTCAACGGTCTCGTCGCGGGCGTCATCGCCGGTGCGGCGGCAGGACTTCTGGACGCAGGCCTGACGTGGTCGATCGTCATCGGTCTCGTCGTGGCCGTCGCTGTGATCGCCGCGTTCGGCGTGGCGCTCGGCCGGATCGCGCGACGGGGTGTCGCGCCGATCAGCACCCGCTATCCCCGCAATCACCAGTAGGAGGACCGCCGTGCAGTACGACGTCGTCGACCTGATCATGCAGGACCACCGCGAGGTGGAGCGCCTGTTCGACGAGCTGAAGAACCACCCGGAGAAACGACCGCTGCTCACGCCGGTGCTGTGCGGGCTGCTCGTCGCCCACAGCCGCGCCGAGGAGTCCGAAGTCTACCCGGTCGCCAAGGACGAGGCCGGGGAGACCGACGAGGTGGAGCACAGCCAGGAGGAGCACGCCCAGGCCGAGCGGCTGCTGGCGGAGCTGCTCGACTGCGAGTACGACTCGCCGCAGTACGACCAGAAGCTGCAGAAGGTCGTCGAGTCGGTCACGCACCACGTCGAGGAGGAGGAGAAGACCGTCCTCCCCGGCATGCGCAAGGGTCTCAGCGCGGAACGCCGCTACCAGCTCGGTGAGCGGTTCGCCCGCAGCAGGGCCGACCACCTGGGCGAGATGCCCGGCCAGGCCACGAAGGAGGAGCTCCTCGTCCAGGCGCGCAACCTGGGTGTCGAAGGAGCCGCGGGCATGAGCAAGGAGCAGTTGAAGCGCGAGCTGCAGAAGGCAGGCAAGTAGACCTTCACGGACATCTGTTTCGGGCCGCGCCGGTCACCGGCGCGGCCCGAAGTCGCGTGCGGACGGTGTCAGCGCGGCCAGAGCCGGTGCGGCGAAACAGATCGCCGTGCACGCGACCAGCACCGCCGTGGCACCGAACGCCGAGATGGCCGGGGCGATCAGCGCGAGGCCGACGGGCGCCAGGCCGTACGACATCAGGAAGTCCAAAGAGGACACACGGGCGAGCTTGCCGGGGTCGACCTCGCGTTGCGTCGCGGTGAACCACGGCACGTTGAACAGCTCGATGCCCAGTCCCGCCACCGTGTAGGCGGCGAGCACGACGAACGGGTGCACCGGCAGCAGCAGGCTCAGCGGCGCGAACCCGTACAGCGCGAGACCGGCGAGCGCGGTCCACCCGGCAGCGCGCGGCCGCCAGCGCGCGATGAGCAGCGCGCCGGCCAGAGCACCCAGCGTGTAGGCGGTCAACGCGCCCGCGAGCACGGCCTCCGTGCCATAGCGGTCGCGGCTCACCAGGGGGAGCACCACACCGGTCGCGGAGTACCCGGTGGCGATGACCGCGGTCAGCGCGCCGAGTCCGGCCAGGAACCACGGGTGCCGGCGGGCCTCGCGGACACCGTCGAGGAACTCCGCCACGAAACTCGTGCCGCTCCTGCTCACCTGGCCGGTTCCCGCGGGCGGCACCAGCGCGGCCACCAGCCACAGCGCGCCGATGCCGAGCAGCAGCACCTGCGTGTTCACCACCAACGCCAGCAACGCGGTCAGGCCAGGCGCCACCAACGTCGTCACGCGCACGGACAACGTCATCGCGGCGTTGGCCTGCTGACGCTGGTCGCCTTCCACCACCTCGGCCGTCAGTGCCTGGAACGCGGGACGGCACGCGCCCTGGCCCGCCCCCATCACCACGGCCGCGGCGGCGGACAGCACCAGCGACTCGCCCACGAAGGCGGCCAGGACGGGTGCGGCGGCAGCGGAGATCAACCCGGACCACAGGACCACGCGGCGGCGGGCGTAGCGGTCGGCCAGGACGCCGCTGATCGGGACGGCGGCGAGGAAGCCCGCGGTGCGCGCGGCGAGCAGGACGCCCAGTTCCACCGCGGTCAGCGAACGCGACAGCACGGCCAGGCCCAGGACGAACGGCAGGGCCCAGGTCGCGATGCCCGACGCGGTGGTCGCCGTCCAGAGGCGGAGGAACTGGGCGCTGCGCAGCACCGACGTGCCGCGCACTGTGTCCGGGACCACGAGTTTTGTGCCTTTCGAGAGGTTTTCTGTGAAAACGATTGTCGTTACAGTAGCCGAGATCGTTCTTGGCACCTGTTGGAGGATTCGATGTCACACCCCGCCCGGCTCGGCCTGGCACTGGTCGCGGTGCTCGCCGCGGGCTGCGCCACACCGGGAGGCGCTCAGGCGCCAACGGCTCAGTCGGTGGTGGTGGACAGCTGCGGCAAGCAGCTCTCGTTCACCAGCACGCCGCAGCGGGCGGTGGCCCTGGACCAGTCGTCCACGGAGACGTTGCTGGAGCTGGGACTGCAGGACCGGATGGCCGGCACGGCGAACGTCAAGACCAAGGTGCTGCCCAAGTACGCCGACGCCTACGCGAAGGTCCCGGTGCTCTCGCCGAAGATTCTCACGGCCGAACCGCTGCGCGCGGCGAACCCGGACGTCGTGGTGTCGGGGTTTCAGGACCTGTTCACGGCTGACCGGGCTGGAACGCGCGACGAGCTGGAGTCCCTCGGCGTGCCGACGTTCGTGAGCGCGGTGGACTGCCCGGACGGCACGACGCCCGCGTTCGAGCGGCTGTTCCGCGACTACGAGAACCTCGGCAAGATCTTCGGCGTCTCGGAGAAGGCCGCCAAGCTCACGAGCGACCAGCGCGCGATCGTCGCCGAAGTCCAGGCGGTCAAACGGGAACCGGTGAAGGTCGTGTGGGTCTACTCGGTCTTCAAGGGCGTCCCGTACGTCGCGGGCAAGGGCGGAATGCCGAACCAGATGAGCACGATCGCCGGTGCCACCAACATGTTCGACGACCTCGACCACGAGTGGCCGGAGACCTCCTGGGAGGAGATCGCGCGCCGCGACCCCGACGTCATCGTGATCGGCGACCTGACCGAGCGCGGCAACCTCGGTGACAAGGCGAGCGAGAAGCTCGCGATGATGCGGGAACACCCGGCCGTCTCGCAGCTCAGGGCCGTGAAGGAGAACAGGATCATCGAGCTGAACGGCACCGGGATGGACCCGTCGGTCCGCTCGGTCGACGTCCTGCGCGGGTTCGCCGCCGGCCTCGACAAGATCGCCGGCCGTGGCTGAGGCGACTGTTCTGGAACCGGTCGTCGACACCCCGGAACCGGTTCAACGCAAGAAGAACACGCTCGTCGTCGTGCTGAGCCTCGTCGTCCTCGTGGTGTCGCTCGTGCTCGGTGTCCGCGTCGGGGTCAGCACGAGCTGGGCGGAGATCGGCAGGTCCGTGGGCGGGCACCTGGGTCTGCACGTGGTCCCGCTGCCACGGCTGCTCGACTCGTTGATCTGGGACCTGCGCGTGCCGCGGGTGCTGCTCGCCGCGCTCGTCGGTGCCGCGCTGGCGGTGTGCGGTGCGGTGTTGCAGAGCATCACGCGCAACTCGCTCGCCGATCCGTATCTGCTGGGCGTGTCCAGCGGTGCGTCGACCGGTGCGGTGATCGTCGTGGTGCTCGGGTTCGCCGGGTCCCAGGTCGGCGTGACCGGTGGTGCGCTCGTGGGTGCGTTGGTGGCGTTCGGGTTGCTGATGCTGCTGCTGAAGCGAACAGGGCTCGACTCCGTGCGGATCGTGCTCACCGGTGTCGTCGTCGGCCAGCTGTTCGCGGCGCTCACGTCGTTGATCCTGCTGGCGTCCGGTGACTCCGACAGCATTCGTGCCGTCACGAACTGGTTGCTGGGTTCGCTCGCGTCCGCGCGTTGGCCGTCCGTGGTGGTGTGCGCGGTCGTTCTGGCCGTCGGGTTGCTTGTGGTGTGGTTGTGCTCTTCCGCGCTGGACGGGTTCGCGTTCGGCACGGACACCGCGTCCTCTCTCGGGATCGACGTCCGCACGACTCGCACCGTGTTGTTGGTGACGACGTCCGTGCTGACCGCTGTGGCTGTGGCCGCTGTCGGTGCGGTCGGGTTCGTCGGGCTGATCGTGCCGCACGGCGTGCGGTTCATGGTCGGTCCGTTGCACCGCAGGCTGTTGCCGTTGTCGGCGGTCGTGGGCGCGGTGTTCCTGGTGTGGACGGACGCCCTCACCCGCGTGATCTTCACGCCGCTGGAGGTGCCGGTGGGCGTGTTCACCGCGCTGCTCGGCGTGCCCCTGTTCCTCCTGGTGCTGCGCAAGCGGGGTGAGCTGTGAGGATCGAGGCGAAGAACCTGAGCTGGGGCGTGCCGGGCAAGACGATCGTCCGGGACGTGACGCTGACGGTCGCCAGTGGTGAGACCGTCGGGCTGATCGGGCCGAACGGTTCCGGCAAGTCGTCCCTGCTGCGCTGCATCGCCGGTCTGCGCACGCCGGATGCAGGCTCTGTCGTGTACGACGGCGAGGACATCGCGCGGTGGCCTGCGCGGCAGAGGGCGCTCAAGATGGCGTTCGTCGAGCAGACCGCGGACACCGACAGCGATCTGCGAGTGGCCGAGGTGGCCATGCTCGGCCGCACCGCCCACCGGTCGCGGTGGCGCGGCCCGGACGCCTCCGACCACGCGAAGGTCGCGGCGGCGCTCGCCCGGCTGGACCTGGAAGGGCTGGCGGACCGGCCGTGGAAGCAGCTGTCGGGCGGTGAACGGCAGCGCGCGCACCTGGCTCGCGCGTTGGCCCAGGACACGCAGGCGCTGTTGCTGGACGAGCCCCTCAACCACCTGGACGTGCGGCACCAGCTGGAGCTCATGGAGCTGGTCCACAGCACGACCCAGACGGTCGTCGTCGCTCTGCACGACCTCGCGCTGGCCGCCCGCTACTGCGACCGGCTGGTCCTGATGCACCGCGGTACGGTCGTGGCCGAGGGGGCCGGCGCAGACGTGCTGACCTCGTCGTGGCTGCGCGACGTGTTCGACGTGGAGGCCGAGGTCGGCCGCGACAGCCTGGGGCACCTGGCCGTGGGGTACCGCGAACCGGCTCGCTGACCTGCCCGGTTTCAGTCCGCAGGGGTGCGGTGTGTTGCAAAACCCGTCACGGGTACTCGTCAAGAGGACCCGATCGACGGGAGGAATTCCTCATGCGCACCGCACTCCACGGTCTAGCCGAACGGGGCCAGAGCCCGTGGATGGATCAGCTGTCCAGAGACCTGCTGCGCGGAGGTGGTCTCGCCGCGCTCGTCGAGTCGGGCGTGCTCGGGGTGACGTCGAACCCGACGATCTTCCAGGAGGCCATGAGCAGCGGCAACGCCTACGACGCCCAGAAGCGCGACCTGCACGGGCTGGAACGCAAGGAGCTCTTCCTCGCCCTCGCCACCGAGGACATCCGCAACGCCTGCGACCTGCTGGCCGGCAAGGGCACCTCACCGCGCGACGGCTGGGTGTCGATGGAGGTCGACCCGAACTTCGCGCACGACACGCAGGCGACGATCGACGAGGCGCGGCGGCTGCACGAAATGGTCGACCGGCCGAACCTGTTCGTGAAGATCCCCGGCACGTCGGAGAGCATGCCCGCGATCGAGGAGTCGATCGCGAACGGCATCCCGGTCAACGTGACGCTGCTGTTCTCGCTCGACCGTCATCGCGAGGCGGCCGAGGCGTACGTGCGCGGCCTTCAGCGGTTGCGCGCCACTGGTGGTGACCTGTCGAAGGTCGCTTCGGTGGCGTCGTACTTCGTGTCCAGAGTGGACACCGAGGCCGACGCGCGGCTCGACGCGATGCGCGGCCACGAGGTGCTCAAGGGCCGGCTCGCGATCGCCAACGCCAAGCTCGCCTACCAGCAGTACCTGGAGATCTTCTCCGGCAAGGCCTGGGACGACCTGGCGAAGGCCGGCGCCACCCCGCAGTGGTGCCTGTGGGCGTCCACGTCGACGAAGAACCCGGCCTACCGCGACACGCGCTACGTCGAAGAACTGATCGGCCCGGAAACGGTGACCACCATGCCGCGCAAGACGATCGAGGCGTTCCTCGACCACGGGCGGGTCGCCGACACGCTGACCCGCGGCGTCGACGCGGCCCGGAGCGTGCTCGACCGGTTCGGCGAGATCCGGGTGAGCTACCGCGACATCACCGCGAAGCTGGAACGCGACGGTGTGCGGAAGTTCGCCGACTCCTACCAACGGCTGTTCGACAGCCTCACCGCCCAACCTGCGAGGTGAACCCCTTGCCCGACCACGACTTCCGCCACGAACTCGCCCAGCAGCTGCGCGTCGACTCGGTCCGCGCGAGCGACGCCGGCGGCTCGGGGCACCCGACGTCGTCGATGTCCGCGGCCGACCTGATGGCCGTGCTGCTCGACGGCTACCTCAGGCTCGACTACGCCACTCCCGACAACCCGGCCAACGACCACCTGATCTTCTCCAAGGGCCACGCCTCACCGCTGTACTACGCGATGCTCAAGGCGGCCGGCGCGATCACCGACGAGGAACTCCTGAGCTTCCGCTCGTTCGGCAGCAGGCTCGAAGGCCACCCGACCCCGCGCATTCCGCCCACGGACGTCGCGACCGGCTCACTCGGCTACGGCCTGCCCGTCGGCGTGGGCCTGGCGCTGACCGGAAAACGCCTCGACCAGTTGCCGTACCGCGTGTGGGTGCTGTGCGGTGACTCGGAGATGGCCGAGGGCTCGATCTGGGAGGCCTTCCAGCACGCGGGCTGGGCGGGCCTCGACAACCTGACGGTGATCGTCGACGTGAACCGCCTCGGCCAGACCCGCGAGACGATGCTCGGCTGGGACCTCGACGGCTACGTCGCCCGCGCGGAAGCGTTCGGGTGGAAGGCGATCGCGATCGACGGCCACGACGTCCAGGCGATCGACGCCGCTCTCGCGCAGGCCACGTCCACCACCGACCGCCCGACCGTGATCTTCGCCCGCACACACAAGGGACACGGCGTGAAGGCCGTCGACGACCAGCCGGGCAAGCACGGCAAGCCGTTGGAGGAGCCCGCGGAGGCGATCGAGGAGCTGGGCGGCGTCCGTTCACTCTCGGTTACCGTTCAGACTCCCCGGCCCGGTTCGCCCTGTCGCTTCAGCACCGACGGCGGCGCTCTGCCCCGGTGGGAGATCGGCGAGGAGGTGGCGACGCGCCAGGCGTACGGCAAGGCGCTGGTGGAGCTCGGCGGTCTGCGCGGCGACGTGGTCGTGCTCGACGGCGAGGTGTCGAACTCGACGATGTCCGAGCTGTTCGCCAAAGCCCACCCCGACCGCTACTTCGAGATGTTCATCGCCGAACAGCAGATGATCGCCGCCGCGGTGGGCATGCAGGCCCGCAACTGGGTCGCGTTCGCCTCGACGTTCGGCGCTTTCCTGACGCGAGCCCACGACTTCGTCCGCATGGCCGCGGTCTCCCGGGCGGATCTTCGTTTGTGCGGCTCGCACGCCGGCGTGTCGATCGGCGAGGACGGCCCGTCCCAGATGGCGCTGGAGGACATCGCGATGTTCCGCGCCATCCACGGCAGCACGGTGCTGCACCCGTCCGACGCCAACCAGACGGCCGCGCTGGTGGCGGAAATGGCGACTTTGCCGGGCATCTCGTACCTGCGGACGTTGCGCGGCAAGACACCCGTGCGCACGTCACCCGACGAGAACATCCGCGTCGGTGGGAGCCGGGTGCTGCGGTCGAGCTCTGACGACGTGCTGACGATCGTCGCGTGCGGGATCACGGTGTCCGAGGCGGAGAAGGCTGCCGACGTGCTGGAGTCTTCGGGTATTCGGGTGCGCGTGATCGACTGCTACTCGCTCAAGCCGATCGACGGAGACACGCTGCTGGCCGCTGCTGCCGAGACGCGTGCGGTGCTGACCGTCGAGGACCACTGGCCGGAAGGTGGGCTCGGGGATGCGGTGCTGGACGCGTTGGCGCAGAGTTCGGCGCGGCCGCCGGTGAGGAAGCTGGCGGTCGGTGGGATGCCGGTGTCGGGGAAGCCGGACGAGCTGATGCACGCCGCGCACATCGACGCGGAGGCCGTGGTGGAGGCGGCGCGGCAGATGCTGGGTTAGGCGGGTTCCGGCATCGGGGGGATCGGGTCGGGGTCCGGGCCGGGAGGCCGCAGGGGATCCGCGTCCGGGCCCGGTGGTTGAGGCTGGTCCGGGCCGGGCCGCGGCTGGTTCGGACCGGGCGGCTGGGGCTGGTCGGGCCCGGTTGGTTGCGGCTGGTCCGGGCCCGGCGTGTTCGGCACGGGACTCGGTGGGGGTACTGGCTGACTCATGCTCGCCGGGTACCCGTTCACCGATCCGGCCTCACCCTTCACAGCTAAGCGGCTGGTGTCCGCAACCTCGCTGGCTCGTTTTGGCGGGG
>NZ_JBHRZI010000014.1:132832-164940 GCF_042649515.1 Lentzea rhizosphaerae | reverse complement strand
CCCGCCAAAGGCACGTCTCGCTCGCCCGGCGGGTGCCTCGCGGCCCGCGGCAGGTCAGCGTTCGGTGCCCAGCACCGGCTTCACGTCCACGATCGGCGTCCCGTCCAGCGCCTCCAAGTCGCCGACGCGCACCTTCAGCCCGTCCACGGCGAGGATCCGCACGCGGTGCAGGCCGATCGGGTTCGGGCGGTCGGGTGAGCGCGTCGAGAACACCCCGGTCTCCGGGCGGTCCGGGTCGCTGCGCGGGTGGACGGCCAGCACGGAACGGTCCGCGCGGTCGAGCCAGGTGAGGACCAGGACGTCCTGTCCCGCACCGAGTTCGCGCATCGCCCGCGCGTACTCCGGTGCGAACACGAGCCAGGACTCCGGTGTGCCCTCGTCGCCCTGCTTGGGCGCCTGGGCGCGGTCGATGAGGGGTGATTCGACGTGGCCGATCGGCAGCAGCTTCATCAAGTCCCGCAGAAGGTCCGGTAGGTGGCGCTGAAGTCCTGCGGCGCAGGAGCCGAGAAGTATTCCAGGCCGGGGCGTTCGCCGTACGGGGAGGTCACCGCGTCCAGCAACCGTTCCAGTGGGCCCAGGTCACCGGCCGAACCCGCCGACAACGCCTCCTCCACGAGGTGGTTGCGCGGGATGTACACGGGATTGACCCGGTCCATAGCGTCGCCGTCCGGCCCGAGTTCACGCCAGCGCGCGATCCACGCGTCGATGCCGGCGAGGTCGAGGAACAGCTCGCGCGCGGGCTCGGTGTCGCCGCGGGCGGCCTTGCCGAGGCGGTGGAACAACGAGGTGAAGTCGACGTGGTTCTCGTGCATCAACGTGAGCAGCTCGGTGAGGAGAGGCTTCACGTCGCCCTGCACGCCCAGTTTCGCCTGCACGCCACCGATCCACGCCCGTTCGAAGTGCTCCTCGAACGTGCCGAGCACTTCGAGCGCCAGCGCGACTGCCTTGTCCTCGTCGTCGGAGAACAACGGCAGCAGCGCCTCGGCGAGACGGGCCAGGTTCCACTGGGCGATCATCGGCTGGTTGCCGTAGGCGTAACGGCCGCGGTGGTCGATCGAGCTGTACTTCGTCGACGCGTCGTAGGCCTCCATGAAGGCGCACGGGCCGTAGTCGATCGTCTCGCCGGAGATCGTCATGTTGTCCGTGTTCATCACACCGTGGATGAACCCGACGAGCATCCATTGGGCGACAAGCGAAGCCTGCGCCGCGACGACCTGGCCGAACATCTCCAAGTACGTGCTGCCGGGGTAGTGGCGTGAAATCGCGTGGTCGGCGAGGCGTCGCAGGAGGTCGGGATCGCCGGTGTTGCGGGCGTACTGGAAGCTGCCGACCCGCAGGTGGCTGGCCGCGACCCTGGCCAGAACCGCGCCCGGCAGCGGTTCCTCGCGGTGCACGACGGCGCCGGTGGCGACGACGGCGAGCGACCGGGTCGTCGGGATGCCGAGGGCGTGCATCGCCTCGCTGACGACGTACTCGCGCAGCATCGGTCCGACGGCGGCCAGTCCGTCACCACCGCGGGCGAACGGGGTGCGGCCGGATCCCTTGAGGTGCAGGTCGCGCAGGCGGCCGTCGGCGTCGGTCAGCTCACCCAGCAGCAACGCGCGGCCGTCGCCGAGCCTGGGGGAGTAGCCGCCGAACTGGTGCCCCGCGTAGGCCTGGGCGACTCCCCGGCCGCCCACGAGGAACGACAGGCCGTCGGACCGCAGCCACGCGGGATCGAGACCGAGCTCCTTCGCCAGCGGCTCGTTGAGGGCGAGCAGGACCGGTTCCTCGACCGGCGCGGCCTCCCAGGAGACGGCCATCTCCGGCACGGCGGTCGCGAAGTCGCTGCTCAGGCTGATGTCCACGATCCCAACGCTACCTGGGGACGCCAAGTCACCCGTCGCGCCGAGCGGTGTCACCTGATCAGGTCAGACGGCCGGGACGCCGCCCCCGCCCGTGACGAGGTGGGGGCTAGGGTGTCGGAACGTGCGCTACTCCGCCCTTGCGCTGGCTTTCCTGCTCGTCGGATGCGGTACCTCGACCACGTCCCTCCCCAAGATCGCTCCAGCCCCCGCCTCGTCGTCGTCCTCGCCGCTGCCGGACCTGCAACCCCGGCTCGACGCGATCGGGACGCTCCTCACGGACTGCATCACGCGCCTGCGCGGTGAACCCGTCGACCCCGCGGACAACTGCGTCCACGTCCTGCCCGACGTGACAGGGGTGATCGACGAGGTCGAGAAGCAGTCGTCCAAGCTGCCGCCCTCCGGTCAGGCCGGCGTCGTCGAGGTGCGCAGGCAGCTCACCGCCATCGCACCCTGCGAGCCGTGGTTCGCGGCGGGCGGGACCAGTGCCGACGCGGCGTTGAACGCCCGGTGCGACGAGGCCTGGAACGCGCTCTTCAAGGGATACAACGCCGTGCGGAATGCTGCTTAGCGACGCCAGGCGGATCGGGCGCGTCGCACTGCCGCTGTACCTGTCGATGGTGGCGGTGTCGGTCGGCGCGCTCGTCACGACGGCGGCGCTCGGCCGGCACGGAACCGGTGCGCTGGCAGGCTTCACGGTGACGGCTGCCGTCTACTTCCCCGCTGTGGCAGCGGTTTCCGGTGCGGTGCGCGGCGTGATGCCGTTCATGCGGACCGGCGATCCGGCTCGCGTGGTGCGGGACGGCGCGTGGCTCGCGGTGGCCGTCGGGCTGCTGGGCGCGGTGGCCGTCGCCTGCGTTCCGGTGATCGCGCGGGCGAGCGGGGTCGAGCGGGAGATCGTCGGGCAGCTGGGGGCGCTCCCGCTGCTGATGGCCGTCAGCGTGCTGATCTCCGGGTTCGGTGCGTTGGCCTCCTCCGGCCTGGTGGGGCTCGGGCACGGCGAGGTCGTGATGCTCGCGGGCCTCGCCGGTGCGGCCTGCACGGCGGTGCTCTCACCGGTGCTGGTCGGCTGGTTCGGGCTCGACGGTGCCGGGATCGCCCTGTGCGTCGCGAACCTGGTCAGCGCGATCACGACGGTTCTGGGCCTGCGCCGGCGGCTTCCCGGCCGCCCCGGCTGGCGAGTCCACTGTGGACACGTACTCGAGCTGGCGAAGGTCGGCGTCCCGATGGCGGGCACCGTGCTCGTGAAGTTCGCGGTCCTCGGTGTGCTGGCCGTGGCCGCCGCACGGATGAGCACGACAGCCGCGGCCGCGCACAACATCGCCACCGCGCTCGTCAACCTCACCTTCACCGCGGCGGTGGCGATCGGCCAGGCCGTCGTGCCGGAGGTGAGCGGCCGGACCGACCGCGCCGGCGTGCGGCGGGTGGTGACCGCCGGCCTCGTGATCACCACGGCGGCGCTGGCCGCGGTCTGCGCGATCATCCTGTTCGGAGACGTCGTACCGCTGTTCACCGACGATCACCAGGTCGCGGGCCTGGTCACGGGCCTGCTGCCGGTGCTGGTGCCGGTGGTGCTCGCCGACGGCCTCCAGGCGGTGCTCGGGTTCGGCCTGGCCGGGCTGAAGCGCACCACGCCGAGCTTCCTGGTGTTCGCCTCCTGCTACGGCGTTCTGGCGGTTTTCGCCTTCGCCGCCCCGAACCTGACGGTACTGTGGGCCGCTCTTGCCGTCGCGAACCTGGCCGTGGCAGTCGGTCAGGGAGTCGTGTTCCGGAGGGCGAGCAACCTTTGAGGCGGTCCGTGCCGTCTTCAGCACGGGATCAGACATTGGGGAAGCATGCGAAGAGCTGTCGTGCTCGCGTTGCTGGTGGTCGCCGTGGCCTCCAGCGCCGGGCCTGAGGTCGCGCTCGCCGGCACGGAGGTCGTGGCCGCGCGACCGTCCGCCGACGGGCCAGCGGTTCAAGGGGACCGGCGGTCGTGCCGGACGAAGCAGGGGCACAGCAGGAAGTGCGTCACCTGGAAATGCCGTTCCGCGTGGAAGAGGGCGTGCCGGATGCCTCGGCGCGCTCACGAGCCGAAGGCACCGAAGGCGACCAGTCTCGAGAAGGCGCGGATCTACTCGCGCCGGTTGCGTTCGTAGTCAGAGCGCGGCGAACCGGGCGGTGAGCTCGGTCGAGATCTCGTAGTGGCGCACGAGAAACCCGCGTTCGTCCAGCTTCTTGCGCCGCAGCCAGCCGGTCACCTCGGCGTTGCACTTGCTCGCGTTGCACGACCCGCACGCGGGTACGACGTTGCCGAGCGTGTACCGGCCGCCGCGCGAGATGGCCTGCACGCAATCCTTCTGCATTGAGCCTGAAGCACCGCAGTAGGCGCAGCCGCCCCAGGACGTCTTCAACGCGTCCCACTGCGCGTCGGTGAGGTCGTGCAGGACGCGCGCCATCCGCTTCTTGCGCTTGCGCGCGGCGCGAACCTGTTTGCTACCTCCGGTCGGCACGGTTCGTGAGACTACGCGTCGCGATGGTCAACAGGTCGGAGGCGGGGCCCCGGGGTGTCCTGCCCGACGGCCACACCGCGCGCAACGCCCGGCGCAGGTCCAGATCGCCGACCTCGACCCGGACGAGGGTGCGGGTCGCGATGTCGGTGGCCACCGTGTGGAGGCTGAGCACGGCGGGCCCGATGCCCCCGATCGCCGCGGCCTTGATCGCCGTCGTCGACGACATCTCCAGCAACGGCCCGGCGGACTCGGCGATGCCCGCCACCTCCAGCGCGTGCTCCCAGGCCTGGCGCGTGCCCGAACCCGGCTCCCTGCTGACCAGCGGAGTGGCGGCGGCCTTGGACGCCGTGACGCGGCGACGCCTGGCCCAGGGGTGGCCGGGCGCGACGACCAGCACGAGCTCGTCCTCGGCGACGACACGGCTGGCCAGGCCGGACGGCACGTCGGTGCTCTCGATGAACCCCAGGTCGGCCTTCTGCGCCAGCACCTGCTCGGCGACGTGCACGGAGTTGCCCGCCGTCAGCACGGTGGCGGTGTCCGGGCTGACGGTCCGCAACGCGATCAGCCACGCCGGCAGCAGGTACTCGGCCACGGTGAGGCTCGCGGCGATCCTGAGCTGGCTCTGCCGGTCCGCGCGCAGGCTCGTGATGCCGGCGTCGAGATCGGCGGCCCGTGCGAGCACCGGCGCCGCCCATCCAGCCACCAGCTGACCGGCGGTGGTGAGGCGGGCGCCGCGCGGGGTGCGGTCGAGCAGTGCCACGCCGACGCGGGCTTCGAGGGTCCTGAGGCGTTCGCTGGCGCTGGGCTGGGACATGCCGTGCGCCTGGGCGGCCCGGCCGATGCTGCCGAGCTCGGCCACGCTCAGCAGCAGGTCGAAGCTCGCGAGGTCGGTGACCCTGGACGGCAAAGGCATAGGGACAGCCTATGTGTTCATCGGGGATTGGTGCCTACCGAGGCAGGTGCGCTCCGAGGATCGTCGTGTCGTGACCGCTCTCGCACCTCAACCACACCGTGCCCCCGAGGTGCGACGAGCGGCACCCTTCGGCCCGAACGTGTTCGCCTCCGTGATGGGCACCGGGATCGTCGCCACCGCCGGTGCCTCGATGCCCGGCCTGCGCACGGCGGCCGGTTTCGTGTGGGCGCTGGACGCCGCGCTGCTCGTGTTCCTCGTGGTCGCGGCACTGCGGCGCTGGACGTGGGCGACGGTCCGGGAGCAGCTCGCGGATCCCGTGATGGCCCAGTTCTGGGGCGCGCCACCGATGGCGTTGATGACCGTCGGCACCGGTGCGGTGCTGCTCGGCTCCGACTGGATCGGGATGCCCGCCGCGCTCGCCGTCGACTGGACATTGTGGACACTCGGCACGCTGCTGGGGCTGGCCACGTCCGTGCTGGTGCCGTTGCGGATGTTCGGCAGCGGCGAACGCGCGTTCGGCGGCTGGCTGATGCCCGTCGTGCCCCCGATGGTCTCGGCCGCGTCCGGTGCCGTGCTCGCCGGGCACCTGCCGGAGGGCTCGTTCCGGCAGGCGGTCGTGCTCGGTTGCTACGCGCTGTTCGGCATCAGCCTGTTCGCGACGATGGTGATCGTGCCGCAGATCTGGCAGCGCCTCGTCCAGCACGGGCTGGGCGTGGCGTCCACCGTGCCGACGCTGTGGATCGTGCTCGGGCCGCTGGGACAGTCGATCACCGCGGCGAACCTGCTCTCCGGCGTTCACGTGCTGCCGGGCCAGACCGCGTTCGGCGTGCTGTACGGCACGGTCACGTGGGGATTCGCCTTGCTGTGGATGGTGATCGCGGCGACGGTCACCGTGCGGACGGCCCGGCGCGGGCTGCCGTTCGCGTTGACGTGGTGGAGCTTCGTGTTCCCGCTCGGCACCCTGGTGACCGGTTCGAGCGCGCTCGCGGCACGTGTGCCGTCGGCGATGTTCAGCGGTGTGGCCGTGGTGCTCTACGGCGCGTTGGTGGCCGCGTGGGTCGTTGTGGCCGTGCGGACGCTTGGTACTTCGCTTCCAGCGCGGGCAGCTCCAGCGCGGCTGCGTCCTGCTGATCGCTGACCGCCTTTGGAAGGGTTTCCCCGCTCGCCGATCTCGCTAAGTTCGAGCACGGCACAACTCATGAGGGGGAATCTCGACCATGAAACAACGACGGCTGAGCCTCGCGCTGGCGGGGGCGGCCAGCGCGGCCTTCCTCGTCGGCACGTCGGTGGCCGCACCACCGCCGCCGGCGCCCGTGCAGGACGGCCCCACCTACGTCTACCGCGTTCCCGCCCCGCTCGGGCAGAAGTCGTCCGACCTGCTCGCGCGCGGGTTCGACGTGCTGGAACAACGTGACGGCGACGACCTGTTCGTGCTCGGCTCGAAGCAGGTGCACACCCAGCTCGCCGAGGCCGGGTTCACCGGCACCGTCGAGTCGGTGATGGCACCGCCGGCGTCCGGGCTGAAGACCCAGGGCTCCGGCATCCGGGAGACCTACTACGGCGGCTACCGCACGATCAAGGCGCACTACGCGCACCTCGACCAGGTCGCCTTCCGGTACCCGCGCCTCGCGACGGTCGTCGACTACGGCGACTCGTGGCGCAAGACCCAGGGCGCCGGCGGCTACGACCTCAAGGCCGTCTGCATCACCAGGAGGACGCCCGGCGACTGCAGGCAGACCCCGGACGTCCGCAAGCCGCGGCTGTTCGTGTCGGCCCAGATCCACGCCCGCGAGATCACGACCGGCGACATGGCGTGGCGCTGGATCGACCACCTGACCCAGGGCTACGGCAAGGACGCCGAGGTCACCTCGCTGCTCGACACGACAGAGGTGTGGGTCGTGCCGATCGCGAACCCCGACGGCGTGCAGATCGTGCAGTCGGGCGGCGACTCGCCGAAGCTGCAGCGCAAGAACGCGAACTACACCAACGGTCCCAGGGAGTGTCCGACCACCCAGGACCCGAACGCGCAGATCGGCATCGACGTCAACCGGAACTTCACGGTGGAGTGGGGTGACAACGGCACGTCGTCCGACCCGTGCAGCCAGGTCTACCGCGGCCCGAAGGCCGACTCCGAGATCGAGACCAGGGCGATGGAGAAGCTGTTCCGGTCGCTGTTCCGGGACACGCGCGGCCCCGGCGTGAACGACCCGGCGGACCCGAAGACCCGCGGCATGGTCATCACCATGCACTCCGCGCTGAACGTCGTGCTGCTGCCGTGGGGCTACACCACCACTCCGTCACCGAACGACGGCCCGTTGCGGGCGATGGCCAAGGACATGGCCCAGCTCGCGGGCGGCTGGGAGTACGGGCAGCCCGGTGAGCTGCTCTACACCGCGGGCGGCTCGATCGACGACTGGATCTACGGCGAGCTCGGCGTGCCGCACTACACGTGGGAGATCGGCAACTGGCAGGGCGACTGCGCCGGCTTCCTGCCCGCCTACTCGTGCCAGGACGGGCACTGGGCGAAGGTCAAGCCGATGCTGACGTACTCGGCGCGCAAGGCCGCGAACCCGTACGGCGGCTGACCGCGCACCCGTGACCGCGGTGTTCTCCGTGCCGCGGTCACGGGTCGGTCGACCGCATGACCGACGTTGCTGGCGCCGGTGGATCGGAGGTCGGCGACACCGCCGAGTCGCGGCAGGTGGGGAACGACGTGCCGAGCAGCCCGGTTGGGGGAATCGTGCGGTGGACCCCCGTGCTGTCCGTACGCGGCCTGACCTCGCGGTTCGACCCGTCCTGACCGTGTTTGGCGACACCCCGCCCGGGTATTCGAGCGGTGCACGAGGAGGGTGCTCAGCTGACGGAGGCACGACAGGCATGGACCGCGAACTGCCCAGCGATCTGGACATCGACTTCGACATCGACTTCGACGACTCGGTGGCTCGCCAGGTGCGCGGGTACGTCCACGAGGTCGTCACGGGACTGGGGCTGCGGGGTGACAGCTCCTTCGTCGAGACGGAGCCGCGAGCCGGCGCGTACGTGGCGCTGGACGGGCACCTGCTCGACTTCCCCGACCACTACGTGGCGCTGCTGTGGGACGAACTGGCCGGGTGGTCCGCGGCGGTCGAGGACCGTCGCGGGGAGCTCGTGGAGGTGGCGCGGATGGGCGTCGGGCCGCGGCCCTCGCCCGTCGCGGTGGTCCGGTGGGTGGAGGGCCTGTTGCGCAGGGAACGCGCGCACGAGCAGGCGAACCGGGACTTCGCGGCGTTCGTGCCGGCACCGCGCGACGTTCTCTCCTGAGCCGACCGGGGTAGCCGAATGGCATGAGCACACGACCACGGCAGGACCCCGAGCAGGAGCAGGACGACGCGGCACGCGTCTCGTTGGACGAGGCGACCGAGAGCGACGAGACCGTGCCGGGCCGCAGCGGTTCCGGCTCGGCGCACCCCGAACCGAACCCCACCGGCAACGTCGGCCTGTCCGACTACTCGGTGTCCGACGACCCGGACCGGGGCTGAACGGTCAGGATGCCGGTCCCGCTGAGCGCGGCGAGCGAGAGCGTCTTGTAGCCGACGTCGTCGAACAGCACCATGATCCGGTCGTCCTCGTGGTGCACGACGACGCCGTTGCCCCACTTCTCGTGGCGCACGGAGCAGTTCGGCGGGTAGTCCGACGCCGGTGAGGAGCCGGGAACGCCCTCGTCGCAGCGGTCGCAGTGGCCGCACGGCCCGTCGAGCTCCTGCCCGAAGTAGCCGAGCAGGAACCGCCTGCGGCAGCCGCGCGTTCCGGCGTACTCGCGCATGACCTCGATCCGCGACCGGTCTCGCCGCACCTGGCGTTCGGCCTGCTGTGCCGCCGCTTCGACCGCCTCGTCCGGTGGGGGAGCGTCGTCGGCGTACCGCACGGCGTCCCGTGAGGTGCGCACGATCCCGGCGCTCTCCAAGAGGTTCACGATTGCGGTGATCTTCCGGCGGGAGTGGTCCCGCGTGAGCTCGGCGAGGGTGGTGCCGGAGCGGCGGACCGCCTCCGCGACCTCGCGCACGCACTCCCGGTCGACCTTGCGGCCGGTCAGGAACCGTTGCAGGCCCTGGTCCTCCGGCCGGTGGAAGAGGATCACCTCGGCCGGTTCGCCGTCGCGGCCCGCCCGGCCGATCTCCTGGTAGTAGGCGTCGAGCGAACCGGGTGTCGCCGCGTGCGCCACGAACCGCACGTCCGGCTTGTCGATCCCCATCCCGAACGCGGAGGTGGCCGCCACGACGTCGAGGTCGCCGCGCATGAAACCGTCCTGCACCCGGCGCCGGTCCGCGGCTCTCATGCCGGCGTGGAAGGCGGCGGCCCGCACACCCTTCGCGGCCAGCTCGTCGGCGTACCGCTCGGTGTCCTTGCGCGTGGCGGCGTAGAGCAGTCCAGGTCCGGCGCGCTCCGTGACCCACTCGGTGACGGCACGTCCGCGATCGTCCTCGTCGGTGCACTGCCGCACGGTCAGGTGCAGGTTGGGGCGGTCGAACCCGGCGACGATCACCACCGGATCCCGCAGGCCGAGGTGCTCGGCGACATCAGCGCGGACGGGGCTGCTCGCGGTGGCGGTCAGCGCGAGCACGACGGGACGGCCGAGTTGCTCGATCACGTGCCGCAGCCGCAGGTAGTCGGGCCGGAAGTCGTGTCCCCACGCCGAAACGCAGTGAGCCTCGTCCACCACGAACAGGGACGGTCTTCGCTGCCGCAGCCGTTCGACGGTGGTGCCGGCCGCGAGCTGCTCGGGGGAGAGGAAGAGGTACTCGGTCGTCCCGTCGGCGAACGCCTGCCACGCCTGCTCGTTGGCCTCGGGCTGTTGTGCCGAGTTCACCGCAGCGGCCGGGGGCGCGTTGGTGGTCCGCAAAGCGGTGACCTGGTCGCGTTGCAGCGCGATGAGCGGTGACACGACCACGGTCGGACCGTCGAGCAGGATCGCGGGAACCTGGTAGATCGCGGACTTCCCGGCACCGGTCGGCATCACGACCAACACGTCGCGGCCGTCGAGGAGGTGCCGCATCGCCAGCAGCTGCTCGTCGCGCAGTTCGGTCCAGCCGAAGACCTCTTCGGCGGTCCGGACCAGGTCTCTCTCGCTCATCCGGTGGGCCGCAGGTCGTACTGCTGCGCGGCCCAGGAGGCCAGGCGGGGCCGCAGGGCCAGGTAGACGTCGGGGTCGATGCCCATGCCGGTGTGCGTGCTGTGCACCTCGACGCACTCGGCCGACGGGTCGAGGCACAGCTCCCACGGCACGATGCCGTCGAACTTGGAGTACACCGACACCGCCGGAAGGTCAGCCGGCAGCGGGGACGTGACGGCCTTGACGTTGTCGTCGAAGCAGGTGCCGTCGAGGCAGTCGGCGTTCATGAGACCGGGCACGCCGAGCGAGGACAGGCGCGCCAGTGCCTTGGCCGCGAGCATCACGTGCGGGTGCGCGCCCGCCGGGTCGAGCACCGGGCTGCCCAGCATCACCAGTCCTGCCACCAGGTCCGGACGGCGGACGGCGGCCAGGCGGGCGAGTCCGCCGCCCCGGCTCTGGCCCAGCAGCACGACCGGTCCGCCGGTGGCTTCCGCGTGCTCCTCGACGCGCCTTTCGATCCGGTCGACGAGCTCCGACGTGCACCCCACGTTGAACCCGACGCCCGCACCGGCCGGCACGTAACCCCTGTCGCGCAACCAGGTCGTGGCGAACGTGAGGCTGAAGTCGCTCGCGCCGAAGCCCGGCACCAGCACCACACCGAGGCCCGCGCCCTCGTGCGGGTCCGCGTCGCGCCACACCCGGTGGCGCAGCAGGCGGGGAATGGTGCACGCCGCGACGGCGACGTGCTCACGCGCGAGCGCTCGCAGCTGTCCGGCAGGGATCATCGTCGGTCTCCGCTCAGTTCGTCAGGTGCCGAGGAATAGCCCGGAAAGGCGAGGGCAAACAGCAAGCACCGTCACGTTTGCGAGTTTCGAGGAACCCGCAGCGGGTAGCGGGGAAACGCCCTGTTTGCGGCGTTCCACGCCGGGTAGCTCGTTGGCCAGGACACGACTACGAGCTGAGGAGTCAGCCGTGACCGAAAACCAGATGGGTGGAGTGCGCACGGCGGCCCGGGACGAGGGCTCCGAGGTCGCGCAGCACGCCAAGCAAGCCGCGAGCCAGGTCGGCAACACCGTCGCGGACCAGGCGGCGCAGGTGCGGCGGGAGACCACGCACCAGGCCCGCAACGTCGTCAGCGACGTGCGCGAACGCGTTGCGGCCGAAGCGGAGGACCAGGCGACGCGGGTGTCGAAGCAGCTCGGCCGCATCGCCGACGAGCTGGGTGAGATGGCGGGTACCGCGTCGCCGGGTTCGATGACGGCGGGTGCGATCCGCAGCGCCGCCGACACGAGCAGGCAGGCCGCCCGGTTCCTCGACGAACGGGGCGCGCAGGGCCTGCTCGACTCGGCGCGGGACTACGCGCGGCGCAAGCCGGGCACGTTCCTGCTGGGCGCCGCCGTGGCCGGGTTCCTGGTCGGCCGCGTGGCGAAGAGCGCGACCGGTGGCCAGAGCCAGGGACAGCGGCAGGGCGGAGTGGTGCCCGTGGCGTCCGAACGCGCCGGCGTGGCACCGGAGTACGGGACGTCGACGACCACGGAGTACGGCGCGTCGGCGACACCTGCGTACGGCACGCCGACGACGGAGTACAGCGAGACCGCGTCACCGGGCTACGGCCAGACCTCGGGTTCCGAGTACGGCCAGACCACACCGGAGTACGGCCAGTCCCGGTCGCAGGGGTACAACCAGCCGCAGACGCCGCCGCAGAGCGCACCGCTGACGCCGAGCGCCACGCCTCCCAACCCCTCGGCGGGGGTGCCGCATGTCGAGCCCTGAGATGCCACCGTCGCGTGTGGACACCGCCACGGGGGAGTCGCTCGGCGATCTCGTCAGCGAGCTCACCGGTGACCTGTCCAAGCTGATGCGGCAGGAGCTCGAGCTCGCCAAGGCGGAGATCCGGCAGGAGGCCACCAAGGCGGGCAAGGCGACCGGCATGCTCGCCGCCGCCGGGTTCGCGGGCTACCTGACCACCGTGCTGCTCAGCCTCGCGCTGGTGTTCGCACTCGGCGCGATCATGCCGCTGGGCTGGGCCGCGTTGATCGTCGCGGCGCTGTGGGGCATCGCGGGCGCGGTCCTCTACACCAGCGGCCGGGCGAAGCTGCGCACCGTCAACCCGAAGCCCGAACGCACCGTCGAAACCCTGAAGGAGGACGCGGAATGGGCGAAACACCCGACCAAATAAGGCGTGAGATCGAAGTGACCCGCGCCGAGCTGCGGGCCGACGCCAACCGGCTCGTGGACCACACGAGTCCGCGCAGGATCGCCCAGCGGCGCGTCCACGGCGTGCGGCGAGGACTCGTCGCGATGAAGGAGCGAGTGATGGGCACCGCCACGCAGGCCACGACAGCCGTGCGGGAACAGGGACAGGACGCCGGGCACGCCGTCGCCGAACGAGCCGAGCAGGCCGTGCAGGCGGTGCAGGACGCGCCGCAGCAGGTGGCCAGGCAGACGCAGGGCAGTCCGCTCGCGGCCGGCTTGATCGCGTTCGGCGGCGGTCTGCTGCTGGCGGCCGTGCTGCCCCGCACCGACGCCGAACAGCAGGCGGTGCAGCAGCTCTCCGACAGCTTCAGCGACGTCGTCGAACCGGCGAAGGAAGCGTTGAGCGAGTCGGCGCAGCACCTCAGGGAGGACGTGAAGTCCTCGGTGAGCGACGCGGCCGGTGAGGTCAAGCAGGTGGCCTCGGACGCCGCGCAGACGACGGTCGAGCACACGAAGGAAGCGGCGCAGGACGTCGGCGGGCACGCCCGCGAGTCCGGCCAGCGGGTCTCGAACGAGGCCACCGGTCCGTGACGTGACCGGGCAGGGCTGCTGACCTTCCTCCACAGAGGACGGTTCACGGGTGGGGTCGAGTCGCGGGGTTTCCGCGGCTCGACCCCACTTCCGCGCTTCCGATCTGACGGTTCGGTGGTGCGCACTGCCGGGTATTCCCCAGTCAGAACTCCAGTCAGGACGAGGAGAGCGCTGTGACCGAACCCGAGCACGATCATGCCTGTTCCCGTTGACGACCTGAAGCTGCTGTTGCAGTCGACGAGGCCCGAGGCGACGCTGGTGCTCGTCGCGGGCAGCTACGTGGTGGCGGGCAGCGCCGAGCTCGCCACGAAGGCCCTGCGCGGCGCGCTGCCGGTGGTGACGAGGGAGGAACTGCTGGAGCGCGTCGGCGGGTGGCCCGTCACCGACAGGGACCTGGACGAGGCCGCCGCGACGCTGAGCTCGGCCGTGGACAACCTGGGAGGCTGACGGGGTGGGCGCCGCACCGGCCGTGGCCGCGTCGAGCAGCTGGCGCGACGACGAGGGAACGCGCCTGCCGTCCGGGGACGTCCACGCCTGGTGGCCGCGCCAGAACCAGACGCTGTGCGGTGTGCCGCTGAGCCGCGCGCGGTTCGACCGCTTCCCGCACGTGTTGTGGGTCGACGCTCTGTGGATCAACGACACCGCGGACGCTCCGGTGATGGCGATGTGCCGTCGCTGCACCGCCGCTGCCCGGCCCCGGAGAACAGCTCGTTTGGACCGGCGCGGGCGTGGGTAGCCGGAACCGGCGTCAAGCAGTCGGCGCTGAACACCCCCGACTGTCCCGAAGGCGGCGATCCCCGTGCGGCACAACTCTCTCGACAAGGCCATCTGCGACGCTCTCGTCCTCATCCGCGTGACCGAGGGCGCTGATCTCGCCCTCCAGGCCGAGCAGGCGCGCAAGTGCCTGACGAAGGCGATGGCGGAAGCCCCGGACGCGCCCCGGCAGGCGCTGGCCCACGTGGCGGCCGCGGACGAGCACCTCGAGTACGGCGAGCTGATGGAGGCGCGCACGCTGCTGACGGCGGCGCGTGGATTTCTGCCAGGACGCAGGGCCGTCGTCGCCGCCCGCGCATGAGCCGGTGGCCGGTCGCGCTGCTGGTGCCCCTGCTCGTCGCCGGCTGCGGAGGGCTCGGCCCCAGCGCCGCCGACCGGCCAGGCACCCTCACGACCACAGGCTTCGGCCTGCCCGACGAACACGCCACCGCGCGCGTCGCGGTGTTCAAGGGCAGACATCCCGAGGTGGACCTGCGGATCAACGAGGGCGCGCTCGACGAGCAGCAGTTCCTCTCAGCGGTCGCGGCCGGTGATCCGCCGGACCTCGTCTACGCGGACCGGCGCAAGCTCGGCGGGTACGCGGCCAGGGGAGCGGTCCAGGACCTCGGACCGTGCCTGCGGCGGCAGAACGTCGACCTCGGCGGGTTCCGCGAGGCCGCGGTCCGCCAGGTGACGTACGAGGGCACGGTGTACGGGGTGCCGGACTTCTTCACCGTGCGCGTGCTCGTCCTGAACAACCCGGTGCTGCGGGAAGCGGGCATCACCTCACTGTCCACAACGGACTGGGACGCGCTCGCCGTGAACGCCGGGAAGCTCGCCCAGACGGACGGCGGCAAGGTCCGGCGGATCGGGTTCGACCCGCGCATGCCGGAGTTCGTCGCGTTGTGGGCCAAGGCGAACGGCGTTGACCTGGTCGACGCGCAGCCGCACCTGGACGACCCGCGCGTGGTCGACGCCGTGCGGTACACCGCCGATCTCGTCGCGGCACAGGGCGGCTGGGCCTCCTTCAAGGCGTTCCGGGACACGTTCGACTCGTTCGGCGCGAACAACGAGCTCGTCACCGGCCAGGTCGCCGCCATGGCGATCGACTCCTGGTACGTCAACACGATCGCGGCCAACTCCCCGGACGCGGACGTCACGATCGTGCCCTTCACCGACCGCGAAGGCGCGCCGCTCACCGAGGCGGGCGGTCAGGCGTGGGCGATCCCGCAGGGTGCCCGGCATCCTGACCTCGCCTGCGAGTTCATCGCCACGATGACCGCGGCGGACACCTGGGTCACGGCGGCGAAGGCACGGCGGGACGCGCTCGCGAAGAAGGGCAAGCCTTACAGCGGAACGTTCACCGCCAACCGCGAGGCCGACGAGAGGATCTTCGCAGAGGTGTACGACCCGCGCGGCATCCGCGTCCTCGAACAGGGCGTGCGGGTCGTGCAGTCCGTGCAGGACAAGGCTTTCGCGCTGCCCCCGAACCCGGCGGCCAGCGACCTCGTGCGGTCGTGGGAGTCGGCGGTCACGAGGGTGCTGCTCGGCAGGCAGCGCGCCGAGGAGTCGATGGCGCAGGCGCAGCGCGAGGCGAACCGGGCGATCACCCGCGTGGGAGGGCGCTGATGACGAGCGCGCGCGAGGCACGGGCCGGCTGGTTGTTCGTGCTGCCGTGGGTCGTCGGTTTCCTGCTGCTCACCGCCGGACCGATGGTCTACAGCCTGTTCCTGTCGTTCACGCACTACGACCTGCTCAAGCCCTCCAGGTTCACCGGCCTGACCAACTACCGCGAGATCCTGCAGGACGGACGCGCCGCGACCGCGTTGTGGAACACGGCCTTCTTCACGCTGCTGCACGTCCCGTTGCAGATCGTGTTCGCACTCGGGCTCGCGTCGCTGCTGCGTCGTGCGGGACGGTCGGCGGGCTTCTTCCGCACCGTGCTGTTCCTGCCGACGATGACCCCGCCGGTGGCACTCGCCGCGTTGTTCCTGTTGCTGCTCAACGGGCAGAACGGCGCGATCAACGCCGTGCTCGGCTGGTTCGGGTTCACCGGGCCGCAGTGGACGACCGACCCCGCCTGGATCAAGCCCGGCCTGGTGCTGATGAGTCTCTGGACGATCGGCAGCACCGCCGTGCTGTACCTGGCCGCGCTCACCAGGGTGCCGGCGGAGCGGTACGAGGCGGCGCGGCTGGACGGGGCGTCGCCCTGGCGCCAGTTCTGGCACGTCACGCTGCCCGGCATCAGCGGCACGGTGTACTTCACGTTGATCGTCAACACCATCGCGTCGCTGCAGGTGTTCACCGAGGCGTACACGATGTTCTTCGGCGCCCGCCCGTCCACGCCGGCGGAGGGCGACGCGGCGCTGTTCTACGTGATCTACCTGTTCCAGGAGGCGTTCGGCTCGCTGCGGATGGGGTACGCGTCGGCGCTGGCGTGGGTGCTGTTCGTGGTGATCGCCGCGATCACGGCGCTGCAGGTGCGGCTGTCGCGCGACTACGTGCACTACGAGGACAGGTCATGACCCGTCGCGCACCCGTTCTGCTCGCACTGGTCGCGGTCGGTGTGCTGTTCGCGTACCCGTTCTGGTGGCTGATGAGCGCGTCGCTGAAGGACCGCTCGCACGTCTTCGACAACGCCCTGCTGCCGTCACCGGTCAACCCCGCCAACTACACCGAGGTGTGGCGTGCCGTGCCGTTGCTCGCGTGGGTGGGCAACAGCGTGGCCGTCGGTCTCGCCGCCGCGGCCGCCGCCACGGTGTCGAGCGCGGTGGTGGCGTTCGGCTTCGCCCGCTTCCGGTTCCGCGGCCGCAACGCGTTGTTCGGGCTGGTGCTCGCCACGATGATGCTGCCGGCCGCGGTGACGATGGTGCCGGTGTACCTGGAGTGGCACGCGGTGGGGCTCGCGACGACGCAGATCCCGTTGTGGGCGGGCAACCTCTTCGGCTCGGCGTTCTACGTCTTCCTGCTGCGCCAGTTCTTCCTCGGGCTGCCCGCGGAGGTGTTCGACGCGGCACGGGTCGACGGGGCCGGGCCGTGGCGGCAGTTCACGTCGATCGCGCTGCCACTGGCCAGGCCGGGGCTGATCGTGGTGTTCGTGTTCGAGCTCAAGGCCGCGTGGACGGACCTGATCAGGCCGTTGATCTACCTGCGCGAACCGGAGCTGTACACGTTGCCGCGCGGGCTCAAGGCGGTGCTCGACCGGTTCGGGCAGGGCGGCGAGGCCCAGTGGGAGCTGGTGATGGCCGCGAGCGTCGTCGCCACCGTGCCGATGATCCTCCTGTTCCTCGTGGCCCAGCGCTACTTCGTGCGCGGCGTGGTCACACAACGGGTCGAGGAGTGAAGCCGTCGTCGTCGTCGGGCTCGGACTCGTCGGGCCCGCGGTGGGGGCCACCGGGGTTCTCGTCGGCGAACGTGGGCCGGGTGTGCTCGTCGCCGATGTCGGCGTCCTGCAGTTCGCTCTCGGCGGTCACGGCGTCGGGCTCGGGCCTCGTCATCGCCATTCCTCCTGCCAGTCGTGGTGGGTGTCGTAGGCGCCGGCGAGCAGCCGCAGCAACGCCTCGTCGCGGGTCTGCTCGACCTCGGTCCGCAGCAGCGCGAACTTCTCCGGGAACGGCACGGGCACCCGTTCCTCCGCCGCCTGGATCGGTCCCGGCAGCAGGAGCAGCCCGCTGCCGTCGTCCGAACGGATGATGCGCAGCCTGCCGCGCCCCTCGGCCTCGTCGAGCAGCGGCAGCTTCTCCTCGGCCAGGCGTTGCTCGTCCGCGTCGAGCTGGTCGAGCACGAAGCGACGCAGTTCGTCGGTGTTCATGACAGAGGGGTATCCGCTGTGGCGCCGGGTACGCCTCTGGCATCCACCGCTGCTGGGAGAGGAGCACCTCATGCGCAGCCGTGTTCGTGCCGCGGGGCACGCCGTCCACCCGATCCTGATCGTGTTCCCCCTGGGCCTGCTGACCACCGCGGTGGGCTTCGACGTCCTGTACCTGATCACCTCACGCACGAGCTTCGCCTTCACCGCCGCGCACCTCGTCTTCGCGGGCGTGCTGATGGGCGTCGTCACCGCCGCCACCGGCTGGCTGGACTGGTTCCTCGTGACGCCGCAGGGCTCGCGGGCGCGCCGGATCGGATTGCTGCACGGGCTGGTGAACGCCGTCGTGCTCGTGCTGTTCGCGGTGAGCTGGACGCTGCGGCTGGCCGTGCAGGACTGGATTCCCTCGTGGCCCGCGCTGGTCGCGGCGTGGCTGGGCGTGCTCGCGGCCGGTCTGGGCGGGTGGCTGGGTGGTGAGCTGGTTGAACGGCTCGGCATCAGCGTGGACGAGGACGCCAACCCGGACGCGCCCAGCTCGCTGAGGGGTGTGGCGGCGTCGGGGCGGTAGACGCGACGAGACCGCCGGCGCGGGCTTCAGCAGCCGCGCCGACGGTGATCACCGGAGTGGTCTTCTCAGTCCGGCGGCTCGCTCGCGTCCTCTGGTGGCTCCTCCGGCACCTGCGGTTCCTCGGTCTCGAGGTCGTCCAGGCTGGGCGTGCCGGGGGAGTGCGGTGCTTCCGGGTTGCGCGGATCGGTCATGCCGCACGGATACCCGCGCGACACGACCTCATGCCCCGGTCAGGTCAGCGCCGGACCGGACGCGCTCGTGCCCGAGAGCTCCTTGATGTACTCGTGGCACTGCTTGGCGCGCGCCGAGTCCTCGTCCATCACCCTTCGGAAGAAGTCGGCGATGTCCTGGCGGCCCGCGTTGTCGGCGTCGCGGACGTACTGGCCGTAGTCGTGGCCGGCCTTGAGCGCGTGGTACTGCACGGAGATCAGGTCGTAGGTGACGTCGTCGAAGCCGGTCTCACCGGTTGCCATGGTTACCTCCCGTGGTTGTCGGCACGGTGGACATACCCGTGCGAACCGCGTTGAACCCGGTTCGGTTGTTCTTGCCCGCCACGGGTACTCGGGGTGCTCGTGCTGCTGGAGAGGTCGAAAACGATGAACACAGCAGGAAAAGCGCTTCTCGCTGCCGGAGTTGCGACAGCCGTCGCGGTGACCAGGCGCAGAAAGCGTGTTCCGGGCGGCGAGGAATCCGACCGCCCGCTGGCCGTGACGGTCTACCGCTCGCCGGAGGAGGTGCAGTCGTCGCTCCCCGAGGACCTGGTCCGGTGGCGGGACCAGGTCGAGATCCGCGTACGACCGGCGGCAGGGGACAAGGGCACGGAACTGAGCGCGCAGCCCACCGGGGACGTGTCGCGGCACGAGCTCAGGCTCGCGCTGCGCCGGGCGAAGGCGGTCCTGGAGGCCGGTGAGGTGGTCAAGCCCGACACGGCGCCGACGCATCCCGGTCCGATGGGCAAGGTGCTGCAACTGGTGACGAACCGGGCAGGGGGCGGTGGTCGGCTGTGAAGGCGTTGTGCTGGGAGGGGATCAACGACGTCCGGGTGCAGGACGTGCCCGACCCGAAGCTCCTGGGCGACCAGGACATGATCCTGAAGGTCCGGCTGAGCACGGTGTGCGGGTCGGACCTGCACCTGCTCACCGGGCACATCCCGTTCATGCAGGCGGGTGACGTGATCGGCCACGAGTTCATGGGTGAGGTGGTCGAGGTCGGGTCCGGTGTCACCAGGCACCGGCCGGGCGACCGGGTCGTGGTGTGCTCGTTCATCGTCTGCGGCCGGTGCTGGTACTGCCGCAACGAGCTGTACTCGTTGTGCGACAACACGAACACCAACCCGGCGATCACTCAGCACCTCTGGGGTGCCGACCCCGGCGGCATCTTCGGGTACTCGCACGCGATGGGTGGCTTCCGCGGCAGCCACGCGGAGTACGTGCGTGTGCCGTTCGCGGACCACACGGCGATCCCGATTCCCGAGGCGGTGGAGGACATGAGCGCGCTCTTCGCCTCGGACTCGGTGCCGACCGGGTGGATGGGTGCCGATCTGGGCGGCGTGAAGCCCGGTGACGTGGTGGCCGTGTGGGGCTGCGGCGCGGTGGGGCAGATGGCCGCGCGGGCGGCCCAGCTGCTCGGTGCCGAGCGCGTGCTCGTGATCGACCGCTTCGACTACCGGCTGCGGCAGGCGGAACTGGCCTTCGGCGTGGAGACGATCAACTACGCCGACACCTCGGTGGGCGAGGCTCTGCTGGAGGCCACCGGAGGCCGCGGTCCCGACGTGTGCATCGAGGCGGTCGGCTGCGAAGCGCACTCCACCGGGCCGCAGTACGCCTACGACCAGGTGAAGAGCAAGCTGAAGCTGGAGATGGACCGCCCGATCGCCGTGCGAGAGGCGATCTACAACTGCCGCAAGGGTGGTTCGGTGTTCGTGCTCGGTGTCTTCACCGGGCTCGTGGACAAGTTCCCGTTGGGTGCCTTGATGAACAAGGGCCTCACCGTGCGCGGTGCACAGCAGCACGGACAGCGCTACATCCCGATGTTGCTCGACCGCATCGCGTCAGGTGAGCTCGTCACCAACCACCTGGCGACGCACGTCATGCCGCTCAGCGAGGGTGCGCGCGGCTACGAGATCTTCAAGAAGAAGGAAGACGACTGCGTGCGTTCGGTGTTCAAGCTCTGACGGGTTGCCGGCCGGTGCCCGCCGTCTTCGGACACCGGCCGTCAACGACTACGCGGGCACGGTCCACCTCTGGTTGGCTCCGCCCGTGCACGACCAAATCTGCAGCCTTGCGCCGTCAGCCGTGTTGTTGCCGATCACGTCGAGGCACTTGTTGCTGCCGACGTTGACCAACGTCCCGTTCGACGCCGTCCAGCGCTGGTTCCCGCCGCCGAAGCAGTCCCACAGCTGGACCGGTGTGCCGTCCGCCGTCCCGTTGCCCGTGACGTCGAGGCACTTGCCGAGCCCGCGGACCGTGCCGTCGGACGCGAGAGTCCACGTCTGGTTCGGCCCGGCGTAACAGGTCCACAGCTGCGGCTGGGTGCCGTTCGCGGTCGAGCCGTTCGTGACGTCCAGGCACTTGCCGCCCAACCCGGTGATGGCACCCGTGCGGCCGGGATCGAGCGTGCCCGGCCAGGTGAACGTCGCCATGGCACCGGCCGGCAGGGTGTAGCCGAACGTCTGACCGGCGTAGGAGACGCGGAAGCTCTGCTGGCCGCCCGAGTTGAGGGCGACGAGCACGATCCGCCCGTCCGGGTTGCGGAACGCCACGTTCTGGATGCCGCCCTCGCCGTACCCGGTCGAGTCGATGCGGACCGCGCCGGGCTGCACGAACTTCGACAGGTGGCCGAGCACGTAGTACTCGGCGTTGTAGGTGACGTCGTTGCCGTTCGTGCGAACGACACCGGTGCAGTTGGTGCAACTGCCGATGACCGGGCCGTTGTTGTTGTCCAGCGCCATGTTCCAGATGGCCACGGTCCGCGCGTGGTTGCGGGTCGCACCGATCGCGAGGTTGATGCCCTGCCAGCGCAACGTGTCGCGGAACGTCGACGCGTCGTCGGCGGACCTCGTGCCGGAGCACTCGGTGAAGAAGATGTCCTTGCCCGGCTGGTTGTTCTTCACGACCGACTGCCCGCTCGGGTTGCCGCCGTAGCAGTGCCACGCCGAACCGATGACGTTGTTGCCCGCGCCGTTGTTCACGGTCTGCGGGTAGGTCGTGTCGTCCCAGTTGTGGTCGTAGCCGAGGATGCGCGCCTGCTGGCCGGCCGCGCGCAGTTTCGGCACGAGGTTGTTGATGACGTTGACCTGTTGCTGCGCCGACATCCTCATGCCGGGGTAGCCGGGAGGTTCGAAGTTGGGCTCGTTCTGGACGCTCATGTAGTCGATCGGCGCGCCCGCGGCCTGGTAGGCCTGCGTGAACTTGACCAGGTAGTCGGCGTAGACACCGATCTGGCTGTCGTTGAGCGACCCGCGGATGAGGTTGTTGTTGTTCTTCATCCACGCCGGGGCGCTCCACGGCGTCGCCATGATCGACAGCTGCGGGTTGAGCTGCTTCGCCTGCCGGACCAGCGGCAGGATGTAGGCGTTGTCGTGGGCGATCGAGAACCGCGAGAGCGTCGGATCCGCCGCGCCGTCGTCGTAGGTGTAGAAGCTGCGCGAGAAGTCGGTCGAGCCGATCGGCTGGCGCAGGAAGCTCAGGCCGATGCCGGTGCTCCGGTTGAACAGGTTGTTCATGATCTCGTCACGGCGCGGCGAGTTGAAGACGTTCCACGCCGCCGCGTCGGTGAACGAGGCGCCGAAGCCGACCACGGACTGATAGGTGGAGTTCGGGTTGACGGTGATCGTCGGACCGCTGCCGCCCGAGCCGAAGGTGACATCTCCCTGCTGTCGCAGGAGATTCGACCGGTCGGCCGTGGTGAGCCACACGCTCGCGTTGGTCGCCGCGGTCGCGGACGGGGTGGCCAGGCCCGCCATCACGACGGCCGACACGAGAGCCGTGCTGCGCCAACGGTTTGTCGTCATTGACATAAGCGCTCCTTGCAGGGTTTGGGCGCCCGTTTGCTGGTTTTCAGTTGTAGAGACGGAGATCGGCGATGCTCCACCAGTTGCTCGCGGCACCGGTGGACGTGATGCGGACGTACCGCGCGCTCGTGCGGCGCACGTCGATGTTCGTGAGCTGGCCGACGCCCTCACCGGTGGCGAGTGAGCGCCACGCCGAGCCGTCGTCGCTGACGCTCAGCTCCCAGTTGCGGGCGTAGTCGCCGAGGTTTCCGCCGCTGTCGAGCGCGACCCGCCGGAACGCCTTGCGCCGCCCCAGATCCACCTGCACGAACTGGCCGGGTGCCTGGGCTGCACCGCTCGACCACCGGGTCGAGGCGTCGTCGTCGACGAGTGCCGGGTCCGTGGCGGTGGCGCCGGTCAGGTCGACCTGGCCGAGCCTGCCGCGGTGCTGGGTGGTCCAGGTGAACGTGGCGAGTGCGCCGCCGGGCAGGGTGTACTCGAACGTCCGGTCGCCGAGGTTGATCGCGAACGAACGCGGGTCGTCGTTCTCGTTGTGCACCACCAGAGCCGTGGAACCGTCCGGGTTGCGGAACGCGGCGTCCATGATCTGGCCGTTCCACCCGGTGGTGCCGAAGGACGTGCTGGCGATCCGGCGCGCTCCTGGCTTCACGAACTTCGCCAGGTGCCCGATGGTGTAGTACTCGGCGTCGGTCGTCACCGACCCGTCCGGCTGCACGGTGACCAGGCCGGTGCACGTGCCGCAGCCGCCGTTGTGCGGGCCGCCGGTGCTGTCCAGCGCGATGTTCCAGTTCACCGCGCTGCGCGCCCAGTTGCGGGTGGTGCCGAGGACGACGTTGCGGGCGTGCCACCTCAACGTGTCGCTGAAGACCTTCGCGGGTGGGTCGGTGACGCCTTTGGAACCTGAGCACTCGGTGAACCAGATCCCCTTGTCGGGGAACGCGTTGTGCAGCTTTGTCTGCGCGCTGGGGTCGCCGTGGTAGCAGTGGTAGGCGGTGCCGGCGAGCCACTTGGCGGCCTTGCCGCGCAGCACCTGGTACGGGTAGTCGGCCTCTGCTGTGCCGTCGTTGGGGTGGGTCGCCCAGTTGTGGTCGTAGCCCAGGATCTTGGTGCGCGGGCTGACCGCGCGCAGCTTCGGGCCGAGCGCCTCGATCACCTTCAGCTGTGCCGCGACGGGCATGTCCGTGCCGGGGTAGGCGTCCGGCTTGCGGTTCTGCGGCTCGTTCTGCACGGAGAGGAAGTCGATCGGCACACCCGCTGCGGTGTACGCCTGCACGAACTTCACGAGGTAGCGCGCGTAGGCGTCGTACACGGCGGGGTCGTCCTTGAGTTGACCGCCCACCAAAGAGTCGTTGGTCTTCATCCACGCGGGCGGGCTCCACGGCGTGGCCATGACCTTCAGCCGCGGGTTGAGTCGCTTGGCCTCGCGCAGCAACGGAAGGATCTTCTCCTCGTCGTGCCGGATGCTGAAGTGCTTGAGCGAGAAGTCGGTTCGGCCGGTGGGGACGTCGTCGTAGGTGTAGTGCTGCGCGGCCGCGGTGAAGTCGGAGGAACCGACGGGCTGGCGCAGGAAGCTCACGCCGATGCCCTGGTTCGGGTCGAACAGCTTGCGCATGGTCTCGGCTCGGGTGGACAGGCCTGCGAGGAGTGCGGCGGACGAGTCCGTGATGGACGCGCCGAACCCGTCGATCTCCTGGTAGCGGCGGTCCGGGTCGACCACGATCGTCGGGTGCGTCGAGGCTGAGTTGCCGAACGTGACGCTCGGGCGTTCGTGCATCAGCTCGGCCCGGTCCGGCGTGGTGACCCACACCCGCACCTGTGGCGCGCTGGACGCATCCGCGGCGGGCACGGCGGTGAGGCCGAGGACCAGGGCCACGATCGCTGCTCGTCTCATGTAACACCCGTTCATCACTGTGAAACGCTGGCTTTCAGGATGAAACACCCGGTCGTGTCGAGGGTCAATGGTCTGCGCGAGTTCCGGTACATTGACCTGGTGGAACGCAAGATCGAACACGTGAAACAGCGCGCGAGTCTGCGTGACATCGCGGCCGAGACCGGCGTGTCGATCGCGACCGTCTCGCGAGTGCTGAACGACCACGTCAACGTGGCGCCGCGAACCCGTGACCTGGTGCTTCAGGCCGTCGAACGCCGCAGGCAGGAGACACCCGCGCGCACCCGCACGGTCTACGTCCGCTGCCCGTACGTGCTCACCGACTACTTCGGCCTGATCGTCTCCTCGATCGCGGAAACGCTGAAGCTCCACGGCCTGCGCCTGCTCCTGGACGCGGGGGAGTCGGGCCAGCACAGCGACGCTTTGAAGGCGTTGCCCGGCCAGGACGACGTCGACGCCGCGATCCTGATCCTGCCGCCGGAGGAAGGCGACGAACTGGTCGCGTTGTCCCAGGCGGGCTTCCCGTTCGTAGTGGTGGACCCGCGCACTCCGCCGCCACCGGACATCGCCGCGGTCTCGGCCGCGCACTCCTCAGGGGCGCGCGCCATCGCGGACCACCTGATCGGCCTCGGCCACCGCGACATCGCGGTGATCGCGGGCCCGGAGGAGTGGCTCGCGGGCGACGCGCGCCTGGCAGGCCACCGCGCCGCCCTGGCCAAGGCGGGCGTGCTGCTCACCCCGGACCGCCTGCGCCACGTCGAACCCACGACCGCCCACGGCAGGCGCGCGGCCGCAGAGTTGCTCGACCTGAATCCGCGCCCGACCGCGATCGTGTGCTTCAACGACAAGGTCGCCGTCGGCACGCTGCAGGCCGCGCGGGAACGCTGCCTGCGCGTGCCGGAAGACCTGTCCGTGGCCGGTTTCGACGACATCGACCTGGCCGAGGCGACCGATCCGCGGCTCACGACCGTGCGGCAACCGTTGCAGGAGATGGGAAGCATCGCCGTCACGCAGCTCATGCGGGTGCTGGACGGCCATCGGCCCGAGGCGTTGCACATCGAGCTCGCCACAACGTTGGTCGTCCGGGATTCCACTGCTGCGGTTTAGTGCACGACGGCCCACAGCCGGAGCCGGGAAGCGACGAGCAGGGGAATCTGCCCACCTGGTCGCCGGGCGGCGCAGCCCGACCGCCTGCACCGGTGGCGGCCCTCGAAGTCGCCGTCCGGCAGGGGAATCCGGATCGTGAGCTCGTAGTAGACGTCGTCGCCGTCGTCGGACTCGGTCTTCTCGATGATTTCGCCGAGCACCTCGGTCCCGGCTGCCCGCAACGCCACGGTCTTCTCCGCGGAGTCACCCGCGGTGACCCAGATCGCCAGCACGATGAACACGAGCACGAGCAAGGCCAGTTCTTCCAGCACGATTCCCCACCACGGCTGGTCCGAGAAGGCGAGCACGGCCATGCCGCCGACGATCGCGGCGAGCACGAGCCCGGCGAGCACGCGCTGAGCCAGTGCGGAACGCGGGCTCGTCAGGGTGACTTCGGCGGGATTCGTGGCCACCGGCCGATCCTAGATCGCTGATGACCACGAGTCGGCCGAATCAGGGCACCACGAGCACCGGCCAGTGCCCCGACCGGATCAGCCGCGTCGCCACCGACCCCGGTCGGCCGACTCGCGCAGCACCGTGTACGGGTCCCCGAACGTCTTCACAAAAGTCACCGGCACGTCCAGCTCCTCCGCGAACGACCGGACCTGCGCGGACAGCTCGGCGTGCAGCCGGGCCGCCGCCTCGTGCTCGAACACCGACGCCACCGCCGGGCTCAGCGCGGCCAGTGCCGAGTGGTGCGCCACGAACGTGACGACCAGGCGTGCTCCCTGGCGTCGCGCGAGGCCGAACGCCGCCGCGGCCGCGCGCATCACCGTGTCGGTGCCGTCGACGCCGACCAGGACGGTCCGCGACCTCGGCGGGGCGACGGGGCCGAAGGAGTCCACTGTGGACTCGAAAGCGTTCATGTCGGCCCCCTCGGTCATCGCGCGACGGCGGAGTCTGCTTCCTTCTTCTCGAGATCGATCGTCGTGCGCAACGTGATCGGCTTGAGGAGCAGTGCCGCGATGACGCCGACGACGCCCACGGCCGCCGAGATCAGGAAGATGTGCGCGGTGGCGTCGCCGTAGACGGCGTGCACGATCGTCTGCACCTGGGGTGGCAGGGCCGCGAGGTTCAACGCGCTCGTGTCGCCGGTCGACTGGCCCGCCGGCACGTGCAGCGCGGCGGACAGGTCGGACGTGACGCGGTTGGCGAGCACCGCGCCGAGCACGGACACGCCGATCGTGCCGCCCAGCGACCGGAAGAACGTGACCGACGCGCTGGCGGCGCCGAGCTCGCTCAGGGGCACGCTGTTCTGCACGGCCAGCACGAGGTTCTGCATGGTCATGCCCACGCCGATGCCGACCACGGCCATCGCGACGCCGACGAGCCACAGGGCCGTGGCGTGGTCGACGAAGCCCAGGCCGAGGAAGCCGACCACCAGCGTGATGGTGCCCGTCACGATGTACGGCTTGATGCGGCCTGAACGGCTGATCATGCGGCCGGAGATCGTGGACGACACCAGCACTCCCGCCATCAACGGGATGGTCAGCAGGCCCGCCTCGGTCGGGGTGTAGCCGCGGCCGATCTGGAAGTACTGGCCGAGGAACACCGCGCCACCGAACATGGCCATGCCGACCGCGAGTGACGCGATGATCGCCAGAGCGGGCGTGCGCTGGACGACGATGTGCAGCGGCACAACGGGTTCGTCGACCTTGAGCTCGACGGCGACGGCGGCGCCCAGCAGCACCAGGCCGCTGGCGACCATGGCCGCGGTCTGCCACGACAGCCAGTCGAACGAGTTGCCGACGAACGACACCCAGATGAGCAGCACGCTGACGCCGGCCACGATCAGCGCCGCCCCGACGTAGTCGATCCGCACGTTCGGGCGGCGCACGGTCTCCAGCTTCAGGGTCGCCTGCAGCACGACGAACGCGATGGCGGCGATCGGCACGGCGACCCAGAAGCACCAGCGCCAGCCGAGCCACGACACGTCGACGATCAGGCCGCCGAGCAGCGGGCCGCCGACCGTGGCCACGGCCATGACCGCACCGAGATAACCGTTGTAGCGGCCGCGTTCGCGTGGCGGGATGATCGCCGCGATCACGACCTGCACGAGTGCCTGGAGGCCGCCGACGCCGAGGCCCTGGAACGCGCGGGCGGCGATCAGCTGGCCCGTGTCCTGCGCGAAACCGCTGAGCAGCGAGCCGATCACGAAGATCACGATGGCGGCCTGCACCAGCGTCTTCTTGTTGAACAGGTCGGCGAGCTTGCCCCAGATCGGGGTGGTGGCCGTCGCTGTGAGCAGGGTGGCGGTGACCACCCACGTGTACTGCGTCTGGGTGCCGTTCAGCGAGCCGATGATCCGCGGCAGCGCGGTCGACACCACCGTCGAGCTGACCATGGCCACGAACAGCGCGAGCAACAGCCCGGACAGCGACTCCAGCACCTGCCGGTGCCCCATCTCGTTCTTCACAGACCAGATTCTTGCACGTCGTGCAAATTTGCTCAATGAGCAACGAGCTAGGCTGAACGCGTGGAGACCACGCTCCGGGAGCACAAGAAGGCGGTGACCAGGCGTTCGCTGGCCGGGGCGGCGCTGCGACTCGCGATGGAGCGCGGCCTCGACGGCGTGACGGTCGAGGACATCGCGGACGAGGCGGGCGTCTCGCGCCGCACGTTCTCCAACTACTTCACCTGCAAGGAAGACGCCGTGCTGGACGCCGACCGCGAGCGGTTCCAGGCGTTGGTCGCCCTGGTCGAGTCGAGGCCGTCCGGCGAGGAGCCGTGGCAGGCCCTGCGCGCCGCCACGGCCGAGCTGTACCGCACCTGGCCCGTCCCGGACGTCGAGTGGATGGCCCAGCTGCGGCTGCTGCGCCGGCACCCCTCACTGCTCGCACGCCAGGCAGGGGACCAGGTCGCGCTCGAACGCGACCTGGCCGCCGTGCTGGTGACCCGCGGGCCGGACGAGGAACCGGCGCGGCTGATGGCAGCGACGTTCCTCGCTGCCGTCAGAACCGGGATCGCGCTCTGGCTGGAGAGCGCGGGGGAGCAGCAGCTGCCCGGCCTGATCGATCGCCTGCTCGGCCGCGTGCGGGTTCAGAGCTCGTAGACCTGCCCGGTCTGCCGTCCCTCGATCGACCGGACGTACGCCTGCGCCACGTCGGCCAGCGGCACGGGCTTCATGCCGGGGAAGAAGGCGCCGTAGTCGTCGAGCGCCTCGGTGAACACGGTCGGGCTGACGGCGTTGATCCGCAGCGGCGTGATCTCGATGGCGGCCGCGCGCACGAACGCCTCCACGGCACCGTTGGCCAGCGCGGCGGCGGCGCCGGTGACGACCGGTTCCCGCGCGAGCACGCCCGTGATCAGCGTGAACGAGCCCGTGACGAACGAGAGACCTTCCTTGACCAGTGCGACCTGCGACAGGACCTTGCCCGTCACCGCGGCCTGGTAGTCCTCGACGGTCAGCTCCGCCAGCGGCCGCCACGGCACGCTTCCCGCGGCCGACGCGACGGCGTCCACCTGGCCGACGGTCTGGTACAGGTCGGCCACCTGCGCCGGGTCGGTCACGTCGTACTGCAGGTCGCCTCCGGTGCGGGAGACGGTCACGACGTCGTGCTTGCGTTCGACGAGTTCCTGGTGCACGGCGGTGCCCAGCTTGCCGGTCGCTCCAACGAGCAGAATCCTCATGCCTTCGACGGTAGGCACCCGATCGGCACCTGTGAAATGCCGTTCGTGCAGCACTTATGATCGGCAGTCATGAATGTCGAGCTGCGTCACCTGCGGGCCCTCGCCGCGATCGGCGACCACCGGTCGATCACCGCGGCCGCACAGGCCCTGCACGTCACGCAGCCCGCGCTGTCACGGACGCTGGAGCAGTTCGAACGGCGCTTGGGCGTCCGGCTCGTCGACCGCACGACCCGGCACGTCGCGCTGACCGACACCGGGCAACGGCTGTGGGAGCACAGCCACCGCATCCTCACCTCCCTCGACTCGGCCCTGGCCGAGGCCGTCCAGCCGCAGCCGCTGCGGCTGACGTTCGCCTGGGCCGCGCTCGGCCGGTTCACCATCCCGTTCCTGCGGGAGTGGCGCGCCGAGCACCCGGACGTCCTGGTGCGCATCCGCCGCTCCGACGACCCCGAGGCGGCCCTGCGGCGCGGCGACGCGGACGTGGCGGTCCTGCGCACCAGCCCGGCGCAGACCGGCGTCGAGCACGTGGCGTTGATCGAGGAACCACGCGTGGCGGCGGTCGCGGACGACCACCCGCTGGCGACCCGCGACGCTCTCACTCTGGGCGACCTGGTGGGCGAATGCGTCGCGGTGTGCGAGACGGCGGCCACGACCAGCGCCGACCTGTGGCCGTCCGGATCCCGGCCGCGCACGGTGGACGTGCCGGGCGTGGTCGAGTGGCTCACCTCGATCGCGACCGGGACGACGGTCGGCGTCACGGCGGCCGGTTCAAGTCACCACAACCCGCACCCCGGCGTCACCTACCTGCCGCTGACCGACGCCGAACCGGTCACCGTGCACCTGGCCTGGCCGTCAGGGGCGGCGCATCCGTCGACTCAGGCGTTCGTGGCGCTGGCTCAGCGGCACCTGGCCGCCACAACCGCAACTGCAGCATCGCCGCGAACCGCGCGTTCGGATCGCTGAGATCGATCTCCCCGACCTCCGCCAACCGCCGCAGCCGGTAGCGGAACGTGTTGGGGTGCACGAAAACGGCCGCCGACGCCGCCGCCACGTCACCGAAGGCGTCGAGCCACGCGCTGAGCGTCTCGACCAGGCATGCGCTGTGCTTGCGGTCGTACGCGATCAGCCGAGCGACGGGTCCGGTGAGCGTGTCGCCGCGTTCGGCGATGAGGTCCGACAGTTCCAGCAGCAGGCCCTCGCTGTGCACGTCGGACACCCGCGCCACCGGGCACGAGGCACGACCGGCGCGCAACACCCGCAGCACCAGGTCGGCTCCGGCACGGGAGCGCGACAGCGTGAGGCCGTCGGCGACCTGGCCGACGCCGACGAGGACCTGGTTGCCGATGCGGTTGCGGAAGTCCGTCGCGATCCGCAGCGCCCGGTCCTCGGACTCCACCGGCAGGATCGCGTAGGCCACGTCGCTGATCAACGCGGCCGCCGCGCGCGGGTGCACGGCCGTCAGGTGCATGGCGAACGCGTCGGCGATCTGCTGACGTTCGGCCAGCAACCGGGCGTGCTCGGCGGGATCCTCGCCGTGCGAGTGGGCCGGCGCCAACGCCAGCACCACGCACGCCTGATCGGCCAGGCCGAGCCGCCGCACCGCCTCCGCCGCGCCCGGCCCGCCCTCGACCGCGGTGGACACGAGGTCGGCGCGCAGCCGGCGTTCGACGTCCGCGCCCGCCCGTTGGCGCATCATGTGCAACGCCACCAGCTTGGCCGCGTCGCAGAACGCCTGCGACCGGTCCTCGGGCAACGGCCCGCGCACCGCCGCCCAGATCGAGCCGAGGAACTCGTCACCCGCCCTGACCGCCACGGCGACCCGCGGCAGGCACCAGCCCCCGCCGTCCGCGGGCAGCTCCTCGATGTAGACGGGTTCGTCGTTGCGGTAGAGCTGCTGGAACACCCCGCGCGCCTCCAGCATCTGCGAGTACCGCGCGGGCACCTGCCTGCCGAGGATCGTCTCCACGCGCGACGAGTCGGCCTCGTGCTGGCGCCCCGAGAACGCGAGGACGCGCGAGCTGCGGTCCTCGATCGTCACCGGCGCGCCGATCAACGAGGCCACGGCGTTGGCCAGCGCGAACAGGTCCCCGGCCGGCACCCCGCCGAGGGTCTCCGACGGGTCGACCTCGCCCTCGGCCAGCAGCGACCTGAGCATCGCGGCCAGCTGGGTCCACGACGCGCCCGGCGCCAGACCCAGCAACGCCACGCCGGAACGGTCCACGGCCTCGGCGATCTCAGCCGTCACCACGACCGGGCCGCGCACGACGAGAGCGGCGGCCCCGGACGCGCCCAGCAGGTCCAGAATCTCCGCCGGGTTCCGCACGCCGACACCGAGGACCAGCGCGGACGGCGGCAGCACCTGGTCGTCGTCCGGGTCGTGGATGACGACCCCGCCGATGTCCGCGGACCGGCTCGGATCACCACGCACCAGGTCGATGAGCGTGGTGCCGAGGTCGTCCAGCACGCGGGCGAGACCAGTTCGCGGACTCATGCCACCACCCTGCCAACCGTCTGCAGAGGAATCCATTAAGTGTTCAACGATCGGAGCCTACTGACGCACCAGCGTGTTCAGGCTGGTCAGGTGTCCTTCAGCGGCTTCAGGTGCCCAAGCGTTCGTGCAAATTGGGAGCAGTGTGGGAGCACGAGTGATGAACACGTTCGCGATGCCCAGATGGTCACCAGGCTTCGTCCGGTCCGTTCATGGTCCAGGACCACCCGCCGTCCACTTCCCAGCGGCGCCGGAGTTGTTCGAGCATTCGACTGATCATGGCTTCGGTCACGTGCGAGTACCGCTCATCCGTGGAACTGCGCTTGTGCCCCAGCCGCTCCAGCCTCAGCACGCGTGGCACCTCGTCCTCGATGAGCCAGGTCTCTTGCGTGTGCCGCAGGTCGTGGAAGACCATGCCCGGCTTGAGCGGACCCCAGCCGAGCGCCTGGTTGCCCGCGAGGGCAACCAGGCGCGAGGCCGGAAGTTGCACCGGCGACGCCAAACACCCCGCCTCGTGGTGAACACGAACTGCGAGTCGGGGTTGCGTTGGCGATGAGCGAGCAACTCGTTCACGAGAAACGGCGGCAGATGGACATTGCGGGCACTAGCGCCTGTATCGAAGTAGAGCGCCTCAGTCCTACCGGACATATTTTTCGGCGCGAAAAGCACGTTCGGGCCGATAGATGGCCC
>NZ_JBHRZI010000014.1:94293-132798 GCF_042649515.1 Lentzea rhizosphaerae | reverse complement strand
TGGTGCGGACTTCGATACAGGCACTAGTGGCGCATCACGCAACGTCGACCCGGTAATTGATCGTCTGGCCGTTGTCGATGGGGACGGTCGGAAGCTGGCGCGGATCAGCAGGACCGCGTAACCCGGTGAAGCTGCGTCGGGCGATCGTGGTGCTGATGTCCGGCCAGGGTCAGACGGTCCGGGACATCACGTCGATGATGCAGGTCAGCGACAGCTATGTGCGGGACGTGATCCACGCGTTCAACGAGCGGGGGTTCGACGCGCTGGACCCAAAGTGGAGCGGGGACGCCCGAAGACGATCGGTGAGCAGATCCGTGAGCGGATCTGCCTGATCGCCAGGACGCCCCCCCCGACGACTGGGGCATCACCGCGTTCGCCACCTGGTCTTTGTCCAAACTGCGTGAGCATCTGCTCGACCGCGGCACCGTCGCGGCGATCAGCCGGGAAATCCTGCGCCGGATCCTGCGTGCCGGCGGTGTCTCGTGGCAGACCACGACCACCTGGAAGGCCTCGACCGACCCGGACTTCCTGGCCAAGATGCACCGGATCCTGGAGCTCTACGACCATCCACCCGAGGACGGGCGGGTGATCTGCGTGGACGAGTTCGGCCCACTGAACCTCATGCCCCGCAAAGGAAAAGCCTGGCGGCCACAGACCAGACCGCGCCGATTACGGGCGACCTGCAACCGCTACGACGGCGTCATGCACATGCTCGCCGCCCTCGACCTGGCCACCGGCAAGATCCTCTACCGGATCCGGTCGCGCAAACGCCACAGCGAGTTCCTCGGCCTGCTCGAAGCCCTGCGCGCCCGCTGGCCGGGCGAGAAGTTGTATCTGGTCATGGACAACTTCTCCCCGCACCGCCACCCCGACGTCCGCACATGGGCCGCCGGCAACCAGGTCGAGCTGGTGTTCCTGCCGACCTACGGGTCCCGGCTGAACTGGATCGAGGCCGAGTTCGCCGCACTGCGCTACTTCGCCCTCAACGGCACCGACCACCGCAGCCACACCGAACAGAACACCGCGATCGCCGCCTACATCCGCTGGCGCAACGCTCGCGCCAAGCCCAAGACCGGCTTCGCCACCGACTCACCCATCCGCACCTGGACCCATTACCCGGTCAAGGCTGCTTGACGCGCCACTAGCCCGGCACCAACCTGTTCTCGCAACTGTTGTCGTGGCGAGTACTCGGCGGCTTGATCAACGAGTACGAACCCGCAGCAGCTTGCTCTTGCGCATGACTGATCGTGAGAAGGACCGCTCCGCGCCGGCCGGGATGTTCGTGGGGAAGGCGTTCAGGTGCGGGAAAATCGCGAAGTCGACGACTCCAACCTCACCGAGTACAGCTTCCGCGTCGACAACCTGTTCGTCTGCCACCTGCGTGGTGGCTGGCGGCCGCCATGTCAGCCGGACCGCGAGGGCCAAGACATGGGTCAGATGCGCAGCTAGGGCGGCGGCAACTTCTGTTCTGATCGGACGTTCCATAACGCTGCGACCAGCAGTTACCTGCTCATTCCGTGGACGCGGCTCGGGCTGAGTACGGGCTCGCGAAACACCAACTGCGGGCGTCGGGCAAGTGATGGTGTGCATGACTGAGGAGTCGTCCACGGCGGAGGTTTTGTAGCCAATAACTGTAGGAAGCGGGGCGCGATAATCTCTATGCGTAGATCACTCGGCAGTTCCTGACCTTCGCCACACCGATCGGGTGGCGAAGGCCGACGCCCACCCGCTCAGGTGAGTCGGCGGAGGTGTTGAGTGACCGACAAGGAACACGCGAAGGACGATGATCCGGAGCGTGATGAGGAACGGCGACCCAGCCGGAGGTGCAACTCCGAACGGGCCGCCGTCTTCCTCGGCCTCCTGGTGCAGGTCGTCACGTTGATCGGGGAGATCAGCGACCTGTTCAGGTAACTAGGCCGGGTGGCGTGCCCATGTGCTGGGCGCGTCACCCGGTCCGGCAGGACAGGCAGACAGACGTCTGTCTGTCCCCGCTAGCCCTACTAACCGTACCAATTACCTAGCCGCAAAATCATGGCTGGGTAATTGGCGGTCAGGTGCCTGAGCTGCGGCCTCGTGAGGGGGCTGGCGGCGCGGCGCGAGATGGCGCGGTGGGCGCTCGTGAACAGTTGGCCGATGCGGCTTCGGAAGACGATCACTCCTCTCCGGTGTCGGTGGTGGGCATGTAGACGCGTGGTCTGGGCGCCGGACGCACGACGGGTGGCGAATCGTCGGTGAGTACAAACTGGGTATCAGCTCTCGGTTGCAGTGCTCACGGGCGAAGTCACCGGTTGCAAGAGGGTGATAGCACGATCCAACTCACGGACGTGGAGACCCGATTGCATCGAGCGAGTCAGAGCAGAACCGGCCCGAACGCTCAGGTTCCCCGCTGTTGGACAGGTGGTCGCTGTATCGTCACGTTTTTCGACTCGGTACAGGTATTGGTGCATGACTGACCCCGATGATCGCGCCGCAGCCGACACGACCGTCGCCGGTGTCGCCCGCCGCCTGTGGGGCGTCGAGCCCGCGCCCGCGATCCCGCGCTACGCCGAGCCGGGCTGGCAGCTGTCACCTCACCCCGTCGACCGCCGCTGTCCGACGTGCGCAGGGCAGCTGCACGGGCTCTACCGGGTTGCGGGCCACATCGGCAAGCCTCGTCTTCAAGCGGCCGTGGTGTGTCCGCGGTGCCCGGCCTCGTTCAAACTCAGCGACCTCGCGCTGTCGCAACGGGCCGTCCTCGGCGAGTTGCGGCCGGAGGCGGTCGCCCGGCGTCTCGCGGACGACGAACGCCTGACCCGGCTGGCCGCGGAGCAACGAACCAGATCAGCACCTGCGGTACCCACACCGGTACCTCAAGCCGAGACCGCGCCTGCAGGAGACCGCCCTCGCCGACGAGTTGCCGGCGTTCGGAACACGGCGCCGCCGGCGGTGGATACCAGCGAGGTTGCAGCTACGGGCCCGGTCGCACCGCGGCTGGAAGCTGATCCGTCTCAGCCGGCCGCCACCGCCGTGCCGGCCTCGCCGCCGGCGCGGCGAACGTCGACCACGGTCACTGCGGCGAAGATTCGCCGGATCCTCGCCGATGCTGACAGCACGGCGGGAAGGGACAGCGCTCAAGCAGTGCTGCCGCCCGCTCCGGCCGACGCCGCGGTCGAACATCGATTGCTGTACTGGTGCAAGACGGTTGACCCGCAGCTGGTCCTACCGCCGTTGCCCGAAGGCACCGACACACGCGTCGTGCTTCCGGATGCCGCTGAGTTCGACGGCCTGCGCGGCCGGTTGCGCGCCGCTGGTGCCGCCTTCCGGGCGGTGCCGCATTGGGTGGAAGAGGAGCGGATCACCTCTGTCGACCTGGACACCGGCCAGTTGTCCGGGTTGCGCGTGACGCCCTCGTTGTCCGGGATGGCGGGCCTCGTCGCGGAGCAGGCGAAACCGCTCACCGAGGCGGATGCGCGAGCAGCGCGGGACGCATTCGCGTTGCTGTGGGAGTTGCACGAGCCGATCGATCCGGCCGCGGTGCCTCAGCCGGTCCCGGCCGAGCAACTCGTGCCGCGGGACTGGTTGAGGTTTCTGCCGTACCCGACGTTGAATCCGGCGCAGGCCCAGGCGTGTCCCTCGATTGTGGACGGTGAGGAGCACGTGGTGGTCACGGCGCCCACCGGTGCCGGCAAGACCGTGATCGGGATGCTCGCGGCACTGCGCAGCATCCTCGAGGAAGGGCGCAAGGCCGCGTGGCTGGTGCCGCAGCGGACACTGACTGACGAGCTGGATCGTGAACTCGAAATCTGGCGCGGTCAGGGCCTGCGCGTCGAACGGCTGTCCGGAGAGTACGCCGTGGACGTGGAACGGGTCCGGGCGGCGGACCTCTGGGTCGCGACCACGGAGAAGTTCGAGGCGATCTGCAGGGCGTCGTCCCTGCAGACAGCGCTGGCCGAGGTCGGCTGCATGGTCGTGGACGAGATCCACCTCCTCGGCAGCCCAGGTCGAGGTGCCCTGCTGGAGGCGTTGCTCGCACGGGTGCGCGGGGCCGACTCACCAGTGCGGATCGTCGGGTTGTCCGCCACAGTGTCCAACGCAGCGGAAGTCGCGCAGTGGCTGGAAGGCGAACTGGTCACCACGACCTGGCGGCCGTCACGCCTGACGTGGCAGCTGCCGATGCTGCCGGCCAGCTCCCGCCACGCCGAGGCATCCCGCATGCGCGAGCACGTCGTCGCCGACCTCGTGCACCGCCACACCGCGGAAAAAGGCAGTGTGCTGGTGTTCTGCGGATCCAAGCCCAAGGTGCGGTCGACCGCTCTGACGATCGCCGCCGAACGCGGCGCACCGGTGCACCTGGTGGGGCCGACCGACTTCGACAAACTCGAGACCGTCTGCGCCGAGGTCGGCGTGCGGCTGCACTACGCGGACTGGGACGGCAAGCGCGCGGCGGAGCAGGCTTTCCGCACCAGGACGGCGGATGTGCTGGTCGCCACGACCACCGTGGCCGCCGGAGTGAACCTGCCCGCCCGCGCGGTCGTCGTACGGGACACGAAGATCGGCACCGAGCCGATGGACACCGCGACGGTGATGCAGATGTTCGGCCGAGCCGGACGAGTGGGCGCGGGGGAGACCGAGGGCTGGGCCTATCTGATCACCGACGAGACCGAACGCGCCGGCTGGCAGCGGCGACTGATGGAGGGCTACTCCGTCTACTCGCAGATCTACGACAGCCTGGCCGACCACGTACTCGCCGAGGTGCTGCAGGGCCGCATCACGACGGTGGTCGAAGCCGAGGCGTGGTGGCGGCAGACTCTCGCCTTCGCGCAAGGGGACGAGGACGTGGAACCGGTGCGGGACGCCCTGCGGTTCCTCGTGGAGAAGGACTATCTCACCCAGTACGAGCGTGACGGCGACTCGATGCTGAGGGTGACCGAGCTCGGGCGGCTGACCGCTCAGCTCATGGTGTCCACCTACACCGGCGCACGCCTGCGGCAGGTGTTCGGGATGCTGCCGCTGCCCGACGACGCCGACATGGCCGAGGAAGCCCTGACGTGCGTCCTCAGCGTTACCGTTCCCGAACTGCTCGATGCACCGGTCGCCGAGGCCAACCGGCCGGCCGTGGCCACCGCGATCCGGGCGCGTGGCCGGAGCTCGCGGCTCACCGACACCACCGCCGTCCAGGGTCTGGGTTCCTCCGCGAGCGTCCAGCGCGGCGACCTGGCCTGGGCGACGCTGCTCCTCGTCGCTCGTTCACCCCACCTGTTCGCGGGCAACGGTCGTGACCGGCGCGCCGTCGCGGGCATCCCGATGGGCACGCTGTATCCCGTGCTGGAACAGAGCCCGCGTTATCTCGCCTGGTTGGCGGCACAGGGGTACCTCGGCACCGTGCACCCGTGGGTCGCGATCGTGTCCGCCGACCTGGACCGCCGGGTGCGGTGGCGCGCGTGCACCCCCGGCAGAGGAGCCGGGCGCCTGCTCTGGATGTGCGAACAGATGGCCACTCGGGCACAGGCGAAGGAACTGGTGCCCGGCATGTGGCGCTCGGCACTGAGCCGCGGTGTGCGGGCCCCGGACTGGGCACCTGGTCGACCGCCGGCGAACTGCGAGCTCGACCAGGCCGCGTACACCGCGCTGCTGCGCGAGCGAACCAGTTCGGCGGTGTTGAGCCCGCACAGCCAAGGCGCGACCATCAGCGGCATCGCGGGTGCGGCCGCAGTCGCGTGGACAGGCCGAACACACACCCCGGTGGCGATCACCAGGAACACCACCGAGATCGACTACCCGGTCATCGATGATGGCGACCCAGACACCGGCGCCGCCTCTGGTGCGGCGGTGTTCACCCGCCGTGGCGACCACCGCGCCACCGGATGGCTCGCCGAATACAGCCAGATCACATCCGCCGCTGAGAGCGATGACAACCGCAAAGCGCCAACTCGGCGCGGTCTCGGCCGGATAGCCCCGCAACGGTGAGCAAGTTCAGCTGCGCCGTCCGCGGCAGAGCACTCACGAGCCGCCGAACGCGACGATGAAACCATGGTCGTCCAGCGTGCGGAGGTCTGAGTCAAACGAGTTCAGGCGGTTGAGAGGCGGATAGATAGCGGTGACCGGCTTCGGAAGCCTGGCAGGCCCAAGCGTTCGCAACTTCGATGCATCCGCACTCTTCGGGGCCCAGCTTGCGCGCCGCAGCGCGACCGACAGCCGTCCTGGGAACGGGCACACCGTCGCGATCAGCTCCTGAGCACGGGTCGCTGTCGCTGGTTCTTCTCAACGGCGCGTAAGGGATCCATCGCCGGTCTGCGGCATGGTCGCGGCTCACGCTCGTAGGTAGGCGGGAGGTAGTCGTCGGCCTTCTTCGCGAGATGTATCACGCCGGGCAAGAGCAACGGGTCCGCGAAGTGAGCCGCGGTGTAGCGCTGCTGGTGGGCGAACGCCGCCCACGCGATCGGATCGTCTTTGTCTCCTCGCAGCGCGACGAGTACTTCGGGCATGCGTCGCCATCCTGGGCTACTGGGCGCGACGTCACTCCGGCACGGGGCCTGCCGCCGATGATGCGGCCGTATTGCGAGCGGCTGCACGGGCTGCTGATGGTGGCGCCGTACTACACGGGACGGGCCACCGACGCGTTGCGGGTCCTTCACGACGCCTGGCGACCGCCGGTGTGGTGCCACGGTTGGGGCCGGGGAACCACACCGCCGTCGTACTGGGTGCACCGCAGTAGGTCGCGGTGCCCCATTGCTGAGCGTTCAGCCTCTTCTGGTCCGCGTTTCCTCTGCAGGCCCGTCAGTGGATCAGGAGTAGACGCGGACCCAGTCGACCTCGAACACCGCCGGGCGCAGTCCGCCAGCGCCGGTGAAGTTGTCGAGCTGGATGTTGAGATGTCCCGACGGCATGGTCTGGATGTTCTGCCGCCCGTTCGGGCCGCCACCGCCGGAGACGCGGAACCACTCGACGCCGTCGACGTAGCCGACCAACGCGGAAGCCGTCCACTCGAAGGCGAAGTTGTGCCACTGGCGCATGTCCACCGGACAGCGTTCGCGGTACTCCTGCTGGACGCCCACGTTCGAGGGGTGCGGGTAGTGCAGGAATGCCGAGAGGCACTGGGCGTCGGGATCGGTGTACTCGACCCAGTCGTACTCGCCGTCCTGGGGCCACCGTTCGGAGGTCGGCCAGATCAGGTGCAGCGGGTGGTACCGGCCGCCTGAGCCGCCGGTGTTCTGCGAACGCGAGCGGATCTCCCAGCGGCCGTACTGCCGGTCGAGGCGATGCTTGAGCCAGCCGGTGTCGCCGTTGGCTTCACCGGTCATCCTCATGATCCCCCCTGCCACCGCGGTGTTCTTCGCGCAGCGCCGGCCGTTGCCGTTGTGCCCCGGCCAGCAACCCGCCGTCCCGCCTTCGGTGCCGCTGGGCACCGACCACTTCGCCGGGTCGACGGCACCGGTGTTGCCGAACTCGTCTGAGCTCGGCAGCGGCGCACCCCAGCCGTACCGGACGGCGGCCTGTGTCTGGTCGGTGGGCGGGGTCGTGGTGGTGGTGGTGGTCGTGGTGGAGGAGCCGGAGCCCACGTGGTAGTCGCACGCGGTCGCCCTGAAGCTCGCTCCGGCGGCGGCGTACTCGTGGTCGGTGAGCACGTTCGCCCGCACCGCTCCAGACGGAACGGTGAACTCGCTCGCGACGCGGGTCCACCCACCGGCGGCGAACGACACCCACGCGCCAGGAACGTTTCCGAGGTATCCGCTGTTGTCGCCCTCGGGCGTGGAGTACCAGTCGACCTCGACGCGGGCACGTCCGCTCTGCTCGGCAGCGACGTCGTAAGCGAAGGTCCACACTTCACCGCTTGTGACGTGCTGCTGCGGCAGGTAGAACGACGGGTTCTGCACGGAGTTGTTCTTCTGCGCGTAGGCAAACCTCGCCGACCGGTGGTCGACGACGGCCTCACGGACCGCACTCGCACCGCGCAGCGAGCCCCACTCGGCGAGTGTCTTGTTCAGCACCGGGTTGTTGCACGTCGAGACGTTCGTACCGGCGCCGGTTGGAGGTTGCGCCATCGCCAAGCCCGCCAGGACGAGCGCGGTCGCGGAGATCATCGCGCCGATCACAACATGCTTGTGGGCATGTCTCATCACGTTCTCCTCTCCGGAAACGATCGGCACGCAGCGTGCGGCGAAGGAGCCGGGAGGGTTCCCGGCGCAAGCGTGGAGAGCCGCTTGTTTGACTGGATACGATGCGACGAGGGCCCACGCGGGGAGAGCGAGTCGTGCAGACGGAGCAAGTCGTCGCCAACAGGTACCGGCTGGAAGAACAGGTCGGCTCCGGGGGTGGCGGAGTCGTGTGGCGGGCCACCGACGAACGCCTCGGCAGACAGGTCGCGCTGAAGCGAGCCCTGTCCGAGGACGGGGATCCGCAGCGGTTGCGGCAGTTGGAGCGCGAGGCGAAGCTGCTCGCCCAGCTGAACCACCGGCACGTCGTGACGATCCACGACGTGCTCGACGACAACGGTGAGTGCTGGCTGGTCATGGAGTACGTGCCGGCGCGGAGCTTGGCCGAGCTGGACGTCGTCGCACCTCGGCAGGCGGCGAAGCTGGGGGCGCAGCTCGCCGATGCGCTCGCGGCGGTGCACGCGAAGGGAATCCTGCACCGCGACATCAAGCCCGGCAACGTCCTCATGATCTCCGACGACGAGGTGAAGCTCGCCGACTTCGGCATCTCTCGCGGCATCACGGGTGAGCAGACCGTGACCCGCCCTGGTCTGCTCACCGGGTCACCGGGGTACGTGGCACCGGAGGTGGCCAACGGTGCCGCGCCGACCGCGGCGTCCGACGTGTTCTCGCTGGCCTCGACGCTGTTCGCCGTGGTGGAGGGCGCGTCACCGGTCGGCGCGACGAGCGACGACGTGCAGCTGCGCCTTCGACGAGCGGCCAACGGCATCATCGCCTCGCCGCGCAGGAGCGGCCCGCTCGCACCGGTGCTGGAGCGGATGCTGCGGGTCGACCCCGCCCAGCGGCCCACCGCAGCCGAGGCACACCAGATCCTCGCGGACGTCGCCGGTGTGAAGGCGACGCGGCGCGCACCCCGCCCGAGCTCCGTCCGGCGCCGCGGACTTCTCGTGACCGCCGGGGCGCTGGTCGCGGTCGCGGCGGTGGTGAGCTGGATCGTGTTCTCCGGCTCTGGGCCGACGGGGCCGGTGCTCGGTGGCGACCCGCGCACCGCCGACCCGTGCTCGCTGATCAGTGATGCGGCTCTGCAGCCATACGGTGAGCATGTCAACCTCGTCCCGGACCAGTCCGGGTTCAACCAGTGCAACGTCATCGTCAAGAGGCGCGGGAAGGAAGCGAACGTCGAGGCGTTGATCCACAGCACACCGGCCGAGCAGACACCCGTGCAGGCACAGGACAAGGGCCGGTACAAGCTCGTGACCGAACCGGCGGGTGCGGGGTCCTGCAGGCGCCGGTTGCTGCTACCCGACCAGTACGAGATCCAGATCGAGGTGATCAACGCCAACGCGATCAACGCTGACGCGTGCGCCATGGCCGACTCTGCCGTCCAGAGCGCCCACGCGGTGATCACCAAAGGATCGATTCCAGCACGCCAACCAGGCGATCCGGCGTTGCGGCAGGACTCGTTCTTCTGGAGGGACGCCTGCATGGCCGAGGGCTCGTCGTCGTTCCGCGAGCGGTCCGGGATCGAGCGTGCGAAGCCGGAGTACGGCTTCGGCCACTGGGCGTGCACCTGGACCAGTCCCGCCGACGACATCGTCTACCGGCTGCGCTTCGACCGCGGGGCGACGTTGGACAAGGCCGGTGGGAGAAAGTCGACGATCGCCGACCGGTATTCGGTGATCGAAGACGTACCTGGCAAGGACCTGTGCGAGGTCCAAGTGCGCAACTTCCCCTACCGGGACGCGTACGGCGATGCCAAGGACGAGGTGTTGGAAGCGACCGTCCGCGGAAAGAGCCTGTCGCCGGACGAGCGGTGCGGGCTCGCGACCGAGTTGGCCGTCTCCTTCTTCCCGCCACGATGACGTGGGAACCCTCCCGCAGGTTCCGGACAGACTGACGGGCGCGCTGCTCACACGAAGGTGCCGGGAGGCGACCATGCCAGAAGAACGGCCGAACGAGCTCCCGGCGAACCACCACAGCCTCGCCCTCGGTGTCTCTGCCAGCGTCGTGCCCGGCATGTTGCACGTGCTGGCGATGACCGGCGGCCTCGCCTTCGGCCCCAAGGAGGGCAGGACCGTCCTCTTCGGACGGAGCAGGCCGGACGTGCACGTCTGCGTGGGCGAGGACGACCTGCGCATCAGCAGGGAGCACGGGGCGCTCACCTGCAGCGGCGGCAAGTGGTGGATCAGCACACTGGGTCGCCTTCCGTTGCGGCTGCCCGAATCTCGCCTGCTGTTCCGGCAGGACGAGCCGATCCCGTTGCAGACGGGGTACACCCCGCTGTTCGTCCGCGGTTCCCACGAACGACTGCATCTGCTCGAAGTGCACGTGCAACCCGAGGATCGCGACCGGCCACCGGCCGACCACCACGCGCCGACCCGGCCTCCGCGCACCTGGCACCTCACCGCCGTGGAGAAACGCGTGATCGTCGTGCTCGCCCAGCGGTACCTCCTGCACGAGCAACACCCGATTCCACTGTCATGGCGTCAGGTCGCGCAACACCTCAACGAGATCCGGCCCGACGACAACTGGAACCACAAGAAGGTCGAGCGCGTCGTCACCGAAGTGCGGAACCGGTTGAGCGGCAACGGTGTTCCCGGCCTCACCCGTGAAGAGGTCGGTGAGCCCATCGGGAACACGCTGAACCACAACCTCATCCGCGAACTGATGGAGAGCACCACCCTCGTGCCACCGGACCTGCGCATCCTCGACCACGACGGCTGAGACCTCCACGGCGCCAGGAGGGTTCCCGCACACCTCGTGCCACGGTCTCCCCGGCTCGAAGCGGAACGAGCCGGAGCCAGGCGCTCGCGCCAACCCAATCGGATTGGAACGCCATGAACAAGGCGGCGCAGCGGCCGCCCGAGACTGGTGAGGATGTTCCGTTGACAGTCGGTGAGCGGGGTGTCCGCGAGGACGAAGTGGGGAAGTCGTCCGTGCTGTGTCAGCCGACTGTGTTCGCGGTCGTGCGGGACGGCAGGAGGATCTGGCTGGAGGACAGCGGTTTCCTGCGGGAGGACGACCGGGTGCTCGAGGTCCGTCAGGCGTGATCGAGGCGGAGCATCACTCGCAACGTTGTGCCCTGCGAAGTGGTGTGCACGCGGACGAGGTCGGCCAGCTCGTTGACGATCAGCAGGCCGCGTCCGCCCAGCTGTTCCGGGTTCGGCGGGCGGCGACCTGCCAGCGGATCGGCGAGGTGTCCGGTGTCGCGGACTTCGCAGACGAGGTGCCCGGCCTCCTGCCAGAGTCTCGGCCTGCAGGTTCCCCCGTGCTTTCTCAGCGTCAGGCAGCGAGGACGAAAGACAGGAAGAAACCTGCCGCCGTGGCGAACGCGTTGAGTGGCCTGCCGTGCTCGAAGGCCTCGGGCATGAGGGTGTCGGCCAGCGACGCGAGCACGGCCCCGCCGGCGAAGGACAGCGCCACGGCCAGCACGGGATCACTCAGCCCACCCGCGACCAGCCTGCCGAGAACGACCGCGGCGGTCAGCAACAGCGCACACACCGCCCAAGTCGTGATGACGGTTGCCTTGCTCTGCCCGGCCTCGCGCATGGCGACGGCGCCGACGAGCGACTCCGGGAGGTTCGAGAAGAAGATCGCTATCAGCAGTGTCAGCGACACTCCTCCGGCCAGGGAGACCCCGAGCGCGAGGTTCTCCGGCACACCGTCCAGGGTGACCGCGGCCAGCAGCGCGAAGCCGATCCCACCCCGCGCGCCGGTCCCGGCCACCTTCCGCTGTTCGGCCCCAGGATCGCCGGTCAGATAGCGGTCGAGGACGGAGTCCGCGAGGACGAAAGCGGCTGCGCCGGCCAACAGGCCGAGTCCGGACCGCAGTGCGCCACCAAGGTGAAATGCCTCCTCGAACAGCTCGAAGGCGAGAGCAGAAATCAAGGCACCGCTGGCGAAGGCCAGCAGGACTCCGGTGACCCGGCGGGGCGGGCGCCACAGTGAGCCGGCGATGGCGCCGATCACCAATGCGATCGAGGCTGCCAGGCCGAACAGCACGGCGGTCAGCATGCCGATCATTCTGGTGGCTGCTCCGCCCGCCCGCATCCCAGCTGATCCACCGGCCAACCTGACGGAAAAACAAGCGGGAGCGTCGTGCGGCGGCGGGCGCGGCGGCGTTCCGGGCACCGTGCGATGGCCGGGGGTGCGAGGGGTGATGGAGGAGGTCCTGTCGTCGTACGCGCGGTTCGGGAATCGGCTACGCGATGATCGCGTGGACAGGGCCGAGCGTGCACGGCACGGGTGCGGCGCAGATTCGCGCCGGGAGAAGTGTTCGCATGGCAGTTCCCAACGTCGTCATCGACGGCAGGTCGCCGCGAGTGCCGTACTGGATCGCGGGCCGTGACTCGCGAGCCAGGTCATTGTTAGCGCTAACCTACGCCATATGCCGTCGAATTATCGTCGAATTGTCGTCGAACCACCTGGCCCCAGGATCTCATAGGTGCAGGTAGTTGTGGGTTCACGGCCATAAGCGAACATTCCATCTCGAATGGAGACCTCGCCTCGACTGACGAATACCCTCTTTGCCTGGAACCGGCTTGTGAGCGTGAACAACGGATGCGACACTGTCTCCGTCGAAGTCGGGCGCCACTGACGGAAGCCGCCCCGTCACAGCCCGCCGGTGGACCTGTCCAACCCCGGAATTCCGGAGCATCGGGCAACGCTTCGCCCGACCGTGCGGCAGCACGGATGGCAGCCGGAATGTCGTACGCACCGAGGAGTGAAACCAGGTGACAGCAACACGACTTCCCCGTCCCCGCAGGGCGGCGACGCTGTTGGCGGCAGGCATGCTGCTGCTGTCCGCGGTGACGGCGGTACTGCACGCGTCGCCCGCGCAGGCGTTGGAGAACGGTGTGGCGCGCACCCCGCCGATGGGGTGGAACTCGTGGAACACGTTCGGCTGCAACATCAACGAGGCGTTGATCCGTCAGATGGCCGACGCGATGGTCAGCTCCGGGATGCGCGACGCGGGCTACCAGTACGTGGTCGTCGACGACTGCTGGATGAACCCCAACCGCGACTCGTCGGGCAACCTCCAGGGCGACCCGAGCCGGTTCCCCAGCGGCATGAAGGCGCTCGGCGACTACATCCACGGCAAGGGCCTCAAGTTCGGCATCTACCAGGCGCCGCTGGCCGAGACGTGCGCGCAGTACTTCGACTCCTACCCCGGCGCCACCGGCAGCCTGAACCACGAGGCGCAGGACGCCCGCCAGTTCGCCGCCTGGGGTGTGGACTTCCTCAAGTACGACTGGTGCTCGCCCAGCGGCACGATCGACGACCAGGTGCGCACGTTCGCCAAGATGCGCGACGCCCTCGCGGCCACCGGGCGTCCGATCGTCTACAGCATCAACTCCAACAGCATCCACGACAAGACCGGGCCGCGTCGCGACTGGGGCGACGTGGCGAACATGTGGCGCACCACCGAGGACATCACCAACAAGTGGGACACCGGGCAGACCAACGGCTACCCGATGGGCATCCAGAACATCGTCAACGTCACCGTGCCGCTCGCCTCCTACGCCAGGCCGGGGGGGTTCAACGACCCCGACATGATGGAGGTCGGCCGCGGCGGCATGACCGACACCGAGATGCGCAGCCACTTCGCCCTGTGGGCGATCATGGCCTCCCCTCTGATCGCAGGCAACGACCTGCGCAACATGAACGCCGCCACGTCCACGATCCTGAAGAACACGAACCTCATCGCGATCAACCAGGACAGCCTCGGCCTGCAAGCCCGGCAGATCTCCAACGACGGAACCCGCCGCGTCCTGGCCAAGCGGCTGGCCAACGGCAACGTCGCGGTCGCCCTGTTCAACCAGGGCGGCGGTACGACCACCGTCTCGACCACTGCGAGCGCGATCGGTCTGTCGGGCAGCTCGTTCACGCTGCGCGACGCCTGGACCAACGGCACGACCACCACCTCCGGCGCCATCTCGGCCAGCGTCCCGGCGCACGGCACGGCGGTGTACGTCGTCAGCGGCGGCGGGGGCCCCGGGCCCACGTCGTTCTCCTTGGTGAGCCAGAGCTCCGGCCGTTGCCTGGACATCCCCGGCAGCACGCCGACCAACGGCGCCCTGACCCAGATCTGGGACTGCAACAGCCAGACCAACCAGCGCTTCACCACGACCGCGGCCGGTGAGCTGCGCGCCTACGACGGCGCGAAGTGCCTGGACGTCTACAACCAGGGCACGGCCAACGGCACCGCCGTGACGTTGTGGGACTGCAACGGCCAGGGCAATCAGCAGTTCCGCGTCAACTCCGACGGCAGCGTGACGGCGGTGGCGTCGGGCAAGTGCCTGGACGTCAACGGCGGCGCCACCGCCAACGGGACGAAGGTCATCATCTGGGACTGCCACGGCGGTACCAACCAGAGGTGGACCCGCACCTGATCCTCGAGCGCGACCCTGCGGGCTTCGGGTTCACCGCCGACGGGTTCACCGCCGACCGGAACGACACCAACGCCTCACCCGCCCGGTCCACCCTCAACGGTTCGGTCTGCACGGCGCCCTGATCCGGCGGGCCGGTCGCGGCGGTGCGGTGGCGTCACGCTCCCGCACCGCCGCGACATCCGCACCGAGCGCGTCCCCGGCAACACCGCAGGAGAGACCTCGACCGCGAACACCCCTGCCGCCCGTTCGACGGCGGGCGCCTCTCGTTCTCGTCGCGACCGCCGCCTTCATCGGCGCGACCACCTCGGCCCTTCCTCCCACCGCCACTGCGGCGGTAGTGGACACGAACGCCTCTTACGTGCTGGTCAAGCGGCACAGCGGCATGGCGATGGACGTCTACGACCTGGCCACCGCCGACGGCGCCGGAATCTCCCAGTACGCCCGCAACGACGGCGCCCTGGCTGGGGAACGTGCCCTTGGCGTTGAACGCCTTGATCTGCTGCTTCGGCGCGGTCAGATAGGAGCCGCCCCAGTTGCCGCCGCCGTTGGGGAACACGTCCGTGACTGCCCTCGTTCTGCGCCCCGCGTGGCTCTCGATGACGCCGAACATCTACGACGGACACGGCGTGGTGGCGAACCTGCCGAGCTTGAAGCCGATGTTCCACTCGTTGCTCCACGCGGGCAGGTTCAGGTCGGGTCGCCCTGTCAGCGGTTCTCCGCGCGCACCGGCGCGCACCGCCTGGTGGTGTCCCTGCACACCGACGAAGGCGTCACGACCGGGGCGGTGATCCGGATCCTGATCGGCATTGCCGTGCTGCGACGGCAGCTGTGCGCACTGCATTCGGCCACCGAGTGCGGCGGCTCAAAAAGCCGCCGCACTGATCGCGTTGTCGAGGTGTCCGGGGGATTACCGGAGGATGGGAGGCCCTGGGCGAGCGACCCAGCCACCACCGCAGTCGGCGACTGAGGTCTGGTTGACGCCGACCCATGGGCCGTTGACGGTCTTCAGCTTGTCCGGCCGCCTGCACTCCGTGGTGGCCCTGACCTGAGTGCCCCATCCCGCGCTGCTGGTGCATCGCGCACCCGCTGTGTCGGTGTCGATGAGGAAGCTGGAACAGCCGCTGATGGCACCGGCGGGGGAAGCCCCGACGAGGCTGCCGCCCCAGATTGCGATGGTGAGACCGAGAACTGCCGTCACTTTGCGCATGTCACTCCCATTCACGACGGGTGGGATCCGTTACCGCTCATGTGCGTTCGAGTTGCGTTACGGGTAGGAGACCGTGCCGTTTGCACGGACGTAGGCGCCGCCCGAGTAGGAGGGCTCGATGTAGAAGCGGTACGTGCCGCTCCCGGTGCCCCAGCTGACGTTGCGCGGGTGTGGGCAGGTGGCGGTCTTGGTGCCCTGGCTGGACCAGAGGATGCCGTTCCACCTCTCGAGCCGGATCTTCACCGCGTCGCAGGCGCCGGTGTTGATCCGGTAGGCGCGCGTGACCCTGATGGTGGTGGTGCCTGATGCATTGGAGGTCCACTGCCTGGAGGTCAGGCAGCAGGCGAACTGAGCGTTCCAGTCGAAACCTGCCAGCACGCCGATCTCTTCGGTCTGTGGCTGCGCCGAGGCCGTTCCCGGAGCGCCGGTGAGCGCGAGTGCCCCGACCGCGAGAACTCCCGCGACGATGGCAGCAACACGATTCATAAATGACATTGGTTGTGGTCCTCTCCCATGTTGATCACCTGTTGTGATCAATGTCGATCAGTTTCGACAGCGCTGTGGCGTTCTTCGCGATCAGGATTGTGGCGTGAGGTGTGCGGGAACCCTCCCGGACGCCGTGGGGGTCCCAGCCGTCGTGGTCGAGGATGCGCAGGTCCGGTGGCACGAGGGTGGTGCTCTCCATCAGTTCGCGGATGAGGTTGTGGTTCAGCGTGTTCCCGATGGGCTCACCGACCTCTTCACGGGTCAGGCCGGAAAGCGACTTGGCCCGGTTCCAGCTCGTGCCGCCGCGTCACCGTCACGACTTGGCGGCGCGGTGCCGAGGCCAGTCTGTCCACTGTGGATGGGCCGGTGGTCCGCGAGAAGGACGCGGTGTCGTTCGCACCGACGGTGGACGTGGCCCTGGTCTACCAGCCCGGCGCGCACCACGTGGGTCGGCGCGCTCACCTGACAGTTGTGTGCCGTGTACCCGGCGAGTGCCGGCTGAGGCACGCACTTGCTGCAACGGCTTTCGCGGGGACGCCCTGGGCGCATCGACCTGAGTCGGCCGCTGCGACTCGTTCTCGACTCATCAGCTGCATTGCACTGCTCAACCGGGTTGCGGCGACCGGATTCTCGCCCGGCGGGTACAAGTCGTGTCGCCACACTCGCGACGATGAAGAGCGCCAGGAACACGATCAGGGCGGGCCGAAGCGGGGTGTCAAAGTCGGCCGCAGATCCTGATCTGCGCGTCGGGCGGCGGGTTCGTACTTGTTTGATCAGGCCGCTGAGGATGGGTCGACGGTGTACCGGAGTCTGGGTCGGTTGCGGGAAAGCAGGGCCGGCCGTGGTGGCATGAATTGTCGCGCTCGGTGCTGGTTGTGGTGGGACACGTGGCGGGCCAGTGCTGAGTACAGGTGTTGCTGCCGAGGGCACGGGTTGTTCGAGGATTGTCGTTCACGTCGTGATCGCCGAACGTGAACAAACCGGACACGGTAGGCAAGGCGCACGGTGTGCGGAAACCGTAGACAAGGCAGACGGTTCCGGTGCTGTCGGCACCTTCAGGAAACGGGGGACAGCGCTTCGTTTTCGCATCACCGCATGGAGATGAGGGGGAGGAATGCGATTACTTGGGCGTGGAAAACTGCTCGTTCTGAGCACCGCCGCACTGCTGCTGTTATGGGAGCTTCCGGCAGGCGCGGACCAGCCGAATCTCGTGGGCAACGCCTACGACGTCACGGCGGCGGCATCGTCACAGGAAGAGCCGGGTGCCGAGGCACTCGCGGGGGTGCAGGTGGAACGCGACGCGGGAATGGCCCGCGCGCTCAGGGAACGGGCCGCGACGATCGCGGCGCCGCGACCTGGTTACGACGACATCACCTTCGAGGAGTGCGACAGCAGGCCGGAGCCGGGCGGCGAGCGGGGGTGGGTGAAGAACCGCTATGCCTGGTGTGAGCGGGTCTCCGTGCCGATGGAGATCATCGACATCTCGACCGGCCGGGTCGCGGGCCGGGTGAACCTCCACTCCACGCTGATCTTCTACGGGTGGAACGGCATCCGGAACGTGCAGTACGACGTGCGGATCGATGATGTCGAACCGGTGCCGTCGACGCCCGCGGACCTGCCGATCGTTCTGGCGTCGGTCATCACCCACAGTCTGGACTGCAGGTCGATCACCGACCCGCGCCGGCACTGCAAGCCGGTTGGGCCGGGCTCGACGAGCCGTACGGTCGCCGAGTGGATGGCTCAGCCGTACGCCACTTACGTGTTCGAGTCGGATCAGGTCGGTGAGGGCACGGACAGGTTGGCGTTCAGCGAGTACCGGCAGCGGTTCACGATCGCGCCGCCGAACGGGGTCGCGGGCAGGCCGTCGCTGGGCGTTCCCCACGCTGTGCGGTGGGATTCCGCGGGCTACCTCAACGGCAGCGGAGGGGGAGTGTTTCTCCGGGTTGCTCCCTACATCACCTTCGACACGACCGACGCGAGGTACTACGAGGCCACCTGGCACATCTGGAACGCCTTCCACCGGCCGGAGAAGACCTATCCGGCGTGGGAGGGCAAGACGGTACCCGGCAACTACGACGCCTCTCCCAGGGAAGGGTTGAACCGCTTGCGGGTGGAGTGGCTGCAGGAGATCAACCGCAACGCCGCCAGGGCGGTCTGCCGCGGCATCGATCGCGACTACGCCGCCAAGGGGCGGGACTGCGACGAGTACCCGTATGCCGCGACCTGGCAGGGCACGGCCTTCCAGTCGGACCCGAACCGCAGGCGTAGTTCCGCGTGTCCGATCAACCCCAGGCAGAACCAGGACGCGGGCACCGCGCTGCGCGTCTGGTTCGCCAACGACCGGATTCTGGAGAACTCCAACGACCTGTTCTTCTTCCGGGTCAAGGGAGAACCACCGGCGGACAAACAGAACGGCTGCTTCACGTACCCGATACCCTGAGCCGCCGACGGCGGGCGCGCCGCCGACTCGGCGGCGCGCCCGACTGACCGACTTGCCCAGAGGTGGTCATGAGCGCAGCACCGCAGGACGTCTCGCGGGTCCGCGCACTGCTGCCCCGGTCGTCCGCGCTGAGAGACCAGCTGAGCGTGACCGCGGTCGACGTGGGCGCGGCCGACGCGCTCGCCCGCTATGGCGCGGTGGGGCTCGGGGCGTCGCTGACCATCGCCCAGGCGCTCGGTGTGGAGTCAAGCGTCTATCCGCGGAGTTTGGCGCTCGCCGTCGTCGTCGCGCGACCGCCGTGGACGTTCGTGGTCGAGCCCAGCGGAACCCGTGGCACGCGGACGGAAACGCTGAGCAGACTCTCTGACGGGGCTACAGCGGTGAACGTCTTCTGGAACGTCAACTTCCGCACTGGATGCCGCTACTGGGAGAACCAGGAGGAACTGGCGTCCTTCGACCTTGTCGAGGAAGAGCCCCGCCCGCTCTCCGACCCGCGGCTGGAGCGGCTGCGCCGAGGGTTGACGTTCACCGATCCTGCCCGGTGCAAGGCCGAGGCACTGGTGCTACTGGAGCGGATCACCGGTGCCCGAACCGACTGGACCACCACAAGCCATCCCGCCGCGGTCGTAACCGATCCCGACCGCTTCACCTCCGTTGATCCGACATGGCTGCTGTCCACCCGCGCACCGGACCTCGGCGACGTCGAACCGGCCGGCCTCGACGACCTCGCCGCCCGCGCCGTGGACGCCGCCTGTGGAATCGCCGGCGTCGACAGGGGCTCCCTCGTCGAGCAGCGGGACGCCCTGCTCACCCTCGCACGCGACCTGGACGTGCGGTACCTGATCGCGCTCGTTCGCTCGCTGGACGACCAGATGGTCGACCCCGACGAGTTCCTGCACAAGGCTGAAGCAGTCGCGGCCGTCCGCGCCAGGCTCGCCGACGACGTGGCCGAGCGGACGGCGGGCGCTCTGGTCCACGCGATCGCCGCAGTGCCCGGTGGATGGCGGCAGTTGAAGCGGATCCTCGATCGCGTCTAGCTTGAGCCTCAACCTGTTCGGCCGGGGCGAGGGGTTGGCAGACTTCGACCGACGCTGCTCCGTTCAACGCGGGCGGCTTCATGCGTGGCAACAACGGCACCGCCTGCACCAGCGGGTTCGGCATCTCTCTCAGCGGGTTCACGCGCACCACGACTGCCCGCGACTGCGCGGCGGGTAACTACACCGCGTGGGACAACGGATCCTCGAACTACGATGGGACCCTGACCCAGGCTCACGGCGTCGGCGCGCGCATCTGGTCTCGATCGTGGTGACCGAGACGCCGTGGTGGCCTCGCGTTTTGCGCACCGTGGAGTTGTCCGTGGGCTCCTGAAACCTGTGCCGCTCGAAAAGTCATCGCTGCACGTCATGCGGCGTATCTGTACTCGTTGATGAGTCCACCGACGATCCGGGTGCGCAGCAGTCGGCGGGCGCCGAGGCCACCTGCCGTGGACGCTGCGGTGACGACTATTCGAGCGCCACAGGATGAGTTTTCGGCAGGCGCAAGGCCAGCGACAGTGCCATGTCCACATGCGACAGTTGATGCTTCGGGCATTTCCCGCCAAAGCGAAACTCGAACCCGCGGCATCTCACTGCGGTTTGGGAAGACCGGTCCCCGTGTCGCATCGGCCCAGTACCTTGCCCGTCGGGTCGCGGAACGTAACGTCGATCCCGTCGTAGTCATGCCACTGCTCGGGTGTGCGCCCCCAGGGGTTGTTGCGCCAGTCCGACATCATCTTTGGCAGCTTGTCCGCACTCACGCCGCTGTCAGGCGGCACCTGGGTCCAGACTTCCTTGTTCCCCTTCACCTCCGCGAGCTGCTCCTTGGCGTCGCTCAGCCTTCTGTTGAGCGTATTCATGTTGTCGTGCTCGAGGTCCGGAATCTTCGACTGGGCCCGGCGTATGCACTCCATGATCTGCGCCGCCAGCTGGGCCCGCGACATCGGTCCTGGCGACTCGGTCAGCACCAGACTCGTCAGCAAACCGCTGGTGGCAACCGTGACCCGGACGGCTCCGTCCCGCGAGGTCTCGGTGATCCGCAACTGGGAGAGCCGGTGGTTCAAGTCGCGGTAGTGCTGTGCGTTCTCGGCGATCTGCAACTGCCAGTTCGTGCCGTCCGACATCACCGCCTCCAGCCCCGAGGCGTCCATCACAGCGTGGCGTAATCACCCACAGCTGGACACCAGACCGCGGAAAGTTGCGTCCAGTGGGTTAGAGCCGCTGCAGCCAGGCGATCGCGCTTCACCCCTCCCGCACAGAAGATCATGGACGTGTCCGATCTCGGCCTGTGAAGTTGTCGTGGCTCAACAGCTCGAGCGCTGGTTCGCCTTCCTGAGCGACCGGCTCCTGCGCCGAGGTGTGCACGAAGTGTTGTGGCGCTGAAGAAAGAGGTCCGCGCGTGGACCGAAAGCTGAGCCGCGGACCCGAAACCGTTCCTCTGGCACAAGACCGCCCGATGAGATCCTTGACTCCCTCGCACGATACGTCTCACAGGTTTCAGGCGCGGGACACCACTTTCCGACGGCTGCATGCAGTGCAGGTGAGGACAGGTTCCGCGTCTGTGCAGCACGCGGAGGAGACTTGATCAGAAGCCTGCGCAGGAGGTGAGCAGAGGACGCAGCGCGCGGATCGAGGTCTCCACATCGGAGGTGATGCCGTCGACCTCTGCCAGGTAGGCGTCGGCGGTGGCGGTTGCCCCGACGACTGTGAGCCACTCGGCGACGCGTCCGGCGATTGCGCGAACGGTGGCGGTCTCGACCCAGATCAGGGCTGACGGCACCAGCATGGCCGGGCTGCTGATGAGGGCGGCGAAGCCCTCGGCGGCGTCCTGCAGGGCTGCGAGGGCTTCGCGGGCGGCGTCCTTGTTCGGCGGACCGAGCTGTTCGGCGAGGTCCCAGGCTGTCTGGCTGGCTCGCCGCAGGGTGGGGGTACTTCGCCAGATCAGGCTGCGGTCGAAGCGGTACTTCCACAGGTAGCCGTCCTGCGTGAGCCAAGGCCGGTAGCGCCGAACAGCTTCACGGCGAGCGGCCAATGCGGCGTCAGCAGGAGTCATGACGTTGGCGCAGCGCGAAAGCGCGTGTGCGAGGCTGATCTGGAACTGTTCGTCTGCGGTTTCGTGCTGCAGGTACTCGGCCAGGGCGGCGGCCGCCGCTGCGTTGGCGTGTGAAACCTGGCCCGTTGCGGCGTACAACTCGGCGAGCTGGACCTGCGCTGTGGCGATCCACAGCGCGGCCGGTCTCCCGGCGGCCCCGCCGTGCTCGCGGTAGAGCTCGATGCCTTCTTTCGCGTCCTCGACTCCCTGGTCGTAGAGCTCAGGTGACGCTAGAGCCGAGATCATCTCGGCTCGGTCGCGGAGCGCGTCGGCCAGGACGTCCAGGTATTTGGGCAAGTCAGGTCCGCCTCGGCGGACCAGCTTCCGCAGCGCAGCGATGGCCAGGCCGATGGCGGTCAGCGCATCGTGGTGATAGCCGTCGAGATGGGCGCGCGCGGCTTGTTCGCCGTAATAGTTCGAAGTCCGGATCAGCTCCTCGCGGCGGCGCTCCGATCTTGCACTCATACTGGGCGAATCTACCTGCCAGCGTCGACACGGATGTCCTCCACCAGACGGCCGCAGCGCTGAACATGTTGGTGAGCAAGGATTCCAGGTCGCGAGGCACAGATTTCGGATGCGGTCGTCACGACGCGCGGACCGTCCTGCGGAACGCACCTGACCGCGCGAAGCTCGAAACGATTCGACGTTCGCGCCAGGAGCTCGCGCGAGTGGGGGCGGGGCTGCCGGAGCTGGAAGAGCGCCGCCAGGACGCTGCCCGGCTCCGCGAGAATGCTGCGGCCGAGGTGGTGACGGCGACCGCCGCGGTCACGTCCGCGCGGACGGCGCGCGACGAGGCCGGCCGGCAGAGCGGACAGCGATGTGCGCCGCTGAAGCACGTGCGGATCACGCCTTGCTCACGGGGTGTGGCCGCCGGAGAACCTCGCCGATCTCGCCGGAGCCGGCGACCACGCCGCGCGGCTGTCGGCCGCCGCGGCCGAACGCCTGGCGGCGGCCGAGAAAACCGAGGAATCCGCTCGTGCTGTCCTGACGGCGTTCCCAGCAGCGGGTGTGCTCGGCGAAGGACTGCGCGAGGCACAATGGAACTCCTGGGACATTCTGGGAACATTTGACGTCGGGGACTCAATGAGGTCCTATGGGGTCTGACCAGGCAAAACATGCCGATGGGGCCGCCTTTGGACGATGTCCCGAAAACGGCCCCATCGTGACCCGTCAGGTCTGGTGGGACCACCACTTCTGGCGGTCTCGCCGAGCGTGGAGATCGGGTCGTAGTAGGGGTAGCGGCGGTCCAACGCCTCCGGGTCCTCGAGCTCGATCCCGGTGCGGTAGTTCTTCGTCCAGTACGAAGCGCCCAGCTCACGGTCGTACTCAGCGAGCTGGTGCACCCATCGCTTGCCCACGTACGGCACGTCGCACACGATCCGCGGCGTCGCATACCCCGGCAGGTAGCCCATGATCGCGTGCTGCAGCTCCTGCGCCTCCCGCACGGACACCCTCCAGTGCTCCGCGTTGGGGATCATGTCGCACATGTGTCTCGCGAGTGGGTGCGCGAGGCATGGCTCTTGGACTGGACAAGGTCGATGGAGCTGGTCGTCGGCTGTGGGAGCACGATCCGGGAGCAACAGGGAACAGAACCATGCGTTGAACGTGCCAGTACGGCCCTCAACGAATTCGAACGGAGCCGCACTGACCTGCAAAGAGTTGCATTTCCGCAGGTCAGTGCGGCGATGATGCCATAGGAATCCACTCCGTCTTCACCGTCACGGCGTCGAGCGCGTCCGGCAGCGGCGTCACGCCGAGCCCCGGTCCGGTCGGCACCACCAGATGGCCGTCGTCCAGCACGAACGGCTCGGTGACGTCCATCGCGTAGTAGCGGTCCGACGCCGAGGTGTCGCCGGGCAGCGTGCAGCCGGGCAACGCCGCCAGCGCCACGTTCGCGGCACGGCCGATGCCCGTCTCCAGCATCCCGCCGCACCACGCCGCGATCCCGTGCGCCGCGCAGACGTCGTGGATCCGCCGCGCCTCCAGGTAGCCGCCGACCCGGCCGGGCTTGATGTTCACGACCTGGCAGGCGCCCAGCTTGATCGCGTCGGCGGCCGACGACGCCGAGGTGATCGACTCGTCCAGGCAGATCGGCGTGCGCACCACCTTCGCCAGCTCGGCGTGTGCGAGCAGTTCCTCCTCGGGCAGCGGCTGCTCGATCAGCAGCAGGTCGAACGGGTCGAGCTTCGCCAGGTGCCGCGCGTCGGCGAGGGTGTACGCGGTGTTCGCGTCGACCTGGAGCAGCACGTCGCCGAACCGTTCGCGGACGGCGCGCACGGGTTCGAGGTCCCAGCCCGGTTCGATCTTGAGCTTGATCCGGACGTAGCCCTCGTCGACGTACCCGCCGACCGCGTCGAGCAGTTCGGGGATCGAGTTCATGATCCCCACCGACACCCCGCACGGCACGCGGTCGCGCACGGCGCCCAGCTCACGGCCGAACGACACGCCACGCGCGCGCAGTTCGGCGTCGAGCACGGCCATCTCCAACGCGCCCTTGGCCATCCGGTGTCCGTGGAACCTGGCCAGCCGGGGAGCCACGGACACCCCGTCGACCGGTCCTGTCAGCGCCGGGACCAGGAACCGTCGGAGCACGTCCGCGCAGCCTTCGAGGTACTCCGACGAGTACACCGGGTCGGCCATCGCGACGCACTCGCCCCAGCCCTCGCCCTCGTCCGTGACGGCACGCAGCAGCAGCAACTGCCGCACGGTCTGTGTGCCGAACGACGTTCGGAACGGGGACTTCAGCGGCATCTCGACCCAGCGGAGCTCCACCCCGGTCAGCTTCACGACTTGTTCCTCTCGACGACGTACCACCCGGACCTGTCGAACCCGGTCACGCGGCCACCCGCCGCGAGCAGCCCGCCGAGCACCTCGCGCACGGCGTGACGCCACTCGGTCGCCGCGGCCGGGTTCGTGGCCCGCAGCGTCTCGACGTCGGACGGCACCGCGACCAGAACTGTGTCGCCCGCGCACGTTCCCCGCACCGGCAGCCCGTCGTCGGAGATCCCCAGCGCCACCACGCCCGTCGTGCTGACGACCTGCGGCTGAGCGGCGATGAGGTCCCAGGTGACGAGGAGCCGGTCGCTCGCACCGCCGCTGTTGATGTCGTCGCACATCTGCCCGTACAGGTCGGGCAGGTACTCGGTGGCGGTCGCGCCGAGCTTGGCGAGGTTGAAGTGGGCGTTGCGGCGCACCAGCGGGTCGAACGTCCAGGTGATCGCCTTGATCCCGCGCGCCAGTGCCCACTCCCGCTGGTCGAGCTTCAGCGCGTGGCCGATGTTGCGCCCGCGCATGCCCGGTGCGACTCCTGCGATGTGGCTGTGCAACGTGCTCTGCGACGGTGGCGCGCAGAACCCCGCGCACGCACCGACGAGGTCTTCGCCTTCGAACGCGCCGGCCACGTAGTTGCCGGACTTGAGCAGCGCCCGCATCAGCTCCGCGGTGACCGGGGGTGTGGACGAGCGCCAGATCGACTCGTACAACCGTTGCGCGGCAAGGAGTTCCTTGTGCTCGGTGAGCTGCCTGACGGTCATGTCAGCTCCCTCACGAGCGCCGCGAGCAGCGTGGTCCGCGGCACGAGCTCCGACACGAGCACGTGCTCGCTCTCGGCGTGCGCCCCACCGCCGACCGCGCCGAGCCCGTCGAGCGTCGGAACTCCCACGCCCGCGGTGAAGTTGCCGTCGGAGGCACCGCCGACCGCGGCCTGGGTGAGCTCGAAGTCCGCCAGCCGGGAGGCGAGCTCGAACAACGCGGCGGACGCCGACAGCTCCATCGGTGCGCGGTTGGGCCCTCCCGTCACCTCCACCTTGGCGCCGTCGAGCACGGGTTCCAGCGCCCGCATCGCCTCGTCCACGCGTTGCTGCTCGGCGAGGTTCCGCACCCGCACGTCCACGGTGAACTTCCCTTGTGCGGGAACGGTGTTCATCGTCGTGCCGGCGGAAAGAACAGTCGGCACAACGGTGGTGCCGGCGCCGGGATCGGCCAACCGCGACACCGCGAGGACCTGGTGCGCCGCCTCGATCGTCGCGTTCACACCACGTTCGGGCTCGAGCCCGGCGTGCGCGGCGCGGCCGTGCAGCGTCACCTCGTACAGGGACGTGCCCTTGCGCTCGGTCTTCAGAGCGCCACCGTCCGCAGAGGCTTCGGTGACGAGCACAGCCGTGTGTTCCAGGGCCTCGGCCTCGATCAGACCGCGCGACGACGGCGACCCGATCTCCTCGTCGCCGGTGATGAGAATCGTGACACCGTCGGGGGAGTCGAGCGCCGCGACGGCGTGGAAGATCATCACGACGCCGGCCTTCATGTCGAAACAGCCGGGTCCGCGCAGCACGCCGTCCCGCACCTCGAACGGGATCCGCTCCAGGGTGCCGATCGGCCACACCGTGTCGTGGTGGCCGAGCAGCAACACCTTGCGCGGCCCGGAACCCAGGCGCCACCGCAGGTGCGTGCGTCCGTCGAGCACGATCCGTTCCGGCGACGAGCCCAGCAGTGCGGTGCCCACCTCGGCGGTGACCTCCGCGCTGCGGGCGACCGCGGCGAGGTCGGTGGACGGCGACTCGCAGTTCACGAGTCGCTCGATGTCGTTGAGCAGGTTCATCTTCAGGACACCTTCGGCGTAGCGCGGACACCCATGTGCACGTACTGCTCACCGGTGGGCAGGGCGTAGAACACCAGCGACGACCAGCTCTCGTCGTCCGGCCACCGGTACACGAACGTCGAGTCGTCGATCGGCACGAGATCGATCACGGGTGGTTTGGGGAACATGCCGACCATCGTTCCGGTGTGCGTCACGTCCAACTGCAGCCCGCGTTCGCCCTCGGTGATGTCGAACCTCATGGAGGCCCGCTCGTACCGGCCGACGTACCTGGAGATGTCCACATCGGGTGGTTCGGTCGCCGGCACTCGTGGCAGGGGCATGTCGATCCCCGCCAGTTCGGCGAAGATCTCCCGGTACAGCTCCAGGTACACGTCCCGCACGCTGTCGCCGTTGGTCAGCAACGTGACCGCGAGGTCCTGGTCCGGCAGCACGCGCAGGATCGCGGACTGCCCTATGGTGTTGCCGTCGTGGCCGATGAGCCGGTGCCCGTCCCAGTCGAACCGGATCCAGCCGATGCCCCACGAGTCGCCCAGGCTGTTCGGGTCGGGCACGTCGGTCTGCTTCTCGGTCATCGCTGCCGCGGACGCCTCCGACAGCACCCGCGTGCCGTCCTCGGCCAGTCCGCCGCTGAGGTGCATCCGCGCGAACTTCAGCACGTCCGCGGTGCTCGCGAAGATCGTTCCGGCAGGGCCGACCGACCGCGGCAGCATCCACACCGACATCGGTTCGGCCTTCCCGTCCTTGGTGACGTGGCCGACCGCGGCGCGGTGCAGCAGCGCCTCCTCCGGCAACGTGCCCGCGCGGGTGAGCCCGAGCGGGACGAAGAGCCGTTCGCGCATCGCCACGTCCCACGTCTTGCCGGTGATCTTCTCGATGACCCGGCCGGCGAGGACGAAACCGGAGTTGCTGTAGGAGAAGGTGGCGCCGAGCGGGTGGTTCTGGGCGGCGTCGGCGAGCAGTTCGGTGTAACGCTCCAGGCAGTCGTCACCGCGGCCGGTGTCGGTGAAGATGTCGCCGTCGATGCCGCTGGTGTGGGTGAGGAGGTGCCGCATGGTCACCTTCTGCTCGGTCACCGGGTCGGAGAGCGTCAGCTCGGGCAGCACGTCGACGATCGGCGCGTCGAGGTCGAGCAGTCCCTCGTCGACGAGCTGCATCACGACCGTCGTCGTCCACACCTTGCCCATCGAGCCGATCTGGAAGATCGTGTCGTCGGTGACCTCGACGCCGGTCGACAGGTTCAGCACCCCGTGGTGCGCGTGGACGGTCTCGCCCTTGTACAGGATGCCGAGCGCGGCGCCGGGCAGGCCGTGCTTGGTCGCGAGGGCGGAAAGCCTGCGCTGCCAGTGCTTCGCGTCGAGCGGCTTGCGCTGTTCGGCGTGCTCGCGCACCCAGTCGACCACGCGGCGGTTGAAGTCCACGCGGTGCGACGGCTTGCCGCTGAGGATGAACAGGTGCGACTCCTCGGGGTAGAGCACCAGCCTGGCCGGTACCCCGTTCTCGCGCAGCGCGGTGAACCACTGCTCGGCCTGGCCCGCCGGGCACCTGTCGTCCGCGGCGCCCTGGTAGATCAACGTGGGCGTGCGGACGTCGCCGACGAGCGTCAACGCCGAGAGCTCTGCGATGTGGTCACCCCCGCCGCCCAGCTCCAGCTCGGTCAGGTAGTGCCCGCCGTCGGACGTGCCCGCCATGCTGGTCAGGTCGCTGACCACACCACCGGCGACGGCGGCGGCGAACCTGGAGTCGCGGCTGGTCAGGTAACACGTCATGAAGCCGCCGTAGCTGTAGCCGGTGACCGCGAGCTTCTCCGGATCCGCCAACCCTTCTGCTACGAGCTGGTCGATCGGTTCCAGGAAGTCCTTGGCGTCGGCCTTGCCCCACGCGCCGAGGGCAGCCTTGTAGAAGTCCTCGCCGTAGCCGTCGCTGCCGCGCGGGTTGAGCAGCAGCACCGCCCAGCCCTGCTCCGCCAGCACCTGGTGGTAGAGGTGGACCGGGTCGGCCGTGCCGTTCCACGCGTTGTGCGGGCCACCGTGGATGTCGAGCAGCAACGGCAACGGGCCGGTGCGCTCCGGATCGCGGACGAGCCAGCCGTGCACGACCGTGCCGTCCGAGACGGTGAACTCGCGTTCCTCGCGGACGAACGGGTTCGGCGCGTTGTGTCCGGTGTGGACGATCGCGTCACCGTTGGCCAGGTCCACGGTGGCGATCTCGCCGTACGAGGCAGGGGAGGACAGGACGATCGCCGCGACCCCGCCGGTCACCGAAAGCCCTGCGACCACACGGGAATCGCCACCCAGCACGAGTCGCGGTTGGCCGCCTTCGAGGTCCACGGCGTAGAGCTGCGTACAGCCCCGGTCGCGGGCGCAGAAGAACACGGTGTTGCCACTGAGGGCGGGGAGTCCGCCCGGATAGCCCGACATGCCGGGCATGACGTTGCGGTCGAGCGCCGCGGACAGGGTGCGGACCTCGCCGTCCAGCGACAGGTGCAGCAGGCTGAGGTGCCCGGCACCCACGGTGGTCCGTCCGATGACGAGCAGATCGTCCCCGGCCCAGGTGACGGTCGCGGCCTGTCCTTCGGCGAGCCCGACGAGCTTCGGTTCCGCACGCCCGGCCACCTCGACGACGTGCACCGGCTCCCGGAACGTGAGGTCGGCGTCCTGGTCGCGCGCTCCGGTGAACGCGAGCCGCGTGCCGTCCGGGGACCACGCGGGAGAACCGGCGTGCCAGTCGCCGTCGGTGACCTGCCGGACCTCGCGGCTCTCCAGGTCGACCACGTGCAGGTGGGCGCGGATGCTGCGGAGGTACCCGGAGCCGTCGGCCTTGTGGACCAGCCGGTCCGCGACGACCGGTGCCTTGGCGTCCGCGATGTCGACGGGCGCGGTGAAGGCGAGCTTCTGGCCGTCCGCGCTCCACACCGGCGCACCCGCGCCGAGCGGCAACGTGGTCAGCTGCTCGGGTTCGCCCCCCGCGGCGGGCAGCAGCCAGACCTGCGGCGGTCCGTCCTGCGCGCGGAGGAACGCGATCCTGCAGCCGTCCGGTGACCACGCCGGTGCCAGATCGGCCTTGCCCCTGGTGAGCTGCTTCGTCTCGCCTCCGGACACCCGCCACAGCGCGCGCTCGTCGCGGTCGTTCTCCCGGTCGGTGGTGCGCAGGACGTAGACGATCACGCTGCCGTCCGGCGAGATCGCGGGCTGTTCGGGCAGCGCGTGGCCGTACAGGTCCTCGATGCTGGTCACGATGCGGGTCCCCTCAGCTCGGTTCGGAACAGGTCGAGCACGTTCTGACCCAGGACGCGCGCGATGTCGTCCTCCGGCCAGCCCCTCTTCTGCAGCGCCTCGGTCACCAGCGGCAGCCCCGCCGGCCCCTCCAACCCTGGCAGGAAACGGTCGGTCGGGACGCCCTCGATCAACTGCGCCTCGCAGCACGGCGGGGTGACGTCCTCCATGACCTCCTTGACGAAGTCCGGGCCGAGGCCGACGTGCTCCACGCCCATGACGCCCGCGATGTGCTCGATGTGGTCGATCAACCGGTCGATGGTGAAGTCGCTCTCGTGCAGGAACGGCGCGAAGAAGTTCACGCACACAACGCCACCGTTGTCCGCGATGCCTTTCAACTGCTCGTCGGTCAGATTGCGGTGGTGGTCGCGCAACGCCCGTGCCGACGAGTGCGTCGCCATCACCGGACGGGTCGCGAGCTCCAGCACGTGCTCCACGCCCGCCACGCTGAGGTGGCTGACGTCGAAGATCATGCCGAGGCGTTCCATTTCCGCGTGTGCGGCGACCCCTGCCCTGGTCAGTCTGCTGCCGGTGGCGTCCTCGCCGCTGCCGTCGGCCAGTGCCGTGCGGCCGAAGTGGGCGAGCGACGCGATCCGCACGCCCAGCCGGTGCAGCGTTTCGAGCAGTTCGACGTCCTCGCCGACACCGGGCGCGCTTTCGAGGGCGAGCACGAGCGCGATCCGGTCGTCGGCGAGCGCCGCGTCGATCTGGCTCCCGTCGAGGCAGAGCCGGACGGTGTCCTGGTTGCCCTCTGCGATGCGGTGGGCGGCCTCGATCATCCGGAGGGTCTGCCTGAGCGCGCCTTCCGGCCGGTACGGGTCGTCGATGAACACCGGCAGCACCTGCAGGTTCACCCCGCCCGCCTGCAACTGCGGCAGCCACCGTTCGCGGAAGTGCGGCACCCACCGCTCGACGGGCCGGTGCACGATCGCGTCGAGCAGGTCGTTGTGCGTGTCCGCCACGACGCTGCGCCCGTGCAGGTCGTCGATCATGAAGCCTCCAGCCTGGTGTGCCGCTTCGGTGCGGCCGCGAGCAGCTCGCGGGTGTACGGGTGCCGCGGGTCGGCGAGCACCTGCTCGGCCGCCCCTTCTTCGACGATCGCGCCGTTCTTCATGACCGCGATCCGGTCGCTCACGTACCGCACGACGGCGAGGTTGTGAGAGATGAACAGCATCGACAGCCCCAACTGCCGTTGCAGGTCGCGCACCAGGTTCAGCACGGCGCCCTGCACGGACACGTCGAGCGCGGACGTGATCTCGTCGGCGACGATCACCTCCGGTTTGCCGGCCAGCGCCCTGGCGAGCGCGACCCGTTGCCGCTGGCCGCCGGAGAGCTTCGACGGCAGGGCGGTGGCGCGGGCGGGATCGAGGTTCACGAGTTCGAGCAGCCGCGCGACCTCGGCGCGGCGGTCGGTGCCCCTGGGCACGGCTTCGGAGATCGAGCCGCCGATGCTCATGCGGGGGTTCAACGACGAGTAGGGGTCCTGGAAGACCATCTGGATTTGCCGCTTCGGCCTGACGCCGTCGACCAGGACCTGTCCGGAGGTGAGCGGGACGAGGCCGACGGCGGTGGCGGCGAGGGTGGACTTGCCGGAGCCGGACTCGCCGACCAGGCCGACGACCTGGCCCGACGGAACGGTGAGGGTGACGTCGTCGACTGCGGTGTGGTGGCCGTAGCGGACGGTGACGTGGTCGAAGACGAGCTCCGCGCGGCCGCGTCCTCGTCGGCGATGCGGAACTCGGGCAGGTAGGTCCGCACCGGCGCGTCGAGGTCGAGCAGGCCGTCGTCGACGAGCTGCATGGCGAGCGTCGTCGTCCAGACCTTGGTGATCGACCCGATCTGGAACAGCGAGTCGGTCGTCGTCTCCACACCGGTGTTCTTGTTGAGCACACCCGCCGCGGCCTCGACGACCTCGTCGCCGACGGTGCCGGCCGCGGTCGCGCCCGGCACCTGGTACTGCGCCGCCAGCCTCGGGAGGTTCTCCTGCAGCCAGTCGTTGATCTCGCTCAGCTTGGACATCCGCGCCTCATCCACGTCGACGTGACTCCGGTCACCGGCAACGCTAGGGTCGGCGCCCCTGCCGCCACCTCGTCGTGCCCGACGAATCTGACCTCGCCGATCTGTCCGTCCCGACGAACCCCGGTTCTGGAGGTGGAGCAGGCTCCACCCCGGTCCGGGCAGCCTGCGTGATCGTTCTGCCTGCTCACAACGAATACGTTCTTCTCAGAAGTTGTTGCTGGCCAAGGAGAAAACGTGATGAGGGCAGACGCGCTGTCGTTGCAGGCGGTGCGGAAGGTGTACGGCTCGGGTGGCGGCGCCGTCACCGCGCTGGACGAGGTGACCGTCGGCATCCGGCGGGGCACGTTCACCGCGGTGATGGGCCCGTCCGGCTCGGGCAAGAGCACGTTCCTGCACTGCGCGTCGGGCATGGACCGGCCGACTTCCGGCCGCGTGCTGCTCGGCGACACCGACCTGGGCGGGTTGAAGGAGGCCGCGCTGACCGCGGTGCGCCGCGACCGGATCGGGTTCGTCTTCCAGGCCTACAACCTGCTGCCGTCGCTGACGGTGGAGCAGAACATCACCCTGCCGCTGAGGCTGGCGGGTCGCCGCGCCGACCAGGAGTGGCTGCGGACGATCGTCGGCCGGGTGGGGCTGGAGGGGCGGCTCGACCGGCACCCGGCGGAGCTGTCGGGTGGTCAACAGCAACGGGTGGCGATCGCGCGGGCGCTGGTGGCGCGGCCGGAGGTGGTGCTGGCGGACGAACCCACCGGGGCGCTGGACTCGCGGACCGCGCACCAGGTGCTGGTGCTGCTGCGGTCCATTGTGGACGAGATGGGGCAGACGGTTCTCATGGTGACGCACGACCCGGTGGCTGCGTCTGCGGCTCACAGCGTGCTGTTCCTGGCGGACGGACGGCTGGCCGGGGAACTGGTGTCGCCGACGCCGGAGAAGGTTGCGGAGCGGATGACGCACTTGGGGGAGTGGTAGGCCGTGCTGAGCCTCGCCTGGCAGACCGTCAAAGCCCGCACCAGCGGTTTCATCGGCGCGTTCGTCGCCGTCCTGTGCGGCACCGCGCTCGTCGCGGCCTGCGGGATCCTCATGGAGTCCGGCCTGCGCGGCGGCGTGCCGACCCAGCGCTACGCCGCCGCCGACGTCGTGGTCACCGGCGACCGGATCGTCCGTCCGCCCGGCGGTGACGTGCTGGCGTTCGAGCACGCCGCCGAGCAGCCGACGATTCCCGCCGACCTGGTCGCCAAGATCGCGGCCGTGCCCGGCGTGAAGGCCGCGGTGCCCGAGCAGACGTTCCCCGCCGTCGTGGTCGGGCCCGACGGCCAGGTCCTCGCGGACAAGCCCTCCTTCGGCCACAACTGGGACTCCGCCGTGCTGGCGCCGTTCACGCTGGTGGAAGGACGTGCGCCCACGGCGGACAACGAGGTCGTCCTCGACTCGGCGCTTGCGGCTCAGGCGAAGGTCTGGGTGGGCGGCGAGGTGCGGATCACGACCCGTTCGGCACCCGTGAGGTATCGGGTCGCCGGTGTCGCGGAAGGCCGGGGAGATCGGCAGGCGGCGTTGTTCTTCAGCTCCGCCAAGGCTTCCGAGTTCGCCGGACGTCCCGGCCAGGTGAGTGCCATCGGCGTGCAGGGCAGTGGTGACCTCGCCCAGCGCCTCGAGGACGTTCTCGCGAACGACCACGTCACGGTCTCGTCGGGTGCCGACCGCAGCGCGGCCGAGTTCGACGACGTCAGCCAGACCAAGTCGCTCCTCGCGATCCTGGCCGGCTCGTTCGGCGGGTACGCGATCCTGGTCGCGATCTTCGTGGTCGCCAGCACGCTCGCGCTGACGGTGGAGCAACGCCGCCGCGAGTTCGCCCTCCTGAAGGCCGTCGGCGCGACACCGCGCCAGATCCGCAAGCTCATCAGCGTCGAGACGACGGTGGTCTCCGTCGTGGCCGGGGTGCTCGGGAGCGTGGCGGGCATCGCGGTGAGCCACGGGCTGCGCGGGGCGTTCGCGAGGATCGGTGTGGTGCCGGAGGACTTCGCACTCTCGATCAGCCCGATTCCGCTGGTCGCAGCTCTGCTGATCGGCATCGGCGCGGCACGGCTCGCGGCCTGGAGTGCGGCACGCCGTCCGTCGTCGATCAATCCGGTCGAGGCGCTGGGCGAGGCCGCCGTGCAACGCAAGGACGTCGGACGGGCCAGGTTGGTCATCGGCTGGGTCCTGCTGGCGATCGGGCTCGGCGCGACGACGCTGCCGTTGTTCCTGCGCGGCCCACTCGGTGCGGCGATGTCGGTGATGGCCGCGCTGGTGATGATCATCGGTCTGGCGCTGACCGGCCCGCGGGTGGTGGGCGCGATGGTCCGCGTCATCGCACCGAAGCTGCCGGGGTTGTCCGGCTACCTGGCGTCCGCGAACGTCGTCAAGGACTCCCGGCGGCTCGCGGCGGCGGTGACGCCGTTGATGCTGGCGATCGGGTTCGCTGTCGTGAACTACTACAGCCAGACGACGATGACCGCCGCCGTGCAGCAGGAGACCACGCGCTCGATCACCGCAGATCACGTCATCACTGGCGTGGTGGGCGTGCCCGCCGAGATCTCCCAGACCGTGCGCGACACCCCCGGTGTGACGGCGACCTCTCTGGTGCGCACCCAGGTGATCACCTCCAGCCAGACCGGTGACAGCGTCCAGGTCGAGCGCAGGGCGGCCAACGGGCTCGACGCGACGGCAGCCGGCGTGGTCGACCTCGGCATCGCGTCCGGCAGTCTGGCCGATCTCACCACGGGCACGGTGGCGTTGAGCGACGCGCACGCGAAGTGGGAGAACAAGAAGGTCGGCGACACCGTCGACTTCTGGTTCGCCGACGGCCGCCCCGCCAGCCTGCGCGTGGTCGCGACCTACCGGCACGACCTCGCGTTCGGCGACTACGTGCTGTCCTCCGCGGAAGCCCGCGCCCACACGGTGGCCGGGACAGACACCGCCGTGCTCGTGAAGTCGGCGGACGTGACCGCGCTGAACGACCTCACCGGCCGGTATCCGGGTCTTGCGGTCACCAGCGGGGTGGCGGCGCAGGAGCAGAGCGAGCAGCGGACCCAGTTCCTGCTGAACCTGGTCGCGGTGGGCGTGATCCTCGGCTACGTCGCGATCTCGGTGTCGAACACGCTGGTGATGACGACGGCGGCACGGCGCCGCGAGTTCGCCCTGCTGCGCCTGGTCGGCACGGGGCGACGGCAGGTGGTCCGGATGATGCGGGCCGAGGCGGTCCTGACGGTCGGTCTCGCGGCGGTGCTGGGTTCGGTGGTGGCCGCGGTGCCGCTGGCGTTGCTGGCGATCGGGCTCACCGGCGTCCCGCTGCCCGCCGGACCGGTCTGGGTCTACCTGGGCGTGCTCGCCGGGGCCGCGCTGCTCGCCCTCATCTCGATCGCCGTCCCCACGCGCATGTCCCTCCGCACCCGCCCCATCGACACCATCGGCCTCCGCGAGTGAACGATGAACGGCGCTTTTGTCCACCTCAGGTGGACAAAAGCGCCGTTCATCAAGTTCGGGTCAGCCGACGGGCGGCGCCATCTCGAACCAGTTGTAGCCCTCCACCAGCTGCGTGGTGGGCGCGGTCGAGCCCGGCGTGGTGATCTGCCAGCGGGTCACCCAGCGGTACGTGCCCGGCGTGAGGCTCTCGTCCATCGGGGTCTCCGGGTCGTCCTTGACCGGCGTGTACTCGTAGACGGCCTTCTTCGTCATCGTGGCGTTGAGCGTCTGGTAGTCGGACTGGGTCTTCAGGTAGTCGCCGACGCCGTGGTCACCGGCACGACCGGGGTCCATGTAGCGGACCTGCAGCGTGTTGCCGCCGAACGACCCCTCGACCGAGACCAGCGTGACGATGTGGCCGCCGCCGCGCTGGAGGCTGTTCTGGGGACCGGCCGAGTAACGGCCGTAGACCATCTGGACGGGACCGCGGGCGAGCTTCTTGGCCAGGTCACCGCCGAAGTCCGCGGCGCCGTTGGTGTCCACGCCGGCGGTCACCGCGGTCCAGCCGACGTCACGAGCCGGTTTGGTGGCGATGGTCCACGCGGTGCGCAGGTTGCTCATCCTGGTGCCGCCGTCGTACTTCGCGTCCACGCCGATCCGCCCGATCGAGTTCGTGATCACGTTGTAGTCGGCCTGGTCCTTCGGGTCGAGGTTCTTCACCTTCGTGGTGAGCCAGCCGACCGGCGCGTTCTTCTCGTGGGCCCAGTAGTGCAGCACGTTGTAGAGCGACGCGGGGCCGCAATGAGCGCCGCCGTTGTTGTCCAGACCCGCGCGGTGCTGGTCGACGTCGCTGATCCCGCACTGCTTGACCTCGAAGTCGGGTCCGGCCAGGTCGGTGACCCGCACGCACGGCGTCGGCTGCCCGATCACCGGGTCGGCGGAGGCGACGGCCGGGAGCGCGATGGTCGAGAGGGTGGCGGCGGCGATGATGGCCTTGCGGATCATGGTCCTTACCTTCCGTTCGCGGATTGCGTTGGTAGGTGAAGACTCTCGGGGCGCAGACGTGGAGGCATGAGGGATGGACCCTCAACCCCGACTGCGGAAAGTTGGGTGTATCAGGCCACCCCCCACGCGCCTCTGTCAGAGACCCGGCTGGATCGGGCTGGTGTGGTTGCCGAGGTGGATCGGCAGCGAGTGCAGCCCGTAGACGATCGAGAGCTTGCGGAACGACAGGTCACCGGGCTGCACCGCGAGCCGCATCTCCGGGAACCGCCGCACCAGCGCCGGGTAGGCGATCCGCAGCTCCATCTTGGCGAGCTCCGCGCCGATGCACCGGTGCGCGCCGTAGCCGAACGCGAGGTGCTGGCCCGCGGACCGGTCCGGGTTGATCGCGTCCGGCGACGGGTACACGCTCGGGTCGCGGTTCGCCTGCGACAGCGAGCACGCCACGATGTCGCCCGCCCGCACCTTCGTCCCGGCGATGTCGACGTCCTTGCGCGCGATGCGGAGGAACGCCACCTGCACCACGGACTGGTGGCGCAGCAGCTCGTCGACGACCCCGCCCACGGCCTCGTCGTCGTCACGCACGCGGGCGAGCAGGTCGGGGGAGCGCAGCATCGCCAGCGTGCCGAGCGAGATCATGCTGGCCGTCGTCTCGAACCCGCCCGTGAGCAGCCCGTCGGCCAGACCGGCGAGCTCGTCGTCGTCCAGCTCGTCACCGTGCTTGCGGATCAGCTCGCCGAGCAGCCCGTCGTTGGGCGCCTCGCGCTGGGCCCGCACCAGCTCGCGGAAGTACACGATCGACTGCGACACGGCGGACAACGACGCCGTGGCCGCTCCGCCCAGGTCGAACCGCGCCACGCTGCGCCGCTGGAACTCCTCACGCTGGTTCGCGGGCACACCGAGCAGCTCGCAGATCGTGAGCGCGGGCACGGGCATCGCGAAGTCCTCGACGAGGTCGACCGGGCCGTCCTTCATGGACATGAGGTCGAGCTGGTCCGCCACGATGGCCTCGATGCGCGGGATCAGCCGGGAGAGCCGCCGCATGGTGAACTCCGGCGTCAGGACCTTGCGCAGCCGCGTGTGCTCCGGCGGGTCGCTGAACCCGAGCCCGCCAGGGGCCTCGTCCGCGAACAGCCCCATCTCGCGGAAGTGCCCGAAGTCGTTGCTGAACGCCTCGGCGTCCACCAGCACCCGCTTCGACGCCTCGTAGCCGGTCACCAGCCACACGGTCACCGGCAGCGGCAGCCGCGTCACCGGTCCGTGGGCCTGCATCCGCGCGAGCTCCGGCACGGGGTTCAACCCGTTGCGGCGCAGCGGCGCCAGCACCTTGGACGGCACGAACCACGACGACCCGAGGTCGAACCCGGACTTGCTGAGGTGCGCGAGGAACCGCCGCCCCATCCATCCCGTCACGCGCGACCTCACGTCGGTCGCTGACTGCAGAACGTCCCTCATGACGCGGCTGTCCCTTCGGCGGAAAGGATGAGGTGGTCCCGATGATGACCACCGCAACGGACAATAACGACGCCGCCGCGCGCACGTCGTCATACCTGGGCCTAACGCGCCGTCATACTTTGGTCCAGACGTCGATCAAAACCCGTGCGGGCGCCGCTGTGGCATGGTCGGAGGGGTGACGACCGCCGACAAATTCGACCAGTGGTACGCCGATCGCGCCGAGTCGCCGATCGCCGACGAGCTCGTTCACCGCGTGCTCGACCTCCCGCCGGACCTGCAGTCGACCAGCGTGCTGAGCGGCGCCGGGCTCGACGAGGTGGTGCACGCCCTGGAGCTGCGGGCTGGTGAGGTGCTGCTGGACCTGGCGTGCGGCCGCGGCGGGTACGGGCTGGAGATCGCGCGACGCACCGGGTGTGGGCTCATCGGGGTGGACTTCTCTGGCGTCGCGATCTCGCAGGCCCGGCAGCGGTCGGCTCGTGCGGACTTCCGGGTGGGCACGCTGACCGCGACCGGGCTGGAGTCCTCTTCTGTGGACGCCGTGGTCGTCGTCGACGCCCTGCAGTTCGCGGATCCGAAGCCGGCGGCGCTGGAGGAGTGCTTCCGGGTTCTCCGGCCGGGCGGCCGGCTGGTGATCACCTGCTGGGAGCCTGTGGTGGTGGGCGACGAGAGTGTGTCGCCGCTGATCCGCGACCTGGACCTCGCCAGGCTGCTTCCCGAGGCCGGGTTCACCGCCGTCGAGGTCGTCTCGAAGCCGGAGTGGCGGGCCGTGGAGAAGCGGTTGTGGGACGAGGCGCTGGCCGTCGACGCGCCGGACGACCCGGCGATTCGGTCGATGCAGGACGAGGCGCGGCGTGTCCTGGGGCAGTTCGACGACCTGCGCCGGGTGTTCGCTACCGCTTCCCGCTGATACTCGGGGGCGGGGGGGGGGGGGGGGGG